>JAFXSH010000058.1 GCA_017525805.1 Clostridia bacterium | reverse complement strand
TGTATGCTCCAGCACATAGGCTTTGATTTCTTCATAGGTAGCCTTGGTTTCCGCTTTCGTCACATCCAGCTCCGTCATATCCAGATCAATGTCGATATGTACGGAGGTCTTGATTTTGGACAATAGTGCAACCGTCTCGACATGGCCCGACCAACAAAACATATCCACGGGCTGGCATAGGTCGGCCTTGTACTCATTCGCGCACAAAATTTTCGCGTCCCGGGCCAATGTCGCGGGGTCGCAGGAAACGTAGACCACGCGGCGGGGGGCGGCTTGGGCGATGGCGCGGAGGACGGGCTCCTCGCAGCCCTTGCGGGGCGGGTCGAGCACGATCACGTCCGGGCGCAGGCCCTGGGCCACCATTTGGGGCAGCAAGTCTTCGGCGGCGGCGGCGTGGAAGTCTGCGTTGGAAACGCCGTTTGTGCGGGCGTTTTCCTCCGCGTCCCGGATGGCCTGGGGCACGATTTCGATTCCCACCACTTTTTTGGCGTGCCGGGCCAGCAGCAGGGAAATGGTGCCCGCGCCGCAGTACAAGTCGGCCACCAGCTCATTGCCGGTGAGCCCGGCGAAATCCACGGCGGTTTGGTACAGCTTTTCGGTCTGGACGGGGTTCACCTGGAAAAAAGATTGGGGCGACAGAGCGTATTTCAGGCCGCAAAGCGTGTCCTGCAAGCGCTTTTCTCCGTACAGCAGGCGGCTTTCGGGGCCCAAGATCACGTTGTCCCCCCGGCGGTTGATATTCAGGTACAGGGAACACAGCCCCGGCACGCCCGCCCGGAGCATGGCGGTCAGCTCCCGTTCGTGGGGGAGAGACGGGGCGGCGGCAACGACCACGGCCATCACCTGGCCGGAACGGGATACCCGGCTCATGACGTGACGGATCAGACCCGCGCGGGTTTCCTCGTGATAGGGCTCTATTTGAAATTTCTCCATCCACCGGCGCAGGATGATGGATACTTCGTCGCTTTCCTGCTTGGCGATGAGACACCCGTCGATATCGATGATCCGGTGGCTGCGCGGCGCGTAAAAGCCGATTTGCGGCGCGCCCTTTTCCCCGCCCACGGGCAGGGCGGTCTTGTTGCGGTAGCGCCAGGGATCGTCCATGCCGACGACGGGAGCAACGTCCACATCGATGCCGCCGATGCGGGAGAGGGCGTCCCGCACCCGTTCGCGCTTCATGGTCAGCGATGCTTCATAGGTCATGTGCTGGCATACGCAGCCGCCGCATTTTTCATAATAGGGGCAGGGGGGCGTCACTCGGCTTTCCGAGGGGGTCAGCACCCGCAGGGTCTTCAAAAAAGCGTGGGTCTTTTCCACCTTCTGGGCCCGGGCGGTCACCGTTTCCCCCGGCAGCGCGCCCTGCACGAACAGCGTCAGCCCGTCTAAGTGGGCAATGCCCATTTCCCCGCCGAAACGCTCGATTGTCACTGTGATTTCATCGTTTTTCCGAAGCATGGCCGTTCACCCGCGTCTCCTTGTCCCTGTTCCTTTCCTTGTCCCTGTTCCTTTTTACTTCATCCATTTCAGCGATGAGTTCTTCCAGGGGACGATGCTCGCCGCCCCACCATTCAAACACGTGCATGCCTTCCTCTTCAAGGACTGATTCCGTGATCGTCATTTGAATCCCAAGCTGCCGGAGAAGCCCTTCTCGATCCACCCGCTGATAATCGAACGGCGTCAGTTTTGAAAATTCCTGATATGAAACGCCGCATACGATCCGGCGCACGCCCAGGGATGCGATGGCGGCAAGGCATCTTTCGCAGGGAGCACAACTGGTATACACCGTTGATTGTGCTAATATATCATCGGTATATCGATTGGCGCATTGATGCACAAGATTAAACTCCGCGTGCCCGAATACGTTGTTTGTATAATCGGCGGTATTTTCCGCTTCTTCCAATATTTTTCCATCGTGAACAAGGATGGCGCCAAAAGTATCATGTCCCTTTTTTCCGGCGCTGATTGCCAATGCATAGCATCTTTTTATATAATCCGCATCGTTCATGATGTTATGATCCTTTTTTGTCCTGAAAAATCCCAACGCCTAAGAAAATCACCCCGATGATCAGCGCGGCAATGGCCGCGATGGGCAGGGCCGGGCCGATATATTCCAGACCCGCACGGAAAAGCTCGCTGTCCCAACTGAGAACGCTGCTCATAAAAATGGCGGCAGATACATACCTGGCGGACATCAAAATGGCCGCAATCAGACAAAACACAGCGCCGACACCTTTGTTATTCATCTTCATTTCCTCCTTATTCTTTCACGATTTTCCGCGCTTCCATATAGTAACGCTTTTCGTTGGCTTCGCCCATGGAGAAGGTTTTGCGGGGGAGAGGCCCGTCCTTTGCCACGGCGGGGAACAGCAGGGATTTGGGCATGGGGGGCAGCAGGATGCCCACGGCGTTTTCCTTCTGCACGATGCCCCGCACGGCGTCCTCCCCGTGGACGTAATCCAGATTCAATCCCGGCGCTTTGTCCAAAAGCTGCTGCACTGTACCCACGGGCAGGGCGTGGAGGGGATGGCCGATGCGGAAGGATGAATCGCCGGTTTTCGTGACCACAACCAAATCAGGGTCTTCGCTGGCGGGCTGCAAATCCGCTTCTTTCAGCATGGAAAGAACGGCTTCCCCCGTCTGGCCGAAAATCACCCGATGGATGGGCTCGAAAATCAGGGCGTCGTCGTAGATGTTATTCAGTTCTACCATGGCGAAGCGGGCGGGGTGGGTTTCCTGCTCCGCGGCGGTCAATCCGGCCTTGACCTCCAGCCAATGGGCTTTGGCGGTGGCTAAGGAATGGTTGCCGTCGCCTACGGCCAGCAGGATGCCGCCTTCGGGCAGCTTTTCTCGCAACTCGGCCAGCGCACCGGCGATTTGATTCAGGGTTTCTTCGTCCTCCACGGCCCAGCCCCGGGCGCGGCCCCCGTTCAGTAAGAGGGGGGTATCATACAGGGGACGCAAATCGTTCCGTTTTGCGTACACCGGTTCGATCACCGTGCGGTCGGGGTCGTCGCACAGCAGCAGGATATGGGAGAGTTCCAGCTTGGCGCCCCTGCGCACCTTCTGGCGCGGGGGAATGCGGGCCACGATGGTGCCCTCCGTGGGCCGGATCAGGGACTTTGTGCCCGCCGCGAAATCGTAAGCTTCCAAATCCACCGTCATCACCAGGCCCAGCCGGGAACCGGATTGGGTGGCGCGCTCCAAAAGCACCATGCCCCGCACGGCTTCGGTCAGAATGCCATCGTTCAGGTATTGCGTCATAGCGGCCTGCACCTTGGGCACCTGTTGGTCGCTTTCGTCCAAATACGCTTCGGGAATGATCAGCCGCAGGGCGGAGGGGGAACCGCCCACTGCCGCGTCCGCCTGTTCCCATTTATCCTTCTGCGCGGTATATTGATCGCAGGCCACCATGGCCCATTTTTCCATATCTTCACCCTGACGGGGCAGATAAAAGACGCCTGGCTTCGCGCATAAATCCTTAAACGTGTTCATTGCAATCGCCTCCCGATCCCTATGATACCAATTTAAGGAGTTTTCCGCAAGAGAAAAGGCAGGAAAAAAACGGCTGTTTCCGCATGTTCCGCGGAAGCAGCCGTTAAATGATAGTTTACTTTCTTGATTCGAGGATCGACCGGATAAACTCCCGGCTCCGGGCTTCTTGAGGATTTTCAAAAAAGGCTTTGGAGGGACCGCTTTCCACCACGATGCCGTCCGCCATGAACAACACCTTATTGCTCACGTTCCGGGCGAAGTCCATTTCGTGGGTCACCACCAGCATGGTCATGCCGTCCTCCGCCAATTGGCGCATGACCGCCAGCACTTCCCCGATCAGTTCCGGGTCCAGGGCGGAGGTGGGCTCGTCAAAATAGATGATTTCCGGGCTGGAAGCCAGCCCCCGGGCGATGGCCACCCGCTGCTGCTGGCCGCCGGAAAGCTGGGAAGGATAGCTGCCCAGCTTGTTTTCCATCCCCACTCGTTTCAGGGCGGCCATGGCGATTTCATTGGCCTGGGCTTTTTTCATTTTTCCAGCCACAGTGAGGCCCAGGGTCACATTCTGGAGCACGGTTTTGTTGAGGAACAGATTGTAGTTCTGAAACACGAACGCCGTCTTTTTCCGCACCCGGGCAATGTCCCCATGTCTGGCGGCATGAAGGTCAAAATGCTCCCCGTCGAAGATCAGTTCCCCATGGTCGGCCCGTTCCAGGAAATTCAGGCAGCGCAGGAACGTGGTTTTGCCGGAACCGCTGGGGCCCAAGATCGCCACCACGTCGCCCTTTTCCACCTGCAAATCAAGGCCCTTGAGTACCTCTTGCCCGTCGAAACGCTTGTGCACGTTTTTCGCTTCCAGCATCATGTTTTTTCCCTCCGTAGGCGGAAAGCCGCTTTTCACCCAAGCGCTGCAGCCAGGTGAGCACGGTGCAGAACAGCAGATAAATCAGCGCCACTTCACTGTACAGCGCCAGGGCTTCGTACACCCGGCCGGTGATCAATTGGGCTTGGCGGAACATTTCCGCCACGGTGATGGTGGCGGCCATGGAGGTTTCCTTGAGCATGGCGATCATGGAATTGCCCAAGGCGGGGAAAGCCGTGCGGAACGCCTGGGGCAGCACCACATGGGCCATGATCTGCAAATAATTCATGCCCACGCAGTAGCCCGCTTCCATTTGTCCGTGGCTTACGCTTTCCAGGGCCCCGCGCACCGTTTCCGCCAAATAAGCCCCTTCGTTGAAGCCCAGCACCAGCACCGCCGCCGGAAATGCATCCAGCACCACGCCTACGCTGGGCAGGCCGTAAAACACCAAATAGAGCTGCACCAGCAGCGGCGTGCCCCGGATGATCCAGATATAAAACCGGCAGATTTGCCTGAGCACCTTGATATCGGCGTACTGGATCAGGGCTACGATCACGGCGACGACCAAAGCCAGCGCAAAGGAAAGGACCGTCAGGGGGATGGTCACCCGGACGCCGTATTCCAGCAGCTTGGGAAATGAATCCACTAAAATATTCCACAGGCGTTCGTCCATTGTTTCCACTCCATAGGATGCTTTGCCGGAAACCGGCGTTTTCATCATAACATTTTAAGGCCGCGGAAGCAAGAAGCTCCCGCGGCGAAAATAAGGAGAATAAGTTTGCCCATTACAGGGGATTGGTCAGATCGGTTCCAAAGTATTTTTCAGAAAGGGCTGCTAACGTGCCGTCCTCCCGGGCCTTTGCCAAAGCTTCATTGATGGCCGCCAGCAGGGAAGCGCTGTCTGCGCCCTTGCGCACGGGATAGCAGACCGGATCGCCGGGCGCGGTGACCACCACTTTGATGTTGGCGTCGGGATGCTCGCTCAAATAATCATCTACGGAGCCTTTTGCGTTGATGGTGGCGTCCACCCGGCCCTGAAGCACCAAGGTCAGGGTTTGGTCCAGGGTATCCACATAGGTGACGGAGGCACCAACGGCTTCCGCCCGCTGGGCATAGGTGGAATTGGGGGAGTTGGCGGTCTTTTTGCCCTTCAGATCCTCGAAGGAATGAATGGAATCATTGTCGGCGCGCACCACCAGCACGATTTCGGTATACACATAGGGATCGGAAAAATCGTATTTCTGCGCCCGTTCCTCGGTGTAGTCCACGCCGTTGCAGGCGATATCAAACCGTCCGCTGTCCACGCCCGCCAAAATGGCGTCCCAGGCGGTTTCCATGTATACGGGTTTCACGCCCAAGCTTTCGGCGATCAGCGCGCCGATTTCGATGTCGAAGCCGGTCAGCACGTCGTTTTCATCGTGATAGGTCCAGGGGCTCCAGTTGCCTTCGGTGGCGATGATCAGGGTGCCCCGTTCACGGATGCGGGTCAGCAGGTCCTTTTCTCCGTTTTCCGCCAGGGCGGAGACCGAAACAACGGCTAAGATCAGGACGAATACCAAAGCAAGCAGTTTTTTCACGGGTTTCCTCCTCCTTCGTTCGGTTTGTTTCATTATAGGGTAGCCGAAGCCGCCCGTCAAGCGGGCAAAATGATCATATCATGGATGGTCCGGGCCGGTCAATGGGGAAGAATAGAAATTTTTTACAATACATAAAGTATATGGAAACAGATGAAAGAATGCAGCGGATATTCTCATCAAATTCTCATTCGGTTTTTCTTGTATTCTCAGGAATCTATGGTAAACTATGCCCGTAACCGGGAAACAAAGAACAGAGGGAGGAAACGAACAATGGAGAAGAGGCTTTACAAGAGCAGGACGAATAAAAAGGTAGCGGGCGTGTGCGGCGGCATCGGCGAATATTTCGATATCGATCCCACCCTGGTGCGTTTAGGGTTTGTGGCCCTGTCCTTCCTGGCGGGCGGCGGACTGTTTGTTTACATCCTGGCGGCGATCATCATTCCCGATAAGGTGGACGAGTAACATGCTGAGCTTCGCTGGAAATCTGGTGTGGCTGCTCTGCGGCGGTCTGATCAGCAGCATCTGCTGGCTGATCGCCGGGCTGCTCTGGTGCGTGACCGTGGTGGGCATCCCCATCGGGGTGCAGTGCTTCAAGTTCGCCCAGCTTTCCTTTTCGCCCTTTGGAAAGGAAGTCGTGTATGAGGGAGGGGCGGTGTCCTTTCTGGTGAATGTCATTTGGTTCTTCGTATCGGGCATTGAACTGGCGCTGGTCCACTTCATTTTAGGCGTGCTGCTGAGCGTCACCATCATCGGCATCCCCTTTGGGAAACAGTTTTTCAAGTACGCTAAGCTGTCCCTGGCCCCCTTCGGCGCGCAAGTGGTATGATGCCTTGTCATTTTACCTTTTGGCCGGTCCGTCTGGACCGGTTTTTTCATTCAAACAGAACCTGTTTTATCTTGCTTTTTTTGCCGGCTTTTCTGTGTTTTTTGGCAAAATTTCAAATCATTATTGACAATATGCACCGAAAGCCATATAATAAAAAATACGGATTGCACAAGACCTTTTATGACGCTGTTTCACTGTGAAAACAGTGCTGTTTCATATTCGGTTCAGAATAAAACAGAAGGGGGCTAATGAAATGAGCACAAAAACCATCACCAAACCAAAGAAAAAGGCAGGTACAGGAAGCAACGGCGCGTCCTTTGACAATCTGGAGATTTTCCTGCTGCACCTGCCCACCACCATCTGGTATCTGCTGTTCTGCTACGCGCCTATGTTCGGCGTGATCATCGCGTTCAAGAATTACAAGCCCCGGCCCGGCAAATCCTTCCTGTGGGCGCTGTTCAACAACAGCAAATGGGTGGGGTTAGATAATTTCAATTTCCTGTTTAAATCCTCCTATTTCCCGATCATGCTGCGGACCACGATCCTGTACAACATCGTGTTTATCATCTTAGGCATCGTGATCCCGGTCACCCTGGCTATCCTCTTCAACGAGCTCTACTCCAAAAAGCTGGCCAAAACCTGCCAGACCATGATGTTCCTGCCCCACTTCCTTTCCTGGGTTGTTGTCAGCTACTTCGTGTACGCTTTCCTGGCGACCGACAACGGTCTGGTGAACCACGTGTTCCACTTTGTTGACGCGGCCACGGGGCAGAACCACAACTGGTATCAGGATACCGGGTTCTGGATGTACTTCCTGGTATTCCTAAATGTATGGAAAGGCATGGGGTACAGCATGGTTGTGTATATGGCCTCCATCAGCGGCATTGACGCTGAGCTGTATGAGGCTGCCCTCATCGACGGCGCCAGCAAGAGCCAGCAGGTAAGATATATCACCCTGCCTTTGCTGCGCCCCACCATTTCTATCATGTTCATTATGGCTGTGGGCAACATCTTCCGCAGCGACTTCGGCCTGTTCTATCAGGCCACCCGCAATTCCGGCGCGCTGACCAGCGTGACCCAGACCATCGACGTGTACGTGTACAAGGCGCTGCTGGAACAGTCCAACGTGAACCTTTCCTCCGCCGCGGCTTTCCTGCAGTCCACAGTGGGGTGCATCACCATCGTGGCGGCTAACCTGATCGTCAAGAAGATCGACCCCGAAGCGGGCCTGTTCTGATGGACGCGGCGTGAAAGAGAAAGGAGCGATTGACATGGCAAAGGAAAAGCATACCGTATTGAAATATACCCGCGTAAAACCCGGCACGAACGTACTGATCAGCCTGCTGTTCATCTTCCTGGCGTTCATCTGCCTGATGCCCGCCCTGCTGGTATTGATGGTGTCCTTCTCCTCAGAGGCTTCCATCCGCATCAAGGGCTACAGCTACTTCCCCAATGCCCTGAGCCTTGCCAGCTATGAATATTTAGCGAAGCAGAGCGGCTATATCGGACGGGCCTTCCTCAATTCCATCGGTATCACCATCGTAGGCACCCTGCTGGGCCTGGTGACCACCTCCACCATGGGCTTTGCCCTGAGCCGCCCTAATTACCGGCTGCGCAAATTCTTCACATGGTACATCTTCATCCCCATGCTGTTCAGCGGCGGTCTGGTGGCCAGCTATATGATCAACGCCCATATCTTAGGCTTGAAGGATACCTATTGGGCTATGATCATTCCCATCTGCTGTTCCAGCTTCTACTGCATCATCATGCGCACCTTCTTCCAGACCACCGTACCCGACGCCGTGATCGAATCGGCCAAGATCGACGGGGCCCGGATGATCCGCATTTTCGTGCAGATCGTGCTGCCCATTTCACTGCCCGCTATCGCCACCATCGGCCTGTTCCTCACCTTCGCCTATTGGAACGACTGGCTGATGGCCAAGTACTACATTTCCGGCAACAAGCATGATCTGTTCCCCCTCCAGTACGTGCTGATTTCACTGGAAGAAAACATTTCCTTCCTCACCCGCAATTCTCAGAACATGACGGCGGGCACGGTATCCAACGTTCCCTCCGAAACTGTCCGCATGGCCATGGTTGTGGTGTCCGTGGTACCCATCGCCTGCTCCTATCCCTTCTTCCAGAAGTACTTCGTATCCGGCCTGACCATCGGCGCGGTAAAAGGATGATTCGTTTCCCGGTATATAGGGCAGCTTCATGGCTGCCCTTTTTAGGTGATCGATTTTGACGGATTTTGCAAGAAAACAATCAAAATGTACAATTTGGCAACAAAACACACATTGACAGCTATGAAAAGACGTGCTATATTTCTAAATAGCGATTATGCAGCGCAGTTGTGACGCTGTGTAACAAAATAAGCGAGGAGGAATTAAAAGTATGAAGAAACTCGTTTCTGTGATGCTGGCGCTGGTCATGGTGCTGAGCATGATGACCTTCGTATCCTTCGCTTCCGCCGAAGAATACATGAAGCTCACCTGGGTACAGGGCAACAGCCCCGCCCCCATTGACAACGCCATGGTACTGGAAGAATTGAACAAGATCACCCGTGAACGCCTGGGCTGCGAAATCGAAATCGTGTACATGAGCAGCGATGAAGTGGGCACTTCCATCGCTTCCGGTGAAGTGTACGATATGTATTTCACTTGCTCCTGGTACAACAACTTCAACGACAGAGTGGCGGATGGCATCTATGCCAATCTGTACGCTGACGGCGGCAACAAGATTAAGGAATGGGCTCCCACCCTGTGGGCTTCCATGCCTGAATCTGTTTGGGAACTGGCCTGCTCCTCCGGCGGCGCCTATGGCCCCGGCCTGTACGCCATTCCCGTTTACAAGGATATCGCTCCCGAAAACTTCATCGTGTATGACGCCCAGGTCGCTAAGGATGCGGGCATCGAAATCCCTGCTAAGATCGACAACTGGGACGAACTGACTCCCTTCCTGGTCGCTATGAAGAGCGCTATGGAAGCAAATCCTGAACTGGGTCAGTATCCTGTGAACATCGGCGGCGCTCCCGCTGGCGTTGAATCCTCCTTCGACTTCATCAACCGTACTCCCTTGATCGGCGTTGTGTTCGGCGACGACAAGGTTGTGTCTGTGTTCGACGATGAAGAAATCGTAAACCGCTATCGCACCATGCATAAGTGGTATCAGATGGGCCTGGTGAACCCCGACGCTCCCACCCTGAGCGAGGATTCCATCAGCAGCAAGCTGCACCACATCAGCTTCGTACAGGCTTGGGACGACTATGATTACACTCCTTCCCGCGGCTTCTGGGTAAAGATGACCCGCTATGCCGGCCCCTTCCTGAACACCGATGGTGTGCAGGGCGCTATGAACGCTTTCTCCATCACCCTGGAAGACGACCCCGCCCGTTTTGAAATGGCCGTCAAATTCCAGGAACTGGTCAACACCGATAAGGAAGTCCGCGACATCCTGGCCTACGGTGTGCCCGGCTATCACTTTGAATATCGCGACGTGAAGGACGAAGCAGGCAACGTGCTGGGTCAGGCGGTCGTCCGCACTGAAGCTGGCAGCGCTGGCTACACCCCCTGGCGCTTCTCTCAGGCCAACTACGCCATCAACTCCATCGAAGCCAGCGAACAGACCCTGGACGGCACCTATCCGGCTCCCGTGCTGGATCAGTGGGATCACTACTTCGCGGCTGTGGCCGATGCTCCTGTATCCAAGATCAGCGGCTTCACCTTCGACTCTAAGGCTCCCATCGATTTCTCCACCCAGTTCGCTGAAATCAGCGCCATCAAGGCTGAATACTTCGCCAACATCCAGTGCGGCGTCGTCGATCCCGACGATCCCGAAGTTGGTATTCCCGCTATGCGCGCCAAGATGGAAGCTGCCGGCCTGAACGACATCATCGCCGAAGCGCAGCGCCAGCTGGACGAATTCCTGGGCAAGTAATTCCCTGTCTCCGGTAAATCAGGGCCGTGCGGAAGCACGGCCCTTTTCAGTTTGGCAGCGATCAGAAAATCAGGAAATAAACGCTTTTTTCGTTGCGGAAAACGCAGTTTTCATATATAATAAAGGTCATTGGAACAGAAAGGAGATCATCATGGGACGATCTCACGATCCTTTATTTGACGAAGGCAGGCGAAAGCATCCGTTTATTGGCTTTTTTATCCTGCTGCTGGCGCTGATCATTGCCACGGTGGCGGTGCTGAACACCATCAGCAACAGCCGGGTGAGCCTGCTGAAACAGTCCGTCACGGTGCCCAACCTGCCAAGCAGCCTGGAAAACTTCCGCATCCTGCATATCAGCGACCTGCACGGCTTGTATTTTGGCCCCCATCAGGAGCAGGTGCAGGCGGCTATTGCTTCCGCGACCTATGATATCGTATGCATCACCGGGGATATTACGGGCAAGAACGGGGACATCGGCGCGTTTTTGGAGCTGCTCAAGCTGTTCGGGGAAAAGCCCGTCTATTTCATCCCGGGGGATGAGGACCCCGCCGCCCTGATCGCCGCGCCCCACGCCGGGGACAGCCCCCTGGCGGATTATATCCGGGCGGCCCAAAGCCAAGGCGCGGTATATTTAGACGCTCCAGTGCGTATCGATAAGGGGAAGGGCACCCTCTGGCTGTGCCCCACCTGGGTATATACCTTGAACGATGAAGGCTCACAAAATGCTTACGAGGCCCGGCAGGCGGAACTGCTGGCCATGGAGGGGTCCCCGGAACGGGATGCCGCCCTGGCCGCGGTGGAATATCAGCTGGATCAGTTGGACCGCATCCGCCAGGCCTGGCAGGAAAACCTGGAAGACCACGTCCATATCGGCATGACCCACGTTCCCTTACAGGAAAGCGTGCTTGAGGACCTGCGGGAATGGACTGGGGCGGATAACGCCAGCCATATCCGTTCCATCTCCCTGGTGCTGGCCGGCCATAACGTGGCGGGTCAGTGGCGCATACCGGGCATCGGCGCGGTGCGCGTGCCGGATGCGTCCGGCCAGGGCGGCGTTTGGTTCCCGGAGGACCAGAAGGTGAAGGGCCTGAGCGCCACCCACGGTATTTCCCAGTATATAAGCCCTGGCTTAGGCGCCAGCGCCGCCACTGGCCTGCCCCCGATCCGCCTGTTTAATACGCCCTCCGTTACCGTGATCACCCTCACCAGTAAACTGACCTTCTGATCAATACAAAAGGATGTGTAAATACCCATGGCCAAAAAGGAAATCATCAATCGGGAATTGAGCTGGATCGATTTCAACCGCCGGGTGCTGGAGGAAGCGGCAAACGCCGATAACCCGCTGCTGGAACGGGGCAAATTTCTGTCCATCTGCTCCACCAATTTAGACGAGTTTTTCATGGTGCGGGTGGGTTCTCTGGTGCGGGCCGCGTTCGCGGGGGACAAGAAAAAGGATCCTTCGGGCCTCACGCCCCGGGAACAGCTGGACGAGATTTTCCCGGCGGTGCAGGAGCAGGTGACGAGGCAGTATGAACTGCTGAACACGGAATATGTGCCTGCCCTGTCGCAAAGCGGCATTCATTTCCTCAAGATCGAGGAATTGAACAAGGAACAGCGGGAATGGCTGAGCCACTATTTTGACGAGCAGGTGCAGCCCCTGATGACGCCCCGCGCCATCGACGACAAGCGGCCCTTCCCTCTGCTGGCGTCCAAGCACCTGTATTTGGCCCTGCTGCTGCCGGCCACCGTGCGAACGGGCGCGCCGCGCATGGCGCTGCTGACCGTTCCCTCCACGCTGCCCAGGGTGGTGATGCTGCCCATGGGCCGGGGCAAGGCCCGGGGCGTGATGCTGGAGCAGGTGATCGCCGCCTTTTCCCACCGGCTGTTCGGCAAGGCCCATCCCATGGCGGTGCTGCCTTTCCGCGTTACCCGCAACACCGATTTTCTTTATAACGACAGCGACGCCGACGCCCTGATCGTGGAAATGCAGAAGAACCTGAAAAAGCGCAAATGGGGCAGAGTGGTGCGCTTAGAGGTGCCGGTGGGCGGCGACGCACGCCTGCTGGCGCGGCTGAAAAAGTATTTGGACGTGGCCGAGGAAGGCGTTTTTTCCGTGCCTGGCCCTTTGAACCTCGACTATTTCATGAAGCAGATTTCCTCTCTGCCGGAGTTTGACGACCTGCGCTTCCCGCCCTTCACGCCCCGGATCGACGAGCGCTTCCGCCAGGAGGGCTCCATTTTCCGCGCCATCCGCGGCGGGGATATCCTGGTGAACCATCCCTACGACAGCTTTGATCCCGTGCTGCGCTTCATCTGCGAGGCCGCGGAGGATCAGAACGTGATGGCCATCAAGCAGACCCTGTACCGCGTCAGCGGAAAGTCGCCCATCGTGGCGGCGCTGATCCGTGCCGCCCAGGCGGGCAAGCAGGTGACGGTGCTGGTGGAGGTGCGCGCCCGTTTTGACGAGGAAAACAACATCAACTGGTGCTTAGCTTTGGAAAAGGCGGGGTGCCACGTGTTTTACGGCGTGCCCAAGCTGAAAACCCACAGCAAGATCACCTGCGTGGTGCGCAAGGAGCCGGACGGCCTTCGCCGCTACGTGCATTTGGGCACCGGCAATTATAACGACGTGACCGCCAAGCTGTACACGGATATGGGCCTGTTCACCTGCGACGAGGCCATTGGCCGGGACGCCGTGAATTATTTCAATCGGGTCACAGGCTACGGCGAATCCACGGAAATGGAGAAACTGGTGGAAGCGCCTACGCACCTGCGCAAGGTTTTCAAGCGCCTGATCCGCCGGGAAATCGAACACGCCGAAGCGGGGCTGCCTGCCCGGATCACCGCCAAAATGAATTCCCTGGTGGACCCCAAAATCATCAAGATGGTTTATAAGGCCGCCGACGCTGGCGTGGAAATCGATCTGATCGTGCGCGGCATGTGCTGCCTGAAAACCGGCGGGCGGGAAAATCTGCGGGTGCGGTCCATCGTGGGCCGCCTGCTGGAGCATACCAGGGCCTATGTGTTTGAAAACGGGGGAGAGAAGGAGGTTTATCTCTCTTCCGCCGACTGGATGCCCCGAAACCTGGATAAGCGGGTGGAGCTGATGTTCCCCATCGAGGACCCGGCCTTGCAGAACCGCATTATCGCCTCCCTGAACGACGAACTGAACGACAACATGAAAGCCTGGGAAATGAAAAAGAACGGAAAATACCGCCGGGTCAAGCGGGAAGAACCGCTGCTCAATTCCCAGGAAGCCCGCATTCAGGGTCCCGCCGAAATCGCCGCGCCGGTGGAGTAATTCATCCCGTTTTCCCGCGGAAGCGAGCGTTTCCGCATATCATATTGAGGAGGTATACCCATGAAGAAGCTGATTGCCCTGTCCCTGGCGCTGGTGATGATCCTGGCGCTCTGCCCCATCGTTCACGCGGAAGAAGCCCGCACGGAGCGGATCGGCGTGCTTTCCCTGCTGAATCAAACCGAGGAAGAACTGGTCGGCACCATCCAGGCCACCATCATGATCGCTGATCTTGTGGCGGCGGAGGGTTACAGCGAAAACCTGCTTCCCTCGATTCCGAACAACCCGGACAACCCGGTGAAGTTCCAGCCCGTCTACTACGACACGCTGGACGCCATGGTGATGGCGCTGACCGCCGGGGACGTGGAGATTCTGAACATCTTTTCCACCACCGCCGCGTATCTGTGCGCCAACAACGACGAACTGGCGCAGACCACCGTGTTCAAACCGCTGGACGAAAACGCCAGCCTGTTCGTCAAAATGGCCTACAAGGGTTTGCTCAACAATGACTTCGCTTTCATGATGCTGGAGGGGAATGAAGCGCTGCGGGACGAATTCAACGCCGCGATTGCCGCCGTCAAGGAAGACGGCACCCTGGAAAAACTGGTTCAGGAGCACATTGAAACGGCTGTGAGCGGCGAGATCGTCCCCGTGGAAATGCCCGCCCTTGAAGGCGCGGAGACCGTCAAGGTCGCCGTTACCGGCAGCCTGCCGCCCATGGACTACGTGGCGCCCGACGGCACCCCCGCGGGCTTCAATACCGCGCTGCTGGCGGAGATCAGCCGCCGCGTCAACAAGAACATCGAACTGGTGCAGGTGGACAGCATGGGCCGCGCCGCCGCGTTGGCCAGCGGTACCGTGGACGCGGTGTTCTGGACCCGGACAAACAGCGAATCCATCAAGCTTTCGATGATGACGGAGGAAGAGCGGGAAGCCCGCCTTCAGCAGATGCTCGATCAATCGACGGAGGAAGAACGGGAAGTTTTTGTTCAGGCTCGTGGGTTCATGAGTTTTACCGACTTCGGCAAGCGGGACATGCCTCATGGCACCATCATCACCGACGCTTATTATTCCGATATGCTGGTGCCGGTGGCGCTGAAAACATTCGTTGAATTCCTTGCGGGAATGAACGCCGGGAACTGAACTGAGCGGCGCTCCGGGGCAAAGCCGCCCCGGAGCGCCGGATGATATTTTTCGATCATGATGTGAAAGAAATGAAACAGATATTCGGATTCCTGCGGCGGGATAAAACGCCGCTGCTTTTAATTGTGGCCATGGCCGCGCTGTGGGCCGCGCTGTGCTTGATCACCAATAAGAGCTTTGCGGGACCCACCGCCTACAATACCTATACCCGCCAGGCCATGGCATGGCGGGACGGGCTGCTGCATCTGCCGTATGACGTATCGTATTTGGAACTGGCCGTTTACCAGGGCGATTATTATGTGTCCTTTCCGCCGCTGCCCTCGGTGGTGCTGCTGCCGCTGACATACCTGTTCGGCTGGGACACGCCGGATAATCTGCTGGTGAAGCTTTACGCCCTGGGGGCGTGTCTGCTGATGTATGAAGCCCTCAAGCACAGGGGGTACAAAAAATGGGAGGCTGGCATTTTTTCCTTCCTGTTCTGCTTTGCTTCCTCCCTGCTGCCGCTGACGTTGGACGGCGCGGTATGGTATCACGCCCAGGTGCTGGCGTTCTTCCTCACCACCGCCGCCGTGTGTTTCTTATCCTTGGACCGGCCCACCCTGGCGCTGATAGGCTACGCCTTAGCGGTTGGCTGCCGCCCCTTTAACGCTCTGTACGGCCTGCCACTTTTCGCGGCCTATCTCGCGGCCAACCGTCGGGAGGGAAAGAACGTCAAAAGCATGGCGCGGGCCCTGCTGCCGGGTGTCTGCTTGGGCATTTGCGTGGCGTTCGGGCTGGGGCTGTACAATTATGTCCGCTTTGGGGATCCCTTGGAATTTGGCCACAATTACCTGCCGGAGTTCTCCACCCAGGGCGGCATTCAGTTTTCAGTGGACCATGTAGCCAAGAATCTGAAAACCTTCCTGTGGGGCCTGCCCCTGAACAGCGATTTGGAGTTTCAGAAATTCGGGTTTTCCATGCTGATCGCTTGTCCCACCCTGGTGCTGATGCTGTATTGGTTCATCGTGGACCTGTTCCGGCGCAGGATGCGCGCGGAGAAGGCGGTGGTGCTGCTGGCCTGCGTGGCCCACGCTTTCCTGCTGCTGATGCACCGCACCTTCGGCGGCTACCAGTTAGGGGCGCGCTACGCCGTGGACCTGGTGCCCTATACCTTTTTCTACCTGCTGCTGACGCCCGAAAAAAAGCGGCCCGGCATCGTGGAATACGTTGTGCTGGCCGCCGTGTTCGCGTTCATGGTTTGGGGCACCATTCAGGTCCATCTCTGACCGCACGCTGAGGAAGACAAAGATATGCAATACTTATTTGAAACAGCGCATATGGGCGTTCGGGCGTTTACTTTGGAGGATGCCCAAAGTTTGTACGCAAATCATCAGGAGGAAACGGTCAAAAAGTGGATCCCCAATGAATGCTACGCGGACTTGGAAGAAGCCAGGGACGCGGCGGCGTTTTTCGCGGATTGCGTTCAGAACGGGCATTTGCCTTATGTGCTGGCGGTGGTATGGAAGGAAACCGGCGAATTGATCGGAGATACGGGCGTCAACGAGGTGGATGGAAAGCCGGACGAAGTGGAAATCGGCTTCACGATCTGTGAAAGCTATAGCGGAAAAGGCTATGCCACGGAATTGGTGGACGCCATGACGGAGTACATCCTTTCGACGATGGGAATAAAAGCCCTGTATGGCCGCGTGCTTCACGGGAACATTGCTTCCGTCCGCGTCCTGGAAAAGAACGGATACCAATTTGTTGCGGAGGAATACGGGGCGGAGGACGACCCTTACGGGCAAGGGATGCTGGTATATAAAAAGGAAAGCGTTACAGGGCATTTTTGAGATTTTGAAACGGCGGCCGGAGGTGCCGCCGTTTCGCTATCTCACCGCGAAAGAAAAACGCCGGAGGGCAAGCCCTCCGGCGAAAAAGACGGATGTTGATCAGCGGTTCATGATGGTTTCTTCGGTGTCCTTATCGAAGAAGTGCAGGCGGGTGGTATCCAGGGCCACCTTCACATCGTCTCCGGCGCGGGTCTTGGTGCGCGGGTCAACGCGGGCAATAACGTTTTCTTCCTTGCCGGAGGTGGAGAAGTACAGATAGGTTTCGGAGCCCATCAATTCGGTCACTTCCACGTGCACCTTCATGGTGGCGTCGGGATGGGTGGCCACGAATTCGGGATCGTCGTCGATGTTTTCGGGACGGATGCCCATGGTGACTTCCTTGCCAATGTAGCTTTCATCCTTGAACTTGGCGATCTTTTCCTGGGGCACGACGATCTTGTTGTCGCCGAACACGGCCACGATCTTGCCGTCTTCCTTCTGCAGGCGGACGTCGAAGAAGTTCATCTGGGGAGATCCGATGAAGCCGGCCACGAACTTGTTGGCGGGATAGTCGTAGTTGTTCTGGGGGGTGTCCACCTGCTGGATGAAGCCATCCTTCATGATCACGATACGGGAGCCCATGGTCATGGCCTCGGTCTGGTCGTGGGTAACGTAGATGAAGGTGGTCTGCAGGCGCTGATGCAGCTTGGTGATTTCAGTACGCATCTGAACACGCAGCTTAGCGTCCAGGTTGGACAGAGGTTCGTCCATCAGGAAGACCTTGGGTTCACGCACGATGGCGCGGCCCAGAGCAACACGCTGGCGCTGACCGCCGGACAAAGCCTTGGGCTTACGGTTGAGCAGGTGGGCGATGTCCAGAACGCGGGCGGCTTCTTCCACGCGGCGCTTGATTTCATCCTTGGGGGTCTTGCGCAGTTTCAGGCCGAAAGCCATGTTGTCATAAACCGTCATATGGGGATACAGAGCGTAGTTCTGGAACACCATGGCGATGTCGCGATCCTTGGGGGCAACGTCGTTCACCAGCTTGTCGCCGATGTACAGTTCGCCGTCGCTGATTTCTTCCAGACCGGCGACCATACGCAGGGTGGTGGACTTACCGCAGCCAGAGGGGCCGACCAGAACGATAAATTCCTTATCTTCAATTTCCAGATTGAAATCGCTTACGGCGGTGACGCCACCGGCATAAACCTTGTAGATGTGCTGCAGAGATACGCTGCTCATGAATGAATCCTCCTTTTACAATCGTCTGATATTCTGTCCCGGGGAGAGGAAAAAGAGCAATTCTTCCCCTCCCACTAAGATGGTTACATTATACATGGTTTTGTCCCTTTTGAAAATCCATAAAACTAACAAAATTTTACGGGAATATTTTATGCTTATGCAAAAATTGTTTCCGGCGGAACGAATTTGACCAATATCGGAGGGGCATCCTTGACTTTTGCGTACTGGTGCGCCATAATATTGACTAAAAAAGGGAGGGATACAAAGTGGAGGAAAACTTGCAGGAAAAGCTGGCGAAAATGCTCAAAAACGCCCGGCGGGCAGTGTTTTTCGGCGGGGCCGGGGTGTCCACGGAAAGCGGCATTCCGGATTTCCGCAGCACCGACGGCCTGTATCACCAGCAATGGAGCGATCCGCCGGAAACCATCCTCAGCCATGGGTATTTTTGGACGAAAACGGAAGCGTTTTATGATTTTTACCGGAAAAAGATGCTTTTCCCGGACGCCAAGCCCAACCCGGCCCATCTGGCCCTGGCAGAGCTGGAAAAGCGGGGCATCCTCTCCGCCGTGATCACCCAGAATATCGACGGCCTGCACCAGCTGGCGGGCAGCAAAAACGTGATCGAGCTGCACGGCACCGTGCTGCGCAATTCCTGCACCCGCTGCGGAAAAGACTTTTCTATGGAAGAAATACTGCATTCACAGGGCGTCCCCCGCTGTGCATGCGGCGGCGTGGTGAAGCCCGACGTGGTGCTCTACGGGGAACAATTGCCCCCCGGCGCTATCGAAGAGGCGATCTACGCCATTGAACACGCCGATCTGCTGATCATCGGCGGCACCTCCCTGTCCGTATATCCCGCGGCGGGCTTTGTGGAGGGCTATCGCGGCCCCCTGGTGATCATCAACCGTTCGCCCACCTCCATGGACCGCAGGGCTGACCTGTGCATCAGCGCGCCCATCGGCAAAACCCTGGAAGCGGCCATGAAGCTGCTGGATCAGGACAATCAATGAAAAAACGAAGAGTGCAGTACAAAGAGTTGAGAGTGAAGATTTATATAGTTGGCTTTATGGGTTCCGCTGTAAAGCCTATATTATCTTAACTCTCAACTCTTTATGTGCTGTATCAATTGTAACAATCACCCATGCCAGCATTGTTTCTATTAAAAAACGTTGACATTTCGTAATATTTTTGATATATTTAGGGGGTGGAAATGGAATTCATTCTGCTTTGAGAAAATCGGGCGCTCCGGCGCCTTATGGAAGGTGAAAAGAATGGCGAAAAAGCGCAGCGCGGATGCTTATGGCAAGCTTGTGCGCATTCTGATCGTATTGTTTGTGCTCACCGTGATCTGCGGCGCGGGTTATATGCTGCTGGATCAGTCCGTCAAAGCCCAGGAAGCGGAAAACGCCGCCCTGGCCCAGCAGGAAAACGACCGCCTGAAGGAGGCGTACAATCAGGCCAAAGCGGAGGAGCAGGCGGCCGCCAGCCAAGTGGAAACGCCGGAATGGCCCACCCCCAAGCAGGAGGGCTGGGACGTGATCGACGTGAGCGAATTCCCCCTGACCAATACCAAAACCTATACCGCTTCCCGGCAGGAACTGATTTCCAGCGGCATGTTGCTGGTGAACCGCTGGCACGCGGTGCCCGACGATTTGGCCGCCTGTGAGTTTTTAGGCGTTCACGCCACGGATAAAACCATCCCCACCGCCAACGCCAACGTAAAGCTGCTTTCTCCCGCCATTACCGCCCTGGGCAGCATGCTGTCCGCCGCCAAAGCGGAAGGGCTGGAGCATTATAATATTGAAGAGGGCTACCGCCTCAGGGAAACCCAGCAGCAGTATTACGATACCGCCGCCGCCAAGTATCAGGACAGCTTTACCGGCGACAATCTGGTGAACAAGGTCATCAGCGAAGGCTACAGTGTGCCCGGCACCAGCGAGTATGAATCGGGCCTGTCCTTCCGCATGGGCCGTTACGCCAAGGGCGACCCCATCATGGACAAGAAATTCCATGAGCTGCCCCAGTCCGACTGGATGGTGGAGCACAGCTGGGAATACGGCATCATCTTCCGCTTCCCGGTGCAGGGCTATCCCAACGCCACCGTCACCGATAAATCCTACAAGACCGGCCAGAGCAGCAAGCTGAGCATTTACCGCTATGTGGGCGTGCCCAATGCCGCGGTGATGCACATCATGAACTTCTGCATGGAGGATTATATCGAGTATCTGATCGCCCATCCTCATATCGCCGTGTACAAGGATGGCCAGCTCAAGTATGAAATCGTCCGCATCGAGGATTACGCGGGCGGCGACGCCACCGTGAACGTTTCCCGGGCCGCGCGGGACGTGATTGTGTCTGTGGATAACATGGACGGCAACGGCATGGGCGGCCTGATCATCGCCATGGCTTATTGATTTGGTAAACATCTTCTCCTTTCACTTTCGCCGTCCGGCTTTCCGGACGGCGATTTGATTGGAAAAAATGCAATTGAAAATAAAAAGATTGACAAAATCTGTGTGGTATGTTACCATATATTTGCTTTACTGTGGTAAAGCGATAAAACACAGGACGCGATACGCGGAAAAAGGAGTAGATTTTGATGAAGAAGACGCTGGCTCTGCTGTTGGCCGCTATGATGCTGCTCACGGCTCTGGTGATTCCCGCCGTGGCGGAAACCGATATGGAATATGTAAAGAACAAGGGCGTGCTGGTGGTGGGCATCACCGATTTCGAGCCCATGGATTACAAGGATGAAAACGGCGAATGGATCGGCTTCGACGCCGACCTGGCCAAGGCTTTCGCGGAATACTTGGGCGTAAAGATCGAGCTGGTGGAAATCGACTGGGACAACAAGATCTTAGAGCTCAACGGCAAGTCCATCGACTGCGTGTGGAACGGCATGACCCTGACGGATGAAGTGAAGTCCGCCATGGAAACCTCCAACGCCTACGCCAACAACGCCCAGGTGGTGGTGCTTCCCGCTGCTAAGGCCAACGATTACGCCGATGTGGCCTCACTGGCTTCCCTCAGCTTCGCTGTGGAAGCGGGCAGCGCCGGTGAAGCGGAAATCGACGCCTTAGGCTATAACAAGACCCCCGTGCAGAGCCAGGCGTCCGCCCTGCTGGAAGTAAAAGCCGGCACCTCTGACGCCGCTGTGATCGACGCCCTGATGGCCGCCGCCATGGTGGGCGAAGGCACCGATTACGCCGACCTGACCTACACTCTCCCTCTGAACAGCGAAGAATACGGCGTGGGCTTCCGCAAGGGCAGCGATTTGGCCGCCGCGCTGAACGAATTCATGGCCGCCGCCTATGCTGATGGCAGCATGATGGCCATCGCCGAGACCTACGGCGTACAGGCCGCCATCATTCCCCAATAATACAGGTTCTTTTCAGGCAGCCGGGGCACGGATTGCGGATCAGGCCCCGGCTGCCTGTCGTTTTACGGATAGGAGAAACAAAGATGGAAACCTTCCTGAATCAACTGCCCATCGTGCTCAATTCCCTGAACGTGGGTTTTATTCAGACCCTGCGCCTTTTTTTTATCACGCTCTTGGGGGCGATACCCTTAGGACTGGTGATTGCTTTCGGGTCCATGTCCCGCTTTAAGCCCCTGAGCGCTTTTACCCGCGTGCTCGTGTGGATCATCCGTGGGTCGCCCCTGATGATCCAATTGCTGATCATCTATTATTTTCCCGGCCTGGTGCTGAATAATCCCATTTGGGGCGGGGGAGAGGCGGGCCGGTTTTCGGCGGCCGCCGTGGCCTTCATTATTAACTACGCCTGCTATTTTTCCGAAATTTACCGGGGCGGCATTCAGGGCATCCCCGTGGGGCAGGAGGAAGCCGGGCAGGTATTGGGCATGACCAAGACCCAGATTTTTTTCCGGATCAAGCTGTTGCAGGTCATCAAGGCCATCGTGCCGCCCATGTCCAATGAAATCATCACTTTGGTCAAGGATACCTCCCTGTCCCGCATCATCGCCCTGCAGGAAATCATTTGGGCGGGACAGAGTTTCCTAAAGGGCAGCCAGGGCATTTCCGGCGCGGTTTGGCCTTTGTTCTTTACCGGCGTTTACTATCTGGTATTCAACGGCATCATGACCGTGCTGCTGGGCCGCCTGGAAAAGAAACTGAACTACTATCAGTAAAAGGAGGGAGAAGCCATGCTGAAAGTGATAGGCCTGGAAAAGAAATTTGACAGTTTGGGCGTGCTGAAGGGCATCTCCCTGGAAGTAAATAAGGGTGAAGTGGTGGCTATCATCGGCCGCAGCGGCTCGGGCAAAAGCACCTTGATGCGGTGCGTGAACAATTTGGAAAAAGCCGATGGCGGCACCATCCTGGTGGACGGGCAGGCCTTGGTAAAGGACGGCGTATACGCTCCGGTGAAGGAGCAGCGGAGCATCTGCCTGAAAATGGGCTATGTGTTTCAGAATTTCAATCTGTTTCCCCATATGAGCGTGCTGAAAAATCTGACCGAAGCCCAGTGCTGCGTGCTGAAACGGAAAAAAGAGGACGCGGAAAAGTACGCCCGTCAACTGCTCAAAAAGGTAGGATTGGAGGAGAAGGAAGCGGCCTACCCCTGCCAGCTTTCCGGCGGACAGCAGCAGCGGGTGGCTATCGCCCGGGCCTTGGCCATGGACCCGGAGCTGCTATGCTTCGACGAACCCACCAGCGCCCTGGACCCGCTGCTCACTCAGGAGGTGCTGGGCGTGATCCGCAGCCTTGCGAAGGAAAAGCGCACCATGGTGGTGGTCACCCACGAAATGAACTTCGCCCGGGAGGTGGCCGATCGGGTGGTGTTCATGGAAAACGGCGTGATCGTGGCCGACGGCGCGCCCCAGGAGGTTTTCGAGAGCGAAAAGGTGAAAGCGTTCATTGGCCTCGGAGACTAATCGCATAACCAAATATGTCGGGAGAAGGGGAACGCTGAGCGCTCCGCGCGCCCAGACCCGCGCCAAAGGACTTCGTCCTCTGGACACCAATAGGCGAATTGACTTGGTGTAAGAAAGCAAACAATCTCCGCCTGTCGCCGGGCCAGAAGCACGAGGCTGTCAAGTTGGACAGTCCTTCCAAGCAACGGCGGGAGATAGCTTTCTTTCCGCGTCAGGTAATATCCGCAGGGGAGGGGCCAGGGAGATCATCTCCCTGGTCGGGGTCTGGGGCGGATAGCCCCAGGGGTTCCCCGTTTCTGACTTAATGAGCCATTTAAAGGGGGACGGAAGAATGGCTTTCCGTCTTTTTTTATGACGATATTGTAAACTTGCGCTTTCTGAAAAGAATTGTCATTGAATAATTGTGAAAATGCGTATATAATAGACCCATCGATCATCAAGGAGGGAAGCCGCGTGGAAAACGACGTTTTTCTGGGCGATGTGATCCAGACCCGGAAGCCTCACCCCTGCGGCGGCGATACCTGGGTGGTCATTCGGACGGGAGCCGACATTAAGATCAAATGCCAGGGCTGCGGACGGATCGTGATGCTGGACCGCGAGGTGTTTTTTATGCGCCGGAAAAAGGTGCTTCAGCGTACCGCCGCGCCCGAGGCTGAAAGAGAGGAGTAAAGACCCGACTATGCAAACGGAAAAGAAGCCCGCGACGTATTGGGAACGGCGCAAGGAAAGAATAGCGAGGCAGAAGGAGAAGGAAAAGAACAAGCCCCTGGCCCTGAAAATCTGGAGCTGGGTATGGACCCTGCTGGCGGCTGTGATCATCGCCACGCTCGTGCGGGCCTTTGTGGCGGAACCCATTCGGGTGGACGGCACCAGCATGACCAATACTCTCATGGACGGCGAAATCGTGCTGGCCACCAAATGGGATTATCTGCTGGGCGATCCGCAGCGCAACGACATCATCATCTGCCGTTATCCCGGCCGCGTGAACGAACGGGGCGCGAATCAGATCAATATCAGCGGCGCGCTGGCGCTGGATACCTACACCCTGTTCGTCAAGCGCCTGGTGGCGCTGCCCGGCGATACCGTGCAGATCACCGGCGGCCATCTGTATGTGAACGGCGAACTGGTGGAAGACCCCGAATTCATGGCCAGCGTGCCTAACGATTATCCCCTGCGGAAGCTGGGCACAGACGAGTATTTCGTGATCGGTGACAACCGCTATTCCTCCCACGACAGCCGGTCGGACGACGTAGGCCCCATTTCCCGCGGCGCCATCATGGGCAGGGTGAAATGCGTGCTCCTGCCTCTGAACCAGATGCGCACTGTGAAATAACCATTGCAAGAGCCTTTCCAAAGCGGAGAGGTTCTTTTTTTGTGAAAAAATCCTCCGCACAGGGCTGTGCGGAGGAAAGGATACGGAACGGGGGGATCAGATGATGTTATCGGAATGGCCGATGCCGAACAGCTCGTTCATCCTGCGGTTGGTGATATCGCCGTAGTTGCCGGATTTATTGATCTGGTGGCCCATGAACATCATGACGGAAGTAGCGCCGCCGTCCAGGTTGATAGCGGAGGTGCAGCCTAACTCGGCCATTTTTTCACCCAGCCAGATGCAGCTTTCGCCCTTGCTTTCCGAGGTGCGGCTTTCCACCACCACGGCGATGTAATAGCCGGGTTCCACGATGCCCCAGGCGGTGCGGGGGTTCGGCGTTGAACCGAATTCCTTGGAACGGGGGGAGACTTCGCCGTTTTCTACTAAGATAGGGCCGAAGGAAAGGGCGTCGGTAGCCCCGGCGGCCAGCAATTCCTTGGCAGTGACGGTGGCATTCTTGTGCAGGGTCACGCCGCCGTCGGGATACAGGGCCATTACATCCAGCGGCGGATACACCGTGGAGCTGGCCTTTTTGGGCCGGTCAAACAGCACCTCGCCATCCCGGATGATCACGCCGATGGGGTAATCATAGCTTTCCTCATGATCCCGTTCCACGCGGTAAATGAAGTAGTCGGAATTGATGGCGAATACCACATTATGCTGCTGGGCAATATTGTCGGCGTAGGATTTATAGCGTTCGCCGTAGGAAGTATAGTGGGCGGAATCGAAGGGGAAGAAATCAAAGAGCTCGCTTTCGTCCCGGGTATAAATCTGGGCTTCATACCAGCGCAGGGGCTGCTTTTTGCTGTTGGTGCCGGTGCGGCGGTTGATTTCGATGCGCAGGGTCTGGGAACAGTAGAGCCACAGGCCCTTGGCACCGTCCTGGTACACGAATTCCTCTTCGCCCTCCGGCAGGAAGCCCTGGGCGGTGAGGGTGGGGAACAGTTCATGGATGCTTGCCGGGTCCGCCGCGGCGGTGAAGCCCTGCTTCCCTTCGGCGGCTGGCGCTTCTGTGGCTTCCGGCGCGGGCGCTTGGGTTTCAGGTTCCGGTTCAGCGGTGGCCAGGATCACCGTGGGAATATCGTCCGCGGGAGCCTGGGTGGGCTGCGGGTTCGCGGTAGCGAGGATCACCACGGGAAGGTCGTCGGCAGGGGCCTTTGTGGGTTCCGGCTTGGAAATGGTGGCGACCGATGCGGCTGTATCTCCCTGGCCGGGGACCAGCGCGTAGGGAGAGGAAAGCGTGCCGCTGCCCCCCTGGATGCTAAGCAGGCTCAGGTCCACATACACGGCGGGACGCACGCCCAAATCACTGTTGCCGGAGGAAATGCGGCCGATCTTGCCCTCGTCCATCACCCGGCGCTGCTCATGGGGATAGTCCGAAGACCGGGTGCGGCTCCACCAGGGACTGTAAATTTTGCCTTTGGAATAGATATACAGGGGCTTCCACTTGCCCTTGTTGTTGGTGGCGGGCAATTCAAAAATGGGGGGATCGGGCAGGATCTTGGCCCAGGCCGTGCTTTCGCACAGGCGGGAGGCGTTGGAGGAAAAACCGATAGAAGCGTCCTTCATTTCGTCGGAGGTGATCAGGGTCACCAGGGCGTTGTCTTCCGTGCGCTGAAGCAGCACGGCCTGCTCATCGGCGGTAAAGGCGTCGTTCAGGAACGTGCTGTTCAGGTAGTTGTACAAATCGCTGGTTTCCCAGCCCTTGTAGTGCTCGTAATCCCCGTGCACGGGGGCGCTGAACAGGATATACTCGCTGAGCAGGTACGCTTCCCCTTTCTCATTTTTCAGTACCCGCCACACAATGGGGCGCACCGTGCCGTCGGCGTCCGTGGGATAGGAGCCGAAGGTCACATAGGTATATCCGGCGGTGCGGGAATAGCCCGGAATGCCCGCCGCGTCCTCCGCCAGGGCGGGAAACGCCGAGCACAGCGCCAGCAGCAGAGCGAGCAGCAAGATGGTTTTCCTGATCATATTTATCCCTCGATCCTAACATATTTGCCATAATCATTCTTTCATCTCGGGCGGTTTTTACGCCGTCCTTCTCTACAGTATACCATATTTCCCCTTTCCTCACAAGCCGGGAAACGGGCATTTTACAAGATTGCGGAGAAACGGCGAAAAAAGATTTGCAATTAAGCCGGGAGAATGATAAAATACAGGCAAAGAAAAAGCAGCGCGGCTGCGGAATAAACGGAATGAGGAGGCAAGCGTCATGAGCGAAAACATCACCAAGTATGTGGAGCAGGTAGTCGCCAAGCTGACCGGCAACAACAGCCTGATCGAGCAGTTCAAGAAGAATCCTGTGAAAATCGTCACCGATATCTTGGGCATCAAGCTGGACGATCAACTGATCCAGGCCATCATCAAGGCGGTGCAGGGCAAGCTGAATATCCAGGAAGTGGCCCAAAACGCGGGCGGCATCCTGAATAAGATCAAGGGCCTGTTCGGGAAATAACGCCGCGATGAAAAGGAGCCGCGAGGACGCGGCTCCTTTTCGATGACCAAGCAGGTCACGCGGTATATTCCAAACTCAGCTTATCCGCGATCAGGGCGATGAATTCGCCGTTGGTGGGTTTTTCGTCCGGCTTGGCTACCTCGCAGCCGAAGGCTTTGTTTAGGGTGTCCACCCGGCCCCTGCTCCAGGCGACTTCAATGGCGTGGCGGATGGCCCGCTCCACCTTGCTGGAGGTGGTGCCGAAACGCCGGGCGATGGCGGGATACAGCTCCTTCGTAATGCCGCCGATCATTTCCGGCTTTTCGATCACCAGCTTGATGGCTTCCCGCAGGTATTGATAGCCTTTGATGTGGGCGGGAATGCCCATGGCCAGAAACAGGTTGGAAATGCGGTCATCCAAGTTTTGCCCCGCCGTGTAGAGGGGTTCCAGCGGCGCGGCGGGCTGATGGGCGGCCACTTCCCTGATCCGGTCCACCAGCACGGGCAGATCCACCGGTTTGATCATGTAATACATCACCCCTAACTCCACCGCACGGCGGATGAAATCATCCCGGCCCAGGGCGGTGACCGCGATCACCCGGGGCCGTTTTTCCATGGGCACGCGCTGCATCTGGCTCAGCACGCCGAAGCCGTCCAGGGTTGGCATGATCATATCCAGCAGCACCACGTCCGGCTGCTTTTCCTGGATCATCTTCAGGGCGTCCTGGCCGTTGGCCGCTTCGCCCACAATGGAAATGTCTTTCTGGGTTTGCAGGTATTGGTTCATGGCATTGCGCAATTCGTCGTTATCGTCTACGATTGCGGCACGGATGATGGTCATGGATGGTCAGCTCCCTCGATATGATGAAATGAATAGGTCCCGGGCGGTGGAAAGAAAATGGGTCCTTCCGGATGCGCTTCCATTCCGCATCATTCCTTCCAACGCTTGGAAGATTCGTTTACAATTATAACAAAAAGAATAAAATTATCAATAAAATAGTAACTATAAGAATTATTTTCGACAAAATGGGAAAAGAACACCGATTGGATTGAATCCGCGCCGACAGGAAAACGGAAGAATCGGCAAGGGGGAACGAAAACAAGTGTTCTATGACGGCCGCCGTTGACGGGGAGGGACCGATTTGCTATAATAAAACCACAGAAAAAGGCGGAAAACAGGAGCTGAAAGCAGATGAAATTTGAAAGCTTATCCACGGAACAGGTGAACAATCAGAGTAAAAATTTGGATATACTGTCTCCCCTGGAGGCGGCAAAACTCATGAACCGCATGGACCGTCAGGCGGCGGAGGCGGTGGAGCAGGCCCTGCCCCAAATCGCCGAGGCGGTGGAAAAAATCGCGGACCGGATCAGGGCGGGGGGCAGGCTGATTTATATCGGCGCGGGCACCAGCGGGCGGTTAGGCGTGCTGGACGCCTCCGAATGTCCGCCCACGTTCGGCACGGACGAGGGGCTGGTGGTGGGCCTGATCGCCGGGGGCGATTACGCCCTGCGCCACGCCGTGGAGCGGGCGGAGGACAAGCCGGAATTGGCGGTGGAAGCGCTCAAGGAAATCGGCTTGAGCGGCAAGGACGCGCTGGTGGGCATCAGCGCCAGCGGCTACGCGCCTTACTGCGTGGGCGGGCTGGACTACGCCCGATCCTTGGGGGCGCTGACCATCGGCCTTTCCTGCAACAGGGACGCCATTCAGTCCCGCCACGCGGACATCGCCATCGAAATGCCCACCGGGGCGGAGATTCTGTCCGGCTCCACCCGGCTTCGGGCGGGCACGGCCACCAAAATGGCCCTGAACATGCTCACCACCCTGACCATGGTGCGGCTGGGCAAGGTCTACGGCAATCTCATGGTGGATATGCGGCCCACCAATCAGAAATTGCAGGATCGCGCGGTGCGCATCGTGCAGAAGGCCCTGGAGATTGAGGACAAGGCAGAAGCTGCTTCCCTGCTGGAAAGCGCGGGCCGGGACGTGAAAACCGCTATCGTCATGCGCTCCTGCCGGGTGGATCGGGAAAAGGCCCGGGAAGCGCTGGAAAAAAACGAGGGCTTTGTCCGCCGGGCCCAGGCGTGGCTTTTAGCGAAGTAAGGAGAAAAAAGATGCGTGTATTGCTGGTGGAGGATGAAAAAGGCATTTCCTCGGCCATCTGTCAGATGCTGAAAAAAGAAAATTTCGCCGTCGATCCCGTATACACCGGCACCGACGGGCTGGATTACGCCCTGACGGGGGAGTATGACGCCATCATTTTGGACGTGATGCTGCCGGGCATGGATGGGTTTCAGGTGCTTTCCTCCCTGCGGCGGGAAGGGATCAAAACCCCCGTGTGCATGCTCACCGCCCGATCCGGTCTGGAGGATCGGGTGCGCGGGCTGGAAAAGGGCGCGGATTATTATCTGCCCAAGCCCTTTCAGATGGCGGAGCTGATCGCCTGCCTGCGGGCCATTACCCGGCGGCGGGAGGAAGCGCCGGTGATGGAACTGACCTTTGGGGATATCGTGCTCAATCAGCAGGAAGCCAAGCTGTTGTGCGGCACTACGGGCCAGGAGGTGAAGCTCGGGGCCAAGGAGTATCAGATATTGGAAATGCTGCTGCGCAATCCCCGGCAGATTTTGAATAAGGATACGATTTTCGAGCGGGTTTGGGGCTATGAAACCGAGGCGGACATCAGCAACTTGGAGGTCTATCTCTCCTTCCTGCGCAAGAAACTGACGTTTGTGGGCTCCAAGGTAAAAATCAAGGCCACCCGGGGCATCGGTTATTCCCTGGAGGAGGGCGTATGATCCCGCGGCTTAGGCGGCGCATGATTCTGGTGGTGCTGGTTGGACTGCTGCTGGCCTCCGCCGGGCTGGTGCTGGCCATCAACTGGATGAACTGGAACAGCTTGGAAAAGCAGGCAAGCCAGGTGCTGGATATGCTGGCGGCAAACAATGGCCAGCGGCCCCAGGGCATGGTCCGAACCAAGGAAGGGCTTACGCAGCCGGACGGAACGAATTTGGAACAGGACCGGGAACCGCCGGATCAGGATTGGAATGGTTTCCGGGGCCGCAATGGAAGCCCGATGAACGCCGCCAGCCTGTCCAATTATTTCACGGCCACCCTCCATGATGACGGAAGCGTGGCCGAGTGGAACAGCGAACGGGCGGACTTGTATACCGATGAGGATGTGGCGGCCATCGCGGCGTCCGCTGTCGCCTCCGGACGGAAGACAGGCCGGGCAGGCAATCAGTTTTTCCGCCTGATCGAGCGGGACGGAAAGCGCATGCTGATCGTGGTGGACCGGAGCCTGGAGATTCAGAACGCCGAAAGCGTGCTGCGGCTGACGGTGCTGGTGGCGGTGATCGAGGACGCGCTGCTGAGCATCGGCGCGGTGTGGCTTATTTTCAAATTAGTCAAGCCCGTGGACGAAGCCATGGAAAAGCAAAAGCAGTTCGTGTGGGACGCCAGTCACGAGCTGAAAACGCCCCTGGCGGTGATTTCGGCCAACGCCGACGTGCTGGCCGCCGAAGCGGGGGAGAGCAAGCCCCTGCAATATATCCAATCCGAGGTCCAGCGCACGGACCGCCTGATTCAAAATCTGCTGACCCTGGCCCGCATGGAAAAGGGCACAGTGGAAGCGGCGCGGGAGAACTTCGATTTGAGCCGGGCCGTGCTGGAAGTGGTCCTGCCTTTTGAATCGACGCTGTTCGATGAAGGGAAAACCTTGGAAATGGACATCCCGGACGGCATCAACTATGTCGGTGACCAGGAAATGATCAAGCAGCTGACGGTAATCCTGCTGAGCAACGCTGAAAAATACTCCGACGACAGTGGAAAAATCCATATCTCGTTGGAAGCGAAGGGCGAAAAGCGAGTTCTGAAAGTACACAACACCGGTCCCGCTATTCCTCTGGAAGCCCAGCAGCGTATTTACGACCGTTTCTACCGGGTGGATTCCTCCCACAACCGGGAGACGGAAGGAAACGGTTTAGGGCTTGCCATCGCCCAGAGCATCGTCAGCGCCCACAAGGGTAAAATCACCGTTCACAGCGTCCAGGGAGAAGGCACCGAGTTCACTGTGACATTATGACCCGATCGATCCAAATACAAAAATCCCCGCCTTTCAAACGATTGAAAAGCGGGGATTTTACCGTACCGAAAATTTTTTATTTATCGTAGTTCACAACCAGGGAGAAGTCCGGGGCTTTCAGGGACGCGCCGCCGATGAGGCCGCCGTCGATCTCGGGCTGCGCCATCAGGCCCTTCACGTTCTTGGGGTTCATGCTGCCGCCATACTGGATGCGCACAGCGTCGGCCACTTCCTTGCCGTACTTGCGGCAGATGGCGGCGCGGATGACGCCGATGGTCTCGTTGGCCTGCTCGTCGGTGGCGGTGAGGCCGGTGCCGATGGCCCAAACGGGTTCGTAGGCCACCACCACGTTCTTGATTTCGTCGGGGGTCAGGCCGTTGAGGGCGATCAGGGTCTGGTATTCTACCAAAGCGTCGGTGTAGCCCGCTTCGCGCTCTTCCTTGCGCTCACCCACGCAGATGATGGGGGTCAGGCCCGCTTTCACGGCGGCCAGGGTGCGCAGGTTCACGGTGGCATCGGTTTCGCCGAAATACTGGCGGCGTTCGCTGTGGCCGATGATGACGTATTCCACGCCCGCTTCCTTCAGCATGGCGGCGGAGAGTTCACCGGTGTAAGCGCCGGATTCCTTGAAATGCACGTTTTGCGCGCCAAGATGGATGTTGGAACCAGCGATTTCTTCCTTCACGGCCCAAATGTCCACGGCGGGGACGCACACGACGACAGTAGCATTGGCGTCAGCCACCAGGGGTTTGAGTTCCGCAACCAGGGCCTTGGCTTCGGCGGGAGTCTTGTTCATTTTCCAGTTACCGGCAATAATAGGCTTGCGCATGGGGAAACACCTCTTTCATTTATATTATAAAAGGGAAGGCTTTCTTTGGAAGAGCGCGAGAAACCTTTCTTTCTCCTGAAAGAAAGGTTTCTCGCATAAATTCCTTATTTGTCGTTGAGCGCCGCGACGCCGGGCAGGGTCTTGCCTTCTAAGTATTCCAGGGAAGCGCCGCCGCCGGTGGAGATGTGGGTCATCTTGGGGGCCAGGCCCATCTGTTCCACAGCCGCCGCGCTGTCGCCGCCGCCGATGATGGTCACGGCGTCGCTGTCGGCCATAGCCTGGGCCACGCCCAGGGTACCCTTGGCCAGGACGGGATTCTCAAACACGCCCATGGGGCCGTTCCAGACCACGGTCTTGGCGGCCTTGATGGCTTCGCCGAAGAGGGCCACGGTCTTGGGGCCGATATCGCAGCCCTGCATGTCGGCGGGGATCTTATCAGAATCCACGATCACGGTGTCGATAGGAGCGTCGATGGGGTTGGGGAATTCCTTGATGCAGACGGAATCGATGGGCAGAAGCAGCTTCACGCCCTTTTCTTCGGCCTTCTTCATCATGTCCTTGCAGTAGTCGATCTTGCTTTCGTCCAGCAGGGACTGGCCGATTTCATAGCCCTTGGCTTTGAGGAAAGTAAAGGCCATGCCGCCGCCGATGATCAGGGTGTCCACTTTTTCCAGCAGATTGTTGATCACGTTCAGTTTGTCTTCGATCTTCGCGCCGCCGAGGACCGCCACGAAGGGCCGGTCGGCGTTTTCCAGGGCCTTGCCCATGATGCGCAGTTCTTTTTCGATCAGGTAGCCGCAGACGGCGGGCAGGTAATGGGTCACGCCTTCGGTGGAAGCATGGGCGCGGTGGGCGGTGCCGAAAGCGTCGTTCACGAACAGCTCGGCCATGGAAGCCAGGGCCTTGGCGAATTCGGGATCGTTCTTTTCTTCTTCGGCGTGGAAGCGCAGGTTCTGCAGCACCATCACCTGGCCGGGCTTGAGGGCGGCGGCCTTGGCCTGGGCGTCGGGGCCGATCACGTCGTTAGCCATGATCACTTCCTGACCCAGCAGTTCGGAGAGGCGCTTGGCAACGGGGGCCAGGCTCAGCTTCTTCACATCGTTCTTCGCCTTTTCCAGGGCGGCGGCGGTGGCTTCGGCCTGCTCGGCTTCGGGCAGCTTTTCGATCTTGGCCTTTTCCTTCTTGTTCAGCTTGATCTTGTCGTTGAACACGTTGTGGGGCTTGCCCATATGGCTGCACAGGATCAGGGCGGCGCCATTGTTCAGCAGGTACTTGATGGTGGGCAGCGCGCCGTTGATGCGGTTTTCATCGGTGATGCGTTCGCCGTCCATGGGTACGTTGAAGTCTACGCGGCAAAGTACCTTTTTGCCCTGCACGTTTACATCCTCGATGGTTTTCTTGTTCAGGCTCATGTTGATGCACTCCTTTTTCTTTCCTTTAATTTGGGTGAATTGGGGTGTTGTATGCCAAAGCCCGGATATTCCGAACCGTGGTATCAATATCATTTCCCGGATTGACCGCCTAAGAGGGCGGCGATCTTCTGGGCGGCGGCCTCGTCGGTGATCAGGGAATCGTGGGTTTCGTGGCGGCAGGCGGCGATGATGGCCTCCGCCTTGTGTTCCCCGGCGGCAACGGCCACCATTTTGCTTTCCTTGTAGGCTTTGCCGATGCCAAGGGACACGGTGCTGGTCTGCAGGACGGTTTTTCCTTCCAGGTTAAAGAAATCGCCGAAAGCTTCGCCCACTGCCCGATGCATTTTCAGGGTTTCCAGGGCCTCCACGCTCAAATGGCGGCGCTGGGCCATGCTGTCCGCCCGGCCTACGCCGTGCACCACCAGATCGGCGCGCTGCAAAAGCTCTAAGGTCTCTTTTACTTCGGGCAGTTTCATCATTTCCTGGAGGGCGGAGGCGTCCAAGGAATCGGGCAGGTGCATCACCCGATGATGGCCGCCGATCCTGCGGGCGATTTCCGCCGCCACGGCGTTGGCTTGGGTTTCCACAGAGGAACCCACGCCGCCTCGGGCGGGCACCACCATCACGTTCATGGGGGTGGCGGATTGAATGCCGTGGGCCAGCTCGCTCATGGTGCGCCCGCCGGTGACGGCTAAGGTCATGCCGCTTTGCAGCAGCTTATGCACCCGGTGGGCGGCGGCCCGGCCCACTTCCCGAAGCACCTGAGGGTCGCTGTCGGCGTTTCCGGCTACTACCACCACGTGGGGCACCCCTAACAGATCGGACAGCGCGTGTTCCAGCTTCGTCAGGCCGAACATGGCGCGGCTCAAATCATGGGCCCCGGAAAGCACCTCGATGGATTGGGGGGTCAATTGCATGCCCGCCGCGTCCATGGTGATCAGGCCCTGTTCTTTCAGGGCGGCGGCGGCGGCCCGCACTTCCCTTTCCGGCAGGTTCAGCCTTGCGGCCAGGGCCCTGCGGCCCACGGGCTGCATGCTTTCAATGGAGGAAAGCACCTGGGCCCTGCGGCCAATATCGGCCATTAAATCAGGGGCGATGCGGCTCAATACCTTCATTTCATCCAGCATGCGCATCCTCCCTTCTTTTACCGTCTTGGACGGACATTGCCCCACTGGGCAAAATATGACCCGCTGATTAGTATAGCATAGGGTTTCCGGAATGTAAAGCAATTATTCGGCGCTTTCGGCTGGATTCATCATGAATTTACGCTGATTTAATGGTTTCGTCACAATTCGTGTCCAGGGGCATGCGCAAACCGGAAAAATACTACTTGTTTTTCCAGCAGGCTTTGTTATAATATAATAAACGTGCAAAAGATTTGATTGAAAAACGCAATAACGTCCAGTCGTCATAAGGAGGAGAAAACATGCTGTATGCCAAGAGCCATGAGCCCATGACGGAGGCGCTGTTTGCCCATCCGGGCAAAGAATACCGGGCCGCGCCATTTTGGGCCTGGAACTGTAAATTGAACAAGGAGGAACTGCTCTGGCAGATGGAGCGGCTCAAACAAATGGGGTTTGGCGGCGTGCATATTCATGTGCGCACCGGCTTGGAAACGGAATACCTGAGCGAGGAGTTTTTTGACGTTATCCGCGCCTGCGTGGAAAAGGCCAAAAAGGAAAATATGCTGATCTGGCTCTACGATGAGGACCGCTGGCCCTCCGGCGCGGCGGGGGGCCTGGTGACGAAGGACCCGGCCTACCGCCAGAGATACGCCGTCTTTACCCGGAAAAAGCGGGAAGACGGGACATTCTTAGCCGCGTATGACGTGACGCTGAATCCCGACGGCACGCTGAAAAGCTACCGGCGCATGGAAGAAGACGGTATCGCCCAGGGCTTCGCGCTGTACGCCTACATGCGGATCGCGGGCGACGATCCCTGGTATAACAATCAAGCTTATGTGAATACCCTCGATCCCAAGAGCATCCAGGCTTTTCTGCGCTCCACCCATGAAGCCTACGCCAGGGAAATGGGCGGAGAGTTCGGCGGCGTCATTCCGGCCATTTTTACCGACGAGCCGCAGTTTTCCAGAAAGCAGACCCTGGATTACGCCGCGGATACGCGGGATGTGGTGCTGCCCTGGACGGACGATTTGCCCGATTCTTTCCGGCGGACTTACGGCGAAGAGCTGCTGAACGGCCTGCCGGAGCTCTTGTGGGATTTGCCGGATGGAAAGCTGTCCACGCTGCGCTATCATTACCATGATCACATTGCCGAACGGTTTGCCCGGGCTTTTGCCGATCAGTGCGGGAAATGGTGCGGCGAACACGGCTTGATGCTCACGGGCCACATGATGGAAGAACCCACGCTGCAAAGCCAAACTGCGGCGCTGGGCGACGCCATGCGCTCCTATCGGGGTTTCCAGCTTCCGGGCATCGATATGCTGTGCGACTGGCGCGAGTATACCACCGCCAAGCAGGCCTCGTCCGCGTCCCGCCAGTTTGGGCGGGAGGGCGTGCTGTCCGAACTGTACGGCGTCACCAATTGGAACTTCGATTTCCGGGGCCATAAGCTGCAGGGCGACTGGCAGGCGGCGCTGGGGGTCACGGTGCGCGTGCCCCATCTCTCCTGGGTGTCCATGAACGGTGAGGCTAAGCGGGATTATCCCGCCACGTTCAATTATCAGATCCCATGGTACAGGGAATACGGATATGTGGAGGATCACTTCGCGCGGGTGAACACGGCCCTGACCCGGGGCAAGGCCCTGTGCCGGGTGGGCGTGGTGCATCCGGTGGAAAGCTACTGGCTGCATTGGGGCGCCAAGGAAAACACCGAAGCCATCCGCGCCCAAATGGACGAATGGTTCCAGAACCTGACCGCCTGGCTGCTCCGGGGCATGATCGATTTCGACTTTATCAGTGAATCCCTGCTGCCGGATCAGTGCCCGGCGGATTTCTCCGGCAGCGGCTTCCCGGTGGGGGAGATGCGGTACGAAACCATCCTCGTTCCGCTGGTGGAAACCCTGCGCGCCACCACCGTGGACCGGCTGCGCCGCTTTGCCGAAAACGGCGGCAGGGTGATTTTCTTGGGCGGAGCTCCCGAACTCATGGACGCGCTTCCCAGCACAGCGCCTGCTGAATTATACGCAGCCTGTGAAAACTGCGCCTTTGACCGGGTATCGATCCTGGAAAAGCTATCCGGCCTGCGCGATATCGAGGTCCGGGACCAAAGCGGCGTGCAGACCAATTATCTGCTGTATCAGATGCGTCAGGAGCAGAACGGGCGCTGGCTGTTCATCTGCCAGGCGGACCGTTCACCCAATCCCGATACGCCAACCCGGCGAGAGCTGCGCATCCGCCTGCGGGGAACTTGGGACCTGACGCTGTACGATACGCTGACCGGGAAGATTATGCCGGTTCCCTCGGAGCATACCGGCGGATGGACGGTATACAAAACTGTTTTCTACGACCATGATTCCCTGCTTTTGCGCTTAACGCCCGCGAAGGAAGCGCGCGGCGCGGAAGAAAAGGCCGGGGAAACGGCAAGGCCGGAGCGGGTCCGCTATTTCCTGAACAAAATGGATTATACCCTGGACGAGCCGAACGTACTTTTGCTGGACAGGCCGGAATACGCCCTGGACAAAGAGCCTTACTGCGCGGCGGAAGAGATCCTGCGGCTGGACAATCTCCTGCGCGACAGGCTGGGCTGGCCCCGCCGGGGCGGACACGTGGCCCAGCCCTGGGTGGAAAAGGACAGGACCACACCCCATATCCTGCGCCTGCGGTATACCTTTGACAGCAAAATTCATTTAGATGGCGCGGAATTGGCCCTGGAAAACGCCGGGGAAAGCGCCGTTACGCTCAACGGGCAGCCCGCGGGGCCCGTGGACGGCTGGTACACGGATCGGTGCATCGGCAAACGGGCGCTTCCGGCCATCCAGCCCGGAAAGAACGTGCTGGAGGTCAGCATGCCCTACGGCAGGACCGTGAACGTGGAAGCCATGTACCTGCTGGGCGCGTTCGGTGTGGAGGTTCAGGGCGTTTTCTGCACGCTGACCGAATTGCCCAAACTGATCGCTTTCGGCGACATCACCCGGCAGCGGCTGCCGTTCTACGGCGGCAGCCTGACCTACCGCATGACCGCCGATTTGCAGCCAGGCAGGTATCAACTGCAGGTCAGCGAGTACCGGGCCGCGCTGCTTCGTCTTATGGTGGACGGCAGGAATCAGGGCGTGATCGCCTACGCGCCGTATGTCCGCGCCTTTGAAATCACCGAGCCCGGCACCCATACCATCGAACTGAAAGCTTTTGGCTGCCGGATCAACACTTTCGGCCAGGTGCACCAGGCGGACAAGACCATTACCTGGTGGGGACCCCAGTCCTGGCGCACGGACGGCGTGATGTGGAGCTATGAATACTGCCTCTGGCCCCAGGGCGTGCTGAAATCGCCGGAGCTTTTCAAAATCCAATAAAAGAAAGGGGGCAGGGAGCTTGGGGCGTTCATCCCTCAAACTCCCTGCCCAAATCGGCGGAATAAGTGATCAATCAAGAACGATGTTCTCAAGGAAGTCGTCCTTTTCTATATCCGGCCCCACGGCGGAATAAGCCAGGCCGAAGCGGTAACAACTGTAATCGCTGTTTCGGTCCTCCACGGTGAACAGCTCGTACTTGCCGGTTTTCGGGTTTTTCTGCCCGGCTTCATGCTGGGATACATGCCAGGTGTAGGCGTCCAGCGCCGCTTCATAGCCCGTGCGGCCGTTCAAGGCGGAAAGGGGCTGGTCCCAGTCCATTTCAAGGGCGTCCTGTTTGTACAGATGCAGGTACAGCTTTTTTACCTGCCAAGTGCCCCACTGGGCGGCGGTATCGGCGTAGGTATTGGCATCTGCCGCCATGGCAATGCATTTCTGGGCCGCGTCGGCGCACACCCGGTGCGCCCCGTGGCCGTATTCGCCGTTCACGTCGTGGGTAATTACCACTTCGGGCTTGTACTGTCGGTACATTTGGGTAATGAACTGCAATGTCTTGGTTTTTCCCCAGATTTCGTAGCCTTTCTCCAGCTTGGCGGAATACAGATCGTCCAAGGTGCCCACCACCGGATACTGGCGCACGCCCATTTCCCACAGGCCGTTGAGCAGCTCGCTGCGGCGGGAGGTGATGCCGTCCTTGGTGGTACCGTTGGTCATGTACACTACCACCACGTTCATGCCGCGTTCCACCGCATAGGTGGGGATCGTGCCGCCGAAAAAGAGGATCTCGTCGTCAGGATGGGCGGCGATGACCATCAGGTCCGCCTTTTCGGGAGTAGGCTCCCAGGTCTGCACGAAGGATGGGGCGTCGCCGGGGCCGAAAGCAAAGAGCTCGTTGACGATCATCTGGGTCTGCTTTTCCGCCTTGGATCTGATCCGCAGGGCGGATTCCCCCTCCGGCAGCGTCACATATTCGTGGGCGCAGAGGCCCTCGCTTTCATAGATCGTTTCCCATTTTCCGCTGCGCTTGGCCTGCAGCTCCCAGGGGGTGAGCACCTTGTGGGCAAAGCAGACGTACAGGCTGTATACGGGGCTGCCCTTGGGGGCCGTCAGCTCCACGTAAGGATTTTTCTGTTTGTCGCTCATATAGGCGGTGCGGTAGTCCCGGTCATACATCCGGGTCAGCTTGAACTTCCCGGGGGAGGCGGAAAACTTGCACTGGTCGGTGATATCCGCCGCTTCTTCGGCCAAGGCGGAAACAGAACACAGCAGCAGGAGCAGGGCCAGCAGGGGAAGCGGGAAGCGTGTTTTCATGGCAAAGGGCCTCCGAACTCGTATGTTTTTCATTCAAAAAAGCAGAAAAAACCGCCGCGTCCTATGGAATTGGGCGCGGCAGTGTTTTACCGGTTCATTATTCAGCGTCGGCGGGGGCTTCGGGAGCTTCGGCAGCAGGGGCTTCCTCGGCTTCGCCGGGGATTTCCAGAGCTTCTTCTTCCACGAAAGCTTCGTCGGCCAGGGCTTCGCGAATGCTCAGGCTGATGCGCTTGGCTTCGGGATCAACAGCCAGCACCTTGACCCGCACGGGCTGACCCACCTGCAGCACGTCTTCCACCTTGGCGATGCGGGTGAGGGCGCACTGGGAAATATGCACCAGGCCGTCCACGCCGGGCTCCAGCTCGATGAACGCGCCGAAGGGACGGATGCGCACCACGTTGCGCTCCAAGATAGCGCCCACGGGATACTTTTCTTCGATGTTGTCCCAGGGCATGGGCTGCAGCTGCTTGTAACCCAGCTGAATGCGTTCCCGTTCGCGGTCCAGCTTCAGCACCTTCACTTCCACTTCCTGGTTCACCTGCAGCACATCGCTGGGATGATTCACGCGGTTCCAGGCCAGGTCGGTGATATGGATCAGGCCGTCCACGCCGTCTAAATCGACGAACGCGCCGAAATCAGCAAACCGGCGAACGATGCCCTTCACCACAGCGCCCTCTTCCAGCTTCTCCCAAGCGGCGGCCTTCTTGGCGGCGCTTTCTTCTTCAATGACCTGCTTGCGGCTGGCCACGATGCGCTTTTTCTGCTTGTCCACGTCGATGATCTTCAGCTTCATGGGCTGGCCCACGAACTGGCCGATCTTTTCAACGTAGCGCTGCGCCAGCTGGGAAGCGGGCACGAAAGCGCGAATGCCGCCCTCGACGCTGGCCAGCAAGCCGCCCTTGACGGCTTCCTTGCCCACAGCGTCGATGTATTCGTTGTTCTCAAACTTTTCCATCAGCGCGTCCCAAGCCTTGCGGTTCACGATGTTGCGCTGGGAAAGCAGGACGTTGCCTTCGCCGTCGTTTACCTTAACGACCTCGACCTCGATCTCGTCGTTGAGCTTCACGTCCTGATCAACCAATTCGGAGCGCTTGATCAAACCATCGGACTTATAACCGATGTTGACGCACACTTCGTCATCGTTGATTTGCACGACGGTGCCAGTTACGGTCTGGCCCGTGCGGATGCGAACCACGGTCTTTTCAATGTCTTCCATGGTCAGGGCCTGATTCTCCTGAGTTTCCTGTTCAACATTGGCGACGGGTTCCTGGGTTTCCTGGTCGATGCGTTCCTGTTCGTTCATGCGTGTGACAACCTCCTTAAATGACCAATCCGGTGTGGATGCGCCGGCGGCTATTCCTATGTGATGATTGTGGATATCTGCAAAGTGTGAAGGAATTTCCTCCGCACGTTCCACCAAAATGGTGCGCGGGCAAATGGCCCGGCATACTTCGTATAATTTGCGCGTATTGGCGCTGCTCCTGCCGCCCACCACGATCATGGCGTCCACCTGGGCGGCCAGGGCTTTTGCTTCCTGCTGGCGCATTTGGGTGGCGGGGCAGATGGTGCAGCGGGCGTCCAAATCCTTATAGCGCGCGTTGAGCTTTTTCAAAATCTTTTCCCACGCGCTCAGGGAAAAGGTGGTTTGGGAAACGGCCAGCGCCCTTTCCATCTCCGGCAGAGCGTCCACGTCCGCTTCCGTGCGCACGATGTAACACTTGCCGGGGCACCAGGCGGCGGTGCCCTGTACTTCGGGATGGTCCGGTTCGCCCACCAGGATTACCGGTATACCCTGTTCGCCGCTTTCCCGCACGATGTTGTGCAGGGCGCGGACGGAAGCGCAGGTACAGTCCCGAACGATCAGGCCCTGCTTCCGGCATTGCTCTTCCACCTGGGGCGGCACGCCGTGGCTGCGCAGCAGGATCATGCCGCCTTTGGCGTCCTCCACCCGTTCCACAGGAATGACGCCTTCCTGCCTTAGGGCCCTCACGGCGTCGGGATTGTGGATCAGCTCCCCTAAGGAATAGCAGGGGATACCCTGCTCCCTGGCTTCCCGCGCGGCGCTGAGCGCCAGCTCCATGGCCTTTCGCACTCCGGCGCAATAACCGGCGTGGCGTGCAATGGTGTACGGCATACATACCACTCCATAGTACGAGCATTTTATTATGTTTCGCCGTACTTTCCTTTTTTCCTGCTATTTACAAAAATAATTTCAATTTTTTTTCGCGGGAGAAAAGGAAACGCCGGGGAGGGTTCAAGCCTCCCGTTTTTCCATGGCGGCGATCAGCTTTTCCACGTGCCGCCGGGCAAAATTGGCTCCCGCTTCGGAATGGGCCTGAGTTTCCGCCTGGTCGCCCATGAGCAGCTGAAACTGGCTCACCTTGAGGCCCAGGGCTTCCTGCATGTCCTGGTCGCTGCCACGGGGGGCCACCAGATAATAGCACAAAAGGGAATCCTTTTGGCCCATGCGGTGGGCCCGGTCTTCCGCCTGGGCGTGCACGGCGGGGCTCCAGTCCAGTTCTCCGAATACCACGCAGGAGGCCCGCTGCAGGTTCAGGCCGCTGGCCGCCCGCATGGAAACGACGCACAGGTCCGTTTTACCGGTCATGAACCGATCCGCCGCTTCCTCTTTCCGGGCGGCGGTTTCCCGGCCGGTAATGAACGCGGGACGCTCGTTTTTCAGTTCGTTTTTGTAAATATCCATCACGGCGTGATGGTGTGCAAACAGCAGAACTTTTTCGCCGGCGTTCACCAATGCTTTCACGAACTGGCACACGTAGGGGGCTTTCGCCAGCCCCGTGGCCTGGCGGGCGTCCTGGGAAATCTGATCCTCCAGCAGGGCGCGGGCGGAAGCGGTCAGAGCCTGATCCAGCCGCCAGCGGTACAGCTTTTCCCATACCGGCGCCATGAGGCGCGCGTACAGGGCGTCGTCCGCGTCGATTTCCTGCACCAGCCGCCGCTTTTCCGGCAGCTCGGGCAGCACCTCCTGCTTGGTGCGGCGCAGCATCAGACCTTCCCGGCGCAGATGATCGCCCAGCAGTTCGGGCTTCTGCACGATGCGGTTGCCGTACCCGGCGCACCATTCCCGGGTGAAGGTTTCCCAGTCGCCTAAGAAATGAAAGTCCAGGATGTTGATGACGTTCCAGATTTCGCTGCCGTAATTATAAATGGGGGTGCCGGACAGGCCGATCACCCGCTGGCAGCTTTCAGACAGCAGGCTGGCCGCGCTGTATTTTTCCGATCCGGTCCGGCGCAGCTCCTGAATTTCGTCAAAAATCACAGTGTGGAAGCTCATGGGGGGCAGCGCTTCCTTCCAGCCTCGCAGCAGCAGATAATGCAGGATGTACACGTCCGCTTCCGGCAGGGCGTAGGGCGTTAAGCCCTTCACGATATGCACACGGGGCGGGCGGCCGTTGATCCGAAGGAAACGTATTGTTTCCGCCAGCCAGTTGCGGCACAGGTGGGGCGGCGGCACGATCAGCAGGGGAAAAATTCCCTCCTGGGCTGCGCAGGCCAGGGCCTGCACCGTTTTGCCCAGGCCCATTTCATCGGCCAGCAGCGCCCGGGGCGTCAGCAGCAGCCAGCGCAGGCCGATCTGCTGAAAGGGCCGAAGCTCGCCCGAAAACACGGCTGGGGTGGGCTGAGGGGCGGGCAGCAGGGTGCGGGCCCGCTCCCTCTCCCGGTAATAATCCCGGGCCTGGTTCATGGCCTGCCGCCAGCGTTCCCGATCCCGGGGGGCGATTTCCAGGGGATAGCGCTGCATCAGCCAGCTCACGTCCCCCACGACGCGCCGGTGGGCGGTGAAGCGAGCTTCCCCCCGTTTGGCGTCGCTGCCGGGGAACAGGCGCTTGGCCAGTTCCGTCACGGTGGGATCCCCCTTGATCACCCAGCATTTCCGCCGGGCGTTGTAGGACAGCACGCCATAATAATAGGAAGCGGGTTCCCCGTCCCGCAGGAAGGGCGGAATATCCTCCTGGGATAAATCCCGCAGGATGCTGTCCTCCAGGGAGAGAGGCGAGGCGCTTTCCGGCGGGGCTTCTTCGTTTATTTCCATGGGTATGTCCAAGGGCGGTTCGGGAACTGTTTCGGCTTTCTTTTCGCCCGCCGTGTCCGTGGCGATGCCCCACAGCTTGTACAGGCTCACCGGGTACACGGGAATACCGCAAACGAACCCCGGCAGGGAGGGCAGGGCTTTTTCGGAAAGCAAAACCAGGGCGGTAAGCTTCCCTGTTTCGGCATAGCGCCGCAATTGCTTTTCCACCGGCGTTTTGTCCGGCCTGCCCCGTTTGATCTCGATGCCCACCGTGCCGCACAGAAAATCGACGCGGCACCGGGGGGCCAGGGGCGCTTCATGATGGAAGGGAATATCCGCCCGCCGCAAGGCGTCAGCCGTCAGGCCGTGCAGGTCGTATTCGTCCCGCGCCTGGGGCGCGCGGATCGCCGCCAGGGCGGCAAGCACCGTTTCCGCCGTCATGGTCTTCCTTTCCCTCCCGTGATTGTTTGCAGGTATTATACTATGATACGGCGACGGAAGCAAAGGTATTTTTAAGCAAAACCCAGGGAGAAAATGAAATGATTATGAAGAATCCGACGTTTTGATTGACAAAAACAGCAAAATCCAGTATGATACAGATGAAATTTCTGCCAGTTCATGGCAGGAATTGATTGATGGAAAAATAAGCGAGGGAAAAGAATGAATCAGGATATCGCGCGCAAGCTTCTCAAGGTTGGGGAAGCGTTTCGCATCCCCGGGCCCTTTTTCAGTTATGAGGAAGTGAGCCAGGGCAACGTAAACATGACCTACAAAGTGAACTATATCCGAGACGACGGCACCGGCATGGCGGTGATCAAGCCTTACTTGGTGCAGCGGGTGAACACCTACGCTTTTAAGAATCCCATCCAGTTGATGGAAAACATCGACAAAGTAACGGAATACATTCATAAAAAAGTGCCGAACAAGGTGAGCCTGCATTACCATCACACCATAGACGGAAGCGGCAACAGAAAAACCTATCTGATGGATGAGTCCGACAGCTTCTGGCGCATCTGCAATTACGTGCCCTCCGTCACTTTTGACAGCTGCGATGATATCCGCGTGGTGCGCAACGCCGGGGAGGCGTTCGGCGAATTCCAGATGATGCTCAGCGATTTTGACGCCACCCAGCTCTATTATACGATCCCGGATTTCCACGACACCCGCAAGCGCTACGACGCCATGCTGCGGGACGTGGTGCGGGACGAATGCGGCAGAGTGTCCGAGGTAAAGGAAGAATTGGAATGGCTGCTTTCCGTTCAGGATCAGGCCTGCCATCTTACCGACCTTTACAACCAGGGAAAGCTGCCCCTGCGGGTGACCCATAACGATACCAAAATCAACAACGTGCTGTTTGATGAAAAGACTCGCGACGCGATCGTGGTGGTGGATCTGGACACCGTGATGCCCGGTTTGGTGGGGCACGATTTCGGCGACGCCATCCGCTTTGCCGCCAACTTTGTGGAAGAGGACAGCGAGGATTACCAGAAAGCAGGCGTGAACCTGAACATTTTCTGGGCTTTCGCCGAAGGCTTCCTGAAAAAGACGGCCAAGACCTTAACGCCCCTGGAGGTGGAAACCCTGGGCATGTCCAGCTTCGTGCTGGCCTGCGAGCTGGCCACCCGTTTCCTGGATGACTACATCAACGGCGACAAGTATTTCAACGTAAAAAAGGATAAGCACAACCTGGTCCGTACCCGCTGCCAGATCGCCCTGGCCAAGGATATGCTGGAAAAGCAGGACGCCATGAACGCCATCGTGCGGGAATGCGCCCATAAGTATCAGAACGCTTGATAAGCAAATCTGTATATTGCAAAAGCGCCGGAACGCCCGGCGCTTTTGCGTATGCGGTTTTATGCCCGCGGGGGCAGGTGTTCCAAGATCACCCCAGCGGGCGAAGCCTCCGGAAAACCGGGCCAGCCCGTGCCCTTGCCGCTGTCCGCGTCCTTTCCGCAGGGAGTGGGGACGTTCAGGTATGCCGCTTTTTCCGCGTCTCCCTTCAAAATACCGTCCATAAACGCGGTGACGAAGTGGCAGTTCAGGTTGTTGATCTTCCACGTGTCCCACACGGGATCGGCCCAGCGCTTGTAAATCTCCCAGGAGGCGGATTTTGCCTCCAGGGGGGCGGGATTGTTGGCCACGTTGTGGCCGCAGCGCTCATAGGTGATGAAAATCCGATCAGAATTTGTGGCCCCTTCGCAGCATTGCCGCACGGCATCATAGCCCACCGTTTTATCGGCGGTTCCGCAGAACCAGAGGGTGGGGATATCGATATCCCCGGACTGGGCGGGATCGAACCAGAAAGCGGCAGGGGCGAACAGCACGGCGGCTTTCACAGTTTTATCCCCGTGCCAGTTTGCCTCTTCCTTCACTTCCTCCGCCACAGGAGCAAAGATATCCGCTAAAACTTTTTGGCTGATCCGGGCCCCCACAGTGCGCAGCGCGCCATAGCCGCCCATGGAAAAGCCGATCAGGCCCACGGTATCGGGCAGCAGCAGGCCCCGCAGGAAGCCTTCCTCGTTCAGTGTTTTCAGATGGGAAATCACGAACCGCTGATCCAAAGACCGGTGGATCACCGCGCTTTCGATGGAACCCTCAGCCGCGAAATCCTCATAGGTATTATCGGTGTGCCCGATGGAGAGCACCACATAGCCCTTGCTGGACAGGTTTTCCGCTAAGTTCACCAGCAGGATGCGGGAGCCGGGATAGCCGTGGGAAATCACGATCACCGGGCAGGGCCCGGCGGACGGATCGGGTGCGGCGTTCCGGTAAGCGCGGCCATCAATGGAGTAAGGGGTCAGGTTATTCTGGTCCGCCCGGCCCATATGATCGGTGTACACCGCGCGCTCGGCTTCCGTACCCGGCAGGGCGGGATACCATACTTCCACCGTCAGGGGCCGGTCGTACCGGGGATAAAGACCATCCTTTTTCCCAGCCAGCACGTCCGCCTGGCCTGGCTGGATCAGCGTGATGGTACGCACGCCTGTCACCGTGTTTCCCCGGGCGGCCAGCACCGGCGCGCCGGGCAGGGGGTCGCCCAGCACTGTGCCCATGGGATGCAGCTTCTGTTCTTCGTTCATGACGCATTTCTCCTTGCATGCTTTTTGCTGTCCCAAGTATACCACGGCGGGCGCAGTTTTGGGAAGAAGGATAGACAAAAAACAAAAAAAGGAATATAATGAAGCTGCCGGGCGGGATCGCGCGGCGGAATGACGCAATCATCCGAGGAGGAATCCTTTATGCAGAAACCCCAGGTAGTGATCATGGCGGCGGGGCTGGGCAGCCGGTTCGGCGGACTGAAGCAAATGGCCCCTGTGGACCCACAAAACCATTGGATCATCGATTTTTCCATTTTCGATGCGGTGCGCGCGGGCTTTGGCAAGATCATCCTGATCGTAAAGCCGGAAAATGAAGCCCTGTTCCGGGAAACGCTGGGCAAGCGCATCGGCGGCGCGGCGGAAATCGAGTACGTGCATCAGCGGCCCGATATTCTGCCCGCAGGTTTTTCCATTCCCGATGGCCGGGTGAAGCCCTGGGGCACAGCCCACGCCGTGCTGTGCGCCAAGGACGCCATCACCGCTCCCTTCGCGGTGATCAACGCGGACGATTTCTACGGAAAAGGCGCGTTCAAGACCCTGTACGATTACCTGGTATCCCCCCACGCCGAAAATGAATACGCCATGGTGGGCTATCAGGTAGAAAACACCCTGACGGAAAATGGCCACGTGGCCCGCGGCGTGTGCGCCATGGACCCCACCGGCCAATTCCTCACCGGCATCGTGGAGCGCACCCACATCGAACCCCGGGACGGCGGCGCGGCCTATACCGAGGACGATGGTCAGACCTTTACCTTCCTGCCCGCAGGCACCATTGTTTCCATGAATTTCTGGGGCTTCACCCCGGATATCTTAACGGAAATCGAAAACCGCTTTGCCGGATTTCTGGCGGAAAACCTGCCCAAGAATCCCCTGAAATGCGAATACTTCCTGCCCCTGATCCCCAATCAGCTGATCGCCGAGGGAAAGGCCCGGGTGCGGGTGCTGCCCTGCCCGGAAAAGTGGTACGGCGTCACCTATCAGCCCGATATGCCCCAGGTGCAGGCGGCTATCGCCCGCATGAAGAAGGAAGGCATTTATCCCGATTCCCTGTGGTGAGGAGATCATAACAAAAACAGAGCGTACAGCGCCCGGAAGGGAACCGCTGTGCGCTCTGTTTTAGAACGAAAAAGTATTATATGGTGAACCTGGCCGCGTAGTCGTCGTAAGCGGTTTGGAAATCCGCGGATTGAGCGTCCCGGATGCGGCGCAGGCCAGCGTGGGTATCGAAAGCGTCTTCCTCCAATTCCATCATTGCCACGGCGATGTTGGAGCAATGGTCGCCAACGCGCTCAATGCCCGCGAGCACATCGTTGAACACAAAGCCCTGCTGAATGGTGCAGCGGCCCTGCTGCAGGCGTTCCACATGGCGGCGCTTGCAGTCTTCGCAGAGCTGGTCGATCAGTTCCTCCAGCGGTTCCACCCGGGCGGCCAGCGTCAGGTCGCTTTTCTCAAAGGCTTCCGTGGTCAGACGCACGATTTCCCGAACGGCCGCGCTGAGAACGGAAAGCTCGCGGGTGGCGTCGTCGGAGAAATCGATCTTCTTATCATGGATCTCGGCGGCGCTGTGAGCAATGTCCAGGGCGTGATCCGAAATGCGCTCAAAATCCGTCAGCGTATGCAGGTATTTGGAAACATCCTCGTTTTGGCGGCGGGTAAGCTCCCGGCCTGTCAGCTTGACCAGATAGGAACCCAGCGCGTCCTCGTACCGGTCGCAGTCGGATTCCATCTTTTCCACTTCCTCCAGCCCCTCCGGGGTATAGTTTGCCGTCAGGGACAGGGCGGCGGACAGGGCTTCCCGGGCGCGCTCCGCCATATCGACGATCGTTAAGCGGCTTTGCTCCACGGCGAGGGCCGGATGGCCCAAGAACCGATCCTCCAGCCGCACGGTGAGCTGATCGGCTTCCGCCTGTTTATCCCTGACCAGCAGGCAGACCAGCGCCTCCAGCACATCGGTGAAAGGCAGGAGCAGCAGCACCATGGCAAAACGCAGGATGGTGTTGACCAACGCCAGGGAGAACGGGTTCATCACTGTTTGCAGGAACGTGAAGCGGAAAATGGCGTCGGCGAGATAGAACAGCGCCGCGCAGACCATAACGCTGACGATCCCGGCGACCAGATACACCGCCGCCGTCCGTTTTCCGTCGGCGTTGGCGCCCAAGGCGGAGAGCAGCACCGGAAACGCCGCGCCGATGGCGACGCCCATGAGCAGCGGCAGCGCCGCTTCAAATGACATGGCTCCGGTGACGGAAAGGGCCTGCACGATACCGACGGCGGCGGAGGCAGACTGCAAAATCGCCGTGAATACAGTGCCCACCAGGATGCCCAGCACGGGATTGGAAAGAGAAGCCAGGGTGCCGGTGAACCAGGGCTGCTCCCCAAGGCCGGATACCGCGCCGCTCATGATGCTCATGCCGTACATCAGCACGGTAAAGCCCATGAGGATATCCCCGATATGCCGCTGCTCCTTCTTTTTGGAGAACACCCGCAGGAATACGCCGATGATCGCGACGATGCCGGTCAGCGTGGCAGTGGAGAACAGGCTTAAAACGCCGGAGCTGCCTTCGATATAGCTCAGGCTGATGATCCAGCCGGTGATGGAGGTGCCGAGGATCGCGCCCAAGATCACCCCGATGGCCTGCGCCAGCTTCATCATGCCCGCGTTCACAAAGCCCACCACCATCACGGACGTGGCGCAGGACGATTGGATCACCGCCGTCACGCCGGTGCCCAGCAGCATGCCCCGGAACGTGGTGCTGGAGAGCCGGTAAAGCACCAGCTCCAGCTGGTTGCCCGCCACGCGCTTGAGCCCGTCGCCCATCAGTGTCATGCCGAAGAGGAAAAGCGCAATGCCGCTGCAAAGCGAAATGACATGGGATATGTCCATAGAATTCCCACCTCCACGATGATAGTATACTACATTCAGACGGACTTCGCAGCCGGTATCATGTTAAATCTACGTTAAATCTTATCCTAATCTCTGTTACTTCCGGTAAAGCTGTGGTATATTGGAGTTGCCGCCCTGCGTCCGACTAAGGCGGCAAGAGGCCTTGAATACAGGATTGGGGGGAAAAACGCATGACGAAAAAGATTTTTGTTTATTCCTTTCTGGTCGGCGCGCTGACGCTGCTGCTCACCACGGGTTTGTTTTTTGGCTTGCAGTACCGCCAGAACCTGGACGAGGCGTCCAACGCGCTGCGGCAGGAAACGTACTACGTGGCCCATGGCGTGGCGCAAAGCGGCCTGGATTATCTGACCGATCTGGCATGCGACAGGCGCGTCGTCTGGATGGCCGCGGACGGGAGCGTCCTGTTTGCCAGCCCATCCAATGACCTTTCGGATTTAACTGAAAAAGCCGAGATGCAGGACGCCCTTGCGGAGGGCGCCGGTCAGGCGGCCCGGCAGCCCGACGGAGAGAAGCTGACGTATGTTTACTGTGCTCTTCGGCTGGAAGACGGCTCCGTCCTGCGTCTTTCCATGCCGCTTCCCCCGGTGCAGGCGGCGCTGGCCACGGTCAGTCCTGTGCTTTGGGCGTTCGTGCTGGTGCTGACGTTCTCGGGGGTGCTGTCCTTCCGCGCTGCCAAACAGATCGTGCGCCCCATCAACGAAATGGACCTGGATCACCCGGATCGGAGCAAGGTATACTCCGAGCTTTCCCCCCTGATCGCCAGCCTCCAGGAACAGCGGCTGACCATCGACGAACAGATGGAGGCCCTGCACCGCAAGCAAAAAGAATTCACCGCCCTGACCGACAGCATGAGCGAAGGATTCCTGCTGCTGGACAAGAGCGGCAAGGTGCTCAGCGCCAACGCCTGCGCCAGGCAATTGCTGCCGGAGCTGGCCGACGGCGGAGAGGCGCTTTCCAGCGAACAAACGCTGGCCATCGCGGAACAGGCGCTGTCCGGGGAGCACAGCGAAACGGATCAGCAGAAAAACGGCCGGAACTGGCGTCTCATCGCAAGCCCCGTGCGCGCGCACGGCAGCGTTGTGGGCGCGGTGCTGCTTTGGATGGACGTGACCGAGCGCGCCCAGCGGGAGCGGCTGCGGCAGGAATTCTCCGCCAACGTATCCAACGAACTGAGAACGCCCCTGACCGCTATCTCCGATTCTGCGGAGCGGATGGCCCAGGGCGGCATCCCGGAAGATAAAGTGCGGGAATTGTCCGCAGGCATTCACCAGGAGTCGCGGCGCCTGATCGCCCTGGTGGAGGATATTATGAAGCTCTCCCACTTGGATAGTAACGAGAGCCTGCCGGAAAGCGCGCCGGTGGCGCTTTACGACCTGTGCCAGGATGTGGTGGAAAGCCTTTCTGCGGCAGCGGAAAAGCAGGAGGTCCATCTTGCGCTGGAGGGCGAAGCGGCGGAGGTTTCCGGCGCGCGGCAGCTTTTGCACGAAATGGTTTACAATCTCTGCGACAACGCGATCAAATACAACCGCCCCGGCGGCGGCGTCACGGTGACGGTGAAAAAATTGCCGGACGCCGTGCGCCTGTCGGTTTCGGACACCGGCATCGGCATCCCCCAGGCGCAGCAGAGCCGGGTGTTTGAACGCTTCTACCGGGTGGATAAGAGTCACTCCCAGCAAGTGGGCGGCACGGGACTGGGCCTGTCCATCGTCAAGCACGGGGCTCAGCTCCACAACGCCCGCCTGACCCTGAAAAGCACTCCCGACGTCGGCACCACCGTTACGCTGGATTTTCCCTGCCCGCAGCACATTAGATAAACGTATATGATTTTTTATGGCGTTTCGCCAATTTCATCCAGCCAGGTATTGCGGATGTAGTACAGGGCCACACCGTCCACGGCGATGGCGTCGTGGAGGGCGTCGTAGGGCCAAAGGGTGATCACGCGGGTCAGGTGATCGTTGACCAAAGTGATTTCCGCACGGCTTTCGCCGGAAGGGGCCCAGCCGTCGGGCAGCTTCCCGTCCCCGGCAAGGCTGGCTAAGCGGGTATACCAGGCAAGGAAAACTTCCGCGTCCATATCCTGGTTTTCGCCTTCACGCCTTACAGCGCAGTCGTAGAGCACGCGGCCGTATTCGTCCACGGCGATCTGGTTGTTTTCCGTGATCTGCTCCACCATGCGCACCTGATAGGCGCGGGTGGCTCCGCCGCGGGTAAAGCGCACTTCGTTCAGGTCGTTCACCAGCAGGTTCACCGGAGTTTGCAGCACGTAATCCAGGGGCTGCAATTCCTTCCAAAAGCCGAAGAGAAAATTGCTGGCGGTGAACACCTGATCCTGCCACTGCACATAGACCCCGCTTTTGCCGGTTTCGCCGCCGACGCGCAGGGTATAAACCATTTCCGGCACAGGCACGCTGACTTGTTCCCCCGCCGTGGTTTCCCCGATGATCACCGTGGCTGCCTGGGTGAGGGTAACCGTGAGGACGGGATCATCCAGGCCGTAATCCTTGAGATTCAGATGGTCCGCCTCTCCCAAACAGGAGGCAAAGCCCATGCTTTCGATCTTATTCAGCAGGGCGTCGGTGCGCAGGGTGGAAAGGGGATAGGAGAATGGCGCGTCCATCTGCCAGCCGGAAGGGGTGTAGTGCAGGATCCATTCGATCTGCCCGGTGATCTCGATGCGGTCCAGCAGGGAACCGTCTAAGGAGGGCTGGGCAAAATCCCGCAGGGAAGCCACATCCCGAAGCAAGGGGGCGCTGTCCGCTTCCAGGATGGTATACAGGGCGTCCGATCCGCTGACCATGCAGTAGCGCTGGGGCGTTTCCTCGTTGGGGGCAAGATTGCCCACGCGCAGTTCCTTCTTTTCCCCGTCGGTGTAGGTCACGGTGATCCGCGCCAGTGCCGGGTCCAGGCCGAAAGCCGAGAGCAGCAGGCCCTGCGTCTCGCTGAAACTGGGCAGCACGGTGGTTTCGGCGGGCAGTTCCGTGAGGGTCAACAGCAGATCGTCTAAGATATCGGAGCGCAGAGAGACTTCCTCCTGGCCCAGCAGCACAAAAGCGCCGCCCTGCCGGATCAGCGGGTAGGCTGTTCCGTCCCGCGGCGCGACGGCGACGGCGGCGATGTCCTCTTTGGGGCGGCTGAGCAGCAGCACGGTTTCGCTGTCCGCCATGGGCGGCAGGACGATGGGCTGGGATCGAAGGATATAAAGGCCGCCTCCCGCCAGCGCGGCGAAGCAAAGTAAAATCAGCAGCACAGTGCGGCCTTTCAGGGGCCGCCGTGTTTTTTTATGGGGCACTTTTTGCATGACTTCTCCAAATTTAAGCCGTTTCGGTGAGGATGCAGGGGGAATATTGGACTTTTAGTTCGTCATAGGCCCTTTGTGCCTGATCGTCGGTTTCATACGCTCCGAAGACTACGGAACCGGAGCCGGTCATTTGCGCGAAGGCCGCGCCGGATCGGTACAGGGATTCTTTGGCCTCCGCAATTTGGGGCCTGAGGGGAATGGAGGCGCTTTCCAGCACGTTGCCCCCGCAATACCGCAGGGCCTTTAAATCGCCCGCTTGCAGGGCTTCCATGGCCTTTTCCGTATCCGGCGGCACGATGGCGGCGGACGCGTGATAAGCCGCGAACACTTCCTTGGTAGACAGGGCGGCACAGGGCTGAAGCAGGATCAGGGGAAACGCGCCGCAGTCGATGGGGGTGAGGATTTCCCCGATGCCTTGGGCCCGCCGGGGCGCGTCGTGAAGACAGAAGGGAATATCGGCCCCTAATCGTTCGCCGAGCCTGCACAGGGCGGGCAGATCGAGGCCAATGCCCCACAGCTTGTTCAGCACTTTCAGGGCCGCCGCCGCGTCGGCGCTTCCGCCTCCCAAGCCCGCCCCCATAGGGATACGCTTCACCAAATGCAGCGCTGCCCCCTGGGAAACGCCGCACAGGGTTTGCAGGGCGCGGGCGGCGCGCAGTACCAGATTATCCTCCCCGGCGGACAGGCCTTCCATTCCCTCCACAGTCAGGGAAAGCGCTTCCGCCGGCTCCAAATACAGGGTATCGTGCAGGGCGATGGGCTGCATCAGCATATCCAAAAGATGATAGCCGTCTTCCCGCTTCCCCGTTACGTTCAGGGTCCAGTTAATCTTCGCTCTTGCCTGAATCTCCATGCTGTCCTCCGGCGCTTTTGCCCTTTTCCAAGGTGATTTCAAATTCGGCCCCGCCCTCACCGCTGATTAAACGGATGTGCTGGCCGTGGCGCTCCATGATGCGATAGCAGATGGCCAGGCCCAATCCGGTGCCCTTGCCCACGGTGTGGGCCTTGTCGGCCTTATAGAAACGGTCGAAGATATGCGGCGCGTCCTGGGGCAGGATGCCCACGCCGGTATCCTTTACCCGCAGGGAAACGTGATCCTTTTCTTCCTTCGTATGGATCGTGATCGTGCCCTTTTCCGGGGTGAACTTAATGGCATTGTCCAACAGGTTAATGATGACTTGCTGAATCTGGTCCGCGTCGGCGTGGACGAGGCAGGGGTCGGAATCGAACTGTACGTCGATCTCCAATTGTTTGTCGTCGATTTGGGTCATGCGGGATATGAGCACCCGCCGGGCCAGCTCGTTCACGTCAAAATCAGTATAGGCCAAGCTGGTTTCCTCGTTTTCCATGCGGGACAGGTTCAGCAAACTGCCGATCAGCTTGGAAAGACGGTGGGTCTCGTCGGTGATCACCTGCAAATACTGGGTGTGCTGCTCCAGGGGAATGGTGCCGTCCAGCATCCCTTGGGCGAAGCCTTGGATGGAGGTGATGGGGGAGCGCAGTTCATGGGACACGTTGGCGACGAAATCCCGGCGGGATTGCTCCAAGCTGGAAAGCTGGGCCGCCATCTGATTGAACGCCTGGGACAGCTCCTGTATCTCTTTGCCGCCCTCCTCCGGGGCACGGGCCTGGAAATCCCCCCTTGCCATGCTGCCCGCCGCCTGGGCCATGGCCGAAAGCGGACGGCTCATCTGCCGGGCGATAAAGAACACCACCGCCGCCGCCAGCAAAAACAAGGCAATTGCTGCTAAGGCCGTTTGCCAGATCAGGCCCTGATAGGAGGCGTGCACCGTCTGGGCGGCGGTCTGGATCAGAATAAAGCCCATAACGGTGCGCTGGCCGGTGAGGGTATTATCCTGCACCCAGGGTACCAGCACGGTGAACAGGGGCCCGGCGGCGCTCTGCGTCTGCCGCACCACTTCCTTGCCCTGGAGGGCCTGTTCCATGTAGGCGGAAATTTCATCCGGATCCAGGGCGTTTTGCAGGGATTCGTCCTGTAAGGTGGATTCGTTGTAATATACGAAGGTTTTCCCGCTGCGGTCCACCACCATGATATAGGCGTTGTATTCCTGGTAAATGCGGCGGGATTTCCATTTCATGTATTCCTCCGTCGTGCTGGATGTGCCGAACATGGAGGAAAAGGAATCGTAGGATTGGCGGCTGGCTAAGTACGCCATATCGCGGGCCTGGGTCTTGAGGGCGTTCATGCGGCTGTCAATGGCACTGTCCCGCAGATTAACATAAGAAAGCGCGGACAGCACGCCCACGCACACCAAGATCACCGCCAAGAACACGATCAGCAGCCGGGAAAACATGCTCAGGCCGCGCATAAGAGAGAGTCACCTCGTTTTGAAGGCATTTTTGAGAGCACAGAGTACAGATTGTATAGTTGATATGTCCGATGCCCGAAAAGCGCGGGCCTCTTTTGCATTTTCAATTATTTGCGCGGCACAGCACATTGACCCAGCACTCGTCCGCTCTGTCGGGCCGGGCGTCGCTGGTGGTACACAGATCGATCACTTGAAAGCCGCCCGTTTCATTCAGCATGGCGCGGAGCGAATCCTCTGTGAAATCGGAAAAGACCCGACCGTTCCTCTCTCTTTCCGCGTCCCCATATTTGAAGGAAGCGTAAAAAACGCCATTCTTCTTCAATGCTTTGCGGATCAGATGGAGCACAGGAGGCAGTTCAGCTTTTCGCAGGTGCAAAAGCGACGCGCAGGCCCAAACGCCGTCGAAAGCGTCCGCAAAGTCCAATTCCTCAAAGCGGATGCAGCGGACAGGGCAGCCCGCGCGGTGATGGGTATGTTCGCATAGCGCCTCGCATCCATCCACGGCCAGGACCTGATAGCCCATTTGAGTGAAATACAGGGAAGCGCTTCCGGCTCCGCAACCTAAATCCAGAATATATCCGCCGGTGGGAACCTGATGAAGGAACCGGCGGTAATGGGCTGTCATATCCACGTTCCCGGTGCGCGCGATAAATTCCTCCGCGTTTTCCTGATACCAGCGCAGGGTATCGTTTTCCGCCGTCATGTTCATCACTTTTTATTTTACCTCGAACTTATACCCCACGCCCCATACTGTGCGGATGGTCCAGCCTAAGGCTTCGCTGTCCTGCAATTTTTCCCTAAGGCGCTTGATATGCACGTCCACGGTGCGGCTGTCGCCGAAAAAGTCAAAGCCCCACACCTGTTCCAAGAGCTGCTCCCGGGTGAACACCCGGTTTTGGTGAGCGGCTAAGAAGTACAGCACTTCCAATTCCTTGGGCGGCATTTCCAACAGCTTGCCCTGATAGTGCACCTCGTATTTTTCCAAACTGATGGTGAGGCCGGGGAAGGAGAGCGTGTCCTTTTCGCTTTCACCGGGGGAGGAACGGCGCAGTACGGCTTTCACCCGGGCCACCAGCTCCTTGCCCTCGAAGGGCTTGGTGATATAATCGTCGGCTCCCAATTCTAAGCCTAACACCTTATCGAAGGTTTCGTCCTTGGCGGAAAGCATGATGATGGGAATGGCGCTGATCTGCCGGATGGCGCGGCACACCTGCAATCCGTCCATGCCGGGCAGCATGATGTCCAGCAGCATCAGGCTGGGCGGGTTTTTTTGGAACGCGGCCACGGCGTCGTCGCCGCGGGTCTCCACGGATACCTCAAAGCCTTCCTTTTCCAGGTACAGCTTCACCAGTTGAGCAATATTGGGATCGTCGTCCACCACCATGACGGTCTGCTTATCCTTCACGAAAAATCACCTCCGGGGCTCAAACTACTAAAGATAATCCGATAGATAAATGATCGAGAGAGTGGAGAGTTAAGAGTTGAGGGCTGAGATATATTAAGTTTGCGCTTTTCGTATGATGGATTTGCGGGAAAAAAGCGAAAAACAAAATCAATCTCCACTCTCAACTCTATGTTATTTCAGCTCCACCACCGTGACGCCCTCTTCGCCTTCGCCGTACTTGCCCCGGCGGTAGGATTTGACGCAGGAGCAGGTTTTTAGGTGCTTTTGGATGCCCTCCCGAAGCACGCCGGTGCCCTTGCCGTGCACGATGGTCACTTCATGCAGCCCGGCCATCATGGCCCCGTCCAAATACTGGTCCACCTCGGCCATTGCTTCGTCCAGGTTCATGCCGCGCACGTCGCAGCTCATGCCCACGGAACGGGCCGCCGCGCCGCTCTGCACGGAAACGGTTTGCTTCTTTTTAGGCTGGGGCTCGTCCACCAGGCGGAGCTGGCTCAAATGAGCCTTTAGCTTCATGATGCCCGCCTGCAATTGCACTTCGCCCTTGGCGTCGGGAAGGGAAAGCACGGTGCCCTTGGTGTTCAGGTGGGTGATCTCCACGATGTCGCCCACCTTTAGGGTCTTGGGCGGCTCGGCAAAATTGCCAGTGGGTGTTTTCAGCCCTTCGGCCAAGCTGTCGATGCCGTCCTCCAAGCGCTTTTTCAGGGCGTTCACTTCGTGATCCGGCACGCCCCCCGCTTTCTTCATTTTCTTTAAATCATAGAGAATCTGTTCGGAATCCCGCCGGGCTTTTTCCATGATGCGGCGGGCTTCTTCCTTGGCTTTGCGGGTGGATAAGTCCTTCTTTTCCTCCATGTCCCGGTACAGCTTTTCCGCTTCGTTCCGCAGGCGCACCGTTTCCTGGCGGGCCTGTTCGGCCAGCTCCCGTTCCTTTTCGGCGATCTGACGGTGGTATTCCGCGTTGGCAATCACATCCTCAAAGCGGATGGTGTCGTGGGAAAGCAGGTCCTTGGCTTCTTCGATCAGGTATTCCGGCAGCCCCAGACGGCGGGAAATCTCAAAGGCGTTAGATTTGCCCGGCACGCCGATGGACAGGCGGTAGGTGGGCCGCAAAGTCGCCACGTCGAATTCCACACTGGCGTTTTCCACGCCCTTGGTGGAAAGCGCGTAGGCTTTCAGCTCGCTGTAATGAGTGGTGGCCGCCGTGCGGGTCCTGATTTTGAGCAGGGCGTTCAAAATCACCTGGGCCAGGGCCGCGCCCTCGGTGGGATCGGTGCCCGCGCCCAATTCGTCGAATAGCGCTAAATCACGGGGTGTCACCGCGTTCATGATGCTGACGATGTTGGTCATGTGGGAAGAGAAGGTGGACAGGCTCTGTTCGATGCTCTGCTCGTCGCCGATGTCGGCGTACACCTCCTCAAAGGTGGAAAGCTCCGTGCCTAAAGCCCCCGGAACATGCAGGCCGCTTTGGGCCATGAGGGTCATGAGACCCAAGGTTTTCAGGGTGACGGTTTTACCGCCGGTGTTGGGGCCGGTGATGATGAGGGAGGTAAATTCTTCGCCCAGCCACAGGGAGCAGGGCACCACCGTGTCCCGGGAAATGAGGGGATGGCGGACCCGAACCAGGTTGATTTTTCCTTCTTCGTTCATCTTGGGGCGCACGCAGTCTAATTCCCGGCTGAGCATGCCCTTGGCAAAGATGAAATCCAGCTCTGCCAGAATGGCCAAATTCTGGGAAATGAGGCCGGTGTTATCGGCCACCTGCTGGGACAGGGCGGCCAGGATGCGTTCGATCTCGTCCCGCTCCTTCATGTGCCATTCCTTGAGCTCGTTGCCCAGCTCCACCACGGCTAAGGGCTCAATGAACAGTGTGGCCCCGGTGGCCGACTGATCGTGCACCAGGCCGGGCACGTCGCCCCGGTGCTCGGCTTTCACGGGCAGCACATAGCGGCCATTGCGCACGGTGACGATGGATTCCATCAGATACTTGGAATAACTGTTCCCGTGGGCCATGGCGTTGAGCTTTTCCCGGATGCGGTCATTGGCCTGTCGGATGTGCCGCCGGATGTCCAGCAGGGCGGGGGAGGCGTGGTCGGAAATCTCGTCCTCGCTCAAAATGGCCTCGGTAATGTCCGTTTCCAACTGCCTAAGCGGCTGGAGCCGGGAAGCCATGGAGGTGATGAGGGGCGTGTTTTCCTTATCCGTCACCAGGGCGTTCCGGGCGGCTCTCGCGGCCCGCAGGGTTTCCGCCACGGAAAGCAGCGCCTTTTGCGAAAGGGTGGAGCCCTTCTCCGCCAGGGACAGGTATTCCGATACGTCGTTAAAGGAAATCAGCGGGTTGCCGCCCACGTAAGCCAGGGTGGCCACCGCCTCTTCCGTTTCGTCCAGGGCTTTATTGACCTCGGCAAAATCAGAAAGGGGCGTTAAAGCGCGGCATTTTTCTTTTCCCGGATCGCTCAGGGCGTAACCGGCCAGCATATCCCGGATTTTGGTAAATTCCAGCACCCGCAGGGCACGTTCGTTCATTTCGTTTCCCTCCCCAGGTCAGTATACGGTGAAAATGAAAAGCATTGCAAGAAAACAGGCAAAAGGTTTATAGATTGTTTGCGGTTCGTTCACAATACGCCGTCCGTAAAGCGGCCCAGGGTGCTTCTGAGCTCCATCGGCTTGGGCGTTTCACCCCGTTTCAGGGCGGCGTAATGGGCAGTGATCCGGGCTTGTTCTTCCTTGGACTCATCGGAAAACGTGAGCAGCCAGGAAAGATGCTCCATGCCGTCCAGCCGCCCGGATAAATGCAGGGGTTTGTCTGCCATCAGCTCGATTTGGCAGCCCTCGGGCAGGCGCAGGGGACGCAGGGGATAGCTGGCCCCCATTCGGTCGGTGAGACATGTTCCCAGCGCGCCTTTGCCCTGACGGCAAAGCTCGCACTGTTCCCGGCCCATTTGCAGGCCCATTTTGGCGCGCATGGGACAATGATTCAGCACCATCAGCCGGGCCCGGCCATAGACGGGCAGAATCAGTTCGCAGATGTTTTTTTGCAAATCCAATATGTCGCTCTTGGACAGTTCCCGGGAGAGGGTGACGCTTGTACAGCCCAAATGGGAAAGTAACTTGACGCTTTCGCTGTTCATGACGGGCACGCCCTCCCCGGCCATATCCCCGAAAGCAAGCTGGTTGGGGCTGGACAGGCACAGGGGGATTTTTCTTTCCTCCGCCCAGGCTTTGAGCTGCCGCAAAGTGTCTTCCCTGCATTGAGCGGACAGGCACAGCCGCGTCTTTTCCGGAAAGCTTTCCAGAATGGGCAGAAGATACGGTTCCCGGAAATCCTGGGGCAGATACAGGATTTCATCCGCGCCCGCTTGGAGCAGGGAGGAAACGGCTTCTCCATCGGAGGTTTTCACGATCAGCCGGGGCTTGAAAGCGGCGTATTCCGGCATATCAAACCGCGCGGGGGCTGAAGCGTCCCTGGGCTGGGCGACGATGCGGGCTTCTGTCAATTCTTCCAGCGCTTCCCGCCGCAGGGCGTTCAGGGCGGAGGCGGGCACGAAAGCTCCCGCCGTTTTCACTGTAAGCGCACGGAGGACAAAAGGCGTGCCGCCGGTTTTGCTCAAGGCGTTTTTTGCGCTTTCCTTATCCAGGGCTTTTTTCTGGGCAGGCTGGCAGATATCGCCCGTTACGGTCACGGCGCTTTCCCCGTCCGTAACGTGCAGAGAAATTTCTTTTCCCGGATAGGCCGTCAGCACGGTGTCAAAGGGGATTTGAAGGGCGTTATTCAGCGCTTCGCCCTCATAGGTTTTTCGGGCGGCGGCAAGCTGGCTCTCGTCCTCCGTGCGCCGGACGTTTTCGCCGGGCTTCACGGCGTCACGCAGGCGTAAGACGGCTATTTGCCCGGCGTTTACCTCCGGCCCGGAATAGCGCAGTTCCTGCCTGCCGATTTCCAGGCCGTCCCCGTTGTGCAGGGGTTTTGTCAGCGGCACATCCGCCAGGAGCGCGCCGCCTTTTTGATACACCTTTTTTACTTTCCCCAAGGTCACGCCGATGGGTGTTACCCTTGTGGGGTCGATGATGGCGGCGTCCCGCTTTTCGCCGGGATAGCCCAAAGTAAAGCCGCCACGGGAAAAAATCTGGGTCAGGTGTTCCTTTTCCTGTTCATCCGCTGTCGTGAAGCGGCCCTCCAAAATGCCGTTTAGCGCGTTCCGGTACGCCCGGGTCACCACAGCCACGTATTCGGGGCGCTTTAACCGCCCTTCGATCTTGAAGGAATACACCCCGGCGTCCGCCATGGCCTGCAATTCATCACGGGCGCATAAATCACGTGGGGAGAGCCAGGACCCTGTCACGCCCTGATAAGTATAGGGCAGGCGGCAGGGCTGGGCGCACCGGCCCCGGTTGCCGCTTCGTCCTCCGATCATGGAGGAAAACAGGCACTGTCCGGAGCAGGAAACGCACAGGGCTCCGTGGCAGAAGGCTTCGATCTCCATGCCCGTTTGAGCGGCCAGCCGGATTTCGTTCAAACCGCATTCACGGGCCAAAACAATCCGCTTCGCCCCTAAAGATTGCAGGAGCCTTACGCCGGATGCGCTGTGCAGGGCCATTTGGGTGCTGGCGTGAATGGGCAGTTGGGGGAACTCCTCCCGGCAGATTTTCACCAGGCCCAAGTCCTGGAGCAGCACGGCGTCGGCCCCCAAACATGACAACAAGGAAAGGGTACGCCGCACATCGTCCAGCTCCCTTTCCTTGATCAGGATGTTGACCGTAACGTAAATTTTTTTCCGGTGCAGGTGAGCAAGCCGCAAGGCGTCCTTTAGGCTGCTTTCGTCAAACCCCGCCGTGGACCGGGCCCCGAAAGCCGCCGCGCCCAAGTACACCGCGTCCGCGCCGTTGGCAATGGCCGCTTTCAGCGCGTCCATGCTGCCCGCTGGAGCGAGCAGTTCCAAATCATGTGCTGGCATGCTTTAATTCCTGGAGCTCCTGACGCGCCTGCAGCAGCTCCCTGCGCAGGCGGGTATTGTCGTCCTGGGCGGTGAGCAGTTCGTCCGCCACCGTCATGCCGGCGATCACGGCGGCGTTTTCCCGGTTCACAAAGCCCGCGGAAGCCGTTTCGGCGATTTTCCGGTCGATATAAACGGCCACCCGGCGCACGTGTTCGGGGGCGTCGGAGCTGGTGATGGTGTAATCCCGCCCCGCGATGCGCAGGGTGTACCGGCGTTCGATGCCTTTGTTCAGGATCATAATTGATTGAAGGGGTAGTAGCTGCCCTGGGTATCTACCCGGATGGAAGCGATGCGCTGGGGCTCTAAGGGCTTATCCCGCATGTCCCGATCAGCGTTCACGATCTTTTCGGCGTATTCCATGCCCTCCAGCACCTTGCCGAAAGCGGCGTAGGCCCCGTCCAAATGCGGGGAATCGCTGGTCATGATAAAGAACTGGCTGCCCGCGGAATCGGGGTCCATGGCCCGGGCCATGCTCAGCACGCCGTAGGTATGTTTCAGGGGATTTTCCACCCCGTTCTGCTTGAACTCGCCCTTGATGGAATAGCCGGGGCCGCCGGTGCCGGTGCCTTTGGGACAGCCGCCCTGGATCATAAAGCCGGGGATCACCCGATGGAAAATCAGCCCGTCATAAAAGCCGCTGTTGGCCAGGGACGCGAAATTGCCTACCGATTGCGGAGCGTATTCGGGATACAGTTCGCCCTTGATTTCACCGCCGTTTTCCAGGGTGATCACAAACGTGGGATGCTGGGATTCGCTCATGACTTATTCCTCCAATTTTCAAAGCCGGAAATGGCAAGCATTTCTTGCAATATGCATCATACCCCCTTTTGGTCAAAATGTCAAATGCGCGGCGTATTTTGCACGGAAAAACGGGCTGCCCGGCAGTCCGGCTTCATATAAAAGGGGTTTTTGTTGCAATTGGGGGGATTATGCGCTATAATACATGCGGTTGTCTATGAACCATGAAAGGCGGAAGGAAAGGATATGACCACGGGGGGGAACCAGGGACAGTTATCCATTCGGAAAGCGGCCTGGAGAGGATTAAGAAAGAATTTGAACGAGATCACTACGGTGGCGTTCGTGACGGCGCTGCTCAGGGTGGCGGTATTTCTTCCCATGCTGCTGTGCGTTGATTTCGGGGGTAAGCTGCCCATGTGGATGGGGTGGGTCATGGCCGCCGCGGTGTATATCGGCGGTGTGATTCCCATGCGCTTCTGGGGCAGGGAAAAGATGCGCCGCCTCTTTTATTCCCGGCATTTGAACCGCCGTCATAAGAAGATATATCAAAGATGGCTGAACACCGGGCTGCTGCGTTATGCCCGGGGCATTCTGTGGGGGCTTCCCTTCCTGGCGGGTGTGATTTATTTCACGGTGTTCCGCCGGATATTGGATTACAAAACCTTTGAAGCGCCCATTCATTGGCTGGCGACGCTGCTGGGCGGCGATGTTTCCCTGGCGCTGGGGATCATCTTTGGCCTGATGGCATTCTTTGGGGTGCTGTTCGCCTACGGCTGGTGGCGCGATCTGCCGGTTGAATACCTGCCTGTGCGTTCCTTGGACACGAAGCCGACTTTCCATTGGAGCCGCCGCATCCGGAAAAGGCACGGGAAAGAAATGCGGCGAAACACTTTCGCGAATTTTTTCCTCAGTTTGCCCGCGCTGATCGGTTTGGGGGCGGTGCTGACGCCCTATGTGCGCGCCAACGTTGATTTTTCCCTGAGCGCCGATATGATGGTGACGCAGCTCCTGCGCCTGCTGCGCACCCGCATGCCCACTGCGGAGCTGCTGAAATTGGCCGCCGTTGCGGCGGTACTGTACGTACCCTTCTGGATTTTCCGCAAAACCCGCAACGCGGTGCTGATGGGCAGACTGATGCGGGAAAACGACCACGGCAGCCATTCTTCCAGTCATAAGGACGTGGAAAACGCCGCGCCCCCAGTGCCCGCCAAGAAAGTGGATTTCCACGGTATGGGAAACGGCGAAAAGAAAGAAACGACGCCCGCTCAAACTGCTGAGAACAGTGATTTTGCCCAGGATGCCGTGCAGATGGCCCAGGAAGCCGCCGAGCACGCGGCGCGGGTGGCTCAGGACGCCGCGCGCATCGCCCAGGAAGCCGCCCAAAATAAGCAGGGACAACCATGAGGCTGGATAAGCTGCTGTCGCGTTTGGGGTTTTCCTCCCGTTCCGGCTGCCGGGACCTTCTGCGGACCGGGCGGGTAAAAGTGAACGGGGAAACGGTGCTCTCCGGCGCGTTTGACCTGCCGGATGGAGCGCGTGTAACGCTGGACGGCCAGGAACTGGACTGCCGTATGGAACGCCATTTGATGATGCATAAACCCGCCGGGTTGCTTACCGCCCGGGAGGACGCCCGGCAGCAAACGGTGATGGACCTGCTGCCGCCGGTATACGCGTCCCTTGGTTGCATGCCCGTGGGGCGGCTGGACAAGGATACCACCGGATTGCTGCTTTTGACCACGGACGGGGAGCTGGCCCACCGGCTGATTTCTCCCGCCCGGCATGTGGACAAGGTGTACGAGGCGCGGGTGGAGGGCACGCTGGAACAAGCGGACGCCGCCGCGTTCGCATCGGGCATAGCGTTTAAGGATTTTACCGCACTGCCAGCCGTATTGGAGATCCTGGCCCCGGATATGGGGCGGGTAACGGTGCAGGAAGGAAAATACCATCAGGTCAAGCGCATGTTTCAGGCGGTGGGAAAACCGGTCGTTCAACTGCACCGGCTGTCCTTCGGGCCGCTTGCGTTGGATGAAGCGCTCCAGCCGGGGGAATACCGGGAACTGCGGAAAGAGGAAACCGCCGCCCTGTACGCGGCGGCGGGAATAAAGCATGAATGATCATTATTTTACCGCTTCGCCGGAAAGCGAGCACCGGTACGCGGAAGCGGAATATGCCTACCGGGGCGAAACCCTGCGGTTTTTGACGGACGCGGGGGTCTTTTCCCGGGGCGAAGTGGACTTCGGCACGGACGTGCTGCTGCGGGCCCTGCCGGATGAAATGGCCGGACGGGTGCTGGACTTGGGCTGCGGCTGGGGCGCGGTGGGCGTGAGCGTGGGGAAAAAGTATCCCGCTTGTTCCGTAACCATGAGCGACGTGAATGAACGGGCCCTGAATCTGGCGCGGAAAAACGGGGCGGCCAACGGCGTGCGGGCGGAAGCGGTGTGGAGCGACGGCCTGGAAAAAGTGGACGGCCCCTTTGATTATATTCTCACCAATCCCCCCATCCGGGCGGGCAAGCAGGTGATTTACCGCCTGTTCGCCCAGAGCGCGGAGAAGCTCAACGAAAATGGCGCGCTGTATATCGTGATCCGGAAGCAGCAAGGGGCGGAATCCGCCGTCAAATACCTGAAAACGGTTTTTGAGCAGGTGGAGACCGTGGAAAAAAGCGGCGGCTTTTGGGTGATCCGCTGCCAGGGAGGAAAACGGGATGAAATTTGACGAAGCGTTTTTTGATCAGGCCATCGACCGGCGGAATACGGACTGCGAAAAATGGGACGACCGGCACGTGATGGACCCGGACGGCGTTCCCCTGTGGGTGGCGGACATGGATTTCGCCTGCGCCCCCGCCATCGTGGAAGCGATCCGAAAGCGGGCGGAGCACCCCTGCTTCGGCTATACCATCGACAGCCCGGCGGACAGCGAAGCGCTGATTGGATACTGGCAGCGCCGCCACGGGGTCGTGTTTGGGGCAAAGGATATTCAAATGCTCCCCTGCGTGGTCACAGGATTGAAGGCCTGCGTCCGGGCTTTCACCCAGCCGGGAGACGGCGTGGCCATCGTGACGCCGGTATACGGCCCTTTCTACGGGTCCATCAAGAGCAATGGCCGCGTGGTGAAAGCGGTGTCCCTGCTGCGGGACGAAACCACGGGCCGCTATGAATTGGACCTGGGCAGCATGGAAAAAGCGCTTCGGGACGGCGCGAAGCTTATGATGCTGTGCAGCCCCCATAACCCCGTGTCCCGCCTGTGGAAAAAAGAGGAACTGACGGCGCTGTGCCGCCTGGCCGAAAAGTACGGCGTGCCCATCGTGTGCGATGAGATTCACGCGGATTTTGTGTATAAGCCGGGGCGCTTCACTTCCATCCTGTCTATTCCGGAAGGGAAAAAACGGGCTGTGATGCTCTGCTCCGCCAGCAAGACCTTTAACGTGGCGGGCCTGCTGCAGGCGGCCATGGTGTGCATGAACCCGGAGATGCTGGAAAAACTGCGCAAAGAACTGAACGCGGCGGGCGTGATGTGCGGCAATACCTTTGCTTTGGCGGCCGCCCGCGCCGCCTATACTTTGGGCGATGATTGGCTGGACGGCCTGATGGACTATTTAGACGGAAGCCGGGAATTACTGGCCGACTGGGTCGCGGAGTATGTGCCCAAGGCGAAAATGAGCCCCATAGAAGCCACGTATTTGGCCTGGCTGGACCTGCGGGCCTATGGGCTGACCTGCGAGGAAATGGCGCGGAAATGCCGGAAAGCGAAGGTGGCCCTCACGGGCGGCACCTTCTTCGGCGAGGAGGGCGAGGGCTTTATGCGGGTGAATTTCGCCTGCCCCCGGTCTCAGTTGATGGAAGGAATCAAGCGCTTAGGCGCTGCATTGGAGGAAAAATGATTCATGGACAAGATTGAACAGCTTTTATCGCAATACCGGGAAGAAATGATGGAAACGGTGCAGAAGTGGGTGCGCGTTCCCAGCGTGAAAGGGGAGGCGGCCCCCGGCGCGCCCTTTGGGGAAGCGGCCCGGCAGGCGCTGGATACCGCCATGGCGGACTGCGCGAAGTTCGGCCTGAAAACCCAGATTTTTGACGGTTACGCCGGTCACGCCGATCTTGGCGAGGGCGGCACCCGGGATGCCCTGGCCATCTTGGCCCACCTGGACGTGGTGCCCGTGGGCGACGGCTGGACCAAGGACCCCTTTGGCGGCGAGCGCGTGGATGGCAAAATCTACGGCCGGGGAACCAGCGACGACAAGGGCCCGGCGGTGGCGGCGCTGTACGCCATGCGGGCGGTGAAGGAAGCGGGCGTTCCCCTGCGCCGCAAGGTGCGTCTGATCTTGGGCTGCGACGAGGAATGCGGCTCCTCCGATATGGCGTACTATAAAAAGGTAACGGAAATGCCCCGTTCCGGGTTCAGCCCGGACGCGGATTACCCGGTGATCAACATCGAAAAGGGCGGCTCCCATGTGCGCTTCGTGGGCGACCTTTGCCCGGAAGGCCTGCAGGTGCTGTCCATGCAGGTGGGCGAAAGGACCAACGTGATCCCCGGCTTTGCCTCCGCCCTGGTGGAGGGCGATGAAGACCTTGCCGCAAAGGCCGAGGAAGCGGGCAAGAAGCTCGGCTTCCCTGTAAAGGCCACATTGGGCAACGGCGCGGTGATCTTGGAAACAACGGGCCTCACCGGCCATGCGGCATTCCCTTCACACGGGAAAAACGCCATCGGCCAGATGCTCCTGATCTTCAAGGAATTGGGCGTTCAGGGCGCCCTGCTGGAGCTGGCCGACAGCGTGGGCATGACCTATAACGGAGAAAACCTCGGCATCGCCATGCGGGACGATGTGTCCGGCGAATTGACGGGAAGCCTCGACATCATCCGCATTGAAAATGGGAAAGTGGAAGCGGTCATGGACGTGCGTTATCCCGTGCTGTTCCATCCGGACCGCATGTATGAGCTGCTGAACCAGCGCCTCCAGTACCTGAAAGCGGAAGACGCGGGCACCCGGCCGCCCCACTTCGTCAGCGACAAGACCGAGCTGGTGCAGGAGCTGCTGGAAGCCTATCACGAGGTGACCGGCGGAGAAAAGCGCACCATCGCCATCGGCGGGGGCACCTACGCCCAGTCCATGGAGGAGGGCGTGGCTTTCGGCGCGCTGTTCCCCGGCGAAACGGAAATGGCCCACCAGGCCGACGAGTATATCACGGAAGAATCCCTGTTCCAGAACGCGCGAATTTTTGCCCGCGCCATCATCCGGCTGGCGGGAAAGAAAAGTGAGGAATGAAAAATGGCCACCACTGAAATCATCACCTGCATCAACTGCCCTGTGGGCTGCCGTATGGAAGTGACCCATGAAGGGGAAACCGTGCTGTCCGTCAAGGGCAACACCTGCAAGCGCGGCGATACCTACGCCCGCCAGGAATGCGTGGCCCCCCTGCGGATGGTCACCGCTGTGGCTCCGGTGAAGGATCGGGAAATGCCCGTGAGCCTCAAGACCCGCACCCCCATCCCCAAGAAGCTGATCGACGACTGCATGCGGGCCATCATGGCCAAGCCCTTTACCGCGCCCATCGCCGCCGGGGACGTGCTGATTCCCGACGTGTGCGGCACCGGGGTGGACGTGATCGCTACCAAAGCGGTGGAGTAAAAGGAGGACATGAAAATGCCCATCGCGCCGATTTTAATGACCCCCGCCTATCGCTATGGCGCGGCCACGCCTTGGGGCGGGGAGGGACTGCGCAGCATGTTCCGCAAGGACATCCCCGGAGAGCATACGGGTGAGGCGCTGGAAGTGAGCGCCATTCCGGGGCTGGAAAGCCGGGACCCGCAAGGAACGACGTTGCCGGAGCTGATCGAAAAATACGGGGAGAAGATCACCGGCCCGGGCTTTGCCCATCCGTTTCCGCTTTTGCTCAAGCTCCTGGACGCCAAGGACACTTTGAGCGTGCAGGTGCACCCCGATGACGCTTACGCCGCCAAAGTGGAAGGGAAGCTTGGCAAAACCGAAGCATGGCACATCCTGTTCGCCGCGCCGGGGGCCGAATTGGTGTACGGCGTGAAAGCGGGCACCGATAAAGAAACGCTGCTGAAAGCGTCCCAGGCTGGGGCGGAAGTGGAATACCTGCTGCGCCGGGTAAAGGTGCGCGCGGGGGAAACCTATTACATTCCCGCCGGGATGGTGCATGCCATCGGCGCGGGTATCGTGCTGTACGAAATTCAGCAGAGCAGCGACGTGACCTACCGCTTCTACGATTGGGAGCGGAAGGACAAAAACGGCAACAAGCGGGAACTGCACATCCAGAAGGCTGTGGACGTGACGGACGTGAACGCCCAATTGGACGCCGCCGCCGAAACAGAAGTGGAAAAGGGCCGGTTCCGGCTGCTGGACGAGCATTATTTCGGTCTGGACCGCTTTCAGGATTTTGAAGGCGTTCTGCCCGCCGATCCCCGCAGGTTCGCGTTTTTCACGGCCATCAAGGAATGCAGCCTGAATTGGAAGGAAGGAAGCCTGCGCGTCCCCGCCGGACACACCGCTCTGCTGCCCGCCGACGGATATGATCTGACCCTGTCCGCCCCGGCCGCACTTTTGGCTTATCCTGCCGTTTGATAACAAAAATGGAAAAAATGGTATAAAAAAAGAATTTTCGTATAAAATATAGCCCACGCCCCCTTGCAGGGACGTGGGAATTTTGATATAATAACCGGGGTGAATGAGTGAATATGGAATTTTTTGAAAGAATGGTCCTTCAAGAACCATCCATCAACATACAACAGCACATTTTTTTGGATAGGTATACCACCCTGCGCGTAGGCGGTCCGGCGGATTATTTCGCAGAACCGGCTTCGGAAAGGGAATTGGCCGTCCTGCTGAACGCCGCCAAGGAAGCGGGTTTGCCTGTGCTGCTGATGGGCAACGGGTCCAATCTGCTGGTGCGGGACGGAGGCTTCCGGGGACTGGTGATTAGGCTGGGCAAAGCGTTTTCCCGGATCGAACCGTGGGAACATGGACTGAAAGCCCAGGCGGGCGCGCTGCTGAGCGTGCTGGCCTGCGAAGCGGCGGCGGCGTCCCTGACCGGATTGGAATTTGCCCAGGGCATTCCCGGCACAGTGGGCGGCGGCGTGTATATGAACGCCGGGGCTTACGGCGGCGAGCTGGGAAAATCTATCGAAAGCGTGACCGTGCTGGATCGCGGCGCGGTGCGCGAGATCCCGGGCGGCGATATGCGGTTTGGCTACCGGCACAGCCGGGCCATGGAAGAAAAATGGATCGTGCTTGGCGCGCGCTTCCGTCTGGAAAAAGGCGAAAAAGAGCAGATCGATGCCGCCATGCGGGATTATGCCGCCCGGCGGAAGGAAAAGCAGCCCCTGAATTATCCCAGCGCCGGGTCGTTTTTTAAGCGTCCGGAAGGGCACTTCGCCGGGGCGCTGATTGAGGGCGCGGGCCTCAAAGGCCAAAAGATCGGCGGCGCACAGGTGAGCGAAAAGCACGCGGGCTTCCTGATCAACGCGGGAGGCGCTACCGCTTCCGATTTCCTTGAGTTGATGAAGCTGGTGCAGGAAAAAGTGCAAACCGCATACGGCGTGGCATTGGAGCCGGAGGTCCGCATCGTGGGGGAGGATCCATGAGCTTTTCTTCCCGCGTGAAAGAAGAACTGCTGCGCGTGACGCCGGAAAAGCACTGCTGCATGCTGTCGGAATTGAGCGCCCTGACCCAGACCTGCGGTTCCCTGCGTTTGGCCGGCGGGGGAAAAGCACGGGTGATTTATGAAACGGAGAATCCCGCCCTGGCTAAGCGCATCTTTCTTTTGCTCAAGCGCCGCATGGAAATCACGCCCCTGCTGGAATTCAACCGCCATAAGCGGCTGGGCGGCAGGCGGCTGTCCATTTTGACGGTGCCGGAGACGGAAAGCACGCGGCTGCTGGTGGCCCTGCGCATGTTACAGGAAAGCGAAGGCGGCACAGTGTTCAAGGGCGTGCCCCGGGCGGCGCTGACCCGGCGCTGCTGCCGGGCGGCTTTCGTGCGCGCGGCTTTTTTGGGCGCGGGCAGCGTGGTATCGCCGGATCAGGAATATCATTTGGAATTCGTTACCACCGGCGGCCACGCGGAAGCGCTGATGAAAATGCTGGAAAAAAGCGGCGTCCAGTCCCATCTGACAAAGAGGCGGGACACGGACGTGGTGTATCTGCGCAGGGGGGACGACGTGGTTTCCTGCTTAGCGCTCATGGGGGCCCACAGCGCCCTGCTGGATATGGAAAACACCCGCATTTCCCGGGACGCCCGCAACCAGGCCAACCGGGCGCGGAACTGCGACGAAGCCAACCTGAAAAAACAATTGTTGGCGGGGGAAAAGCAGGCGCGGGCCATTACGGCCTATTCCCTGGCCCACAGCTTGGGCGGTCTGCCCCCGGCTTTACAGGAGCTGGGGAGGCTTAGGATGCTGCATCCAGAAGCCTCCTTGGAGGAATTGGGCCAGATGCTTGCCAAGCCCATCGGCAAATCCGGCGTCAATCACCGGATGCGCGCGCTAATGGCACACGTACTGGAAGATAAAAGTGAGAGTGGGGATGGAAACGATGATCAAGCAGACGCTGGATTTATCGGGCGTAACACCCTTGAACCGCACGCAGATTGAGCATATGGTGCATATCGCGGGGCAGTATGCGTCCCGGATCATTTTTGAGCACCGCAGCCGCACCATCAACGGCAAGTCCATGCTGGGCATCCTGTCTTTAGGGATGACCGAGCATGAGCCCGTGACCCTGATCGTGGACGGCGAGGATGAGGAAAAGGCTTTCGAGGCCATCAAAACCCTGCTGGACAACGGGGTGGCCCCGCCCAAGGGCCCGGCGGACGCGGAGCAGCTGATGCAGGTGATCAAGGACCGGTATCAAACGCTTTTGCAGGATAAACTGCTGGGCATTTATCTGCACGGTTCCCTGGCGGCGGGCTGCTTCCAGTGGGAGCGCAGCGATATCGATTTTCTGGTGGTGGCGCGGCGTCCCCTGTCGGCGGAAAACAAGATCGCCCTGGTGGAAACGCTGTACAGCCTGGCCCCCGACGCACCTCCGGCAGGCTTTGAAATGAGCGTGATTTTGGAAAAGTACTGCCGGAACATTCCCTACCCCATTCCCTATGAGCTGCACTATTCCAACCGCTACAAGCGGGATTATGAACGGGACGCCCGGGGCTTCTGCACCCGCATGCATGGGGAAGACCCCGATCTGACCGCCCACATCCTGAACCTGCACGCCCACGGCGTGGCGGTGCACGGCCCCGGCATCCGCAGGGTGTTCGATCAGGTAACGCGGGAGGACGCTTTGCGCGCCATCCGGTACGATGTGGAGGACGCCGAGGGTCATCTGCATGAAAACCCCGTATATTTTGTTTTGAACCTGGCCCGGGCCGTGGCTTATTGCCAGAAAGGGAAGGTGCTGAGCAAAAAGGAGGGCGGCGAATGGGCCCTGCGCCATATGTCCACCGATCACCAGCGGGTGATCCAGGCCGCCCTGAACGCCTATGAAACGGGCCTGGGCATGTTCTACGACGAGGGCCAGGCTGAGGATTTCTGCTTTGAGGCGCTGGAGGAAATCAAAAAGGCGGAGTAGCGCGTTCAAGTACAAAAAACAGGCGGTAATCCCATTGCTTTTGGGACTGCCGCCTGTTTTCGTTACGCCCTTAGATCAGCACCCGGTCCAGCAGGGCCGCGCCGATGATGCCCGCGTCGTTGCCCAAGGCGGCGGGGATGATGGCCGCGCCGCCGATCACGTCATAGCTGAATGTGGTGCGCTTCACTTCTTCCCGGAGGGGCTCAAACAGCAGATCGCCCGCGCCGCTGACGCCGCCGCCGATAACTACGATTTCGGGCCGCAGGATGGTGGTCAGGCTGCCGATGCCGATGGCCAGGGTATGCACATACTTTTCTAAGATGCTCTTGGCATAGCGATCGTCCGCGCGCACCGCGTCAAACAGCATGCGGGCATTGCCTTTGCCGCCGTTTTCGGCGATCATATCCTGGAGGATGTGGGATTTTTTGCATGCGGTGATTTCCCGGATGATGGCGGTGGCGGAGCAGTAGGCTTCCAAGCACCCGTGCAGGCCGCAGGAACAGACCACGCCGTCCTGCTGCACGATCATGTGGCCCGGCTCGAACCCGCAGCCGTTGCCGCCCCGGTACAGCCGGCCCTGGTAAATGAAGCCGCCGCCCACGCCGGTGCCTAAGGTGAGCATCAGCATGCTCTGGCAGCCCTGGCCCGCGCCCTGGAAAAACTCGCCCACGGCGGCGGAATCGGCGTCGTTGGCGATGAAGACGGGAATATTGCCCAAGTGCTTTTTCAGCTCGCCCCGCAGGTCCTTGTTTTTCCAGCCCAAGTTGTTGGCGTGGATCACGATGTCGCCCACGGGCTTTAAGCTGCTGGGCACGCCGAAGCCCACGATGCCCACGTCGCCCATGCTCAGGATGCCTTCCGACAGCACGGCGATGGTTTCTTCAAAGGTCAGGCCCTTTTCGGTGGGGATTACCTTGCGCTCAATGATTTCATTTTGCTCGGTCACCACGCCTAACTTTGCGGTGGTTCCGCCTAAATCAACGCCGATTCTTTTGCTCATGTTGTACCTCCCTGCGCATCTTGTAAAATGGATGGCGTTTTGTATATCCTTGTTGATGCTATTGTATCAGATCATGGCGGGAAAAGCAAGAAAACTTCCCGTTTTTTATAAAACGGTGGGCTGCATTCAAATAAACAGCTCCACGGCGGTGTTTTCCTTGCCCTTTTTGGAAAGGCTGTCGACGCCCACGTACCGGAAGCGTCCAAAACCCCGGACGGAAACGATGTCGCCGGGCTTAGGAGTATGCCCCGGACTTTCGCACAGTCGGCCGGACATGAAGATTTTCCCGGCGGGGAACAGGGCCTGGGCGTCGCTCCTGCTCATTTTGAATACGTGGGCGATGAGGGCATCCACCCGCTGGGACGCCACCTGCACCACCATCCGCCGGGTTTCAAACAGCGCCCCTTCCGGCAGGGAAGATGCGATTTCACAGCGTAACGCGGTATGCCGGGCCTGTGTGAAATTTTCGATAATGTAAGGCGCAATGCGTTCCTCGCAGAACAGATAGGCTCCATCGGGCTTCACCGCGATATCGCCCATGGTTTCCCGTTCCATGCCCAGGGCCATGAGGGACCCCAAATAATCCCGGTGGGTCAGGGGTTCGGCGAATTTCGCGTTCAGCGGCGTGATTTTTAGGCATTGGATGGGAAAAGGCGCGTCATAGCCGCAGGCTTCCTCGCCGCCAAAGCGCAGCATTTGCCGCTCGCATCCTTCCGCCCCGCCATACAGTTTCCACGCAACGGGCGGCAGAGAAGGAAGGAGCGACAGAAAATCGGACCGCTGGGCCAGGTCCAGAAAATGCGAAAAACAGTATATCCCCTGATTCCAGCTCCGATTCGCCCATTCCGTCACGCGGTTCCTGAAAATCTCATCCATGTTTGCGCCCTCCCGATGGGAAATTATAACATGTATAAAATGGTGCCGCAAGGGATTTTTGACGCGGGTGAATTGCTACTTGATGCCCTTCATGCTAAAATGAAAACGAAAACCAATGACCGCAAAACGGGAAACCGATATATGAGCGATTTTGAAACGGGGGGCGGAAAGCGTGATCACCGGCGAACTGAAAATAAAATTGTCAGTCTGTGGGATATTTTGAGCCTAAACCCAAAATCGACGCAAATGTCCAAAGGAAGGAAGACAAAATGGCATCCTGAAAATTCGCAGTGAGTCAGCAGGATGCCATTTTATGTGTGCGAGATTTATCTCGTGATTCTTTCCTTATTGTGTTTGCCGAGCAAGCGAAAAGAGGCCAGTCAGTTCCTTGCCACTTTCCTGCATGCCCCGCTTGATCCATTCAAGCATCCACCCGTAAGTACCGTATGCCCAGAAAGATTTCATGTAGGCTTCCAGGTTCTGCATTTCCGGAGTGATCTGAATCGTGCTTATGATCGTTTCCATCATGATGGAGGACATACCTGCATGATAGAGCGTGGTATAAAAATCCCTGTGATCCC
>JAFXSH010000057.1 GCA_017525805.1 Clostridia bacterium | reverse complement strand
TTTTGCTGAAATAATGACTTGTATTTCCAAAAAATGTTTTGTCTCTGATTTTACACGCCTCCTTTTTCAGACTGCTTTCTGCTGCTTTTCAAAGGTGGAAAAGGGATTGAATCAGCAGCGGCAAACGGCTCAAACCCTTGTTCCACAAGGCTTTTCCGTTTTGTCGCAATTATACCACCAGGGCACTCTTACGCTACATTAGCGCTACAAAATGGGGTGGATGTGAAAACTGTTTCCAGCAATCTTGGACACGCAACCACTGCTTTCACCATGGATAGGTACGGACACGTGACAGAAACCATGATGAAGGACAGCGCTGACAAGATACAGCGGTTCATTGAATCACTCTGAAGCTGCTCCGAATCGGACCAAAACGATAAAGTGGGTACTAAAGTGGGTATAAAGCAAAAAAGAAAGCCCAGGAGCCCTTGAAATTCCTGGACTTTCTTGAGCGGAGAAGGAGAGATTCGAACTCTCGAACCGTTTTACCGGTTACACGATTTCCAGTCGTGCGCCCTCGACCAAGCTAGGCGACTTCTCCATGTCGCAAGCGTTGCTCGTCAACGTGTGCTATTGTACCACGGGATGGGCGGCACGTCAAGCGTTTCATCAATCTTTTGTTGTAAGTTTTGAAATTTCCATAATTTTCTTATTGAAAACGCCTGAATTGGCGGCTTCCCATGGGCCGATGGTTGCGGCGCGGCGGTAAATATGCTATACTGTGCCTGCGCCGCAGGGCGCAGAATATGAACGGAACGAGGAAGCTCCATGGCGGAACCCATTATTGTGGCGGATCATGTATCCTTTTCTTATGAAGACGAAGGGCCCCAGGCTGTGCGGGATGTAAGCCTGACCGTGCGGCGGGGTTCTTTTCATGCCATTTTGGGCCAGAACGGTTCGGGCAAGTCTACCCTGGCAAAATTGATCAACGGCTTGTATACGCCCAATGAGGGCAAAGTGACCGTCTGCGGCATGGATACTCAGGACGAAAAAAACACCTGGGAGATCCGCCGCCGGGCGGGCATGGTATTCCAGAACCCGGACAATCAGCTGGTGGCCACGGTGGTAAACGAAGACGTGGCTTTCGGCCTGGAAAACATCGGCGTGCCTACGGAGGAAATGCCGGGGCGCATCGAAAAAGCCCTGCGGGACGTGGGCATGCTGGATTTTATCCACCGCGCCCCCCATACCCTGTCCGGCGAGCAGAAGCAGCGGGTGGCTATCGCGGGCGTGCTGGCCATGCAGCCGGAAGCCATTATTTTTGACGAATCCACCGCTATGCTGGACCCCCAGGGCCGGCGGGAGGTCATGGCCGCCGTGAAGCGGCTGAACCGGGAGCAGGGGATCACCGTGCTGTGGATCACCCACTTCATGGAGGAAGCGGTGGAATGCGAGCAAGTGCACGTGATGCATGAAGGAAAAATCGTGCTGTCCGGCACGCCCCGGGAAGTTTTTTCGGATGTTGCGAAAATCAAACCTTACCGGCTGGACGCCCCGCCCATGGCGCGGCTGGCCCAGGCTTTGCGGAGCCAGGGCATGCCCATCCGGCAGGGCGTGCTGACCGTGGATGAAATGGCGGAGGAGGTGGCGCGGCTGTGCAGGTGACCTTAGAGCACGTGACCCATACCTATCAGCCGAACAGCCCCTTCCAGGCCACCGCTATCCGGGACGTGAACATGGAAATCCGTCCCGGCGAGTTTCTGGCCCTGATCGGCCATACCGGTTCCGGCAAATCCACCTTAGCCCAGCATATCAACGGGCTGCTGAAGCCCACGTCGGGCCGGGTGCTGCTGGACGGGAAGGATATTCACGCCAAGGATTTTGACAAAAAGACCTTGCGGCAGAAGGTGGGTCTGGTGTTCCAGTACCCGGAACACCAATTATTTGAAGAAACAGTGGCTAAGGACGCGGCCTTTGGCCCCAAGAATTTAGGCCTGGACGCGAAAGAAATCGAAGAGCGGGTCATGGAAGCCCTGGCCCGGGTGGGCCTTACCCAGCCCGGCATCGCCCAGAAATCCCCCTTTGAGCTTTCCGGCGGCCAAATGCGCCGGGCGGCCATGGCCGGGGTGCTGGCCATGCGGCCGGAAATACTGGTATTGGACGAGCCCGCCGCCGGGCTGGATCCCCAGAGCCGGGAAGATATGCTGCAATTGATCGCCGGGCTGCACCGGCAGGGCACAACAGTCGTCATGATTTCCCACTCCATGGACGACGTAGCCCGCTTCGCCACCCGCGCGGTGGTGATGGAGCACGGAACCATCGCCATGGAGGGCGCGCCGGAGGAAATCTTCCGCCATGCGGAGCGGCTGGAACAGATGGGGCTGGACGTGCCCTCGGTGTGCAAGCTGATCCTGAAACTGCGGGCCATGGGCATAGACTGTGCCCCCGATATTTTCCGGGAGGAGCAGGCCGTAAGCGCCCTGCTGGACCTGTGGAAAGGAGGCGCGGCTCATGGCGCTGAATGATATCACCTTAGGCCAGTATTACCCCGGCGACAGCGCGGTGCACCGCCTGGACCCCCGTGTAAAAATCCTGCTGCTCATCGCCCTGATCGTGGCCATCTTCCTGGCGGAAAACCTGCTGGCCTACGTGCCGGTGATCCTGTTTTTGGGCCTGGTATCCTATCTTTCCAAGGTGCCGGTAAAAATGATGCTCAAGGGCTTGAAACCCCTGCGCTTTATCCTGATCCTCACCTTCCTGCTGAATCTGTTTTTCCTGCAAGGCGAAACGCCCCTGCTGAACCTCGGCTTCGCGATGATCACCAAAGAAGCGCTGATCACGGCCATCCACTATTCCCTTCGCCTGGTGCTGCTGGTGCTGGCCTCCAGCCTTCTCACCCTCACCACTCCGCCCATCACCCTCACCGACGGGCTGGAGCGCCTGCTTTCGCCCCTGCGAGTGATCCATTTCCCGGCCCACGAAATGGCCATGATGATGTCCATCGCCCTGCGCTTCATCCCCACCCTGTTAGAGGAAACCGACAAGATCATGAAGGCCCAGACCGCCCGGGGCGCGGATTTTGAATCCGGCAACCTGATCGCCCGGGCCAAGGCCATGGTGCCGCTGCTGGTGCCCCTGTTCGTCAGTTCCTTCCGCCGGGCGGGGGACCTGGCCATGGCCATGGAAGCCCGCTGCTACCACGGCGGCGAAGGCCGCACCCGCCTGCGGGTGCTGAAATGCGGAAAGCTGGACTATATCGCCTGCGGATGCGTCGCCCTGCTGATCGCGGCGGTGGTGCTGTGCGGGAAGGTTTATTGATACCGGAATTGAATGATCGGGCTTAAAGAACACTTTAAGTCAGCAAGCACGCTGGGGCCTCCGCGGCCCCAGACCCCGCGCCAGGGAGATGATCTCCCTGGACCCGCAATTGCGGAAAATACATGACACGGTAAACAAGCAATATTCCGCAGTTGCTTGAAAGAAATGGCCGAGCATGACGCCGCTGTGCTTCTGGCCCGGCCGCTGAAAGCGGCCAACCCGGATGCAAAGCATCCGGGGAAAGCCAGGGAATAATCCCCCAGGGAAAGCTCGCTTTCCCTCTGGGATTTTCCCGGCTTTCTTGGGCCAGAAGCCCTTTCTTTCGTAATCCCCAGTGCAACAAGCGGAAGTTGTCTATTCTTCCCAACCAATTGACTTCGCTTAGTGGGGTCCAGGGGCCGAAGGCCCTTGGTTCAGGGGTTTAGGGGGCTGAAGAAGCCCCCTGCCTCGTATCACTTACTGACTTAAAGCGTCCTTGAAATCCCTTCCGTTCCCTCATATCTTCCTCCCAAAGCGCATACATTGCCTGCGGGAGGTGATCCGATGGAGAAGGAGCAGGCGGCGCGGAGCGCGGGGAAAAGCCACACCCTGTCCCTGGAAAACCGGCAGCGTGCGCTGCTGACGGGGGTGAGCGAGGTACTGGGCTTTGACGAAGGCCAGGTGATCCTGATGACGGAAAACGGGGAAATCGCCCTGACCGGAGAAGGGCTGCACGTGACCCGACTGATGTTAGAGGAAGGGCAATTGGCGGTGGAGGGGAAAATCGACAGTGTGTTTTACACCCAGCGGACCCGCCGCCGGGGACTGTTCCGGAGCAAAAACAAATGATCTTTTTTGAAACCGCCGGGCAGGCCCGGTGCTTTCTGCTGTTGTGGGCGGCGGGTTTTCTCGCGGCGGCGCTGTACGACGGCGTCCGCTTTCTGCGCTCCCGCTGTCAGTGGTGGCTTGCGGCGGTGTGGGACCTTATGTGGTGCCTGTGCGTGTGCTTTTGCTGCGCTCTGGCTTTGGGTCTGGGCGGCGAACGAGCGGTGCGCCTCTACGCCCTGCTGGGCCTGTGCTGCGGGGCGGCGGTCTATTGTTTCGGACCGCGCGCCGCCTGCGCGGCGGCAATGAAATGGGGACGGCGAAGAAAATAACGCCGTCCCGTTTTTGCGTGCTTGATCATGCCGCGGCCGTTTTAATCAACACTTTACGGTGTTTTTGAAACGCTTATACTATTCAGAGTTATGCTGTAAAGGGTGGTTTTCAAATCACCTGAATACAGCATAACTCTGAATAATATTAATGGCCGAAACGATCGCGAGGATAAAGCGGTTCATTCTGTTCTCTTGGCTATAATGTCATTTCTCCGGTCTGAATTGTCAGTTTGGCGCCTTTCAAATATCAGGAATAACTGGTATACTATCACCGTAGCAAGGGAGTAGCCAAACGCGAGAGCGTGGTTGCAAAACCGTCAGCCGATGCGAAAGCATCCGGTTCCAACGAGAAGGCAAGACTTGCGCCGCGGATTTCCGTGGTGCAAGCCTTTTTCTATGCACCCAAACCGCAAAGAGCAAGGATGAGCGAACGGCGAAGCCGTCGCGCGTGCCGGCGGGCTGTGCGGCGAGCGCGCCGGCCATCCAAAAAGAAAGGAGGAACCTCACCATGCTGACCTTCATCCTCACCGTTCTGGTACTATCTTCTCTGTTCCGCCGTCCTCGGTATTGGGGCTCCCCCTTCATGGGCGGCTGGGGCTATCGCCGTCCGCCAATGGGATGGCATCATGGCATGGGCGGCCCCCATGGCATGGGCGGCGGGTTCAGGGGCGGCCCGCATGGCCGCTTCTGACATTCCTTCCGTTCTCCGGGGCGGGGAACAACCGCCCCGTTACGCTCGCTGATACTGATTGATCAATAAAGGAGAAAGCCATCATGGATAAGAAACTGTATAGCACCTGGATGAACATTACCTGCCTGGCGCTTGGAATTATCGGTCTCGCCTTTATTCTCACCTCGATTTTTGACGCAAACGCCGACAGCACTGTGCTCATGGTTGGATTGCTGTTCGTGGCAGCGGGAAACGTCCTCAATCTGATACGGCTGCGTCAAAACAAAAAGGACCTGGAGGGATAAACCGTGTTTGAATGCAGACAAAGGTCATCGCCCACACCGACGCGGACGAAGCGACGCTGGTCTTGCCGGACGGCAGCGAAATGAAAGCCGCCGCGGTGGACGGCATTGCCACCTTTGATCTGGAAAACGCGCTCCAGGGCCGTTACGCGGTGACAGCGGCCGGAACCAAGGACGCCAAGACGGTTTATTTCCAAGCCATGGGTTTCACCGACGCCTTCCGTCACGGCATCACGAGCAACAACACCAACGGGGCCGAGCACCCGATCTTCGGCTTTACCAGCAGGGTAGACGCCGGCGCCCTGGAAATGTATGCGGACGGCGTCAAGCTGGAAACCTCCACGAATGAATCCACGACGGACGGCTGGGTGCTGGACTACGGCGCGAAGGTGGAAACAAGCGTCAACTATGACGTGCTGACGCTTAAGCATCTCAAGCTGGCCGCGCTGCCCGGCTACACTCTGGAAGTATCTTTTGACAAAGCGCTGTACCAGACCCTGGAACCGGCCGGCTCCAGCAGCGACGATGCCAGGGAGCGTCCCTCCTGGGCTCCTTCGGATTCCACCATCAGCGCCAACCCGATCTGGCCCATCTATCCGAATACGCTGGCGGACGACGGGAATCGCGCGCCCCTGCCCCCTACTCCGACGGCCTTCGATACCGAAATCACCGTTTCCGCCCTTGACGCTGCCGCCGGAACCTTCACCGTCAGCTTCAGCAAGCCGGTCAACAGGAACGAATTCGGCATCGCCATGGACTTCGTCCAGGATTGGACGCTGGCCTGGGATGAAACTGCCCAGAGCGTCACAGTGACCGTTTCCGACGGCCTTGCCGCCGGTCAGACCGGAAATGTGGTCATTTTCCGCCTCCGCGATATGGAGAACAACATGATTGGTGAAAACGGCATTGCCGGTCCGGTATGCCGCCAGATCACCGCCGAATGAGCGTTTCCGAAAGCGCGGTATAATCGGGGGACGCCGCTGTTATGGCGGCGTCCCTTTGCGTGCGCGGTAAGGAATGTCCGCGCCTCACGCGGCTCCGTTTTCGAAAGTTCTATACTGCTGAAACGGCTGTATGAGGGCAACGCGGCCGGTCCCATTTCCCCTATTCAAACTCCGCGCAGCCCAGGGCCTGCTGCAAAGCGCGGTCGGCCTGGTCGCCTGGGGAAAAGCCCAATGCGGAGCGGGCCGCGATGACGGCCCGGCGCGTGGAAGCGCCGAAGACCCCGTCCGCGCCGCCGTACAGGAAGCCCCGCTGGATCAGGCGCAATTGCAATTGACGCACGTCGGCGCCCCGGTCCCCTTCCCGCAGGGTGCGCAGGCCCCAATTCAGGGGGCCGTAGGGACCGCCCTCGATCACCACCCGGGTGCCGGTGGCCACCATGGCGTAGAGCTTTTCCGCGTCCTTAACCTGCATGCGGATGCAGCCGTGGGAGGCGTTTTTGCCGATGGAGCTTGGCTTATTGGTGCCGTGGAGGCCATAGCTGCCCCAGGGCACGTTCAGGCCCAAGAACCGGGTGCCAAAGCCGGACAAATCGGTCGTGAACCGGCTGGTGATCCGGAACGCGCCGATGGGCGAGGGCGTGTCCCCCGTACCTGCCGCGATGGAAAACACCGCCGCCGCTTCCCCGTTCTCGTACACCGTCAGGCGCTTGCTGTCCAGCTCCACCCAGATCAGCATGCGTTCCGGCCCCGCCGAGGCGGGCAAGGCCGCTTTTTCCCCATGCACCCATCCCCACATGAGCAGCGCCGCCACTCCCAGCGCCACAGCACCCCACCGTTTGTTCAAGCCCACGCACCTCCGGGCCAGGATATGCGGCGGCGGCGACGATTATGCAAAAAAACCCGGCTTTAAGGCGCACATGGAAAACAAAAAAACGCCCCCGGAAAAGCGGGAGCGCGGATGGTTTCATGGATCTTTATGCGGAAACCCCGAAACCTGACGGCGATTAGTCAGCAAACTGGAAAGAAGCCATCATGCAGAGGGCAATCGCGGCGAAGCCTTCGTCGGAGATGGGCTGGAACCCGAAGGAGAGGCCATAGGTCCCTTCCTCATTGATGAACATCACATAGGTGCAGTCTTCGCTTTCCACATCGTAAGAAAGGGCGGCAATACCGTTGATCAGCACATATTCGATGTTGCTGGCGCCTTCATTTTCCAGGTAGGCGTCCAGATCGTCGAAGGACTGTTCGGCAACGCCGATCATATAAGCGCCGTCTTCAGTGGCGTAGAAGTTGATGATACCCAGGTTGGCCATGTCTTCGTTGACTTCGATTTCCTGGAAGTAGGAAGGCAGCCAGAACATAACGCCCCATTCTTCGCTGGACACAAATTCGCCTTCCACCTGGTCGGTGACCGCTTCATAGTCTTCCCAGTTCACGATGTTCACGTCCACGGCAGCTTCGGCCATGGCGGCGAAGGGCATCACGAGCATGCAGGCCAGCAGCAGAACAGAAATCAGCTTTTTCATTGTTGTTTACCTCTTTTTCAAATTTTTGTCGCGCAAACGCAACGAGCGTATTATACAATAAAGCCCAGGCGATTGTATAGCGCTTTGATGATCAGTATTTGCCCTATCTTTTCCATCTCTTCTCATTTTTTGCGCTTTTTTTCTCTCTTTCCGTGTCCTAAAACAAAGCGCTTGACAAAGCTTCTGTCCGCGCGCTAAAATATGCTTCCTATTATTTCTTAATGTTTACCGAACCGGCGCGGAGGACGGCATGCGTTACATTACAGTAGAAAACCTGACGAAAACCTTTACCGTGCGCAAAAAGCGGGAAAAGGGCCATTTGCTGCGGGAAAAATCGGAAGTGCGGGCCCTGCGGGGCGTTTCCTTTTCCATCGAGCGGGGGGAACTGGTGGGCTACATCGGCCCCAACGGCGCGGGCAAATCCACCACGGTGAAAATCCTGTCCGGCATCCTCACACCGGATGGGGGTTCCGCCGACGTTGGCGGCCTGACCCCCTGGAAGGAAAGAAAACAGCACGTCCGGCGCATTGGCGTGGTGTTCGGCCAGCGCACCCAGCTTTGGTGGGACGTGCCCATCGCCGACAGCTTCGCCCTGCTCAAGGATATTTACCGGGTGCCGGATGGAGATTTCCAGAAGCGGTATGAGGAGCTGACCGAAGCCCTGAACTTGGGGGACCTTTTGCGCACGCCGCTGCGGCTTTTGAGCTTGGGCCAGCGCATGCGGGCGGAGCTGTGCGGGTCCCTGCTCCACGGGCCGGAGCTGCTTTTCCTCGACGAACCCACCATCGGCCTGGATGCGGTGAGCAAACTGGCCCTGCGGGATTTCCTCAAGCGGGAGAACGAAAAAAACGGCACCACCATCCTGCTCACCACCCACGATATGGAGGATATCGCCGCCCTGTGCCCAAGGGTCATGGTGCTGGGCCACGGCAGCAAGCTGTACGACGGGGCCCTGCCCGAACTGCTTTCCCGGTACGATACGCAGCGGGTCATGACCCTGCGCTACGACGGGCCGGTGGATTTCCCCGCGCTTCCGGCGGGCTGCCAGGTGAGCCGGGAGGGGGACGAATACCGCGTGGTGTACGATCATGAAAGCATCCCCACGGCGCAGGTCATGGCCCTTCTGCAGAACGCCGGGCCCATTCGGGAATGGACGGCCCAGCCCCAAAATGTGGATCACCTAATTGCGGCCATGTACCGGGAGATGGATTTATGAAAGCGTATCTTTCTGTATTCCGCATGCGGTGGAAAATGGAATTGCAATACCGGGGCGCGGTCATCGGCGGTGTGATCTGCCAGATGTTTTTCGGGCTGATTTTGATTGCTTTGTACCGGGCCCTGTACGCTGGCAAGCCCCAAACCATGCCCCTTTCCTCCGTGACCACCTACGTGTGGCTCCAGCAGGCTTTTTTCCGCATGCTGCTGGCCTCGGACGGCGATTTGCTGGACAAAATCAGAACCGGCAACATCGCCTACGACCTGTGCCGTCCCCTGCAATTATACGGTTACTATTACAGCCGCATCATGGCCCAAAAGCTGCTGGGCAGCCTGCTTCGGGCCGCGCCCATGCTGGTTTTCGCCGCCCTGCTGCCGGATGGCTGGGGCATTTGTGGCCCCGTTTCCCTGTCCGCGTTCTGCGTGGCGGTGCTGGGGCTGTTCCTGGGCCTTTTATGCATGTGCGCCCTGGAAAACGTGACCATGGGCTTCACCATGCGCACCCTGGACAGCCGGGGCATGCAGGCCATGATGAACCTGCTGATGATGATTTTGTGCGGCAACATCCTGCCCCTGACCCTGTTCCCGGACAGCTGGCAGAAGGTGATCACCGCCCTGCCCTACGCCCAACTGCTGGACGCGCCCATCCGCCTGTACACCGGGGAACGGGCCCTGTCCGCCGCCCCTGCCGTCCTACTCCTGCAAGCCGCCTGGACCGCCGCCATCGTGGGATTGGGCCTGCTGCTGTGGCGAAGCAATCAAAAGAGGCTTGTGCTGCAAGGAGGCTGAACAGGAGCATCGTCCTTCAAGGACACTTTAAGTCAGAAAGGGAACCCGCTGGGGTTTCACCCCAGACCCCACCAGGGAGGTGACCTCCCTGGACCCACACTTGCGAATGATACATAATGCAGTGAATAAACAATATCCCGCTGTTGCTTGGAGGAAACGGCCAAGCTTGCAGCTTCGCCAGGAGAGGGGTCCAGGGGAATCATTCCCCTGGTAGGGCGCGGGGCAACGCCCCGCCGGTCTCCTTTGTCCCTGACTTAAAGTGCTCTTTCAGCGCCAGACGAAAAATACCGGAGGATCAGATGGACACCATCAAATTGTACTGGAAATCCATGGGCATCCTAATGAAAAGCCAATTGCAGTACCCTGCTTCCTTCATCATGCAGACCATCGCCCAACTGGTGATGGAGGGGGGCGAGCTGCTGGCGGTGATCCTGATCGTGGATCGGTTCGATCATCTGAACCAGTGGACGCCCGGCGACCTTTACTTTTTCTTCGGCATGATGTCCGTCACCTTTTACCTGACGGAGTTTTTGGGCCGGGGCGTCACCGGGGCCTTTCCCGGCATGGTGCGCTCCGGGCAGCTTGACACCCTGCTTCTGCGCCCCCGGGGCGTGCTGACCCAGGTGCTTTGCAGCGCCATCGACCCCCGCCGCATCGCCTGCATCGCCGTGGGCACGGCGGCGCTGATCATGGGCAGCAATATGGCGCGTGTGGAATGGACCTTCCTCAAAGCCCTGGCCCTGTGTGAATCCATTTTGCTTGGTACGCTGCTGGTGCTGGGCCTGTTCCTGATCGAGGCGGTTTTCTGCATCCATTCCGTGAAATCGGTGGAACTGGTGAACGCCCTCACCTACGGGGGCCGCAGCGCCTGCCAGTACCCCATCGACATTTTCCCCCGGCCCCTGCGGATGCTGTTCACGGTGGTAGCCCCTTTCGCCCTCACCCTGCACGTCCCCGCCGCCTACATCTTAGGCAAGCCCCTCTACGGCTGGCCCGCCTGGACAGCCTTCGTCACCCCCCTGGCCGGGGCCGCCGCGTTTTTGATCCTGTACGCCGTGTTTCAAAAGGCCATGAAGTTTTACCGGTCTACGGGGAGTTGAACGAAAAGGGGTGCCCAACCTGTTATTTGAAAAAAGTGGATATTCAGCAAGAATAAAAAGTTTACAAAAAATTTACAGCAATGCCAAGAAAAATGGATTGACAACAGCAATAATATTGCCTATAATAAGATACCATTTTTGAATGAATTGGTTTTCGCTTGTCCAGATATTACAAGCGCAGGAATCGAACTGGAAGGAGACAGGAGGCGATTGTATGGCTACGAGCAGCATTTCCGAAACGGTCTATATTAAAGACCGAAAAAAAATAGCCCGTTTTGTAAAAGCGCTGGAGCAATCTAAAGCGTCAAAAACAAAAGAAATTGTCTATTCCAGGCCCGTCGAACAAATCAGCGATCCGGCGGCTATACGTAAGATATTTGGAGATACGAACAATGACGGGTTACAAGATCATCACAATTGACAGCCTGATTGAATCCATTGGAGAGGAAGCGCTGAATGCCATCCTCTCCAATTATTCTTGTCCGATGAATGCCGACATCGAGGATTTTCTTCACAATAAAGCGGTGACCTTCTCCCGGCAGGGATTGGCGAAGACGCATCTTGTTTTTACAGGTTATAAGGGAAGTGTGGTGCTGGTCGGTTACTTCTCTCTTGCAAATAAAACGCTGTTTATCCCTGATAAAGCCAGGCTGGGTGCGAGCCTGAAAAAAAGACTTGCCAAATTTTCCACCCGCATCCCGGAAACAAAAATGACCATATTATCCGCGCCGCTGATCGCCCAGCTTGGGAAAAACTATACCAATGGATATAATGCATTGGTCACTGGGGACGAACTGTTGAAAATGGCCTGCGATATTATTCAGACCATGCAGCTTGCTTTAGGCGGAAAAGCAGCCTATCTTGAATGTGCCCCCGCGCCCGGACTGATTCATTTTTACGAAGAAAACGGGTTTCAGGTCTTTTCAGAAAGAGTAACGGATCATTCCGAAACGCTGGTGCAAATGATTCGGTATTTCTAATTTAATCAGAATGAAGAAGGTTTAGGGGACGTATTAAATCCCACTCCTTTTTCTTTACAGTTTTGTGAGAGGCAAAAGGCAAACCTTTTATTTGAAATAAATTCTATGAAAGGAGTGTCGAGGCTGTCTACTCGACAGAGAAGAATGAAATTTGAATTAAACGAATACCATAGAAACATAAGAGATGAAGAATTATTATGTGATTTACAGAGGGTAGCCAGTCTTCTATCAAGGAATACAGTTACTGTAGAACAATATACGCAAAATGGAAAGTATAATTTCTCTACTATCCAAAAACGCTTTGGCTCGTGGAAAAATGCACTTCAACTTGCTTATTTAGACTCGATCAGGGATAATGATAGGCTTTCAAATGAGGAGTATATAGATGACTTAAAGAGAGTTGCGCGGATATTGAATAAAAAAACAATAACCTCAACAGAGTATTCTGAATTAGGTATTCATGGTCGAAACAGAGTATTACATCGTTTTGGCTCATGGCAAAATGCGCTACTTGAAGCGGGTCTATTACCAACAGGTTTTGTTAGTTCGCTTTCAGATGGCGAAATACTTGAAGAAATCGAAAGAATATGGATTTTACTTGGACGACAACCTACGACAACCGATATAAAAAGTGGTATCTCAAAATATTCACTCAATAGTTATGCAAGACACTTTGGAAGCTGGCGGGGAGCACTTCAAGCGTTTGTAGAATGGATTAATAGTGATAATAGAGATCAACAGTGTGAGGAGGAAGAAAACTCGATTGAAAACGAATCAACTTCTTCTGCCTCTCAAGATATTCCTGCTTCTCGTACTGTCCACGAAACAAAACGTGATATAAACTTACGATTACGCTTTAAGGTAATGCAGCGCGATAACTTCAAATGTTGCCTTTGTGGAGCTTCACCGGCGAAAGATTCCTCCGTTGAGTTGCACATAGATCATATTAAGCCGTGGTCAAAAGGCGGAGAAACAACCATGGAGAATCTTCGCACTCTTTGTAGCAAATGTAATTTAGGAAAAAGTGATCTTTATGATGAATAGATCAAGAGCACAGGGGACAGTTCACTGTGTTGATTTGAAAAACCAAGCCAAAGCAATCAACACAGAGAACCGTCCCCTGTGTTGAGATTCAATGATTTGTTCGATAATTTAAGAAATTTAGAATAGAAAACAAAAGTGAGGAACATTCAAAAAGAACACAGGGGACGGTTTTTCCTGTGTTGGGAAGAGGGAATGAAGGATGCCCGCCCTTACCACTCAAGCCATCGTTTTGCGCCACGCGGATTACCGGGAGCATGACCGTATGCTCACCCTGCTTTCCCCGTCCATGGGGCGGGTGGAGGCGCTGTGCCGTGGCTGCAAGCGGCCCCAAAGTCCTTTGCTTTCCGCCAGCGAATGGTTCGCCCTGGGGGAATATGTGCTGTTCGCGGGTAAGGGGCGCATGACTGTCACCTCCTGCAATCTGACGGAGAGCTTCTTCCCCCTGCGCGTGGATTACGACCGGCTAAAGCATGCCACCTATTTGCTGTCCGTGGCCGAAGCCGCCGCCCAGCCGGGGGAAAAAGCGGTGGAGCTGTTCACGCTGCTGGCCCGGTCGCTGTCCCGCTTAGCGTATACTGACCGACCCGCCCCGGCCATCACCGCCGCGTTCCTGCTGCATTTTTCCGCCATCAGCGGCTACCGGCCCCGGCTTTCCCACTGCGTCCGCTGCGGCAGGGAGATGAAAAATGAAGAAATCCGCCTTTTCGATATCGAAAACGGCGGATTGCTGTGTGAGAAATGTTATTCAGGTCTTACCCAGGCCCATCCCGTCACCCCCGATCAGGTGCTTTGGATGCGGGACGTGCTGGCCCGGGGCATCGATAAAACCGACCAGTCCCCGGAGGCCGCTCCCGGCCCCCTGCTGGCCGCCTATGTGGACGCCCGGCTGGAAAAACCCCTGCGGCAGGATGGGCTGTGGGAATAAAGGCGGACGCGGGCAAATCGGTCAAAATCCGACGATCAGCCCGTGGCGCTCGGCGTAGAAACTGTCCAGGCCCCGGGTGGGCAGGATATCCACCCTGATCTGCTGGAACGCGTTCAGCAGCGCGTCCTTGAGCTGCCGCGCCGCCTCTTCGTTCTGGCAATGGGAGATGACGATTTCCTTTCCCGCCAGGCCGATCCTGCGGATCTCTTCCGCCATGAAGCGGAGCATGTTCTTCTGGCCTCGGGCCTTGCCGCGCATGGCGATTTCCCCGTTCTCGTCGCCCACGCCGATGCCCCAAAAGCCCAAATGTCCGGCCAGCAGGCCTACCAGGCGGTTCACCCGCCCGTTCTTGATCAGGTTATGATAGGAGGACAGGGCAAAAATGATATGGGTCCTTTCCGCCGTTTCGTTCAGCGCCGCCACGATCTGATCAAAGGCCGCGCCGCTTTTGATCATTTCGCACGCCTTGCGGATGATCAGCACCGTTTCCGGCCCGGTGGCCTTGGTATCGATCACCGCGATTTTCTTCTCCGGCTCGTCCTCTAAAAGCATCTTCCGGGCCGTGCACGCGCTATTGTAGCTGCCGGATAAATTGCTGGAAATGGTAAAGGCCAGCACAGGCCCCTGGGGCGCAAACTTTTCCGCCCATTCCTGAGGGCCCGGGCACGCCGTGTGCGCCGCCTCCCGGTGGTTTTCGTTGGCCGCGAGCATATCTTCGATGGAAATATCCGGAGTGTCGATGTATTCGGTTCCACCGATGCGGATGGAAAAAGGAATGGTGGAAAAATCAGTATCCGGCGTTTCTTCCGGCAGGTTGAACAGGTCACAGCTGGTGTCCGCCACGATATGCCAGGTCATCGGGCAGCACCTCCTTTCTTTCCATTATTATACAATAAACAAAGCCGCTTTGCAAGGTTGAAAAAACGCTTTGCGAAACCCCGCGGACGATGCTACAATAAAAGAACAATTGATGAAAGGCGGAGCGAAAAAATGAATTTGGAAAGATCGTGCGGCGCCATCGTGTTTACCAGGCGGGAAGGACAGCCCCTTTTCGTGGTGGTGCAGGAAATGGCCGGGGCTTACAGCTTTCCCAAGGGGCACATGGAAGGAGACGAAACAGAAGAGGAAACGGCCCGCCGGGAAATCTACGAGGAAACCGGGCTGCGGCCCCAATTCCTTCCCGGCTTCCGGGAGCAGGACGAATACGACCTGGCCGAGAGGCCCGGTTTCCGGAAACGGGTGACATACTTCCTGGCGGAATTTGGGGACGAATCCCTCACCCCGCGTCCGGGGGAGATCCGGCGGATTTTGCTGCTGCCCTATGAGCAGGCCCTGCCCTATTTCGAGCACGAAAGCTCCCGCCGGATCCTGTCCGCCGCTTACGATTTCCTGATCGAGAATCAAGAAAAAAGGGACGGTTCTTTGTGTTGACAGCAATTGGAAAAGATGATAGAATAGGTTAGAGGTGATCCGCATGCCAAGAAGCGCACGAAAGCAAAGCGAGAGCAACATCTATCACGTGATGCTCCGGGGAATCAACCGGCAGGATATTTTTGAGGAAGCGGAGGATTATGGGAAAATGCTGCGCCTGCTGAAGGAATACCGGCAGGTATGCGGCTTTTCCCTGTATGCCTACTGTCTGCTGAGCAATCATATGCATTTGCTGCTGCAGCCGGGCGATGAGCCGCTGGAAAAGATTTTCCGCAGGTTGGGCGCCAGCTATGTATACTGGTTCAACACGAAGTACGGCCGCTCCGGTCCTTTGTTTCAGGATCGCTATAAGAGCGAGCCGGTGATGAACGATGGGTCTTTTCTGACCGTGATCCGCTTTATCCACATGAATCCCGTGAAAGCCGGGCAATGCAAGCAGCCGGCGAATTACACCTACAGCAGCTTTTCCGACTATTTTACCAACGAGCTGATCGACAGCGAACCTGTTTTGAACCAAATGGGAAGGGAAGCGTTTTTGCGGTTCCACGCCGAGCAGAACCAGGACGTCTGCATGGACCTGGACGAAAAGCGCCCGGCGCGGATAACCGACGAAAAAGCGCTGAAAAAAATGAAGAAGATATCCGGGTGCGAAAACGCGGCGGAGTTTCAGAGGCTGCCGGTGGAAACGCGGAACGCCGCCCTTAGCCGCATGCTGAAAAAAGGCGTTTCTATCCGCCAGGCCAGCCGCATCACCGGCGTAAGCATTGGCATCGTCCGGAAATTCACGGCAAAGCGAGAGGACACATAGCCCCGTCCCCCGTGCTAAAAGGAGTGACCATATGCAGGAAATCACCACCAGCGTGCAGATCGTGCTGCCGCAGCACTGCAACGGTTATACCAGGCCCCGCCTGTTCGGCGGGCAGATGATGGCCTGGATCGATATCACCGGCGCGGTGGCGGCCCGGCGGTACACCTGCCGCCCCGTGACCACCGTGTGCGTGGACAATCTGAACTTCATCGGCCCCGCCTACCTGAACGACACCGTGGTGCAGGAGGCCCGGGTCACCTGGACGGGCCGCACGTCCCTGGAGGTGCGGGTGGACAGCTTCGTGGAGAATCTGGACCGCAAGCGCACTTTGATGAACCGGGCCTACGCCGTGTTCGTGGCCCTGGACGAGGAGGACAATCCCGTGCCCGTACCTCCTTTCCAGCCCGAGGGCGAGGAGGAAGAACAGGAATACGCCGCCGCCCTGGCCCGGCGGAAGATCAGGCTGCAGAGATAAACAAGAGGAAAAAATGAACAAGCGCGTTCGTCGGAACGCGCCTGATTTGCTTACATTGCGGTTTATACGGCCTTTTCCGCCGTGATGGCCACGGTGATTTCGCCGGCTTCCTGACAGGCGGCCAGCATCTTTTCGTTCATGGCCTGCACCACCATTTCGCCGGGGGTGAGGATCATCTTTTTCACGGAGGACAGCACTTTTCCATCGGCGTACACGGTGAGGTAATGATCCCGGTACACCTGATCGGGGCGGAACATGAGGTCAACGCCCTGGCAATCGTCGGAAAGCAGCAGCTTTTGCGGCACCACGCCGCGGACGCCCTTGCCGTCCTTCACGGGGATTTCCTTTCCTGTCCGCCGTTCGCCCTTGGCGTAGCGGGCGGCCATTTCACCGGCCCGGAAGGATTCGTTGCTCACGTGGTCCACCAGATCGTGGACGTGCAGCACGTTGCCGCAGGCGAACACGCCGGGCACGCTGGTTTCCAGGGTATCGGACACCACCGCGCCGCTGGTGACGGGAGAAAGGTCCACGCCAGCCCCGGCGGAAAGCTCATTTTCCGGGATCAGGCCCACGGACAAAAGCAGGGTGTCGCATTCAAATTCCATTTCCGTGCCGGGGATGGGGCGGCGGTTTTCGTCCACTTTCGCAACCGTGACGCCGGATAAACGTTCCTTGCCGTGAATATCGATCACGGTGTGGGACAGGTACAGGGGAATGTTATAATCCTGCAGGCACTGGACGATGTTGCGGTTCAGGCCGCTGGAATAGGGCATCAGCTCCACGCAGGCCAGCACTTTGGCCCCTTGCAGGGTCATGCGGCGGGCCATGATCAGGCCGATGTCGCCGCTGCCCAGGATCACTACCCGGCGGCCCGGCATGTAGCCTTCCAGGTTCACGAATTTCTGGGCCGTGCCCGCGCTGTAAATGCCCGCGCAGCGAGTGCCGGGGATGGCCAGGGCGCCCCGGGGACGTTCCCGGCAGCCCATGGCCAGCACGATGGACTTTGCTTCAAAAATCTGCAATCCGTTTTCCCGGCTCACGGCGGTGACCCGCTTATCCTTGGAGACGGACAGCACGGTGACGCCAGTGCGGATATCGATGTTCATTTCCTGGGCGGTGTCGATGTCCCGCTGGGCGTACTCGGGGCCGGTGAGCTCTTCCTTGAAGCGGTGCAGGCCGAAGCCGTTATGGATGCATTGGCGCAGAATACCGCCGGGATGATCCTCCCGCTCCAACACGATCAGATTGTCAACGCCCGCTTTCCTGGCGGCGATGGCGGCGGCCAAGCCCGCGGGCCCCGCGCCGATGACCAGCACGTCCACCTTGATGATGTTTTCACTCATGGCCCCGCGCCTCCTTTGCGATATCGTCTAAAGTGCCGATGAGCAGCTTGCTTTCCCCGCCGCATTTGGTGATCTCCAGGGGCGAGCATTTCAGCTCTTCGCACAGAATTTCCATGACCCGGGGGGAGCAGAACCCGCCCTGGCACCGGCCCATACCGGCTCTGGTGCGGCGCTTGACGCCGTCGATGGATTTCGCGCCCACGGGACGGCGGATGGCGTCCCGAATCTCCGCTTCGGTGACTACCTCGCACCGGCACACGATGCGGCCATAGTCCGGATTCTCCCGGCAGGCGTCGGCCCGTTCCTTTTCGGTCATGGCGGCGAAGGGCTTGAGCAGCGGTTCGGGGGCCTTGACCATCCGGGCGGCGGGCAGCTTCAGATGCTCGGCTACCATTTCGCCCAATTCCTCGGCGATGGCCGGGGCGGCGGTGAGGCCGGGGCTTTCGATGCCGATGGCCTCAAAGGCGTTGTCCGGCGCGCCGTGCACCGGGCCGATGATGAAATCGTCGCTGGTGGGGTGGGCACGCACCCCGGAGAAGGTGGTGATCACCGGGAGGATGTTCACCTTGGGCCAGGTCAGGCGGCATTTATCCAGCACGAAGTCCAGGCCCTTCCGGGTGGTGGCAGTGTCGTAGGGGTCGCCGATGTCCTCGGCGGAGGGGCCCAGCAGGGCGTTGCCGTGGGCCGTGGGAGAAATCAGCACGCCCTTGCCCATTTTGCCCGGCACCTGGAACATGGTGCGGGTGAAGGGGCATTTCACGGTGGAATCCAGCAGGTAATATTCGCCCCGGCGGGGGACGATCTCCACCGGCTTGTCGGAAATCATGTTGTGCAGCGCCGCCGCGCCCACGCCCGCGCAGTTCACGATGGCCCGGGCTTCAAAGGTGCCCTTGGGCGTTTCCACATGCCAGGTGCCCTTTTCCTCATAGATCCGGCTCACCGGGCAGTCAAATAGGAATTCCACCCCGTTCTGTGCCGCGTGATAGCTGAGGGCCAGCGTCATTTCATAAGGGCTGACCACCGCGCTGGTGGGGGCGTACAGGGCGCATACCGCGTCCGGGTTGGTGTTGGGCTCCAAGGCCATGATCTCGTCGTGCTCAATGATGCGAAGCTGCTCCACGCCGTTTTTTTGCCCCTGGTCGTACAGCTTTTGCAGCGTTGCCCGGTCTTCCTCCGAAAAGCCTAACACCAGCGCGCCGATGGGATTGTAGGGCACGCCCAACTGCCGGGCCAGTTCACCGTACATCTTCGCGCCTTTTACGTTGTAGTAGGCTTTCTTGGTGCCCGGCTTGGCGTCAAAGCCCGCGTGCACGATGCCGCTGTTGGCCTTGCTGGCCCCGTCGGCCACGTCCTCCGCCCGATCCAGCACGGCGATCTTTCCCTGGTAGTGGGAAAGCTTCCGGGCCAGGGCGCAGCCTACCACGCCCGCGCCAATGATCAAAGTATCATACATGCGTTCCGTCTCTCCTTTTTGGGACGCGCTCACAAAACAGTCGTTCGCTCATCCTCTTTTATCGCGGCGTTCAAAACGCCCATTCATTCACCAAACAGTATATCACAGGTTTTCTCTTTTGCCCAGCCCCGGATATCATTTTATTGTAACCTTTTTACGCCTTTTTCCGTTTTTCCGTTTTTTCACGCATGAACCGTGTTTTCCGGGGCATGCTATGGAGGAAAACAAGGAAGGAGGCGGAAAGCGCATGGCGGACAAAATCGCGCTGCTGCTGGTGATCATCGGGGCCGTCAATTGGGGCCTGATCGGCGTGTTCCAGTTCGATCTGGTGGCTTACATTTTCGGCGGTCAGGGCGCGCTGATCAGCCGGATCATCTATACCCTGGTCGGCGCCGCGGGCCTGTGGAGCATTTCCCTGCTGTTCCGGGACCGGGACCCGGTAAAAGACTGACAGACCGTGAAAAACCAAACCCGCCGGGCGCGTTCCGGCGGAATTTTTTTCTGTGTTGAAAGTTGAAGATTGCATTTTAACCGCAATGCTGAAAAGGACACTTTAAGTTAGGAAAAAAGACGAAGCAGGGGGCTCCGCGCCCCCTGAACCCCGCGGCAAGGGATTTCATCCCTTGCATCCCGTCAGGCGAAAAAACAAGTGAGGAAGAGAAAACAATTTCCGCCTGTCGCTGGGAGATACGAAAGATAGAGGGCTTCTGACCCAAGAAAGCCGGGAAAATCCCCCAGGGAAAGCTTGCTTTCCCTGGGGGATTATTCCCTGGCTTTCCCCGGATGCTTTGCATCCGGGTTGGTCGCTTTCAGCGACCGGGCCAGAAGCACAACGGCGGCAAGCTTTGATATCCTTTCCAAGCAGCAGCGGGAACCAAGTTGTCTCAACGTATCTTGTAATTTCCGCAAGCGTGGATCCAGGGAGGTCACCTCCCTGGTGGGGTCTGGGGTGAAACCCCAGCGTCCCCCTTGTTTCTGACTTAAAGTGTCCTTGAAAATTATTCAACTAAACTATTGCTTTCTTTATCTTTCCTGCAATTGCTGCGTTAAGTCGCTGACCAGGGTGGTGAGGGCGGGAGAGGTTTTCATATCGCCGGACACCTTCTGGCAGGCGTGGTTCACGGTGGAATGGTCGCGCCCGCCGAAGCAATCGCCGATCATGGTGAGTGGCGCGCCCACAATTTCCCTGGCGATGTACATGGCGATCTGCCGGGGTACGGCCACGTCGCGGCTGCGGCGGGGGCCCTTCAAATCGTCCACAGAAACGCTGTAATAGGCTGCCACCGCCTCCATCACGTCGTCGCAGGTGACGCGGCGGGGTTCGGAGCGGGCGAAGATTTCCCGCAGGGCGTCTTCGGCAAGACGCTGGTCCACAGGCTTGCCGGTAAGGGAGGAATAAGCCACCAGGCGGGTGAGGCACCCTTCCAGCTCCCGCACGTTGTTGGACACCCGCTCGGCGATCATGGTGAGCACGGCGGTGTCCACATTCAGCAGCTCTTCCCCGGCCTTTTGCTTGAGGATGGCCACCCGGGTTTCCAGGTCCGGCTTGGAAATATCGGCCAGCAAGCCCCACTCAAAACGGCTGCGGAGCCTCTCTTCCAGCTTGGCGATTTCCCTTGGCGGCTTATCGGAGGACAGGATGATCTGTTTCCCGGCGGTATGCAGGGCGTTGAAGGTGTGGAAGAATTCCTCCTGGGTGCCGGTTTTGCCGGTCAAAAACTGGATATCGTCCACCATCAGCACGTCGATGTTCCGGTATTTTTCCCGGAATTCGGCCTGGGTTTTTTTGTTGAGGGAGTTCACCATTTCATTCATGAACAGCTCGCAGGTGACATACTTCACCCGCAGCGTGGGCTTTTGGGACAGCATGTAGTGCCCGATGGCGTGCATCAGGTGCGTTTTGCCCAGGCCCACGCCGCCGTAAATGAACAGGGGGTTGTAAGCGTCCGCCGGGGCTTCGGCCACCGCCAGGGCCGCCGCGTGGGCAAAGCGGTTGTTGCTGCCCACCACGAAGGTGTCGAAGGTATACTTGGGGTTCAGGCTGCTGCCCTCCGCCGGTTTTTCGCCGGGGGTCACGCCCGCGCGGTACTCGTCGGCCTGGGCGGGGGTGAGAAAAACGGCTTTCAGGGGCCGGCCCGCCGCTTCGGACAGGGAATTGCTCACCAGCACGGAGTAGCGTGGCACCACAAACTGGTAATAAAATTCGGTCACCGCTTCAATAAAAAACTGGTCGCCGGAAGAACCCAGCGGACGCAGGGCGGAACGAATCCAAGTATTAAAGGTGACCTCCGTCATTTCCAGGTGCATGATCTGACATGCCTGATCCCAAAGAGCCTGTTTATCCAATGTGCTCTCTCCGCTTCTGTCGCATGGCTTGTGCATGTTTATTTGAAGGCAGGGCCGCGGGAAACGTGGAAAAAAGAAAGCCCGCCGGGCAAACGCCCGCCGCGGGGTGTGGATAACTTTTTGTGGAAAACTTATCGCTCCCCAGCCGCCTGCCCTATCATACCAGATTTTACGCCGCATTTCAAGGGACCTTTTGGGGACCGTTTCGCTGGGAGCTTCATACATTGGAAAAAAATGTTGATAACTTTCTTTCGCTATCCCTTGTGGTCATTTTGTCTATGGGCTACAAGCCGTGGCGGAAAGAAAATCCCGGGAAAGAATAAATATGCATATACCGCAAATATATGCGCATGTCCCAGGGATAAATTCCCCCAAAAACACGCTTTGCGGGTCTGCTTTTTGGGTGGCCTCAAATACGAATTAAAAGTTTCCAAAAGGATTCTTAACAAAGAAATCGATTATTGAAATGAGACCGTAACAGTTTGGTCAGCGGGTCAATACCCGATTTCCGAAAGGATCCTGTCCATAACGGCGGCGCAGCGCAGGGAAAACGTTTTGGTAACATGGGGCGTTTCCCCATTCCGAACGCACCGGCCCAATTGTTCGATTTCCAGCTGATAATTGTTAGGGGCCGAAACGGTTTTCGTTTCCCGCTTTCCGTCCCGGATCACCGTATAAGGGATTTCGCCGGACTGATTGAACTGCACCGGGGAATGGATTTCGCCTTGGGTGGCGTAGATGTGCAGCCGGTCCAGCCGGCCGTCCGGCAGCAGCATGCCGCAGTCCAGCTTGGCCACCGCCCCGTTTTCATACAGGAGCAGAGCGGAGGTGTACAAATCAATATGCTTTTGGGAAAACTGGGCGGAGGCGCGCACCGATTCCGGTTCCCGGCCCATCATCCACAGGGCCATGCTCAGGGAATAGCAGCCTAAGTCGTACAGGGCGCCGCCATAAGTTTCCCTCCGCAGGCGAATATCCGTATCGGGACGGCGGGGCGTAATGAAGGCGGATTCCAAATACCTGATCTCACCGATGGAAGCCAGTTCCCCCTTGATCGCCGCGATGATCGGACTGTGGAGATAAGCGAACGCTTCCATCAGGTGCACGCCGTTTTCCTCCGCCGCCCGGAACATGCTTTCTTCCTGGGCTTTGGACACTGCCAGCGGCTTTTCGCACAGCACATGCTTTTTCGCGTTCAGAGCGCGTATGGCCCATTCACAGTGCAAGTCGTTGGGCAGGGGGATGTACACCGCCTCCACGTTGGGATCGTTCAGCAGCGCTTCGTAACTGCCGTAAGCTTTTTCAAAGCCGAATTCCTGCTGGAATTGCCGGGCCTTTTCCAAACCGCGGCCCGCGATGGCGTACAGATCACAGTTGACCGCCTTTTTCATGGCGGGAATCGTTTGCCCCCGGGCGATATCCGCGGTGCCTAAAACGCCCCACTTGATGCTGTTCATTTCCTTTGCCTCCCCTTTCCGGACGCGGGTTTGCTGTACGCTGAGAATCTTATACCTTAAAGCTTACTCTAAGTCAAGCGATATAGAAAGAAAGCAGCGACTGATGGATCGAACTATTTTTTGAACGTCTTCAGTAAAGAGAGAAAAACAGCCTCTGCCCCGCGAATGTGCGTAGAGCAGAGGCCGCAATTCTATCAGCCGGTTCAGCGAAGTTCCTCGGGAATCCACCACATGCCGGTGTTGTTTTCTTCCAGATACGCTTTGAATTCATCGGAATGGTAGGCGTCCACGATGGCCTTTGCCCATTCCGCGTCCTTGTCCTGTTCTTTCACTGTCACCTGCAGCACCAGATGGGGCAGAATATCTTCCTGGGCCAGGGCGCTGGAGGGATCGACGATTTCACGGGCGTTCCATACGATGGAGCCGGTGATCAGGCCGAAGTCATAGTCCGCAAGGCTGGTGGGGATGGTGGTGTTCAGCACCTGGATGATTTCCAGGTTATAAGGGTTCTCCGCAATGTCATCCACTGTCACCTTCGTCACATCTACGCCGGGATCGAAGGTGATCCAGCCGATCTTTTGCAGGATCAGCAAGCACCGGGCGGTGTTGGAGGCGTCGTTGGTCACAGCGATGGTCATGCCCTCCGCAATTTCGTCCAGGCTGGTGTGCCGAGCGGAATACAGGCCCGCGGGTACTGTGGGAATGGGGCTGATGCCTACCAGATGCCCGTCGTTGTTGGCGTTAAAGTAGGTTTCGATGTAAGCGGTATGCTGTTCCACGTTCACATCCACGTCGCCCGCTTCCAGCATCTTATCGGCCACCAGCAGGTCGCTGGCTTCCACCACCTCAAAGGTATAGCCCTGTTTTTCCAGGATCGGGATGATCCCGTCTTCAAACAGTTCCGTGTAGGGGCCCTGAGACTTGGAGTAACGGATCAGAGTCTTTTCTTCCGCCAGGACGGCGCTGGCCGCGCTCAGCAGCAGGGCCAGGGCCAGCAATACAGACAGCAGCTTCTTCATGGTGTTTCTCCTTTCAAATCATGGAAATCATTTTGTATGTTTCATCCCCCGTCCGGACAGGGGAGGGAAACCGTTTCAGCGATGCCGCCGCAGTCTTCCGCTGACGCGGTTGCCAAGCATCTGCAGCAGCTGAACAAAAATCACCAAGATCACAATGGTCAGGATCAGCAGGGGAAAATTATACCGCTGATACCCATAGGTCAGGGCCAGGTCGCCCACGCCTCCGCCGCCCACATATCCCGCCATGGCGGTGGCCCCAAGCAGGCCCACCGTTCCGGTAGTCATGGCCAAGATGATGGAGGGCAGGGCTTCCGGCAGCAGGAAGCGTGTAATGATCTGCCAGACGGAAGCGCCCATGCTCAAGGCGGCCTCAATGACGCCGGGGCTCACTTCCAATAGAGAGTTTTCGATCAGCCGCGCCATATAAGGGCTGATGTAAATCACAAGCGGCACCAGCATCGCCGTGGAACCGTAGGTTTTTCCCACGATCAGCCGGGTCACCGGGAACACGAATACCAGGGTGATGATGAAGGGCATGGAACGCACGATATTCACATAGACGTTCACAACGGCGTACACGACCCGGTTCTGCATCAGGCCCCCTTTCCGGCAAAGCACCAGCAGCAGGGCCAGCAGCAGCCCGATGGCCGCGCCGATCAGCAGCGCCCAGCCTAACATGTATACCGTCTGCCCTAAGCTTTCCAGCAGCTTAGGCCATTTGATGCCGAAGATTTCCTTGAACTGCGCCTGCCAATCCGCGTTCATGCCGAAAGCACCATCCTTTCCCGAAGCGCGCCGGCCCGGTCGATTTTTTCTTCCGCCAGCCCGATCAATTCGCCGTCCCCGATCAGCTGCAGGATGAATACGCTCATGACGCTGCCCTGCATTTCCTGGATCGTCGCCCCTAAAATGTTTACTTCCAGGCCGTTCATGCGGCACAGATTGGCGATCAAAGGCTCCCTGACCGAATCGCCGATGAATTTGAGCAGCTCCACTTGCTGGTTCCGCTTTTCATCTCTTACCACGGAGATGAACTTTTCGGGGATCTGGTCGTTGATGACCGTTCGGACGAACCGCTTCGTCACTTCCTCCTTCGGAGTGCCGAACACGTCCAATACGGAGCCTTCCTCCACGATTTGCCCATATTCCATCACTGCCACCTTGTTGCAGATCATTTGGATCACCTGCATCTGATGGGTGATCAGCAGGATGGTGACGCCCATTTCCCGGTTCACCTTCCGCAGCAAAAGCAGGATGGATTCCGTGGTCTGCGGATCGAGGGCGGAAGTGGCTTCGTCGCAGAGCAGGATATCCGGCCGGGTGGCCAGGGCCCGCGCGATGCCCACCCGCTGCTTCTGGCCCCCGGAAAGCTGACTGACGTAAGCGTTTTCCTTGTCCTCCAGTTCCACGAATTTCAGCACTTCTTTCACCCGCTGGTCGATTTCTTTTTTCGGCGTCCCAGCCAAATGCAGGGGGATCGCCACGTTGTGCTTCACCGTTTTTCCTTCCAGAAGGTTGAATTGCTGAAATACCATGCCAATCCTGCGCCGGAGGTTTTTTAGCCCCTTCTGGTCCAGCCGGGATAAATCCTGCCCGGCCACGACGACGCTGCCGCTGTCCGGCTTTTCCAGGCCGTTCACCAATCGAAGCAGGGTGGATTTCCCAGCCCCGGAAAAACCGACAATGCCGTAAATGTCGCCCTTTTCCACCTTGAGGCTCACATCCCGCAGGGCGTGCACCGCCTGGCTTCCCTCTGCGAAGGTTTTGATCGCGTGATCAATCTGAATCATGGCCGCTTCCCTTTCCAATAAAAACCGGCTGCATCCGCCGCCTGCCGGATACAGCCGATCCACCGTATCAAAAAAGCAGGCGATGCATGCCGCGCCGCCTGCTTAAGCCAACATTATCCATGGCTGTTACAAGGAAAGCGCAGCAAACAAACACATGCAACAACACATTCCGGTCATCCGTTTCACTGCGCCCGCCTCCTTTCTCTTGGCTGAGAGCATTATAGTCCGATTTATCTATTATGTCAATAGACAAATTGTATTTCCATTGTTTTCGGTCCGCATCTCTGGCAATAAAGTAGTTTTGTAAAAAACAGGGGGGGTGTGCAAACGCTCGCTTTTCCCGCGAATGCACACCCCTTGCCGATCAGGCGATCTATTGATTATTACCGAAAGTTTCAGCGCTTTACCCGGGCGCTGCCGTTCTTCATGATGGATTCCACTTCTTCCCTGCTGGCCATGGAGGTATCGCCGGGGGTGGTCATAGCCAGCGCGCCGTGGGCCGCGCCGTAATTGACGGCCAGCTCGGGGTCGCCGGTGGTCATGAGACCATAGATCAGTCCGGAGGCGAAGGAGTCGCCGCCGCCCACGCGGTCCAAAATCTCAAGCCCGTTGTATTCCTTGGACATATGCACCTGGCCGTCGGCCCAGCAGATGGCTTTCCAGTCGTTCACGGTGGCGGTTTTCACGGTGCGCAGGGTGGTGGCGATGGCCTTGAAGTTGGGGTACTGCCGGGCGGCTTCCGCGATCATCTTATAGTAGCCGTCTAAGTTCAGTTCTTTCAGGTTTTCGTCGTTGCCCTCCACCTGCAGGCCTAAGCAGGCGGTGAAGTCCTCCTCGTTGCCGATCATCACGTCCACGTACTTCGCTACTTCCTTATTGACTTCCCGGGCCTTTTCCAGGCCGCCGATGGCCGACCACATGGAGGGACG
>JAFXSH010000056.1 GCA_017525805.1 Clostridia bacterium | reverse complement strand
CCGCACAGGATCTTCGCCAGCATAAAGTCCTTGAAAGGCCCGGCGAAGGAATTGAGCAGCGTAAACACGATGATGGGCTTGCTCAGCGGCATGATGATCTTTTTCAGCACGTTCCACTTGGTGCAGCCGTCCAGCATGGCCGCTTCGTCCAACGCGATGGGGATGGTGTCGAAGAAACCCTTGGCAATGTGGTAGCCAAGACCTGCGCCGCCGGAATATACCGCGATCATGGCTAGCCGCAGCAGCGGTCCGTTGGTCCAGCCCAGCATTTTGAAAATGTAGTAGTTGGCGATCATGGACATGAAGCCAGGGAACAGGTTTATGATCATGGCCACGTTCATCAGGGGCTTGCGGGATTTAAAGCGGAGCCGCGACAGGGTATACGCCACGGAAATGACGAAGAAGGTGCTCAGCACGCAGGTCGCCGCCGCCACGATCAGGGTATTGAGCAACATCTGGGGGAAATTGAACACGGAAAAATCGGTGAACAGCTTGATATAATTGTCCAGGGAAAACGCCGTGGGAATGAAGGTGGAGCTGTAGGAACCCTTCGTCGCCCGGAAGCTGGTCAAGATGACCCAGAAAATCGGGATCAGCCACAAGAACGCAAACAGCGCCAGAACTGCGTGGGCCAGGATGATCCCGATCCGCTTGTGCAGAGGCTTTTTCTGCCAGGCGCTTTTTTTCGCTTTGATCTGTTTGCTCATCTGAATCCCTCCTCATTCCGATAGGACCCGCTGAATCGGAAGGTCAAAAGCGATGCGATGCTCAGGGTAACGAACGTCATGATGCCGATGACCGCTCCTACGTCATAATACTGGTTGTCGATGGTCAGCTTGTACAGCCAGGTGATGAGCAGGTCCGTATCCCCGGCGGTGGAACCCACGGCGCGGGGCAGCCCGGTGGATGTGAGGTAAATTACGTTAAAATTATTGATATTTCCGGTAAAGGAGGTGATCAGGTAGGGCGTGGTGACGAACAGCATATAGGGCAGGGTGATTTTGAAAAAGGTCACAAAAGGATTGGCCCCGTCCACCCTGGCGGATTCGTACAGCTCCTGGGGAATGCTCTGGAGGATGCCGGTGGTCTGCAGGAGCGTATAGGGAACGCCTACCCAAATGTTGATCAGGATCACCGTGATCCTCGCCCACATGGTGTCCGTAAAGAAGGGAAGCGGTTCCTTGATCCAGCCCATATTTTGAAGCAGAACGTTGATGGCTCCGTTGGGCTGGAGCATCTGCCTCATGATCAGAAGCGTCACAAAATGGGGCACGGCCACTGTCAGCACGAAGGTAAAGCGCCAGAATTTCTTGAGCCTGATTTCCTTCCAGTTGATGAACAGCGCCAGCAGCATCCCCAGGATGTAGTTGGAAAAAGTGGCCGCCAGGGCCCATACCAGCGTCCAGCCCAGCACGGACCAGAAGGTGCTGCCCAAACTTCCGTTCATGCTCAGGGTGCGGGCAAAGTTTTTAAGCCCCACCCAGTCAAACAGCACCAATTTGCTGTCCAGTACGCTGTAATTGGTAAACGCCATGCTGCTCATGAAAATCAGCGGCAGCAGAATGAAGGCGATCACGCCAAGGATGGGCAGAGAAAGAAGGGAAAACTGCAACCTTTCATCCAGCAGGGCCTTGATATCCTGCTCAAAAGTAGGTGCACGGCCGTGCTTTTTCCAGCTCTGTTCCGCGCTGTACGCGGATTTGACCGACGCGTGCAGCAGCAAAAGCCCGAAAACTACGATGGCCAACGTGATGATCCCGTACAGCAAGATATTCAGGGAACGGTCGCCATCCACATACTCAAAGATGCTTTTTTCGTCGTTCCAGACCTTTTGCTGCGCCACGGTGCCCAAGGTGGTCAGCTTATCCAGGTTATACAAACCGGACTGCACCGTGAACAGCACCACCCCGGCCTCCGCCGCCAAAAACAGCATTCCTTTTACGAATTGCCTTTTCACCAGATTGCCCAGGCCCCAAATGAGCGCGGACAGCCACACCCATACGGACCCGTTCCGAAACGCCGTCAGCATGCCGGTTCTGCTTTTAAATGCTTTCTTTTTCATTCTCCCACGCTCTCAATCGAAATAAGAAAGGAGGGGGCGGCATCGGACAAAGAACCGACGCAGCCCCCTCTTGCGTATGATCAGATACCGGGGTTATTGACAGCCTGCGTGAAGGTTTCGGTCTTTTCGGCGGCGTTCTCATGGGTCACGATGCCGTCGCGGATCTCGTTGCCCATGCTCTCGGCGGGAGACCAGTAGTAACCGAATTCCGTATAGCTGGCGCGGGCCAGGGCCACTTCGCTGACGGTCTTGGCATCCACCAGGCAGATGGGATCGTTGGCCACTTCTTTGATCAGATCGTTCTGGCAGGGCACATAGCCGCGCTTTTCGTAATGGGCTTTCTGGGCATCGTAGCTGGCCAGGAAGCAGGCCAGTTCCAAAGCGGCCACGGGATGCTCGGTGGTGCTCTTCACGCCCACGGCCTTGGCGGAGGTGAAGGGACGCAGCTGGCAGCTGACGCCGTCGATCATCACGGAGGGCAGCACCGCCACGCCGAAGTTATCGCCCAGCACTTCCTTGGTCTGGGCCGCCTGCCAGGTGCCGCAGATGTAAGCGGCGCAGTTGCCTTCGCGCATCATGCCGATTGCGTCGGAGGGTTCAGCCACGATGAAGTTTTCGTTCTTGACCAGGTCCACCAGCGTGTTGGTGACGGCCACGCCCTTATCGCCGCCCAGCTGGATGCCCGCGGCGCGGTCCTTGCCGTCAACACCGAAGAAGGTGCAGCCGTTGGCCAGATAGAAGGCGGCCAGGTAATAGCCGTTGCCCAGGGGGAAGGCCACCTTGCCCTTGGTCAGCATGGTGTCCAGGGAGAGGACGTCTTCTTCCGTGAACACGCTTTTATCGTAGTACATGAAATAGGTGTCGGTGGTGATCGGCACGCCGTACAGGCCGTCGGCGTACATCAGGCAGTTCACCAGGGTTTCGGGATAGTTTTCCTGCACATACTTCATGTATTTGCCGCCCCATTCGGTCAGGGCGTTGGCCTGGCACAGGGTTTCGAGGCCCGTGGAGCCGAACAGGAACACGTCGGCAGCCGCTTCCATATCACGCGGCACCAGCTTCTTGGCGTCGGATTCGCTGCTGACGCCGAATTCAAAGGTGATATCCCATTCGGGATGGGCGGCGTTGAATTCGTCGCACAGGGTGTTTACCCAGGCGCCCAGGTCGGGGTTCTGGTCTTCAGAGGGCGTCCATACCCGCAGGGTAAACGATTCCGCGCCGTCGGCAAAGGCGGCAGTGGTGCCAAGCAGCAGGCACAGGGCCAGCAGCAGGGCGGTCAGCTTTTTGCTCATGGTGAATCCTCCTCGTTTTCTTCGCTCTCTTTTACGAAACATATCCTTTGTTTCGTTATTTCTCGTTCATCATATCACGGTTTTTCGCCGGTGTCAATATGAAAAATAGAAAAAATGTATGAAATTTATCTTGAAAACAACATGTATATATGCTATAATCGAAATAGAGCAATCCGAAACATGTAGCGAAAATTAAGTTTTGTTTCGTTGCTTTGAAAGCGAGGTTCCCATGAAAACGAACTACCACACCCATTCCCAGCGCTGCCGCCATGCCCAGGGAACGGAGGAAGACTATGTCCGCTGCGCTTTGGACGCAGGGGTATCCATTTTAGGCTTTTCCGAACACGCCCCTTTCCCTGACCATGACTATGGCTATCGGATGCCGTATGAGGAACTGTCCGATCATTTTTCCGAAGTGGACAGGCTGGCGGAAAAGTACGCTTCCCAAATGACCATCCTCAAAGGCTTGGAAATCGAGTATCTTCCCAAGTATATTCCTTATTATGAACGGCTGCTGAATGAAGATCATTTGGATTATTTGCTGCTGGGAGAGCATTTCTTTCCTATGCCGGATCGGGAATACCTGTTCGTTGCCGACGCCCCGGATACGGAAATGTATCTTTGGTATGCCCGGGCGATCGACGAAGCGCTGAAAACGGGGCTGTTCAGGATGCTGGCCCATCCCGATTTATTCGCCATGAACAAACTCCCGTGGGATAAAAACTGCGACGCGGCGTCTGACAGGATCATCGAATCCGCTGTTCGCTATGGGGTGATCCTGGAATTGAACGCCAATGGGTTCCGTCGCGGGATCCACGAATATCCGGAAGGGCCGCGGCTCATGTACCCCCATATACAATTCTGGGAAAAAGTCGTCGGGTCCGGGGCGCGAGTCATCATCGGGTCAGACGCCCATGAGCCCTGCCAGGTCTGGGACGCGTGCATGCCCAAGGCATATGACATGCTGAAGGGACTTGGCATCGAGCCCATCCTCACGATCTGAAGAAACGCACAGGGAGGCGCAGTGCCATGAATATACGGGAAATCGCCCGAATTGCCGATGTGACGCCGGGAACGGTATCAAAAGTGCTGAACAATTACCCGGACGTGGGGGAAGCGACCCGGAAACACGTGCTGGAAATCATAGAAGAATACCAATACGCCCCGAAGGTGTCTCCGCGCCGGAAAGGAAAAGCCATTCCAAAGATCGGCCTGGTGACGGAAGGCGTCTATAATCCTCTCTATTCCCATATAGAAGATATGCTGTCCATTCTGATCCACAATTCCGGCTATCTTGTATTGGGTTTTCATGATAATTATCACGCTCAGGACAAAACGGAAAAAATGACTGAAATGATCCGGCAGCTCGAAAAAGAGAAGCTGAGCGGCCTGATTTATATTGGGGGCAATTTTGCTCCGGTTTCCAGAGAAGTATTCCGGCAGCTGCCCTGCCCCGCCATTTTTATCAATACCGTATTGCCGGAACAGGAAGACGAATTGACGTATTCCAGCATTCAGGTCAGCCACTTCCAAACCGCGTTCGGACAGATGAAAAGCCTGATCGATCAGGGGCACCAAAATATCTGCACGGTGATTTCCTCTTTTATCGACAACAGCGTCTATGGCATGAGAGTGCAGGCGTATCAGGCGGCCCTGCGCATGGCGGGCAACGAAACCAATTGGTATATTGAAACGGATTACCAGTACCAGAAAACCTACGATGGGATCAAGGCGCATTTTTTGAACCATCCAGAAACCACGGCGGTTTGCTGCGTATCGGATACGATGGTCCCCGCCATCCTTCGCGCGCTGCATGACCTGAAAACTCCTGCAGAAAGCGTTAAAATCCTGAGCTTTGACGGACTGGAGTCCGTTGCCTACTGTATCCCCTCCGTTACGACCTTCGCGCAGCCGGTCGCCGATATGGTCAAGCATACCGCGCAATTGATGAAAGGCCTGATTTCACAGGAGCAGAATCACCAGCACGTCACCTTTCAGCCACTGCTGATGCGGCGGGAATCATGTTAGGAAGAAACAGACCTGCAAGAAACCAGGTCGGAGTTTGCGCGCATTGATGATGTGCCAGACAATAGCAACAGCGCCATTGGTTTTCGTGGGCGATGAGGTGACCGCCGTGCAAAAGGAATATAAAAATTACGTGTTTGATTTATACGGGACGCTGGTGGATATTCACACCGATGAGGAAAACGGCGCTTTGTGGGATCGGTTTTCACTTTATCTGCTGTCCAAAGGGCTTTCTTACGATCCACACGTTCTGCGCAGCACATACCTGCAGTTCTGCCGGGAAGAAGAAAGAAAAGCGGAAGCCGCTCTTGGCAGCAGAGAAGGGCCCGCTGAAATTGATTTGATGAACGTCTTTCGGCGGCTCGCAGAGCATGACGGGGCTGGCTTGACAGCGAATGACCTGCGCGATACCGCGCTGGCATTCCGCGCTTTGTCACTCAAAAAGCTTTCAGTATATCCGCATGGCACTGAAGTTCTCCAAGAATTGAAGCGCCGCGGGAACCGGATCATTCTGCTGACAAACGCCCAGGCGTGTTTTACCATACCCGAGCTGAAGTGGCTTGGCTTATATGATCTCTTTGACAGAATCTTTATCTCCGGCGAAGCGGGCGTAAAGAAACCATCTCCAGTGTTCTATGCTTTGCTGGCTCAAAATGGATACGAACCGGATGAATCTGTCATGATCGGCAATGATGCTGTTTGCGATTGCCAGGGAGCCGCAAATGCAGGCATGGACAGCGTTTTTATTCGTTCGGCCCAATCGCCCAAAGGGAGAGCAGTCCTTCCCCCAAAATGCAAACGGATAAAAGAATTGAAAGAGCTGCTTAGCATATAAGCATTTATCTTGTACATCTCCTTTTCGACATAGCTACAAGGCGCATCTCATTTATCTGATGTCTTGAAAAAGAGGGACATAATCCTGATAGAACCGAAAAAGGTGTACACATCCTGCCACCTTCAGTTACAAAGCCCTTTCCTACAAAAACGGCCTAATTACTGGCTTTCTGGATATTGCTTTCACATTCTTAACTGATTCGTATAACTGCCGCTACTTCCCAGAAACATCATCCATTTGTATTAATTTGTCGTAAATTTGACTGATTTATTAATTTCAACGATTCTCCTACAAAATTTAATTTTTCTCCCCAAAAACAGGCAGGGGTACTCAAATATGGCGGCGAATTGAAAAGGGCGAAAATCCACTTCTCAGAGCAAAAAACGGCGTTTTTTGCATGCCCCCTATCCTGGAACCCTTATGTTTCAACGGCTTCACGGCCTATGATTTAATTATTCTTTGTATCAAAATCAGCTACTACATAGATGTGTAGTATCGCATTTTGATACAATTTAACGGATAAAAAGGTGGGGGTATTCAAAAAAAGAGGGGTTTGAATACCCCTCTCCACAAAAAGGGAAAATGATTTCACCCGTTTTACCTTATTCGTTACCACAAGCAAGGGTGATTTGAGCTGTCACGAGATGATTCGCAACAAACGTTACTGTGATATCACCTTCTTTATCAGCAGCGCGCACTGCTGCGGTAACACTTCCTTCAAAGGCTTTCCTTTTACCGGTTCCGAAATCCTCCTCGGTCTTGGGATTTCCGGACCCAATACCAAGCAGACGGCCTTGCCCGCAGACGGAAACAGTGATTTCATGGTCCGCGTCATAGCAGATCCTTCCTTCACTGTCCACTACTTCGGCGCGGATATAGGCAATATCCATCCCATCCGGGCAAAGGTGCGCGCGATCCGCGAACAACCGAATCTCTTGGGGAGCTCCAGCCGTTTCCAGCGTATCTGAAGCGATTTCCGCGCCATTTTTGACCGCGACTGCCTTTATGGTGCCTTTCTCATAAGGAATTATGGCTCGGGCCATGCAGTGAACCGGCTTCACGTTTGCAACTGTTTTTCCGTTCAGGACGAATAAAACTTCGTCGCAGTCGGCATACGCCACCACGGCGGTATCCTTTCCGAGCCAGGCGTCCGGATACGTCCAGGTGGGCAGTACATATTCCCAGTGCCAGCCGCTGCCGTAGAACTCCTCATGGGCATGCCGCGGATGCCGGGTAAACAGATGGATGCCTCGGTCAAGGCCCCAAACCACATTGCGATAGTAATTGATGGGCCGCCGCCAGCCGGTCATGTCCAGATCGCCCTGATAGCTGGAGATCCAGGGCCAGCCCTCAAACGGCATACGCTTGGGCGGGTCCTTGGCCCATACGACGCCGCCCATGCCCGCTTCGCCCAGGTAATCCATGGCGACCCAAACGAAATCGCCGATCACGTGGGGATTTTCCATCACGGCTTTCGTATTTTCATATACGTAAAACGGCATGGTTTCCGTACCCATGATCACCCGGCCGGGATACTTTTCCCTGTCGGTGGCGTACCGGTTATACATGTAGTTGTAGCCCGCGATGTCCAGATTTTTGATATTGCCTTCGGTGGCCTTGCCCCAGCGGTCCTCACCGTTGTACACGCCGGTGGTATGGGCCATATCGTAAGCCAATTGCTGGTAGTCCATGCCCTCGAAATGGTTTTCCGGCCTTCCGCAGGCCATATTGATACCGCTGGTGACAGGCCGGGAAGGATCCAGGGAGCGCACCAGTTCCGCCTGCCGTCCGCCCCACAGGACGCCGTCCGACGCGCCGTCAAATTCCATGATCTCGTTGCCGATACTGTAACAGAATACACAAGGATGGTTGCGGTCCCTTTTGACCATGGCGGCGGTGTCGTAATCCCACCACTTTTCAAATTCCCGGTGATAATCCATGGGCGTTTTCCCGACCCGCCAGCAATCAAAGCTTTCGTCCAATACCAGCATGCCCAGGCGGTCGCAGGCGTCCAGAAGGGCGGTGGAAGGCGGATTGTGCGCCGTGCGGATGGCGTTAAAGCCGGCCTGCTTCAGCAGCGCGATTTTTCTCTCCTCACTCCTGGGAAAAGCGGCGGAACCAAGGAACCCGTTGTCATGGTGAATGCAACCACCCCGCAGCTTCATGGGCTTCCCGTTCAGGCGAAAGCCCTTTTTCGCGTCGATATCGATCTGCCGGACGCCGAAAAGCACGCTGTGGCTGTCCTCACAATCCTTTGTTTGCACGGATACCGTGAGGCGGTAGAGGTGGGGAGCTTCCGTGTCCCAAAGCTTTGCTTCCTTGAGCGTCAGATGGAATTGAAGCTCCGTTTGATCGGAGGATAATACGCAAGTCTGCTTTTCTTCCGAAAGTGCGGGACCGCCTTCCTGTTCCGTGATCCGCGCAGCCACCTGTCCCTGCGCGTCTGGCCCTCGATTGGTAATATGCGCCATCACGTCGATCATCGCGCCGCTGCCGTCCGGCCGGGAGGTAACAAATACATCCCAGGGATGAATGTACACGTTTCCCGCTTCGTACAGCGCTGCCCCGCGATACAGCCCGCCGCCGGTATACCAGCGGGAGGCGGGATGCTGGCAGGAGGTGGTGATCCTAATCTTATGGCTTTCCCCGGTGATCCAGCGGCTCAGGTCGCAAAAATCGCCGGTATAGCCATAGGGATGATAATGGACCAGGTTATAATCCACATAGACTTCCGCTTTTTCATACGCGCCGTCCAGGTAAAGAAGCAGGATGCCGCGATAATCCCGGGGCAGATCAATGGCATGGGTATATTCGGCGTTTTCCGAGGGGAAAAAGCCTACCATGCCGCCTCCTGGGTTATCCTGTTTCCGGGTCAGATTCACGATATAGTCGTCGGGGAGATCCACGGGGACGGCGGGACGGCGGTCCCAACGGCTGCCCAAGGTACGCATCCAGCCCAAATCAAAGGGGATCCTTCTCATACTTCCTTCCTTTCAAAGAGGACAGCCACGGCATATGCCGCGGCCGCCCCTCTTTTTCGATTGGTTCGTTTTATCTGTCGCAATAGGCCTGATACTGCGTGCGGAGCTCTTCCATAATATCATCGATGCCCACGGCGTGCAGCTTATCCACAAATTCCTGGTACTTGGCAGGCAGGTTTTCGCCGTACATGCCCAGCGTCAGGCTGGCGTAATATTCATCCACAATGGAGCTGACAACGGAAAACTCCGTTTCCACATTCGCCACGTCGAAGGTAAAACCGGCGGATTTGGGCTGGATTTCCTTCTTTTCGCAGGTAGCCTCGAAGAACAGCTGGCGCTCATCCTCGTTGTAGAGCTTGGGATCGTCATAACGGTTGATGCCCCAGGCCCAGCAGCCCCACTGGTACTCGTCCGCCTTCGGCCCGATCTCCCGGTAGCCGTCTTCCCGCAGGATCCAGCTTTCCCCCTCGATGCCGCCCAGCAGCATACGGTTCACTTCCGGGAAAGCGCGCATCAGGTCCAGCGCCAGCATGGCGCGTTCGGGATCCTTGCAGGTAGCGGGGATGGACATCATGCCGTCGGCATAGCTGCCGCGGGAGGTTTTGGCGTCCGGCGTGATATCGTAGATGGCGTAGGTGCCGATGCCGTTGGCTTCCATGTTCGCGCCGCAGGAATTGATGGATGCGTTCCAGGACATAGCGGCGAGGCGGCCGCTTTCAAACTGAACGCTCACGTCCGTCTGGTCGTTGAGCACGTTGGGAGACCAGATGTTTTTGTCGGCCAGCTCCGCCATGATTTCGCAGTACTGGTAGAATTCATCGGTCAGGAACATGTACTGCAAATCTTCGGGAGCGGGCAGTTCGTCGGAGCCGTGATTGTTGAACACGAAATCGTAACCGCTGGTGAGGTAGGCGATGTTGTTCTTCTGCCACCACTGATACAGCAGTTCGTTGTGCGCCCGCTGGCCGATCACGTACATGCCGTTTTCCGCTTCGTGCTCGGCGATCACCTTAAAGGCTTCGATCATGCTGTCCCAGTCCGTCAGTTCCTGGATCCCGTATTTTTCCAGCAGATCCTGACGAACCAGAATCATATTGTAGGTGTTGAACTCGGCGGCGCTGCGGGGAACAGCGTAAATTTTCCCGGAAATGGAGGCCTGATCCCAGGCGGTGGCAGGCATGTCGTTATAGCTGAAGGGAAGGTACTTTTGCAGGAAAACAGGCTTCAGTTCCAGGAAAGCGCCGTTCTGCGCGTGCCCGGAATAGCCCATCCAAGCGGCGGTATAGATGAGGTCGAAGCTTTCGCCGCCCTGGCCCTGCAGAAGCAGCGGGTACTTGGTGCCTACCACGCCCCAGGGCAGGAATTCGATGCGCAGTGTCACGTTGAGCCAGGGCTCCATGTAATCCCGGTTCACGATTTCCAGCACCCGATCCATGGCCGCGGGCCGGTCGGACACCACATACATCACGATTTCCTTATGCTCGGACAAGTCAAACCCCAGGTCGGCATAGGGATTCTCCTTTGCTGTTTCGGCACACGCGGCGCCTGTGGAAGCGAGCAGGATGGCTGCCATGACGCAAAGGGCGAGGAGACGATGGAGGAAATGACGCTTTTTCATGGTGGATTCTCCTTTTCATTTTTTTATTTTATCCTCTCTAAAGAGGACAGTTTCGAAGTCCGCAGCCTCAATCGGCGCGACTGCCCTTCATGGGCAGATCGCTTGTTTCGGCTGATTTCACCGCTGATTTGATGCCGCCTTCATGGCGGCAATCAGCGGTTCATCCTTTTACCGCGCCAATTGTCATGCCTTTAACAAAATACTTCTGCAGGAAGGGGTAGAGCAGGATGATGGGGCCGATAGCCACAATACACATGGCCATTTTCATGCTTTCCGTGGGCAGGGAAGCCACGCGGACGCCGGTTTTGTTGGCAATGTCGGTGAGCGCTTCCACGCTGCTCAGGATGTTTTGCAGGGTGAATTGAAGGTTGAATTTGCTGGTGTCCGTGATGAACAGCATGCAGTTGTACCAGTCGTTCCAGTATCCCAGCGCGGTAAACAGGGACAGCGTGGCGATCAGGGGCTTGGACAAAGGAAGCATCAATTGGAAATAGATGCGGTATTCCGAAGCGCCGTCCACCTTGGCCGACTCCACCAGCTCATTGGGGATCCCCTTCATGAAGCTTTTGGTGATGATCATGTTCCATACGGAGAAGAGCCCGGGAATGATAAGGGAATAGAGGTGGTTGGTAAAGTGCAGGTATTTGGTGCACAGCAGATACCAGGGCACCAGGCCGCCGGAAAACAGCGTGGTGAAAAAATAGAAGAAGGAAAACTGATTCCGCCACGGAAAACTCTGCCGGGACAGGGCATAGCCCGTCATGGTGGTGATCAGGATGGACAGCACCGTGCCAACCAGGGTGACAAAGGCGGTGATGCCATAGGCGGAGAGGATTTTTTCCGGCGCTTTGAACACCGTTTCATAACCGCCCAGCGAGAAGTTCTGCGCGGTGAGGAAAAAGCTGTAGCCCTTGGTGATGATATACTTTTCCTCGGTGAAGCTGCCGACAATGATCAGATAGAAAGGAATGAAGCAGGCAATGGCGAACAGCCCGATGATCACGTAGCTGAGGATACTGAAAGCAATCTCGCTGGATGTTCTGCGGATTTTTTTCTGAAAGGCCGGTTTAAGGCTGCTTTGAAGCGCTCGCTGACTCACGTTGATTTCCTCCTCTCAGTACAGGGAGTAATCCGGCTCGATCTTCTTCACCGTGAAATTCACAATGTTGATCGTGACAAAGCAAAGCACGGATTGAAGCAGGCTGGCCGCCGCCGTCATGCCCATGTTGGTGCCGGAAATCAAAGAGCGGTACACATAGGTGTCCAAGATATCGGAGCTTTCCAGCAGCAATTGGTTATTGCCGACGATCTGATAGAACATCCCGAAATCGCCCCGGAAAATGCCGCCCACCGCCAGCAGCACCATGATCACGATGGTGGGCCGCAGGCAGGGAAGGGTGATGCGGAAGATGCGCTGCCAGATATTGGCACCATCGATCTTGGCGGCTTCATAGATTTCCGGATTGATGCCCACGATCGCCGCCAGATACACCACGCACCCATAACCGGAGGACTTCCATAGCTTCAGCAGGACCATCACCACCGGCCATTCCTTGGTTTTGGAATACAGGTTGAAGCTTCCGCCGCCCAGCGCTTTGAGCAGGTTGTTGACCACGCCGTGCACGCCGAAGATATTCAGCATGATGGTGGCTACCACAACCCAGGAGATGAAGTGGGGCAGAAACATCAGGGACTGGGACACCTTTTTGAAGGCTACGCTCCGCATTTCATTCAGCATCACCGCGAAGCCGACCTCCACCACCATGCCCAGGAAAATGAACGCGATGTTATACAGCAGGGTGTGCTGGATCAGCGTCCACAGCTTTCCCGACACGAACAGAAACCGGAAGTTCTTGAGTCCGTTCCAGGGGCTGCCGAAAATGCCGGCCACATAATTGTACTTTTTGAAAGCGATCAGCACGCCGCCCATGGGGATGTAGCTGAACACGATCACCAGCAGAAGCGAGGGGATCAGCATGCTCAGCAGTTCTTTATTCCTGCCCACTTTGGTCAAAAATGGCGTTTTTTTCACGGGGCTTTTCACATTGGCCTGCATGAGACTGTCTCCTTTTCATCCGTCTCCCATGCGGGTGCGGCTTGTGTCAGTAGGTCCATTCATGCCCTTCGTCGTCGGTTTTCGGTTCATGGATACCGAAGGAAATGGGCGGCGTCAGGCTGTCGATGAAAGCGATCATTTCATCATCGAAGCCGGTTTTTTCTTCGATGGTTTCATCGAACAGCATGGTGGGCGCGCTGTTTTCATCGGCAGCGTGCCAAGCGGGCAAGCCTTCCAAATTGGGATCGCCGCTGTGGGCGAAAGCGGAGAAGGCGGCGGGCATCAGTTCCGCCAGCGCTTCCCAGTTGGGGGTGGCGCAGCAGTATTGGATGCGGTCCGCGTTGCCGAACACGTAGGGGATGTCCGAATTGTGCCAGGCGGGCATGCCGGTTTCCATTTGATAGACGCTGGAAAGCAGATACACCCAGATCGGCGCGTGAACGCCCTGTGACTTTCTTTTTGCGTATTCCACCGTGCCGGGGCGCACCAGGTTATCAATGAACGCGGCATAGGAAACATTTTTGCCGGGATAGGCTTTGCGGAACATATGAAGCAGCTTGCGGCCGTTTTCTTCTCCGTATTTGCCGATCACTACCTGCTCCTGTTCTTCCTCGGTCATTTTCCACTTATTTTTTTCCGTGGAAGGATTAAAGAATTCCCCGATCGTGGAGCCGATCATCATGGGAATGGCTTTGAAGTGATCCCGGAAGCCGTCCCGCAGCGGGTCGCCCAGATACCAGTCGTTCTTGCGCGGCACCCAGTTAACCACCTGGCCCCGCTTTCCGAAGGTGCGGCGCATGCGGTTGACCGCCATGATGAACAGACGGAAATCCACCTTCTCCAACCGTTTGATTTCGCTTTCAGGGATGTTCAATTCTTTCAGGATCTCCTGCACCACTTCCCTGGGATCGGCTTCTGGGAAGCTGACCATCTTGCCGGGCGAGAAAACGCCGCTCATGATAATGGCCTTCTGGAACAGCCCGTCCGCCGCCGGTGCCTGACCCAGGGCGTTCACCTTGCCGCCGCCGCCGGATTGGCCAAAGATGGTCACATTGCCGGGGTCGCCGCCGAAAACACGGATGTTTTCCTGGATCCACTGCAGCGCGGCAACCAAGTCCGCGATGCCGGCGTTGCCGGAATTATGATACTGTTCGCCATACATGGACAGATCCAGAAAGCCAAAAGCGTTCAAACGATGATTCACGCAAACCATGACTACATCGTGGTTCCTTGCCATGTTGTCGCCCTCGAAAGCGATATGGGCGATGGCAGAACCGTCCGAGAATCCGCCGCCGTGGAACCACACCATAACGGGCTTTTTCGCGTCCGGATCAATCGTAGGCGTAAAAATGTTCAAGTTCAGGCAGTCTTCTCCTTCCGGCCAAAAGCGGTGCGGAACGGTCAGCTCAAAATCGGGGATCGGATCCTCAAGCAACGGGCTCACATGGCCGTACGCCATGGCGGTTTTGATTCCGTCCCACTTTTCCGGTGCCTGCGGCATATGGAAGCGCTTGGCCCTGGCGTAGCGCACGCCCCAGAAATTATATACGTCGTCATAATAGAATCCCCGCAGTTTTCCCTGTTTCGTTTCTACGATCGCTTCATCTTTGGTGCAAATAAAAGTATGTTCCATGCTTCGCACCTCCTCTTTCTCTTCGTTTTCTGGCAGCAATATAGCATGCGATGATAGCGGATCACAAGCATAATTGCTATTTTCGGCCTTATTCTGGGCGATTTGCACATTGAATGTGCAAGTTGCACAGAATGCATCGATTTCTGAATTCCCGCTTGTCAATCGGGCCCAAAAACAATATACTTATAATACGAGGAAGGAAACGCGCTACACTGGAGGGATAAAACATATGGATACAGAGGCGTTTCTCAAAAGGTTCGACGGTTTTGTGGCCACATCTTACTGCCGGGTGGACAGCGTTTCCCTTACGGACGGCGTTCGTTTGCTGACTCCTGTTCCCCAGAGGGCAGGAACGTATGTGTTTCTGGGAGATATTAAAACATTTACGCGCCTTTTTGAAGAAAAAGATCTGATTTCCCGTTCCACTTACCTGGTGTGCAAAGGCGCGGAGCCCGGATTGCAAATACCAAAAACTTTTGACATGGAAGTCAATATCATCGTTTTGAACATGATCGTTCGGGAAGCGATCCAGTATCTGAACCTGGTGCAGGCAGACAGTCGGGAGGATGAAGAAGACGGGGAGCAGGTGCTGAGGGCGTTCTTCAAAACCATATCCGTGCAGAGCATATCGTCCGAGGATGTAATGGCCTCCTGGGCCGCTCGCTTTCCCTATCCGCTTAAAACTTTCCTGGCCTGCATCGTGATCCATCCAGAGGTCAACGGGGCAAAGCTTTTGTCCCCCGGAGAAATCTCCGACATCCTGAGGCGGTTCTTCCCTGAAACGAACCTGTTTTATTTGAACCGGGAATGGATTGTTTTTTACGGCCAGGAGGAATTGGCCAGCGAAGAAATCAACATTTCCTACGAGGACTTTTCCGCGCTTCTGCAAAAGTATTCCCTGAACGCGGGCATCAGCTATGTTGGTGTGATTCCAAGGAATCTGTACACGCTGTATCTGACAGCAAGGATGTCCATTTCTCTTGGCACTCGGATCAGCATCCCTCCAAGGGTCAAGCGGATCTATTCCTTCGCCCAGTATCACCCCTTGTACTTGATCCACCTGTGCGCGAAAGAATACGACCGAGCCCATAACCACAACACTTTTTATTACATGGCCCACCCGGACGTGGTGCGAATATTCCTCTACGACCAGGATCACGACACAGACTTGCTGGACACGCTTTACGCTTTTATGATCAATCAATCCAGCCTGTCCAAAACAGCACAGTACCTGTTCATGCACAGAAACACGGTCTACAACAAGCTGATGAAAATAGAAGGGATCATCGGCTATCCCCTCAGCAAAATCAAGGATTATTCCATCTTTGTGCTATCCTACATGGTTGTAAAATATTACTGCGATTATCAAAGCAACGAACTGGTGTGAGAAAGGAAGCGGGAAGCGATGAAACCAATGATCCGGAAAGTCGGCCGTCAGGCAGTGTCTGTGGTGAACTTTGAAGGCATGAATAGGGTGCCGCAAATCAAAGGACTGAAGGAAGTCCGGGGCCAAGTGGTGCCCGGCATGACGAACACCTGGTACGAATACGTGCCGGCCTGTTATGAGGCGGGTTCGCCGCTTCCTTTGGTGATCCAGCTGCACGGCGGCGGCAACGACGGCAGGCGCTGGGCGGATTACACCGTATGGCATGAAATGGCCGAACGGAAGGGCCTGATCGTCGTCTATCCCAATTCCCCGGATTACGAATGCTGGGCCTGCAGCCAGAGGGATATTCAGTACCTGTACGATTTGATTCAATTGCTCTGCGAAAAATACGCGATCGATAAAGGCCGTATTTACATGCAGGGAATGTCCAACGGCGACCAAATGACTCTGGCCTTTACCATGGCGCACCCGGAGGTATTGGCCGCGGCGGGCTATGCCACCGGGCCCTCCGACGAGGAAGTACTGGACGGGGATTTGCCCATCGGCCCGCTGCCCATCATTCAGATGCGCGGCGAAATGGACATCAATTGGAAGCTGATGCCGGATACGCCCGATATTTACGAAAACCGCTATCATATGAACGATCTGAACCGGGAAATCTGGCTGCCGGTCAACGACGCGGAAAATTGCCTGCCCGCCCTGTCCATTGAAGGAAAGGACAATTTCCTGTATTATCCCGGGGAAAAAGCCCCCATCATCAACTGGGAAATCGCCTCCATGGGCCATCGGGAGCCCGTGTACGGCGCCCAGGTTTTCTGGGACAGGCTGTACAGCGGGTGCCGCAGAAAAGCGGGAGAATTGGTATTCAACCCGCCTGATAAACCCATTGCCGAAGATGACAACACCGTGCTGATCGCCATGGGCTCTCATTTGGCGTACCGGAAAAACGGCTTCATTCCCTTCGGCCGGCCCGGCACCGGCGCGGCGCGGATGTTTATGCCCGCCGAGCTGCCCCACTTCTGTCCGGTAAAAACCGGGGAAATGTGCGAAACCGAAGTGCTGTGCGCTCCGGCGGAGTTTTTTTCCGCGGTATACGGCGCGTCTGTCACATACGAAAACGCAGGGGAAACCTGCGTCCTCGCCTTCCCCGACGGGCGGCGGGTGATCCTGCGCGCCAGCGCGGTGCTGTTTGAGGATAACGGTGAATTCCGCGCCCTGCAAAAGCCCTGTGCGCAATTGTGCGGCAGCTTCTTCGTGCCGGTGGGCGAACTGTGCCAGATGCTGTTCGGCAGCCACGTTTCCATGGCGGACGACGTGCTGTGCATATCGGATCATTACGCCGTGCTGGGGCGGTATACCGCCCGGGTGATCCGCAGGCTGCTGGGCGGCGAAATGCGGCCCAGAAAAAAAGAATGAAAGAAGCGTTACCGTGAGCCACTGGAAGCAATACCTGGGCGACAAAGCCTTTTATCAAAAGATCATTGCCATCGCCCTGCCCATCTCCGCCCAGCAGTTGATCACCGTGGGGGTCAACCTGATGGACACGGTGATGCTTTCCTCCATGGGCGACGCCCAGTTATCGGCGTCCGCCCTGGGCGGGCAGTTCATCAACCTGTTCCAGATTTTCTGCATGGGCATCGGTATGGGCGCATCGGTGCTGACGGCCCGGTACTGGGGCATGAAGGAGCTTCCGTCCCTTCGCAAGGCGGTCACCATCATGCTCAGGTTCGTGCTGGCCCTGTCGTCGGTCTTTACCCTGGCGACCATCCTTGCCCCGGCCATGATCATGCGCATATACACCCCGGAAACGGATATCATCGATTACGGGGTCCTGTACCTGCGCTGGCTGATCCCCACGTATTTCTGCATCGGCCTGTCCCTGACCTGCACCATCGTGCTGCGCAGCGTGGGCCAGGTGAAGATTCCCCTGCTCAGCTCCATTTTCGCGTTCTTCGTGAACATCTTTTTTAACTGGGTGTTCATCTTCGGCCATCTGGGCATGCCCAGGATGGAAATCGCCGGGGCCGCCCTGGGCACGCTGATCGCCCGGATGTTTGAGCTTATCTTCATCTGCGGCCATTTCTTCTTAAGGGACAATAAGATCGCCTACCGCGTCAGGGACATTTTTATGAAGTGCGGCGATTTGACAAGGGAATACTTCCGCGTCTGCATCCCGGTGCTGATCTCCGACGGGCTGCTGGCCCTGGGCAACAACGCCGTGGCCATGGTGATGGGCCGCATCGGCAAAACCTTCGTGGCGGCCAACTCCGTCACCACCATCGTGCAGCAATTGTCCTCCGTGCTCACCCAAGGCATGTCCCACGCCAGCGGCATCATTACCGGCCACACCATGGGTGAGGGCGATTTGGAAAAAGCCCAGCGCCAGGGCTATACCTTCCTGGGGCTGGGCTTCCTGCTGGGGTGCGTGGCGGCGGGGCTGATCCTGATTTTGCGGGGGCCCATCATCGACTATTACAAGGTATCCGACGAAACCAAGCTGATCGCCTGGGAGCTGATGGACGCCATTGGGTTCATCGTGATTTTCCAGGCCATGAACTCGGTGCTCACCAAGGGCGTGCTCCGGGCGGGGGGCGATACCCGCTTCCTGATGGCGGGGGACATCCTTTTCCTGTGGGTGGCCTCCATTCCCCTGGGCATCCTGGCCGGGTTCGTGTTCCACTGGCCGCCCTTCTGGATCTATACCATGCTGAAAATCGACCAGATCATCAAGTGCGTGTGGTGCTTCTTCCGCCTGCGCAGCCGCAAATGGATGAAGAAGATCAAAACCGCCGCATCATGAAAGTTATTGTTTTTCGCTGGGCTCGTGTATTATGATTGTAGATTCCCGATACTGCTGCGGGGTCATGCGGTGCTGCTTTTTGAAAGCGTTGCAGAACACGCTTTCGCAGGAAAAGCCGGTATTGAAGCAGATTTCCTTGATGGGCAGCGAAGAGTATTTCAGCAGGTACCGGGCGGAAGCCATCCGGCGGTTGACGATGTATTCATGGGGCGTATAGCCGGTTTCCTGCTTGAAAACGTGGTAAAAATGGTATTCGCTCATGCCCGCGGCGGCGGCGATCCTTTTGACGGGCAAATCTTCCGTAAAGTGCTCCGAAATATAGGTCATGGCTTTTTCCGTCGCCTTGGCGCCGTTTCCGGCCTCGCCGGCGTCGGGATTACAGATCATGAATTCCGTCAGGATGTCCAGGATGTATTTGGAAAGGAGCGGCTCCCTGAGCTGCTTGTTTTCGGCGAAGGTACGCAGGATGGTGTTCATTTTACGCAGGACGGGGAAGGCGTCCTCCAGGATGAACACGTTTTTCAGCCTGGAAACGATCAATTCGTAGTACCTTCGGGCCAGTGCCCCGTCAAAATGCATCCACAGGCATTCATACCCGTCCCGTGTGGAATAGCCGTGGGGCTCATAGCAGTCGATGAGGACGAAGCTTTTTTCGTGAACCGGCTGCGTTCTGCCGTTCAGGTCCAGCAGCATGGTTCCCCGTTGAATAAACATCAAAAGAAAGCTGTCGAAGGAGCTGCGCTTCAGCGCGTAGCCGGGCTCATAGGTGAACAGCCCGCACTGCAGGGGATAGAGAAAAATCTCCTGCGCCGTTTTACTGGGCGAAAAAACATAATAATCCGATATGGGCGAAACCTTCCGTTCAACTGATTTCATCGCGTGTTCCTCCGGCGGGACAAATAGGTTTTCTCTATGGCGCTGACAGACGCGAAAGCGCCGGCATGAAACCAGTATAGCATTTTTGCCGCGCGTTTTCAACGGCGCTGAGATTTTTAACAGCAGTTTTTCTCAATTTGTTCACAGGAAATGTTATTGACAGTGCACGGGATGGATTGGTAGAATAATAACCAGATCAGGCAAACGGAGGAACAGACCAGCGCTCCGATGCAGTAACAGGTTTTCATCCGTTGCCGGGGAGGGATCATTCATGAGAAAAAAGGGGACGATCATCCACACCCCGGAGGGGGACAGGGTCATCTCTTCCAAGGTTTCCGCGGCAAAGGTTATCCGCCGGCACTGGCTGCTTCTGCTGATGCTGCTTCCCGCGGTCGTGTATGTGCTGATCTTTTGCTATGTGCCCATGAGCGGGCTGATCCTGGCGTTTGAAAAGTACCAGTACAGGGGCGGCATCTACCATTCCCCCTGGGTGGGGCTGCAGAACTTCCAGGCCATCCTGATCGACGGCAAGCTGCCCGGGGTGACCCGGAACACCATACTCTACAACATCGCCTTCATTTTCCTGGGCGTAGTGTTCGAGATGGGCAGCGCGATCCTGATCAACGAGCTCAGGAACAAATATTTCAAGAAAACGGCGCAGTCATTCATGTTCCTGCCCTACTTTATCAGCTGGGTCGTGGCGGGCGCTATCATGTACAATATTTTCAATTATGAGCGCGGCATCTGGAACAGCGTTTCCGTGTCGCTGGGGGGCGGGCGGATCGACGTATACAACACGCCCACGGTGTGGCCCTTCATCCTGGTTTTCTTAAAGCTGTGGAAGCAGACGGGCTACGGCTCGGTGGTTTACCTGGCCGCCATCGCCGGGATGGATCAGGAAATGTTTGAGGCGGCGGAGATCGACGGCGCGAACGCCTGGCAGAAGATCCGCTACATCACCATCCCTTCCCTGGTGCCCACCATGATGGTGCTGGTGCTCATGGCCATCGGGAACATTTTCCGCGGCGATTTCGGCCTGTTCTACCAGACGGTCAAGAGCTCCGCGCTTTTGCAGCCCACCACGGATATCATCGACACCTACGTGTTCCGGTTGCTGATCAACAACGCGAACATCGGCGTTTCCTCCGCCGTCGGCCTCTATCAGTCCGTGCTGTGCTTCATCACGATCATGATCTGCAATAAGCTGGTCAAGATCGCGAACCCCGATTACGCGCTTTACTGAGAAAGGGGGACGGGAAAAATGACTGCTTCCGTGAGGCCGCATAAAGGGACCAAGATCCACAGGACGGGAGACCAGATTGCCGTCAGCGTCCTGGGCTATCTCGCGATCGGCCTGTTCGCCCTGATCTGCCTGCTGCCGTTTTATCTCATCCTGATTGCCTCCTTTACCCCGGAAAACGATATGATCCGCAACGGCTACCCCTTTCTGCCACGCGCTTTCTCCACGGAGGCTTACGCCCTGTGCCTCAAAAACCCCGCCGCGATCCTCAGGGCTTACGGCGTGACGGCGGGCGTCACGGTGGTGGGGACGATCCTGGCGGTATTCCTGGCCACGATGACGGGCTATGTGCTCAGCCGCCGGGACTTTCCCTGGCGCAACGGCTTCGCTTTCTTCTTCTTCTTTACCACCCTTTTCAGCGGCGGCCTCGTGCCCTGGTTCATGCTGTGCGTGAGGTATTTAGGGTTCAAGAACCAGATTTACGCCCTGATCCTGCCGCTCATGTTCTCGGTGTGGAACATGATCATCGCCAAATCCTTCATGTCCGGCATCCCCGCCGCCATCACGGAATCAGCCAAACTGGAAGGCGCCAACGATTTTACGATTTACGTGCGGCTGATGCTGCCTTTGTCCAAACCGCTGTTGGCCACGCTGGCGCTGTTTTCCGCCCTGGCCTACTGGAACGACTGGTATAACTGCATGCTGTTCATTACGGACGACCGCCTGTTCAACTTGCAATATTACCTCCAAAGCATGCTGGGCTCCGCGGAGGCCATGCGGCTGGTCGCGGAGAAATCCGGCATGGATCTGCCGGCTGTGCCGCTGGAAGGCATGAAGATGGCCATGACCGTGATCGCCACCGGCCCCATCGTGCTGCTCTATCCCTTCCTCCAGCGCTACTTTGTGAAGGGATTGACGATTGGCGCTGTAAAAGGATAAATAGCTATTATCAATAAGGATTTACGCCTGTCAAAGGCTGTAATCATAAAAAAAGGAGGAAAGACCCATGACAAAGAAACTTACCTCGCTCGCACTGATCCTGTGTCTGCTCTTTACACTGATGTCCGCGGCGTTCGCCGCCACCGTCGACGAGCTTCCGGAGGACTGGAAGACCAACGTCATCAAGGCCACGCCGGACATGTATCCCGACACCGACCTGTCCAAGCCCTATACCGTGAAGATCTACCAGGTGGGCGACCGGCCCGTGGACTGGGACAAGATCCAGGCAGCCCTCAACGAGCAGCTCAAGCCCTTCAACACCAGCATCGACACCGTGTTCATGAGCTGGGCGGACGTGGCCACCATGTACTCCCTGAACCTGGCGGGCGGCGCGGATATCGACCTGATTTTCACCGCGCCCTGGGAATACATGTTCACCGAAGCCGCCAAGGGCTCCTTCTTTGAAATGGACGCGGACTTCATCGCCAAGTACATGCCCCTGGCCAATAAATACCAGCCCAAGGAATCCTGGGAAGAAACCAAGGTCAACGGCAAGAACATCGCCGTGCCCTGCGGGCGTATGGCCCCCGAAGGCCGCCTGATCGCCGTCCGCACGGACCTGGGCGAAAAGTACGGCATCGGCGAACTGAAGAACTGGGCCGACTATAAAAACTACCTGCTCACCATCGCGGAAAAGGAAACCCCCGTATCCGGCATCCTGGGCTTCGGCGGACAGCAGAACAATACCGCTTTCTGGGAGTTGTGGTACACCAACGAAAACTGGTTTGACGCTTACTACACCAACAACCTCCGCTTCTCCTACGCCTATACCGGCGATCTGCCCGCCGCGGAGGACATCAAGCTGGCCTGGGAAACCGACCTGTTCCGCGCCTTCTGCCGCGAAATGAAAGAGCTGGCGGATGCCGGCGTCTGGAGCCGCAGCGCCCTGAACGAAACCGTCAATGAATGGCAGGCCTTCGGCGCGGGCAAGAGCGCTTCCATCGAATGGAACGGCACCGTGTTCACCTACATGAAGGAAGTGGAAAAGAACGAGGGCGTCACCACCGCCGCTTACGACCTGTTCAAGGAAAAGGGCACCCTGGTCACTGCGGAAGCCTATTCCAACGGTGATATCGCCATCGCCGCCGGCTGCGCCAATCCTGAGCGCGCCGCCATGGTACTGGATCTGCTGAAGTTCGATACCGTCATGAACCACATTGTGGTGTTGGGCATCGAGGGCGACCATTACACCATCGATGAAAACAGGATTTATACTGAAACCGACAACACCGCCAGCTATCTGCCGGACGGCAACTCCCTGTCCTGGGCCACCCGCAACGGCGATGTGGAAAAGGCCGGCGTGCCCGAGCGCGAACAGGTGATCTATGACGAGTGGAAGCGCCGCATGACCGCCAACCCCCTCACCGCCTTCATCTTCGATCCCGGCCCTGTGCAGGCCTACGCGGACGCGGTGGACTCCATCATCGGCGACTACTACGGCATGCTGGGCCTCGGCCTGGTGGACGATCCGGACGCCACGCTGGATGAAATGCTGAACAAGTGCTACAACGCTGGCCTGCAAAAAGTTTACGACGAAATGTACAGCCAGTATAACACCTGGCTGGCCGCCCGCTGAGCGGCACGCCGCGGCAATCCAAACCTTGCCAGGGGAACAGGCTTTTCCTGTTCCCCTGTTTTTGAAGGGGAAAATATGGATTTTTTCTAAACAAGATTCATGATTCCATGAATATATTTGGCCTTATGTTTTTCATATACAGCAGGAAATATCAATTGAATCGCAGGATAAATGCGTGCAAAACCGCTCAAAAAGGTGTATGATCTTTCCAGAAGATTTTTTGAGAGGAGCAGAGCGTCATGAAACATAAAATGGATTTGACGGGCTTTCGGGCGGGGACGCCCTTTGACCTGGGGCCGGACTTTTCCGGCAGCGCGCCGAGCGGGGAAAGGGTATCCTTCAACAGCTTCTATATGGAAAAAAACGGCAGGCCCTTCTTTCCCGTCTCCGGCGAATTCCATTACAGCCGGATGGACGATTGCCGCTGGGAGGACGAAATCATCAAGATGCGCATGGGCGGCGTCAACGTGGTTTCTACCTACCTATTCTGGAACCACATCAAGGAAGAAGAAGGCGAATTCGATTTTTCCGGACGGCGGGATTTGCGCCGGTTTGTTTCGCTCTGTAAAAAACACGGCCTGTACGTGATCCTGCGGATGGGGCCCTTCGATCACGGCGAGGTGCGTAACGGTGGCCTGCCGGACTGGCTGTACGGCAAGCCCTTTGAGGTGCGCACCACCAACCCGGAGTTTCTCCAGTATGTGGAACGTTTATACGCGAAGATCGGGGAGCAGGTGCAGGGCTTGTTTTTCAAAGATAACGGCCCCATCATCGCCGTGCAATTGGACAACGAATACATGCACTCCTCCGCGCCCTGGGAAATGACCACGGGCATTTCGGGGGAATGGGTGTTCAGCGGGAACGAAGGGGAAGCGTACATCCTGAAGCTTCGGGAACTGGCGCTGAAATGCGGCCTGCCCCCCGCGTTCTTTACCGGCACGGCCTGGGGCGGCGCGGCGTATTCGGAAAAGGTGCTGCCGCTCTGGGGCGGGTATGCCTACCGGCCCTGGATCTTCTACTCCCACAAGGGCGAGCATCCCGCCACGGAAGAATATATCTACCAGGATTACCACCGGGACGGCGTCAAGTGCACCGACGATTTTGCCCCCGCCTACCAGCCGTCCACGCGCCCCTACGCCTGCTGCGAAATGGGCGGCGGCATGATGTGCTGCTATTATTACCGGTTCATCTATCCCTACAAGAGCGTGGACGCCCTGGCGAACATTAAATTGGGCTCCGGCTGCAATTTCCTGGGCTATTACATGTTCCAGGGCGGCACCAATCCCATCGGCAAAAACGGCACGTATCTGAACGAATCCCAGGTGCCGAAGCTGAGCTACGATTACCAGGCGGCGCTGGGCGAGTTCGGCCAGCTTCGGGAAAGCTACAGCCGCCTGAAAGCCATCCATTTTTTCACCCGCTTCTTTGGGGACCGGGTCGCGCCCATGGAAACCGCGCTGCCGGAAGGGGCGTCTCAAATCAGCCCGGAGGATTTGAACACCCTGCGCTTCGCCGTGCGCACCGATGGGGAAAGCGGCTTCCTGTTCATCAATAATTTCCAGGATCACCGCAAAATGCCCGAAAAGAGGCATGAGCGGGTGGAAATCCGAACGGCAAAGGAAACCTATCGGTTTGACATTTCCATTGCCTCCGAGGAAAACGCCATTCTGCCCTTCCACTTTGATCTGGACGGCATTTTGCTGAAGCAGGCCAACGCCCAGCCGGTGCTCAGGACGGAGATCAACGGCCGGGCGGTGTATGTGTTCATGGTGCCCGAGGGCGGTTCTTTCCGGTTTGAGGAAGAGGCGCAAGTGACCGGCGGCGGGCAGCTTTTCACCGTTCAGAAGGGCGGCAAGGCTGTGGATATCCTGCTGCTTACCCGGGAAGAAGCGAACCGACTATTCATCCTCCGGGACGGGAGCCTCATTTTGACCGACGCCGCCCTGCTGGAGGACGAAAAAGGTTCCCTCCGGCTGGAAACGGTCAAGCCTGAAAATATCCTGTACTGTTATCCGACGGACAGATTACAGGGAAAAGCGCAGCGCTTAAACGATCAGGGCCCCTGGGGCGTGTACCAGGCGAACACTGCAAAAAAAGAAATTGACATTACATGCGAGCCCGCCGCTTCCTGCCGCTGGAAGCTGCATATCCCCGAAAACGCCCTGGACGGCCTTAAGGACGCCCGGCTGCAAATCGACTATCGGGGCGACATCGGCATGCTGTTCCTGAACGACCAAATGATCAGCGACAACTTCTGCAATGGGGACACCTGGGAAGTGGGCCTTCTGGAGCATAAGGACAAGCTGCCCGGCACGATGGTACTCAAAATCACGCCCATCAAGGAAGGGGCCAACGTGAACGTGGAATCCGCCATGGCCGCGCGGAATGAGGAAGTGAAGGCCCTGATCGCGGATTTGCAGCAAATCAAAGTCCAGCCTGTGTACGAAATCAGCCTGTAAGGAGAAATCACCATGAAAAAAACATTGGTGTATGATCAAACGGTCACCATCCCCACCTATAAAGCCGGAGCATTGGAAAAGAATCCTTTGTTCATTGAAAAGCGCGCGTACCAGGGATCAACCGGCAAGGTGTATCCCGTGCCCATCTGCGAAAAGATCAGCGAAACCAAGGAGGACGCGCAGTACAAGGCCGTCATCCTGGAAAACGATTATTTGTATGTGATGATCCTGCCGGAGCTTGGCGGGCGCATCCAGCGGGCCTTAGACAAAACCAACCAGTATGATTTCGTGTATTACAACCGGGTGATCAAGCCCGCCCTGGTGGGGCTGGCCGGGCCGTGGGTTTCGGGCGGCATCGAGTTCAACTGGCCTCAGCACCACCGCCCCTCCACCTTCATGCCGGTGGACTATGCCCTGACCGAAAACCCGGACGGCTCCGCCACCGTGATTCTTGGCGAAACCGACCGCATCCACGGCACCAAAGCCAACGCCAGCATCACTTTGTATCCCGACAAAGCCTACATCGAAATCAAGGGCAAGCTGTTCAACCCCACGGACTATCCGCAAACCTTCCTGTGGTGGGCCAACCCCGCCGTGCACGTGAACGACGACACTTTTTCCGTGTTCCCGCCGGACGTGAACGCGGTCATGGATCACGGCAAGCGCGCCGTGTCCACCTTCCCCATCGCCACCGGCGAATACTACAAGGCCGATTATTCAGCAGGGGTGGACATCTCCCGGTATAAAAACATCAAGGTGCCCACCTCCTACATGGCAGCCCATTCCGACTTTGACTTTGTGGGCAACTTCGACGAGGGCCAGGACGCAGGCCTGCTCCATGTGGCCGACCACCATATCAGCCCCGGCAAAAAGCAATGGACCTGGGGCAACGGCGATTTCGGCCGCATGTGGGACAAAAACCTCACCGACGAGGACGGCCCCTACATCGAGCTGATGACCGGCGTGTTCTGCGACAACCAGCCGGACTTCACCTGGCTCAAGCCCCACGAGGAAAAGAATTTCGTGCAATACTTCATGCCCTACAAGACCGTGGGCCGGGTCAGCAACGCCACCAGGGACGTGATATTGGGCGTGGATTTCCTGGATGAAAAGGGCCAGGTGATCGACCCCGATCCCTTCGATATTGGCAAGGCCGCGAATGAGAAGATCGAAAAGCGGGCATTGAAAGCCCGGATCAAGGTCTACGCCAGCGGAGAATACAAGAACGCGAGCATCGTCCTGTGGGCGGACGGTAAGGAAATCTACCGCAGAACCGCCGATTTAAACCCCCGGGCCGCTTTCGTGGATACGGTCAGCGGGCTGCATGATTACCGGGCGGCGGTGTACGACGAAAACGGGAATACACTGTGCGATTATACAGAATATATAAAAGAGAACCGGCCTATTCCCGAGCCCGCCGAAGTGCTGAAACAGCCTTCCGAAATCCAATCCCTGGAGGAATTATATTTGGCGGGCCAGCACCTGGAGCAGTACCGCCACGCCACTTTCCTGCCCGCTGATTATTATTTGGAGGGATTGCGGCGCGACCCCACGGACATCCGGCTCAACAACGCCTATGGCTTGTACCTGCTGCGCAGCGCCCAGCTCGAAGAAAGCGTGCCCTATTTCCGGGCAGCGATCAAAAAGCAGACCTGGCGCAACCCCAACCCTTACGCCGGGGAAGCATATTTCAATTTGGGCCTGGCGCTGGAAATGCCGGGCAAGCTGCCCGAAGCTTACGACGCTTTCTTCAAGGCCACTTGGAGCGCGGAAACGGCGGGGCCCGCTTTCTTCCATCTGGCCTGCATTGCGAATCAGCAAGGAAATCTGAATCAAGCGCTGTCCTTCGCCGACGAAAGCCTGCTGCGAGGCTGGCACGACATGAAAGCCCGCAGCCTGAAAGCCTCCATCCTGGCCCGTCTGGACAAGGACGGCAAAGCATACCGGCGTTTCCTGGAGGAAAGTTTGGCTATTGACCCCTTGTACCTTTCCCTGCTGTGCCGCAACGTGGATCAGGCGGCCTTTGACCGGGCCACCGGCGGGCGTATTGAGGAATACCTGAATGTGGCGTATGAATTCATTTCTTTCGGCTGCTGGCAGGACGCCGTCGATGTTCTGGCGAAATGCCCCTCCGAGAATCCCATGAAATGTTACGCCAAAGCCTACGCGGAGGGGAAATTGGGCCAAGCCGATGCTGCGAAAAAAGACGCGGAAAAGGCGGAAAGCCAGAGTACCGACCTGTGCTTCCCAAACCAACTGATCGAAAAGCTGATCCTGGAATACGCCGTTTCCCTGCTGCAAAAAGCGCCGAAAGCGCATTATTATCTGGGCGAGCTGCTCTACGACAAGAAGCAGTACGAATCAGCCATTTTTCACTGGCAATCCGCGGTCCGTCAGATGCCCGATCTGGCCCCGGCCCACCGGAACCTGTCCATTGCCTATTACAATCACGGAGATAAAAGCCTGGCCGCCGGGGAAATCGCGGAAGCCTGCCGCTTGGAGCCGGACAACAGCCGCTTCCTGCTGGAACAGGAGCAGCTCTTGAAGCGTCTGGAACGTCCGGTCAAAGAACGGCTTGCCCTCCTGGAAGCCCGCAAAGAAATCATTCCCGACCGCTATGCCCTGATGCTGGCCTTTATTTCCCTGCTGAACCGGGACGGGCAGCACGAAAAGGCCCTGAACCTGCTGACTCGTTATACCTTCCACGTCTGGGAGGGCGGCGAAGGCAAGGTAGCGGACGAATACAAGGCCGCGCTCTTCGCCCTGGCGGAAAAGGCTCTTTCTGACAATAAACCTGAAGAAGCAATCGCCTACGCCAAACGAACCCTCACCTATCCCGTGAATCTGGGAGAAGGCAAGCTGGAAAACGTGCCGGACAACCGGGCGTACTACGTGATGGGCCGCGCCTATCAAGCCCTGAACGACGAAGCCCAGGCGAAAGCATGCTTTGAGAAAGCCGCCATAGGCTCCCAGACGCCGGAAATCGTGCGCTATTACAACGATCAGCCCTCGGATTACATCTATTATCAGGGCCTGGCCTTCGCTGCCCTGGGGGTCATGGAAAAAGCCAAGAAATCCTTCCACCAGCTGATCATTTTCGGCGAGCGCCACATCTTCGATCAGGTGGGCTATGATTTCTTCGCCGTTTCCATGCCCGAGCTCGAAGTTTACCAGGATGACATCCAAAAGCGCAGCGACGATTATTGCCGCCGCATGATAGTCTTGGGCCGCAAGGGCCTCAAGGAAATCGGGGCATAAATAAAGATGATTACTGGGGGAAACCTCTCTTTGGTGTTTGTTCGCACGGCCTGCATTTCGCTTGCCCGCGCTGTGGATCTAAGATTCATGATACATAGCACGCCATGCGTCTAAAGCCGCATGGCGAAGAACGGTTTCCCCCAGACCACCTTCCGAGAAAACCTATCTATTTTTTATTTCGTTTACGATAAACATCGAAAACCTGCTCAGGAAAGATTTTGACAATATGACGAGCTTTTCAGTTCAAACACCCGAATTATTCTGTGGGTTAGATCCACTCGGAGCTTCGATTGCCGGGGTATCAGTATTGACGGAAATCCACGGATGGATCGATGTCGCCATGGCGCCCGATCGTTTTGACCCGTCCATTCCCGATCCCGCATTGGCAGGGCGAACGATCGGCCCATGCTGCGGACGCATCCGGGACGGGGAAATACAGATCGGCGAAAAGCGCTATGCACTGACCCGGAACGAGGGGGAAAACCACATTCATGGCGGGCCGGGAGGCTGCACTTTTTCCCACTGGGAAGGGAAGCAGCTCAGGCCGGACAAGGCTGTTTTTTCCCTCGCTTTGGCCGACGGGCAGGACGGCTATCCCGGCCATCGCAGGCTGAAAGCCGAATATTCTGCAGCAGGCAGAACGCTATCCGTGCGCTATACAGCCGTGACGGACCGGGAAACCTATCTGGATATGACCAACCATGTTTACTGGGATCTGAGCGGCCGTTTTGATGGCAGCGCGCTGGATCAGACGCTGGAAATCGCTTCTTGGCAGGTAGTTCTCAATAACTATCATCATCTGCCTCTCACGATTGCTTCCGCGGACAACGCGTTTGATTTTCGCCGTCCTTGTTCCATCCGGGAGAAATTGTCCGCTTATCCAAAGGAGCCGCAGATGCTGATCGGCAGGGGATATAACAACGCTTTTCTTCTGGATGCCGGGCTCCAGCGCGAAATGAGCTGCTCTGCCCGCCTATATTCGCCTTCATCCGGCCTTTCCATGAAACTTCGGACAAACGCTCCCTGCCTTGTTTTCTATTCCGGAGGATTTTTTGAGTCTCCTGTTCCGCCTGTTCGTTCCACTCCCGGAAAAGCTGTCGCGCTTGAAGCGCAGCAGGTGCCGGATTCCTTTCATCTGCCCGGCGCAACCCCGTCCATTCTTCTCCCAGGCCAGGTGTTTTTGAGAGAGATTATCTGGGAATTCAAAACATCCGTATCTTAAAAATGATAGCTTCCTGAGATTATGAATATATTTTAAACTGTAAGCTCGATCTGATTCTCCTCGATGGCCACAATACAGCTTTCATAATACCCATCGCCTGTGGTTCTGGGACCGCTGACCACCGCGTACCCAGCGTTCCACAATTCTTCCGTCAGCGCATCGACCTTTTCTTTGCTGCCAACGCTGAAAGCGATATGGGCATACCCGGTGCGGTTCAAGGTTTTTTCCTGGTTGTCCATCTTCGGCTTTGTCATACATTCGATCCTCGCTCCATCGTCAAAAGTGATGAAATAGGAACGGAAGCCCGTGCGCGGGTTATGATACCCGCCATTGGCGTGTCCGCCCAAATATCGGACAAAGAAATCTCTGGCCGATTCCAGTTCATTCACATAGATGGCCACATGTTCTATCCTCATGTTCGATCCTCCTTCGGCCTCTGGCTGTCTATTATTTGATCCGCTTATACGCCAGCTCCAGCATTCCCATGTTCAGCGCCGCAAACACGATCAAATAGACCGGCATGATTGCGATTCCAACAGCCTGCTGGATATGGCCGAAAACCATCGGCATGAAGGTGCTGCCGATATAGGCGGACGCCATCTGGAGGCCAATAACTGCCGCGCTGTACCGCTTGCCGAAATTGGCAGGAGCCATGTGCTGAATAGCCGGATAGATAGGCCCCATGCCCGTTCCGATGACCACGAAGCCGACAGCGGCGACGATATACCCCTTGACAGGCAGGAATACCAGCAGGATGCCAAGCAGCTCCACCGCGATCCCAATGCGGATCAGTCGTTTGTCGCCCAGCCTGTTGGAAATGAAGCCCGAAATCAGCCTGCCCAGCATCAGCCCGCCAAAGATCAGCGAACCGAAGGCAGCGACGGTTTCGGCGCTCAAGCCTTCCTTGGTTCCCGCGAAATAGCTGGGCGTCCACAGGAAACAGGTGGCTTCCCCGGAGCAATAGGCAAAGAAGGCAATCAGCGTCAGGATCACGCCAGGCACCCGAAGGGTTTCTTTGATACCCGCGCTGTCCTGGTTTTCTTCCTCCGCCTGGCTTTCATTCTGTTTCCAGAGGGGCAGCGACAGGATGCACACCAGCAGGATGCCCAACTGAATAAAGGATGTCCATTGGTATCCCTGATTCCACTTGGCCAGCTTCAGCGCAAGGGACATGATGGATGGGCTGATGACCGCGCCGACGCCATAAAAACAGTGCAGGAAGTTCATTACGGAGGATGGATAATGATTCGCCACGTAATGATTCACTGCCGCGTCGATGGAGCCTGCGCCTAAGCCATAAGGAACGGCAAACAGGAACAGCATCCAATACTGCCCTGAAATCGAGAAGCCCAATAATCCCAACACCGTCAGCCCGATGGATACGATCACGATCCACTTTGTGTGGAACCTGCGGATCAGCCGGGGGCTGAGCAAGGCGGAGATCACGGTCATGCAGGAGATGGTCATGGACACATACCCGGCATAGGACGAGGGCACAGAGAAGTCCATCTGCATGGTGGGCCAACCGGAACCCAGCAGGGAATCCGGCAGCCCCAGGCTGATAAAGATGAGATAAATGACCGCCAACAGCAAAGAACCCATTTCCATGCCCTCCGTCCAGTTAAAGTCAAGTGATTGACAGATAGGATTATATCGTATATCATATAGAATCGATAGGAATTTTTCACCGTATTATACTGCTTTGATAAGATAAAATCGTCAATTTCAGGAGGTATTATGGCGCTTTCCTTATCGGTGGACAGGGTGGACGAGAATGGCAGGGAGCTTCTTTCTTATGGCACAGAGGATTTTCCCATCGCTTTCTTCGACGATGACCTGACAAAAGTTGCTGTTCCCTATCACTGGCATGACGAATTTGAAATCATTGTGATAACGGAAGGAACCGTTCGCGTTTGGGTGGCCGGAAAGGAATGGACGCTGACGACAGGCGAAGGGTATTTTGCTAACAGCGGCATCCTGCACGCCGCAAAACTGGAAACGCCGACAGGACATCAGCACGCTCTGGTATTCAGCCCCAAAATCATATCGCAGAGCATAGACCTTGTGTGGAAAGCCTATGTAGCACCTGTTCTTGGCAATCCTCACCTGCCCTGTCTGCGCCTGACTCCTTCCATCCCATGGCAGAAGGAGATCCTGCGATTGTCTGAAACCGCATGGGAACAGGGCGCTTATGAAAAGAAGGATTATCCTCTCCATGTCCGTTCCTGCTTAAGCCAGGCGTTCGCACATATGACGAGCCATCTTGACGATATGGAGAATGAATTTTCCTATTCCAGCAAGTATCAAAGGGACGAGCTTCGCATCAAAAAGGCGCTGGTTTTCATCGAGAAAAACTACGATTCTCCCATCGCCCTGGAGGAAATATCAAAAAGTGCGAGCATCAGCCCAAGCACCTGTCTGCGTTTGTTCGATACCGTCCTCTCCACGACGCCGATCAGGTATCTCATGAGATTCCGGCTTCAAAAAGCCGCGGAGGAACTTACCCGACTTCATGGAAAAAGGTTGTCCGAAATCGCGTTTTCCTGCGGCTTTTCTGACGCCAGTTACTTTAACAGATGCTTCCGGCGGGAATATGGCATGACACCGTCTGAATACATTTCCCGGAATATTGATCAAGGGGCATCAATTTAACTGAGGATAGGACAATCACTTGATAGATGGGCAATGCAGCGGAGAATATCGGCAATAAAGCGTTGTCATTGCTTGACGTTTTTTGCTCAGATATGCTATACTTTTATCATCAAAGGAAGGAATGCGGAACCGCGTTTCCAATGCAAAAACAGGATAGAGCAATGCTTCCTGCATGAAAAAAGGAGCATTTTGCATCGTTGTCCTGAACGATCCGTCTATGAAAACTGGCTCAACCGGCGCTTCTGTGCGGCCTTCACAGAACTGCCGTTGCGCAATACAAGGAGGGTAAACAACCATGAAAAAGATCATCGTGACCGTATTCGTGGCTGCGCTTCTGCTGTGCCTGGCAAGCTGCGCTCTTGCGGCCACGCCTGCCAACGTGGTGGAAACCGGAACGGGCGTGAGCCTGATCCCGGCCGCAAGCTGGGCGGAAACCTATCCGGACGTGTATGAAACCTACATGGCCACGGAAAAGAACAGCGAAGTGACCGACTATGTGGCCGACTACCCCATGATCGCCACTGTCTACGAAGGCATGGCGTTCAACACCTACTACAGCAGCGCACGGGGCCACTTCTACACCGTGGCCGACGTGACGGAAACCGGCCGTCCCCACAAGCTGGCCAATTGCTTCACCTGCAAAACGGCTGACTTCACTCACATGGTGAATGAGCAGGGCGTAAGCGCCTACACTATCGCCTTTGAGGACGCCCTGGCGAACATCAACGACAGTGTGGGCTGCTATACCTGCCACGCCAATGATCCGGCCCAGGGGAACACCGTGACCCATACCTACCTGGTGGACGCCATGGGCGAGGATTTCTCCAAGCTGGCCGCTCAAACGGCGGTGTGCGCCCAGTGCCATGTGGAGTATTACTTCGCAACGGACACCAAAGCGACCTCCCTGCCCTATACCGGCCTGGCGGTCATGAATCCCGACGACATGTACGCCTACTACGAAGCCCTGGACTTCTCGGACTACACCAACCCCCGCACCGGCGTGCGCCAGCTCAAGGTGCAGCATCCCGAGTTTGAAACCTACATGGGCGCGGGCAGCGTACACGCCAGCATGTTCACCTGCGCGGACTGCCATATGGAAAAAGTGACCAGGGAAGACGGCACCACCTTCAGGAGCCACACCCTGGTAAGTCCCCTGGACAGCGAAACCATCATGGCTACCTGCGCCGGATGCCACGCCGACCTGCCTGGGTTCGTGCATGGCATCCAGGAAAAGATGGAAGAACGCACCATCGCCATCGGCTATAAGCTGGAAGAACTCACCAACAAGCTGGCTGACGCCGTGGCCGCTGGAACCTACACAGAAGACGAACTCAACGCCATCCGCGCTCTGAACCGCAAGGGCCAGTGGTATTGGGACTTCGTGTTCGTGGAGAACAGCGAAGGCGCGCACAATTCCAAGCTGGACAACAGCTGCCTGGACAAGGCCGACGCGCTGATCGAAGAGGCGCTGGCTCTGCTCAACAAATAACCTGAAAACCTCGGCGGGCGGGTGACCGCAAGGCTCCGCCGGGGCATGTGTATCGCATGGATTCGGAACGTGGCGGGTTTTCTCCTCCACGTTCTGTTTGATAAAGGAGATCATCGCCATTGAAAAAACTGTTTGGTTTCTTTCGATCCATGACCTTCGGCATGATCCTGCTGGTGTTGGTGATCGCCTGCTCCCTGGCAGGTTCCCTGATCCCGCAGCAGGAAACGGCCATGGCCTATGTGAACGCTTATGGGTCGAATACCGCCTCGCTGCTGATTGACCTGGGATTGACAGACGTTTTTCACACCTGGTATTTTTACGTGCTGGAAATCCTGCTGTGCCTGAATCTGGTGCTCTGCTCCATCCTGCGCTTTCCCCAAACCCTGCACGCTGCGGACGCGCTAAAGAAGCGTACCCGGAGCGTCTCCCTCGATCATCCGATCACTGCCGAACAAGGAGAAAAGCTAAAGGCTTTCTTATCCTTTCGCCGTTTCAAGCGGGAAGAAACGGAGAACGGTGCGTTATACAGCAAATCCCTCGTCGGTTTCTATGGCTCTTTTCTTACGCACCTGTCCATTCTGCTAATCCTTTTGTTCGGCACATTGGTTCTGATGACCCCGGAAGTGACCGATCAGACCGTGATGCCGGGACAATCGCTGACGCTTCAGAACGGCACAACAGTTCTCTGCGAATCCTTCCACATTCAGGATGAAACGGGGAAGCTG
>JAFXSH010000055.1 GCA_017525805.1 Clostridia bacterium | reverse complement strand
TACCTGGTATAACTCTTTTCGCCGCCGTGTTCCCGTTTGTACAGGATGACCCGGTACAGTTCGGCCAGCACGCCGTAAATGCTTTCATTGTCCGGTTCCGGAACAGGCAGGTTCCTGCCCTCTCCTTCATTCCACAGGGGATTGAAGAAACAGGAACGGTGTCCCGTATGACAGGCCGCGCCGGTCTGGTCTACCTTCACCAGCAGCGCATCCCCGTCGCAGTCGTAGGTGATGGATTCCACCTTCTGCATGTGCCCGCTGGTAGCGCCCTTGTTCCACAATTCCTGACGGCTGCGGCTCCAGAACCAGGTATAGCCGGTTTCCACCGTCTTCGCCAGACTCTCGCCGTTCATATAGGCCAGCATCAGCACTTCATCACTGTACACATCCTGCACGATGGCAGGGATCAATCCCTTGTCATCAAATTTCAGATTGGAAAAACCAATTTTCATTACAGTCTCACCTCTACTCCTTTATCCCGCAGGTACTGCTTTACCTGCCGGATCGTAAACGTTTTGTAGTGGAATACGGAAGCCGCCAGCACCGCGTCTGCTTTTCCCAGTGCAAGCACATCATAAAAATGTTCCAACGTACCGGCGCCGCCGCTGGCAATAACAGGCACGTTCACCGCTTCCGCCACCGCTCTCGTCAGGGGAATATCATAACCGTTTTTGGTACCGTCCGCGTCCATGCTGGTCAGCAGGATTTCACCGGCCCCCAGGTTCACCGCTTTCTTCACCCATTCCAGGCAGTCGATTCCCGTAGGCGTCCTGCCGCCGTTCACATAAATTTCCCAACGGTCCGTGCCGCAGCGTTTCGCGTCGACTGCCAGCACGATGCACTGACTGCCGAACAGTTCCGCGCCCCGGGCAATCAAATCCGGATTTTTTACCGCAGCCGTGTTCAGCGAAGTTTTGTCCGCTCCCGCATTCAGACAGTTGCGGATGTCTTCCACGGTACTGATGCCGCCGCCCACCGTCAGTGGCATAAAGGCCTTGCCCGCCGTCCGGTTGATGACATCCAGCATGGATTTGCGTTTTTCCACGCTGGCGGTAATATCCAGAAACACCAGCTCATCCGCACCTTCCCTGTCATAGACGGAAGCCAGTTCAACCGGGTCGCCTGCGTCCCGCAGACCTACAAAATTCGTGCCTTTTACGACCCGCCCTTCTTTCACGTCCAGGCAGGGAATGATTCGTTTGGTCAGCATAGTTGTTCCCCCAAAATAATTATAGCAAAATTGAATGTGCGAAACTACACATAACAGCGTAATTTCGCAATTATTTCAGAATTAGCCGCAGTCGCTGGCTGCTGCTTTCACATTCATCCTTTGCCTTTTGCCACCGCCAGCGCTTCTTTCAAATTTACTTTTCCGGCATAAATGGCTTTTCCGATAATGACCCCTTCAATGCCGTCTTCTTCCCGGGCCATTACTTTTTTTACATCTTCTATCGATGCAACGCCGCCGCTGGCAATAACTTTGACGCCGCTGGCCTTTGCCAGTTCCGCAGTGGCTTCCACGTTGACCCCCTGCAGCTTGCCGTCACGGCTGATATCCGTGAAGATAATGTGCTCAATGCCGATTTCCGCCATGCGCTTGCCCAGTTCCAGATAATTCATGCCTCCGGACACGCCCCAGCCAT
>JAFXSH010000054.1 GCA_017525805.1 Clostridia bacterium | reverse complement strand
GTCGTCGTTTTCCAGGAAGGGGATCATGGCCGTCGCCACGGAAACCACCTGCTTGGGGGAAACGTCGATGTAGTCCACTTCCCGGGCGGGCACTTCGATGGTTTCGTCCCGCCAGCGCACCACGACGCGCTGGTTGATGAAGCGGTTTTCTTCGTCCAGGGGCTCCTTGGCCTGGCCGACCTTGTAGTTGTCCTCTTCATCGGCGGTCATGTATTCGATGATGTCGGTCACCTTGCCGGTATCCTTGTCCACCTTGCGGTAGGGGGCTGCGATGAAGCCGTACTCGTTGATGCGGGCGTAGTTGGCCAGGGAGCCGATCAGACCGATGTTGGGACCTTCAGGCGTTTCAATGGGGCAGATGCGGGCATAATGGGAGTAGTGCACGTCGCGCACTTCCATGCCCGCGCGGTCACGGTTCAGGCCGCCGGGGCCCAGAGCGGACAGGCGGCGCTTGTGGGTCAGCTCAGCCAGGGGGTTGGGCTGGTCCATGAACTGGGACAGCTGGGAGGAACCGAAAAATTCCTTGATGGCGGCGGACACGGGGCGGATGTTGATCAGTTCGCCGGGCTTGACGTCGTTGGCGTCCTGAATGGCCATGCGCTCGCGAACCACACGCTCCAAACGGGAAAGACCGATGCGCACCTGGTTTTGCAGCAGCTCGCCCACGGAGCGCAGGCGGCGGTTGCCCAAATGGTCGATATCGTCGGTGACGCCCACGCCGTAGGGCAGGCCCAGCAGATAGCTGACGGAGGCTACGATGTCGTCGATGATGATGTGCTTGGGCACCAGATCATAAACGCTTTCGGAAACAACGCGCTTTAAGTCCTCCGGCGCGGTTTCGCTGATGATCTTGAGGAGGGTGGGCAGATGCACCATTTCGAGGATGCCCGCTTCCTTGGGATCAAAGGGCAGGAAGCCCTTGGCGTCGGCAAAGTTGTTGCCGATGACCTTATGCACCACCTGTTCGCACTGGAGCAGCACCACGTTCACGCCGGAATTCTGAATCTCAATGGCCTTTTCTCGGCTGATCACAGCGCCCTTTTCCACCAGCACTTCGCCGGAAACGGGGCTCACCACGTCCTCGGCGGCGGTTTGACCGGCGATACGGGCGGAAAGGCCTAACTTCTTGTTGAACTTGTAGCGGCCCACGCGCATGAGATCATAGCGCTTGGGATCAAAGAACAGGCTGCGCAGCAGAGAGCGGGCCCCATCCTCGGTGGGCGGCTCGCCGGGCTTCTGGCGCTTGTAGATTTCCAGCAGGCCCTGGGTCTGGGTCTTGGTGGAGTCGCTGCGGGCGATGGTGGTCATCAGGCGCTCATCCTCGCCCAGCAGACCGGTGATTTCCTCATCCGTCCCATAGCCCAGCGCGCGCAGCAGCACGGTGATGGGCAGCTTGCGGGCCCGGTCGATACGCACCCACAGCACGTCGTTGCTGTCGGTTTCGTATTCCAGCCAGGCGCCCCGGTTGGGAATGATTTGGGAGGAGAACAGATGCTTGCCGGCTTTATCGATCTGTACGTCGAAATACGCGCCGGGCGAACGTACCAGCTGGCTCACAATGACGCGTTCCGCGCCATTGATAATAAAGGTGCCATGCTCGGTCATCAGCGGGAAATCGCCCATGAAAACTTCCGATTCCTTGATTTCGCCGGTCTCCCGGTTC
>JAFXSH010000014.1 GCA_017525805.1 Clostridia bacterium | reverse complement strand
GGTCAGGCAGGGGATGCCAAGCTGCATGGCCTTCCGGTGCAGCACGGTATAGTCCCCGATGGTGGCGTCCTTGACGGCCCCGGTGTACACGATGTAGTGCACGCTTCCGCTTTCCATGAGGCCGGTGATCTCGTCGTTCTCGGTGGCGTTGGCCACAGCCTTCACGGGAATGCCCAGGCTTTCGATGGCTTTGGCTGTGCCGGTAGTGGCGTAAAGGCTGAGGCCCAGATCATGGAGCCGCTTGGCTAAGGAGATGATCTCCTGATAGTCGTTTTCCTCCACGCTGAGCAGCACGCCGGTTTTGTGCTTGCTGTTCGCGGCGGGCACCTTGAAGCCCGCCGCGGTGAGGCCCTTGAACAGCGCTTCCGGCAGGGTCTTGCCGATACCCAATACCTCGCCGGTGGATTTCATTTCGGGCCCTAAGATGCTGTTGGCGTCGTTCAGCTTTTCAAAGGAGAATACCGGCACCTTGCAGGCCACATAGGGCGGCGTGCGGTATAACCCCGCGCCGTAGCCCAAGTCGATCAGCTTTTCCCCCAGCATCACCTTGGAAGCCAGGTCCACCATGGGCACCTTGGTCACCTTGCTGATATAAGGCACCGTGCGGCTGGCACGGGGATTCACCTCGATCACGTACAGTTCATTGTTGTAAATCAGGTATTGGATGTTCACCAGGCCTTTTGTTCCCAAAGCTAAGGCCAGCTTTTCGGAGCAGTCGCAGATTTTCCGCAGGAACACGTCGTTCAGGTTATAAGGCGGATACACGGCGATGGAGTCGCCGGAGTGGATGCCCGCCCGCTCGATGTGCTCCATGATGCCGGGGATCAGCACGTCGGTGCCGTCGGAAATCACGTCCACTTCCAATTCAATGCCCGGCAGATACTGGTCGATCAGAACGGGATTATCGATGCCGCCCGCCAGAATCTTTTCCATGTAGGCCACGGTGTGCTCTTTGGCGCGGGAAATGGTCATGTTCTGCCCGCCGATCACGTAGGAGGGCCGCAGCAAAACGGGATAGCCCAATTCCTCGGCGGCGTTTACCGCTTCTTCCAAGGTACGCACGCCCATGCCCTTGGGGCGGCGGATGCCGAAATTCTCCAGCAGCGCGTCGAAGCGCTCCCGGTCCTCGGCGATGTCGATAGATTCGGCAGAGGTGCCCAAAATGCGAACGCCTTTTTCATCCAGGAATTTTGTCAATTTGATGGCCGTCTGTCCGCCGAAAGCCACCACCACGCCGATAGGCTTCTCCACCTCGATGATCTTCATCACGTCTTCGGGACACAGGGGCTCAAAGTACAGCCGGTCGGCGGTGTCATAGTCGGTGGACACCGTTTCCGGGTTGTTGTTGATGATCACCACGTCGTAGCCCATTTCCCGCAGGGTCCACACGCAGTGCACCGAGCTGTAATCGAATTCGATGCCCTGGCCGATGCGGATGGGGCCGCTGCCTAATACGATCACCACCGGCTTGCCGCTTCGCTTGTGCGCGCGGGATTCGCACGCGCCGCCGGGGCAGGAATAGAAATAGGGCGTTTCGGCGGCGAACTCCGCCCCGCAGGTGTCCACCATCTTGTAGCTGAACGGAAAAGCAGGCAGATTTTCCGCGTGGAACAGCCTTTGGATAGCGCTGTCCGGATAGCCCAAACGCTTGAGTGGGGGATAATCTTCCGGCTGCATCCCTGTTTTTTGAATGCGGTTTTCCAGCTCCGCCATACCTTGCAGCTTATACAGGAACCACCGGTCGATCTTCGTGATTTCAAAGATTTTGTCCACTGATACGCCCTGTTTCAGCGCTTCAAACACGGTAAACAGCCGCCGGTCGTCCTGGGCGGCTAAGCGGGTGAAAATATCCTCATTGGAAACGGGCGACGCGTTGAGGGAATCCAGGCTGATTTCCGCCCCGCGCACGGACTTCATCAAGGCTTCCTCGAAGGACTGCCCAATGGCCATGACTTCGCCGGTTGCCTTCATCTGCGTGCCCAATCGGCGGGAGGAACCCTGGAATTTATCAAAGGGCCACTTGGGGAATTTCACCACCACATAGTCCAGGGCCGGTTCAAAGCAGGCGCAGGTTTTGCCCGTAATGTCGTTGGCGATTTCATCCAGAGAATAGCCTAAGGCGATGCGGGTGGTGATTTTGGCGATGGGGTAGCCCGTGGCCTTGCTGGCCAAGGCGGAGGAACGGGAAACGCGAGGATTCACCTCGATCACCGCGTATTCAAAGGAATCGGGGTTCAGGGCGAACTGGCAGTTGCAGCCGCCCACGATGCCGATGGCCTCGATCATGCGCAGGGAAGCGGTGCGCAGCATCTGATATTCCTTGTCGGAAAGGGTGAGCGCCGGGGCCACCACCACGCTGTCGCCGGTGTGGACGCCCACGGGATCCACGTTTTCCATGGAACAGACGGCAATCACGTTGCCCAAGCCGTCCCGCATGGTTTCAAACTCGATTTCCTTCCAGCCGGAGATGCACTTTTCTACCAGGATTTGGGTAATGGGCGATGCGTCCAAGCCCGCCTTGGCGATGAGGCGCAGCTCGGTTTCATCCTGGGCGATGCCTCCGCCGCTGCCGCCCAGGGTGTAGGCCGGGCGCACGATGACGGGATAGCCGATTTTCTCCGCCGCTTTGAGGGCATCCGGCAGGTTTTCCGCGATTTCGGAGGGCACGCAGGGCTGGCCGATGCGGCGCATGGTGTCCCGGAACTGTTCCCGGTCCTCGGCCCTTTCAATGGCTTCGATAGGGGATCCCAGCAGCCGCACGCCGTATTCCTCCAAGGTGCCGTCTTTGCTCAGCTGCATGGCCAGGGTCAGGGCGGTTTGCCCGCCGAGGCCCGAAAGCAGTCCGTCCGGCCGTTCCTTTTCGATGATGCGGCGCAGGACGGCGGCGTTCAGGGGTTCCAAATAAATGGCGTCGGCCAAATGCTGATCTGTCATGATGGTGGCGGGGTTGGAATTGACCAGCACCACGTTGATGCCTTCGCTTTTCAGCACCCGGCAGGCCTGGGCCCCGGCGTAGTCAAATTCCGCCGCCTGGCCGATCACGATGGGGCCGGACCCGATCACCAGCACCTTGCGGATGGAAGTATCTTTAGGCATGCGCTTTCCCTCCCATCATAGCAATGAACCGGTCGAATAAAAAGCCGGTGTCCTGGGGCCCGGAGCAGGCTTCCGGGTGGAATTGGACGGTAAAGCAGCGCAGGTCGGGATAGGCCATGCCCTCGCAGCTGCCGTCGTTGGCGTTGACGAAGGTTTCCACGCCTTTGCCCTGCAAGCTGTTTGATACAACGGCATACCCGTGGTTCTGGCTGGTGATCCAGGTGCGGCCCGTTTGCAGGTCTTTCACGGGCTGGTTGCCGCCCCGATGCCCGTATTTCAGCTTCACGGTGTCCCCGCCCAAGGCCAGGGCGGTGAGCTGATGGCCCAAGCAGATGCCGAAAACGGGCTTTCTCCCAAGCAGCTTTCGGATTTCTTCGATGCAGCCTGTGTCTTCCTTGGGGTCGCCGGGGCCGTTGGACAGCATGACGCCGTCGGGATCATCGGATAAAACGGTTTCCGCTTTCGTATCCGCGGGCCACACCGTCACGGCGCAGCCCCGCCTTTGCAGGGAACGGATGATATTTTTCTTTGCTCCATAATCCAACAGAGCCACCCGGTACTGTTCCTTTCCCAGGTTGGGATAGCATTGTTTTTCCTTGCAGGTAACGGAAGAAACGGCGTCCGTCACCGAAAAACCCCGAAGGAAAGAAATATCCTCCGGCACCTGATCGCAGATCAGGGCGTTCATCACGCCTTCTTCTCTTGTGATCCGCACGATTTCCCGGGTATCCACTCCGCACAGCCCCGGAATGCCCGCTTTGACCAAGTAATCGTTCAATGGGTACTGACTGCGGAAATTGGAGGGCGTATCGCAGATTTCCCGCGCGATGTATCCGAACAGGGCGCTGTTCCCCTCAAAATCCTCTTCGATCACGCCGTAATTCCCGATCAAAGGAAAAGTATGGGTGACGATCTGGCCGAAGTAGCTGGGGTCCGTCAGCGTTTCCAAATACCCTTCCATACCGGTGGTGAAAACCAATTCCCCCACACGGTCAATAGGGGCGCCGATACGGCGTCCCTCAAAAATCCTTCCGTTGCCGAGCACCAAGTATGCCATTTTTTCGTCCCTCAAGTGTGTTATTTTTGCAGCGCCGCCTGAATGAAGCCCATAAACAGGGGCTGGGGCTTGTTGGGGCGGCTTTTGAATTCGGGATGGAACTGCACGCCCACGAAGAAGGCTTCCCCGGAAAGCTCGACGGTTTCCACCAGCCTGCCGTCGGGGGAAAGGCCGGAGAGGCACAGGCCAGCATCGGTCAGCGCTTCCCGGTATTCGTTTGCAAATTCATAACGGTGGCGGTGGCGTTCGCTGATTTCAGTTTTGCCGTAGCAGCGGGCGATTACTGTATTCTCTTTCAAAATGCAGGGATATTTTCCTAAGCGCAGGGTGCCGCCCTTGTCGATTTCGTCGTTCTGCCCAGGCATGAAATCAATGACCTTATGGGGCGCGATTTCGTCAAATTCTCTTGAATTGGCCTTTTCCAGGCCGGCCTTGTGCCGGGCATACTCGATCACGGCGATCTGCATGCCGAGGCAGATGCCGAAATAGGGCACATGATGCTCCCGGGCGTATTTCGCCGTTAAAATCATGCCCTCGATGCCCCGGCTTCCGAAGCCGCCGGGCACGATCAGGCCCTGCAAGGGCGAAAGGATTTCATCAATGTTTTCTTCCGTCAGGTTTTCCGAATCGATCCAGGTGATTTCCACCCTGGCGTCTAAGGCGTAGCCCGCGTGGCGAAGGGCTTCGGCCACGGACAGATACGCGTCGTGAAGCTGCACGTATTTGCCCACCAGGCCGATTTTCACCGTTTTGTTTTGATGCCGGATGCGCTCGGCCAGTTCCTGCCATTCGGTCAGGTCGGGGGCGGGGGCGTCGATCCCCAGTTCCCGGCACACGATGCCGGAAAAGCCGCTTTCCTCCAGCATCAGCGGGGCTTCGTACAGGTTGGGAAGCGTCAGGTTTTCGATCACGCAGTCCGATTTTACGTTGCAGAAATGGGCGATCTTGGAAAAGATCGTTTCGTCGGTGATCTTTTCATCCACCCGCAGCACGATGATGTTGGGAGTGATGCCCATGCCCTGCAATTCCTTCACGCTGTGTTGGGTGGGCTTGGACTTATGCTCCCCGCTGGCTTTCAGGTAGGGAACCAGCGTGACGTGGACGTACAGGGCGTTTTCCCTGCCCACTTCCAGCCCCACCTGGCGGATGGCCTCGATAAAGGGCTGGCTTTCGATATCGCCGATGGTGCCGCCGATTTCGGTGATCACCACGTCGGCGTCGGTCTTTTCGCCCACCCGGTAGATAAAATGCTTGATTTCGTCGGTAATGTGGGGAATGATCTGGACGGTGGAGCCTAAATACCCTCCCTGCCGCTCCCGGTGCAGCACGTTATGAAACACCTTGCCGGTGGTCAGGTTGGAATACTTGTTCAGGTCCTCGTCGATGAAGCGCTCATAGTGGCCCAAGTCCAGGTCGGTTTCCGCCCCGTCCTCGGTGACGTACACTTCTCCGTGCTGATAAGGGCTCATGGTGCCGGGGTCCACGTTGATGTAGGGGTCCAGCTTTTGGGCCGCTACTTTTAATCCTCTCGCTTTCAGCAGCCGCCCTAAGCTGGCCGCTGTGATCCCCTTGCCCAAGCCCGAAACCACGCCGCCGGTCACAAAAATGTATTTCGTCATACGTTTGTACCTCACATATTATTCAACAGTTACGCTTTTGGCAAGATTCCGGGGTTTATCCACGTCCAGCCCCCGGCTGACGCTGGTGTAATAGCCTAACAATTGCAGGGGCACCACGGCCAGGGAGGAAGCGAAGTGCTCGTCGGTTTTAGGAATATAGACGGTAAAATTCACCGAATCCTCCACCGAAAAATTGCCGTTGACGGTGACTCCCATCAGATACGCGCCCCGGGATTTGCACTCCGTCATATTGGAAACCGTTTTTTCATACAGGCGGCTTTGGGTCAGCACGCCGATCACCAGGGTGTTGTGCTCGATCAGGCTGATGGTGCCGTGCTTTAATTCCCCGGCAGCGTAGGCTTCGGAATGGATATAGCTGATTTCCTTCATTTTCAGGCTGCCTTCCAGGGAAATGGCGTAGTCCAGCCCCCGACCGATAAAGAAAATATCGTGGGCGTTAGCGATCTTGGAGGAAAACCATTGCAGGCGCTCTTTTTCTTCCAAAATCCGATTGATCTTGTCCGGGATCGCGGCCAATTCTTCCAGGAAGTGGGCATACTGTTCTTCCGAAATCGCGCCCCGCACAAGCGCCATCTGCACCGACAGGGCGTCCATAGCCACCAGCTGGGCGCTGTACGCCTTGGTGGTAGCCACGGCGATTTCCGGCCCGGCCAAGGTGTAGAGCACGTGATCGGCTTCCCTGGCGATGGTGGAGCCCTTCACGTTCACCACCGCCAAGGTGGGCGCGCCGCGTTCTTTGGCCACCCGCAGGGCGGCTAAGGTATCGGCGGTTTCGCCGGATTGGGAAATGACGATCACCAGGGTGCTTTCGCTCATAGGGATGCTGCGATAGCGGAATTCGGAGGCCAGCTCCACCCGCACGGGAATTTGCGCCAAATCCTCCAGCACGTACTGCGCCGCCATGGCCGCGTGCCAGGCGGAGCCGCAGGCCACGATGTCGATTTGAGTCAGGGCTTGCAGGGCTTCGTCGTTCAGGCCGGTATTGGACAGATCGATTTTCCCATCCTGGATCAGGCTGTTCAGGGTGTCCCGCACGGCGGCGGGCTGCTCATGGATTTCTTTGAGCATGAAATGCTCGTAGCCGCCCTTTTCCGCCGCCTCCGCGTCCCAAGTGATTTCCGTCAGGGGCAGGGACACTTCGTCGCCGTTCAGGTCGTAGAATTTTACGCTGCCGGGAGCGATCCGCGCCGCCTGCAAATTGTCGATATAATACACCTGACGGGTGTATTTCAGGATGGCGGGCACGTCGGAAGCCAGGAAAGATTCGTTTTCCGCCGTGCCGATGATGAGGGGTGAATCTTTCCGGGCGGCGAAAATCTCGTCCGGGTAATCCTTGAACATGAGGGCCAGGGCATAACTGCCGCGAACCCGCACCATGGTGCGGGTGATGGCGTCCACCGGGCCGATCTTGTATTTTTTGTAGTAGTAATCCACCAGCTTCACCACCACTTCCGTGTCGGTGTCGCTGTAAAAAACGTAGCCGTGGCGCAGCAGCTTTTCTTTTAGCTCCGCGTAGTTTTCGATGATGCCGTTGTGCACGCCCACCACGTCCGATTCCACCGCGCCGGAGCCGGAGCCCGTGCAGTTGCCGCTGACGTGGGGGTGGGCATTCACCGTGCTGGGGTCGCCGTGGGTGGCCCAGCGAGTGTGGCCGATGCCGCAGGCGCCGCGCAGAGCGCGCCCTTGATCCGTCTTATCAGCCAAATGGTGCAGCTTTCCGGTGGCTTTCACCACCTCCGCCAGCGCCTTTCCGTCCCGCACCGCCAGCCCGGCGGAGTCATAGCCCCGGTATTCCAGCTTTTTCAGCCCGTCCAGCAATATCGGCGCGGCCTGCCGTTCTCCCGTATATCCAACGATTCCGCACATAGCTCCCTTGCCTCCCGTCAGCGGCAGTCACCGCAAAAATCCATTTGAATATTATGCTTTCCCGCCCGGATCATGTCAATTCCTTCCCTGTTCAAAAATCGTTTTTCTTTTGAAGGTATTGATGCGTTTCTTTCGCAGCCGCTCGTCCGTCCGCCAGAGCGCGGACCACCAGGGACTGGCCGGTGCGCATATCCCCGGCGGAAAAAAGTTTTCCGCCCAAGGAATGGGATTGATCCGGGGGCAGCAGCCGTCCCCGCGGATCGGCGGCAAGGGAGAAAGCGTTCAGCGTGGCTGGATCGCAGCCGATAAAGCCCGCGGCGATCAGCAAAAGATCACAGGGCAGGGTTTGTTCCGTGCCGGGCACGGGGGCCAGCTTTCCTTCCGCGTTTTTTTGCAGCTTGACGGTTTCCAAGCTTTGGATCGCCCCGCTTTCGTCCGTCCCGATGCTTTTCACCGTGGTTTCATAAATCCGCAGATCGCCGCCTTGAATGGCGATGGCTTCCAACTGCCCGTAATCGGTGCGCAGGACCCGGGGCCACTGGGGCCAGGGGTTTCCGGGCGCGCGCGTTTCCGGGGCGGCGGGCATCATTTCCAATTGCAGGATGGAGGCGCAGCCCTGCCGCAGGGCGGTACCCACGCAGTCGTTGCCCGTGTCTCCGCCGCCGACCACGACGACGTGCTTTCCCTTGGCAGTCACGGTAGGAGATACGCCGTTCAATATGCTTTTCGTTGCTTGCGTCAGGTAATCCACGGCAAAATGAACGCCCTTTGCTTCTATGCCCGGCACGTTCAGGGAACGGGGCTTCCGCGCGCCGCCGCACAGCAGCACGGCGTCGAAAGTGTCGGTCATGTCCGGCGTGGCTTCCGTGTTCACAAGGAAAGTGATCCCTTCCGCTTCCATCAATCGGATGCGGCGTTCCACCACGGATTTGGGCAGCTTCATGTTGGGAATGCCGTACATGAGCAGGCCGCCGGGCCGCTCCGCCCGTTCGATCACGGTGACGGTATGTCCCAGTTGGTTCAGCAAATCGGCGGCGGCCAAGCCCGAAGGCCCGCTGCCCACAACGGCCGCTTTTTTCCCCGTGCGGGCAGCGGGAATCCGGGGCTGAATCCAGCCTTTTTCAAAGCCAGTTTCGATGAGATACAGTTCGTTGTCCCGGTTGGTAACGCCGTCGTCGGCTAAGTTGCAGGCTTTTTCGCACAGGGCGGGGCACACCCGGCCCGTAAATTCCGGGAAGGGGGCGGTCTGCAAAAGACGGGCCAGCGCCTCTCTTTCCTGACCCTGGTACAGGAGATCGTTCCACTCCGGGATCAGGTTATGCAGGGGGCACCCAAAGTCCGACTGGCAGAAGGGCACGCCGCAGTTCATGCAGCGGGACGCCTGGCGGCGCCTTTCATCGGCGGGCTGGGAAAGATGCAGGCCCTCATAATCCAGCAGGCGGCTTTCCGCTGGCCGGAACGGGTTTTCCTGCCGGGCATATTCCAAAAATCCTGTCGCTTTGCCCATACCGTCACGCCCCTTTCAAATAAGCCACATATTCATCGGAAATCACCGCCCGGAATTTGGGCAGCCAGGCTTCAAAATCCCGCAAAATCTCTTTGGCCTTTTGCGAGCCGGTGGCCTTTTCGTGCATCTGGAGCAGCCGGTGCAGTTCTCCCGCCTGCTCCCGCGATACGGGATACAGCTTTACGTGGCCGGTATTGAGGCGGGCAGCCAGGGTACTTTTTTCGTCCAGTACCCAGGCGACGCCGCCGCTCATGCCCGCGGCGAAGTTATCGCCCACCGGGCCCAGCACGGCCACCCGGCCGCCGGTCATGTATTCGCAGCCGTGGTCGCCCACGCCCTCCACCACAGCCCAGGCCCCGGAATTGCGCACGGCGAAGCGCTCCCCCGCCATCCCGGCGATGAAAGCATAGCCGCTGGTGGCCCCGTACAGCGCCACGTTGCCGATCAGGGTATCTTCTTCCTTCCATATGCTGTCCACCGGCGGACAGATGGCGATCATGCCGCCGGACAGGCCCTTGCCCACATAATCGTTGGACACGCCGTAGAGGGTGATCTTCTGTCCCGATTGCAGGAACGCCCCGAAGGATTGGCCTCCGCAGCCCTGGGCCTGGATGGTTTGATTCTCCTTCAGCATGGCGCCAAAAGCCCGGTCGGTGGTCATCAGGGTCACATGCTGCTGGAAAAGCCGGGCGTCGGTGCGCTCGCTCAAGTGGAAATCATGTTTCGCTTCCGGCTGGAAGTGGGTGTTGCGGGAGAAGCCAATAAGATCGGATAAATCCATGACCGCCTCCGGCTTCATTTTCAGCAGGTCGCCCCGGCCCACCAGCTCGTCCACTGTTTTGGCTCCAAGCTTCGCCATGATGCCGCGAAGCTGCTCGGCGATAAACAGCATGAAGCGCTCCACATACTCCGGCTTGCCCGTGAACCGCTTGCGCAGCTTGGGATTCTGGGTGGCGATGCCGAAAGGGCAGGTGCCCAAATTGCATACCCGCATCATGCGGCAGCCCATGGTGATAAGGGGCGCCGTGGCAAAGCCGAATTCCTCCGCGCCCAATAGAAGCGCTACTGCCACGTCGTGGCCGGTCATGAGCTTGCCGTCCGTTTCCAAGGTCACTTTTTGGCGCAGCCGGTTGCGGCACAGCACCTGATGGGCTTCCGCCAGGCCGATTTCCCAGGGCAGGCCCGCGTGATGCACGGAGGATAGGGGAGCGGCCCCGGTGCCACCCTCACCGCCGGAAATCAGGATGCCGCCCGCCCCGGCCTTGGCCACGCCGCTGGCGATGGTGCCGACGCCCGTGGAGGACACCAGCTTCACCGTGATCTTCGCCTGTTCCGCCGCGCATTGCAGATCGTAAATCAGTTCGGCCAAATCTTCGATGGAATAAATATCGTGATGGGGCGGCGGGGAAATGAGGGAAATGCCGGGGGTGGAGCAGCGGGTTTTCGCCACGCTGTCCGTCACCTTGGCTCCCGGCAGATGGCCGCCCTCGCCGGGCTTGGCCCCCTGGGCCATTTTGATTTGAATTTCCTTGGCGGAGAGCAGGTATTCCCGCGTCACGCCGAAGCGGCCGGAAGCCACCTGCTTGATGGCGGAATTGAGGGCCGTGCCGAAACGTTCGGGCAGCTCGCCGCCCTCGCCGCTGTTGGATTTACCGCCTAAATGATTCATGGCCTGAGCCATGCACTCGTGGGCCTCCTGAGAAATGGAACCGTAGCTCATGGCCCCGGTGCGGAAGCGGCGGACGATGCGCTCCGCGCTTTCCACCTGCTCGATGGGGATTTCCCGGCAGGCTTCATAGCGGAAGGTGAGCATGGAACGGATGGTGCGCGGGCCCTCGTTTTCCACCCGGGCGGCGTATTGGTCAAACAGCGCCCTGTCATTCGTCCACACGGCCTGCTGCAGCAGATGAATGGTTTCAGGGGAATACAGGTGTTCTTCCGCACCTTCTCCCGTGCGCAGCCGGTGCGCGCCCACGCTGGGCAGACCGGCGGGCTGGGTTCCGCCAAAGGCGGCGGCATGGTGATACCGGCTGTCCGCCTCCACTTTGTTCAAATCCGTTCCGCCCAAAGCATAGGGCGTGTTGGAAAAATACCGGTCCACCAATTGCCCGTCCAGGCCCACGGCTTCAAAAAGCTGGGCGCTCTGGTATGCCTGTAAAGTGGAAACGCCCATTTTGGAGGCGATTTTCAGCACCCCGGCGGTCAGCGCCCTGTTGTAATCGGCAATAGCGCTTTCGGGCGTTTTATCGATTTGCCCCTGTTCACACAGGGAACGCACGCAGTCGTGGGCCAGGTAGGGGTTCACAGCGCGGGCCCCGAAAGCGATGAGCAGCGCCAACTGGTGGGTGTCGCGGGGTTCGCCGCTTTCCAGGATCACGGACACCGCCGTGCGCTTTTTGATGTGGATCAAATGCTGCTCTAAGGCCGATACCGCCAGCAGGGAGGGAATGGCCATATGGCTTTCGTCCACGCCCCGGTCGGACAGGATCAGGATGTTTGCTCCCTCCTGGCACATTTGATCGCAGGCGGCAAAGAAAGCGTCCAAAGCGGCGCGCAGGCCGGCTTCCTTAGGATAGAGCAGGGAAACGGTGCGCAGATCGAACGCCGGATGGCGGATGGCCCGGAGGCTGGCCAATTCCTCCTCCGTCAAAACGGGTGTTTTCAGTTCCAGCACGGTGCAGTTATCCGGCCCCTCGCCCAAAAGGTTTCCGTCGTCTCCAATATAAATGGAGCAGTCAGTTTTGATCTCCTCCCGCAGGGCGTCGATGGGCGGGTTGGTCACCTGGGCGAAGCGCTGCTTGAAATAATCGAACAGGGACGGGTGGGTTTTCGATAAAGCCGCCAAGGGCTCGTCCGCGCCCATGGAGCCGATGGACTCCGCGCCGTTCTTTGCCATGGGCAGGATCACGTCCCGGGTGTCCTCCCAGGTATAATGGAAGGCTTTGCAGAGCCTCATCCTACGCTCTTCCGGCAGCGGGCGCGGGGCTTCTTCCGCCCTGGGCAAATCCTCCAGGCGGATCAAATGCCGCATCCATTCGGAATAAGACCGCTTTTCCGCAAAGCGGGTTTTCAGCCCTTCGCTTTCCGTCAGTTTGCCGGTATGCAGATCAGCTTCCAGCACGTCCCCGGATTTCAGCTTCCAGCGGCGCAGGATATGAGCGTTTTCCTCAAAAAGCACCCCCGCTTCGGAAGACAAAATCAGCCGCCGGTCGTCCGTCAAGGCACAGCGAAGAGGACGCAGGCCATTGCGGTCCAAAGAGGCGCACACCACTTCCCCGTCGGAATACAGGATGGCCGCCGGGCCGTCCCAGGGCTCCATCATGGCGGCGTAATAGCGGTACAGGTCCCGCCAAGGCGTTTCCTGGGCCTTTCCCTGCCAGGGTTCCGGCAGCAGGATCATGCCCGCCAGGGGCAGGGGAAAACCGTTCATGGCCAGAAATTCCAGGGTGTTGTCCAGCATCTGGCTGTCGCTGCCGCCCTCCGTCACCACCGGCAGCACCCGGGCCATTTCTTCTCCCATCAGGGGGGAGCGCATGGTCTCCTCCCGGGCTTTCATGCGGTCGTGATTGCCCCGGATGGTGTTGATTTCCCCATTGTGCAGCAGCATCCTTTGGGGATGCGCCTTGCTCCAGGAGGGGAAGGTATTGGTGGAAAAGCGGGAATGCACCATGGCCATCTGGGAGCAATAGCGCACGTCCTGGAGATCATCATAGAAAGAACGAAGCTGGTTCACCAGCATCATGCCCTTATACACGATGGTGCGGCAGGACAGGGAGCAGATATAGGTATCGGTATCCTGCTTTTCAAACACCCGGCGCAAAATGTAGAGCCGCCGGTCAAAATCCTGCCCGGCGGCGACAGATGCGGGACGCTTCAAAAAGCATTGCCGGATGCGGGGCATGGTGCGGCGCGCCCCGGCCCCCAGCTGGGCCGGATGGCAGGGCACATCCCGCCAGCCCAGCACGGGGATGGATTCCGTTTCAGCCACCTGCTCAAAAATCCGGCAGATGTTCCGAACGCCCACTTCATCCTCCGGCAGGAAGAACATGCCCACGCCATAGTCTCCCGGTCCGCCCAGAGCGATGCCCTCTTCCTGGGCCCAGGCGGCAAACAGCGCGTGGGGGATTTGGGTCATGATGCCCACGCCGTCGCCCGTGGTGCCCAAGGCGTCGCTGCCCGCCCGGTGGGCCAGGCGCTCCACGATGGACAGCGCCTGATCCACGGTGCGGTGGGTGGCTTTGCCGCTTAAATCCACGATGGCGCCGACGCCGCAGCTTTCATGTTCCAGTTCCGGGTGATAAAGCGGATATTGCTGGTCCCGCATGGTCATTCCTCCGTCCTCATTGACGAATTTACGATTTGTTTCGCGTACTCGGCCATTTTCGTGCCGTGGCGCATGGCGTACTGCTGCATGGCCCGGTGGGCCTCCGGTTCTGTAATGCCGTCCCGCGCCATCAATAATTTCTTGGCCTGCTCCACGATCTGCTTGTCCTCTCCCGAACGTTTGGGCAGGCGCATTTGATGAAGCTGGGCCAGCATGTTCACTGCGCCGATCACCGCCTGCCCGGCGATGGGCAGCGGCAGGCGGAAGATTTCGGGGGCTTCGCAGCTTTCCAGCAGGCTGGGCTTGCCGATCAAAAGGATCTGAACGTGATCCCCGTAATCCCATTGCAGCTCGTCCGGCTTGCAGCCGGGCAGGCTGCCGATCTGGATCACGATTCCGTCCTCGCATTCATTGACTGTCCTTCTCAATTCGCTGCCGGATGCGCAGCAGCGGAAGACTGGAAAACCGGAGGAAGAAAGCAGCCGGGAAAGCTGGACGCGGCTTTCTTCCTGGGCGGCGGCAATCACGATCCGGGGCATGCATCTCCCCCCTTTACGTTTTTATGAACATGCATAGATCAGTACATGACGATGTACCGGTCGATCTCCCATTTGCTCACGTGGGTGCGGTAAGCGTCCCATTCCTTTTCCTTGCCCTCCACATACTGGGAAAGCACGTGCTCGCCCAAGGAAGCGCAGATCACGCTGTCCGCTTTCAGGCATTCGATGGCTTCCTTCAAAGTGCCGGGCAGGGATTTGATGCCCTTGGCTTCGCGGGTGGGGCCGTCCATGGCGAAGATGTTTTCGGTGATCTCGTCGGGCGGGGTCAGGCCCTTTTCAATGCCGTCGAGGCCCGCCGCTAAGCACACCGCCATGTTCAGGTAGGGGTTGCAGCTGGGGTCGGGGCAGCGCAGCTCCACGCGGGTACCCATGCCCCGGGCGGCGGGAATGCGGATCAGGGCGCTGCGGTTGCTGGCGCTCCAGGCCAGGTAGCAGGGGGCTTCATAGCCGGGCACCAGGCGTTTGTAACTGTTCACCAGGGGATTGGTGATGGCCGCCATACCGCGCACGTGGGAAAGGATGCCGGCAATGAAAGCGTAGGCTTCCTTGGAAAGGCCCTTCTTGTCGGAAGGATCGGCGAACACGTTCTTGCCATCCTTGAACAGGCTCATGTTGGTGTGCATGCCGCTGCCGTTGATGCCAAACACGGGCTTGGGCATGAAGGTGGCGTGCAGGCCGTTCTTCTGGGCCAGGGTCTTCACCGCCAGCTTGAAGGTCATGATGTTGTCGGCGGCGGTCAGGGCGTCGGCGTATTTAAAGTCGATCTCATGCTGGCCCGCGGCCACTTCGTGGTGGCTGGCCTCGATCTCAAAGCCCATCTGTTCCAGCGCCATGCAGATTTCCCGGCGGGTGCTTTCCCCGTGATCCAGGGGGCCTAAGTCGAAGTAGCCCGCTTCGTCGCCGGTGGTGGTGGTGGGGCGGCCCTGCTCGTCGGTCTGGAAGAGGAAGAACTCCATTTCAGGCCCCACGTTAAAGGAATAACCCATGTCCGCCGCTTTTTTCAGCACCTTCTTGAGCACGCCGCGGGGGTCGCCCGCGAAGGGGGAGCCGTCCGGGTTGTACACGTCGCAAATCAGACGCGCCACCTTGCCGTGCTGGGGCCGCCATGGCAGAATGGCGAAGGTGTCCAGGTCGGGCCGCAGATACTGGTCGCTTTCATTGATGCGCACAAAGCCTTCGATGGAGCTGCCGTCGATCATGATCTCGTTATTCACGGCCTTCTCGATCTGGCTGGCGGTAATAGCCACATTTTTCAGCTGGCCGAAAATATCAGTAAACTGCATCCGGATAAATTCCACATCGCCTTCCCGTACCATACGGATGATGTCTTCTTTGCTGTACTTGCTCATGACAAGCGCCTCCTTCACAAAATAAAAAACAGGCAAACCGGGTCCTTCGACCTGACCCCTTTGCCTTGTCGCGGAAACTATATCATCCTTTCAGAGCAAAGTCAATAACTTTCAGGAAAATAAATTGTTCTGCAATTGTTTCTCTGTTTTCTGAATGTTTTTCCATTTTTTCCTCTTGACAGGGCAAAAAACCTGTGCTACAATGCCCGCAAATTTCACAGCAAAGCGTTGCGGAAGCAAAGTAACCTGACGCGGCGGCATCCAAGAGAGCGGTAGGCGGTGCGAATCCCGTATGAGCGGTCAGGCGAAGAACCCTTCCAAGTCCAAACTGAACGCCGAAAGGCCAGTAGGGGCGGCGTGAGGGCGGCACGTTACAGCCGCCGGGGCTTGATAGAGCCCGGAAAGAGAAGCAAATCAGGTGGCACCACGGAGCGGCGGCCTTCGTCCTGAAATATCAGGGACGATTGCCGACCAGATAAACGGAGGTGCTTTTTATGTGTTCCATTTTCGGCGTGACCAGCAGACAGATTCCCGTAGACATCCTGAAAACGTGCTTTGAACGCACTGTATCCCGCGGGCCGGACATGAGCCGGTTTGAAAAAATCCCCATCGGGTACTTGGGCTTCCACCGCCTGGCCATCATGGGCCTGGACGATCGGGGCATGCAGCCCTTTCGCATGAACGGGGACGCCGTGGTGTGCAACGGCGAGCTGTACGGCTTCCGCCCCCTGCGGGACAGGCTGCTGGCCAAATACGAGCTGCACAGCCAGTCTGACTGCGAAATTCTGCTGCCCCTGTATCATGAATACGGGGTGGAAATGTTCAAGACCTTGGACGCCGAATTTGCCCTGCTGCTCTACGACGGAACGCAGGGAAAACTGATTGCCGCCCGTGACCCCATCGGCATCCGGCCCCTGTATTACGGCAGGCTGGCGGACGGGGAATGGGCTTTCGCCAGCGAGCCCAAGAACCTGATGGGCCTGTGCCAAACCATCCTGCCCTTCCCGCCGGGTCATTACTGGATAGACGGGCAGTTCATCCAGTACGCCGATCCAGCCTACGTGGGCTACTTTACCATGAAAACGGAAGAAGAAGTGTGCGCGAAATTGCGCCGCCTGCTCATGGACGGGGTGGAAAAGCGCTTGGACGCCGATGCCCCCGTGGGCTTCCTGCTCTCCGGCGGCCTGGATTCCTCCCTGGTCTGCGCCATCGCCCAAAAGCTGCTGAAGCGCCCCATCCGCACCTTTGCCATCGGCATGGACATTGACGCCATTGACCTGAAATACGCCCGCATGGTGGCCGATTACATCGGCAGCGACCACACCGAGGTGATCATCTCCGAAAAAGACGTGATCGAAGCCCTGCCCACGGTGGTGGAGCTACTTGGCACCTGGGACATCACCACCATCCGCGCCTCCATCGGCATGTATTTGGTGTGTAAATGGATCCACGAGCATACGGACGTGCGCGTGCTGCTCACCGGGGAAATTTCCGATGAACTCTTCGGCTACAAGTATACGGACTTCGCCCCCAACGCCGCCGCGTTCCAGGAGGAAGCGGAAAAGCGCATCCGGGAGCTGCACGTCTACGACGTGCTGCGGGCCGACCGGTGCATTTCCGTCAACTCCCTGGAAGCCCGGGTGCCCTTCGGCGATTTGAAATTCGTGCGCTACGCTATGAGCATCGACCCGGAGCTGAAAATGAACACCCACGACATGGGCAAGTACCTGATCCGCAAAGCTTTTGCCGGCGACCACATCCTGCCCGACGCCATCCTCTGGCGGCAGAAGGCGGCCTTCTCCGACGCGGTGGGCCATTCCATGGTCAACGACCTGAAAGCCCTGGCCGAAAGGACCTACACCGACAAGGAATTTTCAGAGAAAGCGTCGAAATATGATTATTGCAGGCCTTTCACCAAGGAAAGCCTGCTGTACCGGGAGCTGTTCGATCAGTTCTATCCCGGTCAGGCCCACATGATCCCCGATTTCTGGATGCCCAACAAGACCTGGCCCGGCTGCGACGTGGACGATCCCTCCGCCCGGGTGCTTGCCAACTACGGGGCCAGCGGTCAGTAAAAGCCTGTGTGACTTATGCGGAGAAACGCCATGCGAACAAGAGTTGAAATCCTGAACGATTTTTACGGGCAGTCGAATGAAGATCAGCGGCTTCAAAAATCCCGGCACGGGCAATTGGAATTTTTAACCACCATGCACTATATTCACCGTTACGCGGCCCCGCACGCCAAAGTGCTGGAGGTGGGCGCCGGAACGGGCAGGTATTCCATCGCGCTTGCCGGGGAAGGCATGGATGTGACTGCCGTGGAGCTGGTGGAAAGCAATCTTTCCATATTAAGGGAAAACAGCAGGGGCATGAATCACATCCAATCGTATCAGGGCGACGCCACGAACCTGAGCAGATTTGCCGATCATTCCTTTGATGTGACCCTCGTTTTAGGGCCGCTGTATCATCTGTATGAAAAAGAAGACGTCCATAAAGCCATTGACGAAGCGATCCGTGTCACCAGACCGAAGGGCGTGATCCTGTTTGCGTTCCTGTCTGTCTACGCCATCATGTATGCCAACTATCTCTTTGGCAATTGGGCGGCGGGACAGGAAGAAAACTTTACGGCTGATTACCAGGTAAGGCATTTTAAGGAGCAGTTGTTCACAGGGTATGACGTTGCGGAGTTTGAGAGCCTGTTTGACGGCAAACCGACGCAATGGATCGCCACCGCCGGCACGGACGGCCTGCTGGAACCCATCGAAGACCGGCCTGATTTTCATCTCTCGGAGGAAGACTTTCAGAAGTTCGCGGACTGGTATCTGGCGTTTGCGGAGAAGCGTGAATTGCTGGGGGCCGCAAACCATCTTTTGTATATTTGCCGGAAAGTATAACAGTTTTCCATCTGTTCATAATGAAAGGAAGCTTATGAACTACAAAATCCTCGAAGGTGCGCAAAGCATGCGCCTGGATGACATCGTCAGGCTATTGAGGACGACCTATTGGGCCGGTCAGCGCTCGGTGGAAAAGATCGTAGCGTCCCTGCGCCATTCAGCGTGCTACGGAATTTGGCTGGAGGATGAGCGGAAGCTGGTGGGCTTTGCCCGGGTCATCACCGACTATGCCACCACCTATTACCTGTGCGATGTGATCATTGACGAAGCGTACCGGGGCAAGGGGCTGGGAAAAGCGCTGCTCGCGCATATCACAGCCAAATATGCCGGCCTTCGGGGGCTGCTGCTCACCAGGGACGCCCACGGCCTGTACCGGCAATTCGGCTTTGAAACGGCAGACGGGCGGGCGATGGTCAAAGGGAACGGGCGGGTGGAACGAGCAGAAATCCTTTGATTTTCCTGGATGACACGATTCGTATCACGCTTGTGACGCCTCGTTTCTTTCCCTTTTCACGCGCTTCTGTTACTTTTATTTGGGCCTTGGGCACAAAATGAAAGGACGGAAGGACAATGAAAGCAAACTGGAAACGAGAACTGCTGGCGGGCATCGCGCTGCTGGCCGCGTTTATCCTCTGGACCATTCTGATCCAAACTGTGGATGTTCAGGCTATTGGGCCAAACGGCACGAAGGTGGGGTTTGCGGCCTTCAACGGTTGGTTTCATCAACTGACCGGCGTGCATTGGACGCTCTACACGGTCACGGATTGGCTCGGCCTGGTACCGATCCTGATTTGCATGGGGTTTGGATGCGTCGGGCTCATCCAATGGATCAAGCGGAAAAACATGCTTCTGGTGGACGGGGACATTCTCCTTTTGGGCGTTTACTATATCCTGGTCATTTTCGGATACCTGTTTTTCGAGATGGTCCCCATCAACTACCGGCCCGTTCTGATCGATGGGTTTTTGGAGGCCTCCTATCCTTCTTCCACCACGCTGCTGGTTTTGAGCGTAATGCCCACGCTGGCGCTTCAAATGAACCGGCGATGCGGAACCCCCAAGCTCCGGCGCACCGCAAACGCCTTTTGCCTTCTGTTTTCGGCGTTTATGGTCATCGGAAGATTGATAGCGGGCGTCCACTGGGCCACGGATATCGCCGGTTCCGTAATGCTCAGCTTTGGGCTGTTCAATCTGTATCGGGCTTCCGTAGGCATAGCAGACCAAAGGGGACGCAAGGAGGAAAAAGGAGGAAAAGGTGGAATTCAATGAAAAGCTGCAGCAGTTGCGGAAAAGCAAGGGGCTCACGCAGGAAGAGCTGGCGGAAGCGCTTTTCGTTTCCAGAACGGCCATTTCAAAATGGGAGTCCGGCAGGGGATACCCGAGCATTGATTCTTTGAAAGAACTGTCCCGGTTTTTCTCCGTCAAAATCGACGATCTGATTTGTTCGGAGGAAATCATCTCGGCGGCGGAAAATGAAAAGAAGGAGTTCATCGGAAAATACCTCTCGTTCCTATGCGGAGCGTTGGACGTATTCTTAGGGATCCTGCTGTTCATCCCGGTTTTCGGCAACGGCGCGGGTTCCGCCGACGCTGTGCCCTTGTTCGGCATCACCGGCGTGAACCCCTGGATCAAGGCGGTGTTCGTGATCGTTCTCTGCGCGATCGTTTTCAACGGGATTTGCGCGGTAATCGTCAGCAGGCTGGACAAACCGGCCTGGAGCCGGTACGGGATCGCGGTGGGCATGGTTTTGTCCATCATCAGTTCCGCCGTGTTCGTTTTGACCCGGCAGCCATACCCGGGCATCATCTGTTTTGCCTCATTGGTCATCAAGGGCTTTTTGATCTTCAAGGCAAAATAACGGTATCGGTTTGTCAGCATATACGGCGAAGCAAAGGAGGCGGCCTCATGCCAGACCATCAGAAAATCATTATCCTGGATTTCGGCGGGCAGTATACCCAATTGATCGCCCGGCGGGTGCGGGAAAACCACGTCTTTTCGGAAGTCGTGCCCTGGAATCTGCCAGCGGAGGAAATCAAACAGCGCCAGCCCGTGGGCATCATCCTGTCCGGCGGACCCTCCAGCGTGTGCGACCCGGACGCGCCCCACATCGATCCGGCCCTTTATGATGTAGGCGTTCCCGTGCTGGGCATCTGCTACGGCATGCAATTGACCGCCCATCTGCTGGGCGGGAAGGTAGAAAAGGCTCAGGAGAGGGAATACGGCCGCGTCACGGTGCGGATGAAAGAGCAGGCGGGGTTGCTGAACGGCATGAGCGCTTCTTCCTCCTGCTGGATGAGCCACACTTGGCAGGTGGTCCAGTGCCCGCCCGGGTTCCATCCCATCGCCGGAACGGACAACTGCCCCATCGCCGCCATGGCGAATGAGGAAAAGCGCCTCTATGGCGTGCAGTTCCATCCCGAAGTGACCCACACCGACGAGGGCAAGCGCCTGATCCGCAATTTCCTGTATGATATTTGCGGCTGCGCGGGCGATTGGACCATGGACGCCTACGCGGAAACCGCCGTAAAGCGCATCCAGGAGGCGACAGGGAATCAGGGGACGGTTCTACTTGCACTGTCCGGCGGCGTGGATTCTTCCGTGGCCGCGGCGCTGATCTACCGCGCCATCGGCAAGCGCCTGACCTGCGTGTTCGTGGATCACGGATTGCTGCGCAAGGGCGAAAGCGAGCAGGTATGCCACGTGTTCAGCCATTTGTTCCCCGTGCGTTTCGTCCGGGCAGACGCGGCGGAAAAGTTTTTTGCCGATTTGAAGGGCGTCACAGAACCCGAGGAAAAGCGTCACATCATTGGCCGGGATTTCATCGAGGTGTTCCGGGAAGAAGCGGCGAAGCTTGGCAAGCTGGATTACTTCGCCCAGGGCACCATTTACCCCGACGTGATCGAAAGCGGCCAGGCCACCAGCGCCGCCGTCATCAAGAGCCACCATAACGTGGGCGGCCTGCCCAAGGAATTAGGCTTTACCGAGCTGATCGAGCCCCTGCGCATGCTCTTTAAGGACGAGGTGCGCGCCTTGGGCGAGGCATTAGGCCTCCCCCGCGAACTGGTTTGGCGTCAGCCTTTCCCCGGCCCCGGCTTGTCCATCCGCGTCATCGGCGAGGTAACGCCCGAAAAGGTGGAAATCGTCCGGGAAAGCGACGCCATTTTCCGGGAAGAAATCACCAAGGCGGGCCTGGACCGGAAGGTGAACCAATATTTCACCGTGCTCACCGGCGTGCACAGCGTGGGCGTCATGGGCGACGAACGCACCTACGACTATACCATCGCCCTCCGCGCCGTCACCACCGACGATTTCATGACCGCCGACTGGGCGCGCCTCCCCTATGATCTCATCGCCACCACCTCCGCCCGCATCGTCAACGAAGTTCCCCACGCCAGCCGCGTGGTGCTGGACGTGACGACGAAACCGCCTGCCTCAATCGAATGGGAATGAGGCCGGAAAACCCGGAAGCCCTTGTGCCATAAGGTACTGCGGGATTTCTGGAAAAACTCTGATAACGATTTGATAACATTTTTACATGATGGGCATGATTCTTCGTCCCGATGGCTTTCGGGTACGGGAATGATGAACGTCAAGCTTGAACTGTTATCAGATACACAGGAAACACACATTTCGTAAGCCCTCCAACTGTGGATGAAGGTCATCCGCGGAAGGAGGGCTTTTTCATGCGCTTATTTCTTCCTGCCGCGCTTAAGGGGCGGCATATTGAGGATGTCCGGCGGCACCTGGACGCTGATCCTGGATTCGTCATGACGGCAAACACCGCGTCATAGGTGTCGTCCTCTTCCATCCATTACACCCTGCATTCTGCAAAAAGGGAGAAATTCTGCTTTTTTCGTCAAACCCATCCTTGAACGCCGCATTTCGAGTGGAGGCGCTGACTGCTGTGTTTTTCGGCCTGTCGTGCACTTTCATGTTTTTGAAAAAACCGTCATCATGATGGCTGAGGGGCAGACGGTGATCCGGTATTTGCCGCATCGGCTGCTCCCGGAACATATTGAATTCTGGGCGCCATACAGATGACAGATCATTTCCGGGGCGCGTAGGTGAAGGTGACGGACAGCGATTCGATGCGGTTCATGGCCGGCAGGCTGCGGTCCAGCAACGTGGCAGAAATGCCGGTGAGATCGCCGATGGGCACCCGGGCGTTGCTCTGATTGACGCCCTTCATGTTCACCCATTCGTTAAACAGATTGGTGCGGGTACACTTGCCGTCGTCGGAGCAGGTGTAGTTACGGCCCTTGAGCCTGACGCTTTCCCCGTTGATTTTCAAATCGGTGATTTGGATGCAGTAACCGGGAAAATTCATTTCTCCGTTGGAAATGCCCACGGCACTGAACGCGGTGTTTTCCGCATAGCCCTTTTCGGTGCCGGCGAAATCCAGAGCCACGGTGTATTCTCCGGGGCCGGTGATTTTCACGTCGGTTGGCACGATGCCGGGGGTGATGGAATCGGGGCTGTATACGTCTCCCACGCTGTAGCTCAGGGCCCAGCTGCCCTCGCTGAACATGATCCAGGCCACGCTGGCGCCTTCCGACACCTGCAAGGCGTCCTCCCGCAGGGTTGCCGGGGCATTGGCGGCCGCTTCCTCTACGGCTTTTTTGCCGGCCTCGGCGATGAGGGCGTAGTCCTTCGCCGCCTCAGAAGCGGCGTTGCGCCCGGCGTAGACCGCCGCCATTTCAGGCTCCGCAATCGTCAGTTTCCTACGGACAAAGAAACCGCTACAGTCCCAGAGGCAGGAGGTGAAGTCCAGCGCGTCGCAGCAATCCAGGAATGCCTTGTGGTACGCCGGCGCGTTCTTTTTCATCACGTTATCGCTTCCCGGCAACGCGCCGTATTCGCCGATCACCACGCCGTAGCCCTGCTTGACGAACTTGCTCATTTTGCTCAGCGTCCGATACATGCCCTCGAAATCAGCCGCCTTTCCCCACAACGTAGCCCCCGCCGCGCTGGATGCGCCGCAGTAGCTCCAGGGATCGTAATAGTGCACCGAGATCATCAGCTTCTTTTCCGCTGAATCGGCGGGCATTTTGAAGCGGGAATCGAAGGTATAGTCGATATTGGTGTTGTAGCCCGCAATGAGCAAAAAGCGCTGGGCGTTATTGCCGCCGACGGCGCGCACGGTATCCACAAACGCCTGGTTGATCCGGTTGGCCAAGGCATATTTTTCGTTGTCGCTCAGGTAATTGGCTACGGAATCCTTACAGTAGCAGGGGGAATTCTGATCGAAGGAGCTGCCCAGCTCTTCATTGGCGCTTTCAAAAATTACGTAATCGGAATAATCCCGGAAATACTCGGCGATCTGCTTCCACATACCGCAGTAGGCCTCTATGGCGAAGGAAACGGTGTCCGGGTCCTCCGAGCCGAACATGCCCCACCAGCCGCCGTCCCAGTGATCGTTGAGGATCACATACATATCGGCGTTCCGGGCATAATCCACGATCTCTCGCACCCGGGCCAGATACGCTTCGCTGATGGTATAATCCTTCATCGCATAAGGCATGGCCGTGGCGTTGGTCATCCAAGCCACGGGGATCCGGATGGTATCAAAGCCGGCCGCCTTCATAGCGGTGAGCATGTCCTGGGTGGTCACGGGCTGCCCCCAATACGTTTCATACACCGTTGGATCGGCAGCAAAATTGCCCCGGGTGTAATCGCAGGCTTCCATGGTGTTTCCCAGATTGATGCCGTTTCCCATCAGCCGGGTCGCTTCAACGGCTGTGAGAGAAAGGCGGATGGAACCGTCGTCGCCGGAAGATGCTTCCGCGGCGCAGGGAAACGCTGGAATCAGCAGGGCAAACGCCATGCAGAGCAGGAAAAGCTGCTTCATGTTTTTTCCGTCCTTTCCATAAATCAATCCCCTCCCCGCCTAGGGGGAGGGGACGATGGCAAACGCCCTTTACGGCTGGGTCACAGCCGCCTGGGCTTGCTGAGCGGCCCAGCACAAGGCCGCCTGCTCCTCGCACCAGGCCACGCAGTCCTGATAGCCGTAGGCGTTGCAGTCCTTGGTCATCTGATTCAGGTGGAAATTGAATTCGCCGTCGTTTTTGGCGTAGATGGCGCGCCAGCTGTAGGTTTTCACCGCGGTCTGAATCTGGCTCCATTTGGTGTCCAGCACCTGATCCCGCTTGCCGGGAGCGTAAGTGCCCTTATCCAGCATCACCTTGTAGGGATGGTTTTCCAGGTACTGCTGGGTGGAGGCTGCGCCGGCCCAATCGCACCAGGCCTGCTGGATGGGCTTAAGATCAGCGGCGAGCACGCTGACCCAGCCTTCCTTGTCCAGGGTTTCGACCTTCTTGCTGTCGGGGTTCTGCTGGCTGGAGGTCAGGGTGGTGTTGTTGATTTGCAGCGCGCCGTCGTTGTAGGAGCCGCTCTGGGGGTATTCCTTGCCCGTGCGGGGGCCGATGAGCACGGTGCCGGTCAGGTCATAGGCGGGGTCCTGACTGGTCTTTTTGCCCAGTTCGGTAAAATACGCGCCGCCATCCCCATCGTAATCCCAGGTCATTCCCTTGGGGCCGTACCACATGGTCAGGCTCCCTTCGGGCGTGGCCAGGTAATCAATGATCGCCAGGCACAATTCGGGGTATTCGGCGTCCGCGCCCACGGTCCAGAGCCGGTTGCCGCCGGTGAGGGACAAGCCGTAGGTAATGGGCGTCGCCTCTTGGGGCACCATGGTGTACATGTATTTGCCCGCGTCCAGATGCTCTGTGGTGTTGAAAATGGAGGAGCCGGCAAAGTTGAAGATGCTCCAGAAGGTGCCGCCGGCCTTTACCTTTTCGCCCATGGTGGAATAGGTCTGGCTGGCAGAGTTGGGATCCAGCAGCCCTTCGCGGTAGAGCTTATTGAAGAATTTCAGGCTCTGGATATACAGGCCGTCGGGCTCCAGGCAGCCCTGGAACTGCCCGTTTTCGGTGTTGATGAGCCCCATTTCAAATTCGTCCCAGCCGTAATAGGCGGTGGCCAGAGATTTCACGTACATGACCATGTTGCCGTCCCAGTCCGGCCAGATGGAAACAGCGTAGGTTTCATTGCCGTTTTCATCCTTGGGACAGATTTCCTTCATCTTTTTGAACAGGTCGATCATGCCGTCCAGGTCCTTCACCTCGGGGCAGCCCAACTCCTTGTACAGGTCCCAGCGGATGTCCCAGGTGTAGAAGAAGTTTTCATGGCTGCCGGCTTTCAGCGCCACGTTATGACCAAAGCCGTGGATCTTTTTATCAGGGCTCTTGGCGCGGTTGGTTTCCAGGGCGATCTGGTAGTTCTCCCACAGGTAGGGGGCGTATTCCTCCGCCAGGCCGTCCTCCTCCCAGTCCAGGAGCAGCCCCTGGTTCACCGCGTCCTGGTACTGGTCGCCGTCCGCGCCCCAAACCACGATGTCCCCCAGGTTGCCGCTTTCCATGCGGGTGGCGTAAGTGCCGTCGGACTCGGGGATAATATTGATTTTCACGTTGAACATATCCAGCAGCAGGTCGGCGCTCCAGTGCGCCTGGATGCCGCTGTAATTGGCCAATTGGGTATAGACGTTGATGGTGATGGGGTCGCCGTCGTACACGCCGATTTCCTCAAGCTTGGCGTAAATATCCTTGTTTTCCGCCGCGGCGGGCACAGTTGCCAGGGCGAAAAGGATCGACAGGCACAGCAGGAAAGAAAGCATTTTTCTCATGAGATACGACCTCCTTGATCGTTTTGTTCTCATCCCTTCACCGCGCCCAGCATGATGCCCTTGACGAAGTAGCGCTGCATGAAAGGATACACCAGCAGGATGGGGATGATGCTGACCATGGAGACCGTGTACTGGATCACCCGCTGGTTCAGCATACTTTGGGCTGCCTGTTCGCTGATGGTGCCGCCCTGGCTCATCATGGCGCCCAGGTTGCTGGAGGAATTCAGGTAGATGTACAGCCGGTGCTGGAGCGTATAGAGATCCGGTCGGTTGTTCATCAGCAGCAGGGAATCCTGGAAGGAATTCCAGTTCCCTACCGCGCCGAAAATGGCGATGGTGGCCAGGATCGGCACGCTGAGGGGCAGGATGATCCGAAGCCAGACCTTCACCGTGGACGCCCCGTCGATGACCGCACTTTCCTCCAGCGAGGAGGGGATGGATTCGATGTAGGTTTTTACCAGGATGATATTATAGGGCGCCACCATCCCGGGAATGATATAGGCCAGGAAATTATCCGTCAGGCCCATCATCAGCATGTTCATGTACCAGGGCACCAGGCCGGCGTTAAAATACATGGTGACCACCAGGAAACGGTACCAGAAGGAGCGTTTCCACATTTTCTGCTTGGTCACCAGGTATCCCGCCCAAGCGGAGGTGATGACCATCAGGGCCGTTCCCAATACGGTGCGGGCCACCGTCACCAGCACGGACGAGCCCAGATCCTGCACGTTGCGAAGGGCCACGTAATTGCTGATCTGCAAGCCGAACACGGCCTGGCCCGCCTCGTTTTTCAGCATGGGGAAGAAATTCACCCGTCCGCTGGTCACCAGATCATTATCAGAAATGGTGTTGATGAGCAGGTAGTAGAAGGGAAAAACACAAATGAATGTGAAGACGCAGAAGAAAACGACGACGGCGGTTTCAAACACCCAATCCCCGGCGGTGCGTCTGATATGCAGGACGGAGGCCTTTTCTTTTTTTCTCATTCCGATCGCCTCCCCTTATATGATGCTTTCGCCGCGGATGGTCTTCGATATGCCGTTGGCCGCGAAGAGCAGCGTGATGCCGATCAGGGACTTGGAGATGCCCACCACCGTGCTCAGGGAGATGCGGTTCTGCCCGATGCCGATGTTGTACACGTACAGATCCAGCACCTCAATCACATCTTTGTTCATGGCGTTGGAAAACACCAGATACTGCTCCATGCCGTTGCTCAGGATACCCGCGATGCTCATCAGCAGCATCACCATGTAAGTGGGAATCAAGCCGGGAATGGTGATGTGCCAGATGCAGCGGAAACGGTTGGCGCCGTCTACCTTCGCCGCTTCATACAGCTGCTGGTCGATGCCCGCGATGCCGGCGATATAGATGATGGCGCTCCAGCCCACGCCCTTCCAGGTTCCCCACAGCAGCATTTTCAGCCAGGTATGGTCGGCAATCTGCAGGTAATTGGTTTTGGCTCCTGATACGTGCATCACGTTGGTCAGGAAGGAATTGACGAAGCCGTCGGTGGAGAATATACAAATAGCGATGGCGTACACCAGCACCCAGGAAATGAAGTTGGGAATGGTGGTGAAGGTTTGCACGAAACACTGGAACTTGGTGGAGCGCATTTCCGCCAGCAGAATGGCGAACGCGATGGGCAGCCAGGAGGTGGCGATGCCCAGGCCGCTCATAACCAGCGTATTGCGCAGCACCCGCAGCAGATCCTTGGTGGTGGCGGGATCACTGAAAAGGAAGCTGAACCACTTGAAGCCCACATAGTTGTCCGCGCCGATGCTGCCGCCGGGCGTGTAATCGAAAAACGCGAAGCGCCAGCCCCAGATGGGCAGGTAAGCGAACACCAGCGAGAGCAGGATGACCGGCAGCATCATCAGGAACAGCCGGTACTTTTCCTCCATTTCCATTTTTGCCGCCGGATCGGTTTCCTTTCCGGTGGACAGGAAAGCAATCAGCGCCGTCAGGAACAGCAGCCCCGCGAACGCGCAGAACACCCAAAACCCATCCGGAACCATGATGCCGATCTTGTCCAGCTTGCCCACTTCCTCGCCGTGGGCCAGCATCCTGTCATAGGTACGGCGGATCAGCAGCAGCCCCGCGCCCATGACCGGCGCGCCGATCAGGGGCAAGGCCAGCCCCACCCGCCGCATTTTGCGGTTGCCCAGGCTCATGCACCCGCCGGCGCCGCAGAGGATCACCCCTGCCATGACCGCCACGCAGGCGATCATCAGCAGTTTGATGTCCGCGTCCTGGATCCATTGGGAGCGCAGGATGCGGCCCATGCTGTTAGTGATGGTGCCGTAGCTGACGCCGGTGGTGAACAGGCTGGCAGAGGCATTGATCTTTTCGCTGATCCGGCCCGGATTGGCGGGCGGAAAAAAGACGGAAATGCCTGCCAGCAGCGCGGCGGCGCGGAACACCCACAGCGGAAGCCTGCGGCCCAGGGATACCCTTTCCTCCCGAGGCAGCGCTTGGACAGCGGTGCTCATGTGTAAATCACTTCCTCGACGGTATTCGTTGGAAACAGACCGGGGAACGCCCCATTCGCAGGGCGCGCCCCGGCCATGGCCGCGGCATTACCAGCCGCTGACGGTAAAGGAGATGGTGACGGTCTCGTTGGGACCGGGCACGGAGTAGACGATGGCGGGCGCATTGGCCTGGTTGTACACATCGATGATCTTGATCGCCGCGTATTCGCCGTCAGAGGTCACTTCGGTGTATTCCTGGGTGGCGCCGGAGCCGAACTTCACCTTCACATTGTCGATGATCAGGAAGCCGTCACGCACCAGCGCGGCGGGGATATCGGTGGAAACAAAGAGCATGTTGTAATCCTTGGTTTCGCCCATGCCCATGTCGCCGGTAGTGAGGGAAACGGCGTAATCGCCGTTGCCGGTGATCTCTGCGTCCACGAAGGCACCGCCGTAGTCCACGGCGTTGTTATCGGCGTCCCAGCCGGTCAACCGGCCGAAGAAGTCGGGATGATCCTGGCTGTCGCGGCCGTAGTTGGCCTCTTCCCAGCTGTTGCGGAACACGTAGGTGTCCTTGCCCTGCACGCCGATGTAGGCGTTAAAGACAGCGTCCTTCTTGAGGGCGTCCGCTTCTTCCTGGGTCAGCGGCGCGCTTTCATCCTTGACGATGGGCTTGCCGTAGATGAAGTTGAAGGTGATTTCCACGGTCTTGACCGCGGCGAACGCATCCTTGTTCACGATAATGGGGGAAGCGCCTTCCAGGTCGCCGTCCGCCCGGCGGGCGTCGGTGGGCAGCTCGCTCACCCATTCGTTGTAGATGTTCTCGCGAGTTTCCACGCCGTTATCGGACGAGGTGTAGCCTTTGCCGATTTCAATGGGCTCGCCGTTCACCTTGATTTCAGTAATGTCGATGAAGTAGCCGTTGAAGGTCTTTTCGCCGTTCACGATGCCCAGCGCGGTGAAGGCCAGGCCTTGGGCCTCTTCGTTGAATTCCAAACCCACGGTGTAGGTGCCGGCCCCGGTGATTTCGGCGGTGGCCGCCTTCACGGGATATTCGTTGCCGTCCATCCAGAAGCAGTTGGCCCAGCTGCCGTCGGCATACATGATGTAGGCCACGTCGGTGACGGGCAGGAGGGAGAAGTCGATTTCAAAGCTCTTGACAGAAGCGAACAGTTCCTTGTCCACGATGACGGGCTTGGCGTCATCGGTCTTTCCATCGTAAGAACGGGCATCCGCGGGCACTTCGCTCACCCATTCATTGTAAATGTTCATGCGGGTCTCGATGCCATTGTCGGAGGAGGTGTAGCCCTTTTCAAAGGCGATCTCTTCCCCGTTCAGGCGAATGGCGTTGATCTTGATATACGCGCCGGGATAGGTCTTTTCGCCGTTCACGATGCCCAGCGCAGTGAATGCCAGACCCTGAGCAGGCTCATTGAACTCCAGGCCCACAGTGTAATCGCCGAAGCCGTCGATCACAGCAGTGGCGGCCTGAACGGGATACTCGTTGCCGTCCATCCAGAAGCAGTTGGCCCAGCTGCTGTCGGCGAACATGATGTAAGCGGTATCCACGCCGAACTGGTGCAGCACAAAGTCAATCTCAAAGCTCTTGACGGAAGCAAAGAGCTCCTTGTCCACGATGATGGGCTTGGCGTCATCGGTCTTACCGTCGAAAGAACGGGCGTCCTTGGGCAGCTCGCTCACCCATTCGTTGTAGATGTTCATGCGGGTCTCCACGCCGTCGTCAGAAGAAGTGTAGCCCTTTTCAAAGGCGATTTCCTCTCCGTTGACGCGCATAGCCTTGATTTCAACGGTATAGCCGGACAGCGCGTTTTCGCCGTTCTTGATGCCCAGGGCGGTGAAGGCCAGGCCGGCGGCCTCTTCATTGAATTCCAGGCCCACGGTGTACTGCCCCGCGCCGGTGATTTCAGCGGTGGTCGCCTTCACAGGATATTCGTTGCCGTCCATCCAGAAGCAGTTGGCCCAGTTGCTGTCCGCGTACATGATGTACGCCACAGGGGACGCAGTCTCCTCCGCCATAGCGGGCATAACGCCCATCAGGCCGATGATCAGCGTCAGGCTCAGGATCGTTGCCAGGGTTCTTTTCATGTTGGTTCCTCCTTTAATGATTGTTCATATCTATCGCTTCTGCCATACGGCAGATAAGCCCGTTCATCGCGCCGCGCCAAGCGTTTCTCCCGGGACAAGCGTTTCCTCCACCACGGTGATCTGCGGCTGATGGGTTTCCGGGTTTTCGATGGCGTCCAGCAGCTGCTCTATCACCCGCCGGGCGATGTCCGCGGTATCCTGGCGAACGGTGGTCAAAAATGGATGCGACATCCGGCCCATGCGGATGCCGTCAAAGCCGGCCAGGCTGATATCCTGCGGCACGCGGATCCCTCTTTCCTCCAGCGCCGTCATAACGCCCAGACAGCTGATATCATCGGGGCAAAGGATGCAGGTCGGCGCTTCCGGACCGTTCAGGAGGGCATCCACGCTGAGGATGCAGGCATCGGGCTGATGAAAATGCCCTTCCGGCACGTATTCCGCCGGCACGCGCACGCCCAGCTCCGCGCATTGCTTGTAAAACCCAGTCAGCCTCTCCTGGGTGACCACACTGTCTTCCCCCCGGATATACGCGATCCGCCTGTGCCCTTTCTCCCAGGCCATGCGCACCAGGGCCTCCATGCCCGCGCGGTTGTTGCTCATTACGCAGTCGCAGCCCTCGTAGGCATGGTCGATCACCACGGTGGGAAAGCCGTCCGCCGCCAGACGGATCACGTCTGCGGCGTTGAAATCGGCCTGCACCACGATCACGCCGTCCAAGCTGCGCCGCCGGGCACGGCCATAATACGTTCCTTCCTCCTGCGTGTTCACCGAGCGGCGGATGAAGGTCAGGTCATAGCCCCGATCCTCCGCCCCGAAGCGCAGTTCGTTCAGCAGCAGGCTGAAATACTCGTGATCCATCCGGTCTTCATAGAGGATGCCAATGTTATGGGATCGGCTGGTTTTCAAAATGCGGGCGGCGGCATTGGGGAAATAGCCCATTTCCTTGGCCTTCTGCCGAATAAAGGCTGCTTTCTTTTTATCCGGGTTCGTTTGACCGTTCAGCGCCCTGGAAACGGTGGCGACGGATACGCCGCACGTCAGCGCGATATCCTTCATTTTGACCACAGGCGCATTCCCCCTCGCGGAAAAGTAAAAATGAAATCGTTTGCATTTTTACTATATCCGCACAGTGTGATTTTGTCAACCCTTTTTTTGCTTGATTATCCAATTATTTTTGCCAAATCAGTGAAAAAAATACCCCCATACCGACGGACACGGCGAACGGGAAAGCAAAAGTGCAAACGTATTCTGTTTTCATTCATGCCTCTCTCGCGCTGAATCGGCACCCGAAGTTCTGTCAATTCGAGTGCCGCCAACAGATAAAAACGAACCCGTCATACAGATTATTAAGAATTGCAGTTCTGGACGGAACTTACGATTCTGACGAAGAATTGAAACTGTCTACACCAGTCTGTGAGGCAGCGCGAAAGCAGGTGAGGTCATGGCGAGAAAAAAGAAACCCATCAACAGCACGCCTTATCCCGATTACGTGATCGAAACCGTGGCCCGCTGCCTTTGGCCGGACATCCAAGCATTTTTTGAGAGCGAGGAGGGGCAGAGGGAATTCGCGGTATGGAAGGCAGAGCAGGAGAGGAAAAAAGAAACGGAAAATTTTGAACAAGCCGCGGCTTAAAAAACCGGGATGCTGCTAATTTCGGCGGCATCCCGGCTTTCAATTCTCCCCGAATCCATAGTGCCGTTTCTTTGCTGCGGCGATCTGCTCCGGTGTATAATGTCCCCGTGAAACTGGACCAGCAGTAGCGAAAAAAAGGTGAACATGGTAGAATAAAAGACGAGGGAGAGGATAGTGTGAAAACAAAGTTTGGAGCAAGTAATGGCCCACCAATCCAAAGGAAGGCAAAGCAAACAAGCCTCATTGAGGCAGTAAATTGAAAGAAGCTTCTACCCCTACCCGGCCAAAGCCAAGGAATCCAAGGAGATTGAGCCTTCGACAATGACACCCAGAGAAACGAGGAGCTTCACGGCATCTTTTGCGGAAGCAAGCGTCATTTTCTTCTTGAGTTCTTCGGGCAAATCGTACTTCTGGAGATCAGAAGGGTTGAAGACTTCTCCAGAAGAAAGCATGGCGTAAATGGAAGTCAGGATCATGCGAGCGATAGCAATGATAGCGCGTTTCTTCCCACGGCGTTTCATGATGTGCTCGTACTTGATTCTGAAATAAGGCTGCTTTTCGGTAGATTTCACCGCCGCGTGTGCTGCCTCAACCAAAGCGGGTTTCAGGTAGACTCCGGCACGGGAAATCTTTACGGATTTCTTCTTGCCAGCGGATTGGTTGTTGGCAGGCGTCAGACCGGCCCAACTGCAAAGACGCCTGGCAGAGCCGAATTCCGACATATTAGTACCGATTTCCGAGAGAATCGTTATAGCGAGACGGCGATCCACTCCGGGAATTGTACATAGGAGGGAAATGGTTCCTTCGTAATCAGAGGCAAGATTGCTGACAATGTCATCAATCTGGCCGATTCGCTTGTCAATATCCGCGAAGTGTCCCTGAACGATACGAACTCTTTCCTTCTGTTCCGGGGTCATATTGAAACCTTCAACCGCTTCAATGACAGCGTCTGCTTTCTTCATCATGGAACGATGGAGAAGCGAAACACAGTAATTGGGGTCTACGGTTTCTGTATCCAGCAGATAGTTCTCGATAGCCGTAGCAGACTTCCCGAACATGTCGGAAACGACGGCATCCAACGTCAGGTTGCACACAGTGAAAGCATTCTGAAAACGATTCTTTTCACTGGAACGCATGGATACCAGTTTGCTCCGATAACGGGTACATTCCCGAAGAATCCTGATGTCCTTTACGGGAATGTAGCTGCCGGGGACGAGTCCCATACGGAACAGATTGCCGATCCACTTGGAATCCTTCTTGTCGTCCTTGTTGCCCTTGACAGCGGAAACCCATTTGGGATTCGCGATGACAACATGAACGAAACCTTCAAGGGCATTCCAAACGGGAACCCAATACTTGCCGGTACTTTCCATACAGACATCCTTACAATTGTTGTCAAGGAGCCACTGCCTGAAAGCAATCAGGTTTCTGTAGGAAGTGCCGAAGTGTTTCTGTTTACACTGGGGAATCAGATAATCCCCCATAAGGATTGTGGCAACGAGAAATGTCTTGTGCACATCGATGCCACAGCATACGGGAATGGTTTTTCCCATAACGGCCCTCCTTCCTGAATTGGAAAGAGAGAGGCAGTGACTGAACCACCACACATATTAAACTAAGATAGTCTAAACAATTCTTAGTGTACGGACTGGTTCGTCTCACTTATTTGTGCTTGAAAGGTGGCTCTTACACTGATTACCATACTGCCTTTGCGACTGAATGAGTTGCGTGCAACTCCTCTCCCCGTGCTTTGTAGTGTGCCTCTATCAAACACATTGTACCACATGAGAACGGAAAATTCTGCGGCTCCCGTTTTCATCCCTATTTGTGCCGGTGCCGCACCGACATGGTGATTACCATCAGAGGCGAAAAGGTATTCTCTGGCTGACAAATAGAGCGGCGGAAAGATCTTCTCCTTGTTGTTGGCAAGGGTGACGAAATATGTAATGAGTTTTGCCGCCGAAGAAGGGTCAACGCCGAAAACGACACCGGTGTCGTGAACACCGAGGAATATGTCGCCACCTTCTCGGTTGGAGAATGCACAGACGGAATCAAACAGGGACTTTGGCAGATCTGTTCTGGCTTCCTTGTATTCGACCTGATAATTCTCGCCATGTCGGATCAGGGACAGAAGCGCATCAGGCAGAGTGGGGATCCTATCGTTCATCATTGATCACCGTCCTGTTCGTTTTCAGTCCGTTTCACATAGGTCAGCTGAATATCATAACCCAATGCCTCAACCATGCTGGTAAAGGTTTTGTTGACAACCGTTTCCTTCTGCCGGATCACACGATTGACGTAGGCAGGTGTAGTCTTGATTTGCTGTGCCAGCTTGGCCTGCGTTGTTCCGGCTTCAATGCACATGACTTTTATATCGATTTCAACGTTATTTTTGACCACGGTTCCATGCTCCTTCGACAGTCAGATAACAGTTGCACATAAGAGACAATTTATTGTAGCATATCTTTGCCTCGTTTTCCAGCCTTTCTGAGTATAATCTGTACGGTTTTATTCAAATGATGCTTTGATCGCTGACTTAATTCTCAGAAGGATTGTACGGCCAGAATGCTTCAGAACAGGTCGAATTAAAAAGCGCCTCCGGAGAGGCGGCTGTGTACGGCAGCGCCCGCCACATCCATCCGAAAAACGATGATCAGCAGCAGATCCAGCGCGATATTCACCAGGGAAGCCAGGATAAGAAACCACACAGGCGTTTTGCTGTCACCCAGAGCGCGCAGAATGCCGCTGGCCATGTTATACAGCACGCAGCATGGAATCGCGGCGAAAATGATGCGGATATAGCTGGCCGAGGCGTCCAGGATTTCTTCCGGCGTGTTCATCAGCCGCAGAAGCGGTTTGCAAAGGAGCGTGGCAGCCAGCGCGAACAGAACGCTGAACGCCGCGCTCAGCACGATGGCGTGCCAAACGTGACGCCGCATACTCGGTTCATCCTTCGCGCCGAAGTCCTGCGCGATCGGGATGGAGAAGCCGGAACAAAAGCCGAGACAAAGGCCGATAATGAGAAAATTGACGGAGCCTGTCGCTCCTACCGCCGCCAGCCTGGAAGCGCCCAGGTAACGGCCAACGATCGCCGTATCGACAAAACTGTAAAGCTGCTGGAATAAAACGCCGAGCAGCAAAGGCGCGGCAAAGGAAATCACCAGTTTCATGGGATTTCCTGTGGTCAAATCGCGCGTCATGGTACGAGACATACAGCTGCTTCCTTTCTTTTTCGCAAAGCTTCGCGCTTTGCACGCACTTTATAGCACGTTTCCCCTCATCGCACAAGCGGTGAAATATGGTCGGAAACAGTCCGCGAAAAGGAATTGATCTTTGCCGATCGGCAGGGTTTCGTCCGCGGTGATGATGCAGGCTTTTTTCAGCGCCTGCGCCGACGGCGCAACGGTGGACATGGGCAGATTCAGCGCCTCCGCGGTTTCCCCCCCATGCCCGTGCTTTTCCAGCCCGGCATGCGCATCAGCATATACCATGGAACGTTTTTTTGTCCGGAAGTACATTTTGCTGCCGTTCGCGGCGCATAAGCGCAATCTGATTGAAACGTTTTTTATGACGAAATTTTCCATTTTCCTTATTGACAAACAGAATGGAGTATGCTATATTCATCTCGAAATTAAAACGTTTTAATTTTTTACAAGAAGCGTTTTAATGATTTTATCCAGGAGGGGATAACCCGTGATTTCATCCGTCTCTTCGATACGGCAAGCACAGCCAAACCACACCGGCAGCAGCTGCAAGCTGCTGCCGCTGGGTCTGTGCGCGGCGATGATCCTTATTCTTTTCCTTCCCCTCTTTCCCTGGTTTCGGGTAGCGGATCAGGAAGCGCTGTACGGCACCATGGGGCTGAAAGCATCGGTGATCAATAAGCTGACGCCGGATCACTCGGTGCTCACGTTCCTTTCCTTCGTGGAAACGAGCAAGCAGGGCGTGCTGGGTTTCTGGTCCTTCCTGCTGCTCATCGTTTCCGCCGCGGCGATCCTCTTTTGCCTGCTTTCTTTTATCATGTATCTTCGCCGGCGCACCGCGGCGGAGGGAAAGGGCATGCTGCGAACATACTCCTTTTTCCAGAAAGGCATGGTGCTTTCCTTCCTTTCTGCCGGCGGCGCGCTGGGACTGATCGTCTTCGCCAACCGGCATTACGGCCTGCCGGGCTTCATGCCCGGGTTCGCCCCAATCCTGGTGCTGGCGGTCAGCGTGATCGGGTACGTTATCAGCAAGCGTATGGAAAAAGCGGAAAGAATCGTTTGCCGGGAGCACGGCCTCGTGGAGGAATTCCGGAGGAATTGGATTTTGTTCCTGTTCCTGGTTCCCTGCTTCGTTTTCTTCCTGATCAACAATTACCTGCCCATGGCGGGCGTTTACTTCGCCTTTACCCAGTTCAACTTCCGCGATCATCTTTTTGCCAGCCCCTTCGTCGGCTTCAAGAATTTTGAATTCCTGGTGCGGTCCGAAATACTGCATCTGACGCAGAACACGATTCTTTACAATATCGTGTTCATCGTGGTGGGCAACGTATTGCAGATCTTCTTCGCTATTCTGATCAGCCACGTGACGAACAAGCGGCTGCGCAAAATTTCCCAGACCATGATCTTCATGCCCTACTTCGTTTCCTACGTGATTCTGCGGGTGCTGGTGTTCAACATGTTTGAATACGAAGTCGGCCTGATCAACAATTTTGTCACGTCCCTGGGCATGGACCGCATCGATTTCTACAACACGCCGGGCTACTGGCCCTGGCTGATCACCCTGTTTTATCTATGGAAGAACATCGGCTACGGCATGGTGGTGTATCTGGCCACCATCACCGGGATCAGCACGGAATACTATGAAGCCGCCCAGATCGACGGCGCGAATATTTACCAGCAGATCCGCTATATCACCATCCCGCTGCTCAAGCCCACCTTCATTATCCTGCTGCTTTACGCTTTGGGTGGCATCATGAAAGGCCAGTTCGAGCTGTTCTACCAGTTGGTTGGCAACAACGGCACCCTGTTCAACGCGACCGACATCTTCGATACCTATGTGTACCGCATCACCACCACCCAGCCCCTGAGCATGGGCCTTGGCACCGCGGCGGGCCTGTTCCAGTCGCTGTTCGGGCTCCTGGTGATCATCGTTACCAATATGTGCATCAAGCACAGGAACCCGGAATACGCGCTGTTCTGAGCGGAAGGGAGAGAGCCGTATGAAAATCAAGGACCGTTCCACCGTCCCGTTTCATATCGTGAAGGGCGTATTGCTCACGCTGCTTTCCATCGTCTGCGTGCTGCCTTTTATTGTGATCATCTCCGGGTCGCTGACGGATAACTACACCATTCTCAAGGAAGGCTTCAGTCTGTTTCCCCGGAACGCTACGCTGGAAGCCTACCGCACCATATTTCGTTCGCCGGAGGGCATCGTCCAGGCGTATAAAATGAACTTTTACTACACCTTCATGGGCACGTCCCTGGGCCTGCTGGTGATCACCCTGACGGCCTATGTGATTTCCCGCAAGGATTTCAAGTACCGCAACACCGTATCTTTTCTGATCTATTTTACCACCATCTTCGGCGGCGGCATGATCCCCTGGTATATGATGTACGCAAACGTCCTGAATCTGCGGGGCGCCACCCTGGCGATCTGGTTCCCGGCGCTGATGTCGCCCTTCCTGGTGATCCTGATGCGCACGTTCATCACCGGCTCGGTGCCGGACGCGGTGGTGGAATCGGCCAAGATCGACGGCGCTGGGCACTGGATCATTTTCTGGCGGATCGTGCTGCCGGTGCTGGGGCCCGGCCTCGCCACGGTGGGGCTGTTCCAGGCGCTGGGCTACTGGAACGACTGGTACCGTTCTTCCATGTTCTCCACGTCCAGCGAGACTTGGTCCCTGCAATTCTACCTCTATGACATGGTCAATTCCACCATGGCCATGCGGCAGATGGCGCAGAACGTGAGCCTGAATACCGCCGATCTGCCCACCCAGACGGTGAAGCTGGCCATGGCCGTGGTGGCGACTGGCCCCGTGCTGCTGTTCTATCCCTTCGTGCAAAGGTATTTCGTCAGCGGCATCACCATCGGCGCGGTAAAAGGATGAACCTCGGACGACCGCCTGTGGCGGAAATATCGTCCGAGGTGAAATCAGGCGAAACAAGCGATCTGCCCATGAGGGGCAGTCGCGTCGATTGAGCCTGCGGATAGCCGCGCCGATTGAGGCTGCGGATAGAAACTTTCCCAAACGATTTGATGGCAGCATTGCCTTCAAGATAAAAAACGAACCACAAAAAGGAGGATCCCCATGAAGAACCTGAAAACCCCGCTGAGCGCCCTGCTGGCGCTGATCCTGTGCCTGACCATGGTTCCCGCCGCGCTGGCAGCGGACGATATGAGCCAGGAAGCCAATCTGGTTTTCTATGTGATGGGCGACGCGCCCAAGGATGAGCAGGTGGTGGAAGACGCCATCAACGCCATCCTGAAAGAAAAATTCAACGCCACCATCGATTTCCAGTTTTCCACCTGGACGGATTTCAGCCTGAAATACAATACCCAGCTGACAAGCGGCGGGGCGGACCTGATCTACATCGCCAACTGGCTGAACTACGGCCTGCTGGCCCGCGCCGGCGCTTTCCTGGAGCTGGACGGCCTGCTGGACGAATATGCCCCCGAGCTGCGCGCCCTGGCGGGTGAGGACATGCTGAACATGTGCCGCGTGGAAGGCAAGCTCTACGCCGTGCCCGCTCTGTGGCCCGAATACGTGCCCCTGGGCATCAAGTACCGCGAAGACCTGCGCGCCAAGTACGACCTGCCTTATCCCGACAGCCTGGAAAACATGGAAGCCTATTTCGCGGGCGTAAAAGCCAACGAGCCCGATCAGGCCATTCTGCGCTGCACCACCAGCGAGAGCGCCAGCTCCCTGAGCGTGGCCTTCGACGCGGCCAACGTGCTCAATATCAAGTACCCCTGGACGAATGCCAACGGCTTCCCTTACGGCCTGACCTCCAACTACGATACCCCCGATCAGGTGTATGACTACTGGTTCTCCGACGATTTCGTGGAAGATATGAAGCTGCTCAAGCGCTGGGCTGATATGGGCTTCTGGTCCAAGAGCGCCCTTTCCGACACCAACGACAGCGAAGCCTATACCAACGGCCTGTGCATCGCCGAAGTGGCCGGCATGAACCCCAACAAGCAGATTTCCTCCGCCACCACCTTCGCCAAGGAACATCCCGATTGGGAAAGCGCCTATATCACCTATGGCGAGGTGACCGGCGTGCTCTTCCCGGGCCACGCCACCCAGAACGGCACCGCCATCGTGCGCGGCACCAAGTATCCCGAACGCTGCGCCATGATCCTGAATTACCTGATGACCGACGAAGACATGAACGATCTGGTGCAGTACGGCATCAAGGGCGTGCACTACGACGTGGTGGACGGCGTTTACAAGGAACTGAGCGAAGATTTCCGCTATGAAAACTTCAACACCTGGAACCTGCGCGTGAACGATTACAAGCTGCCCCAGGAATCCGACGTGGCCCTGCAGGCGATGTTTGACAAGTATAACGAGATCGCCCAGAAGAGCAAATTCCCCAACGTGAACATCTACGGCGGCTTCACCGAGGATTATACCGACTATGAATTCGAGCGCACCGCTGTTTCCAACGTGATGCGCCAGTATCTGGCTCCCATCCAGGCCGGCCTTGTGGACGACGTGGACGCTGCCGTGGCTGAATTCCGCCAGAAGGTGACCGACGCCGGGCTGCAGGCCTGCCGCGACGGCTTCACCGAACAGTGGGCGGCATATTGCGAAGAATACGGCTACCAATAATCTGTAAAGCATGATATAATAAACTGCATTGCTTTCTGCCGGAGAGGCATGCCCTCTCCGGCAGAAATTTCATCGGGGTGAGGAAATATGAAAAAGAACGTAAGCCGCAGCCGGGTCAACGGTTTTCTGGATACGGACGGGCGCAGGATCGTAAACGCCGCCGGAGAAGAAATCCTTCTGATGGGATGGGGCCTGGGCAATTGGCTGCTGTGCGAAGGATATATGTGGCTGGCTTCCGGCATCCAGCGTTTCGACCGCCCCCGCCGCATCGAAAGTGTGATCGAGGAGCTGACGGGGAAAGCCTACGCCGAAAAATTCTGGAAGCGGTTTCGTGCCAGCTATATCACGGAGAGCGATATCCAGCTGATGGCGGACATGGGCTATAATTCCGTTCGCATCCCCATCAACGCCCGGCTGTTTTTGCGGGAAGGACCCGGAATCAGCTTTGTGGAGGAAGGCTTCCAATGCCTGGATCAGGTGCTCGCCTGGTGCGAAACGTACAAGCTGTACGCCTTTATCGATCTTCACGGCGCGCCCGGAGGGCAGACCGGGGCGAATATCGACGATTCGGTGGACGACGTCTGCCGCCTGTTCATGGACGCCGATCAGTTTGAAAAGGGACTGTGCCTTTGGGAAGAAATCGCCCGGCGGTATAAAGACAAATGGATCGTGGGCGGGTACGATCTGCTCAACGAGCCCGTGCGCCCCGTGCGCTTCCCGGGAGATACGGCGCTGGAAGAATACGTGCCCCGCCTCGTTGAATTTTACGAAAAATGCATCGCGCGCATCCGGGCCGTGGATCAAAAGCATATCATCACCCTGGAAGGCCACCATTGGGCTACGGAAACGGGCATTTTCACCCGCGTGTACGATCCCAAAATGGTGATCCATTTCCACCGCTACGGCTGCGCGCCGGATATTACGGCCTTTCAGCCCTGGCTGGACCTGTCCGAAAAGCTGAACGTGCCGCTGTGGCTGGGCGAAACCGGGGAAAACACCATGGAATGGTTTTCCGCCATGATGCCCCTGGCGGCCAGCCTGGATATTGGCGTGAATATGTGGCCCTGGAAAAAGATGAACTGCCATAATTCGCCCTGCTCTGTGATCCCGCCCATGGAATGGCAGCTGATATTGGATTACGCCCGCAGCGGCGCGCATCCAGGCTACGAAAAAGCCCAGAAAATCTTAGACGAATACCTGAAAAACATGCAGGTGCAGAACTGCCTGATCAATGAAAATTTAGCGGCGAACGTATTCCGTCTGCCGGGCTGCGTCATCGCGGGAACGGATTTTGACGAACTGCCTGGATTCGGGGCGTCCTACTGGCACAGGAAAACCGAACCTTCTAACGTGGCTTACCGGCAGAATACCGGCATGCTGCTGCATTGCCGGTATCCCAACCGCGAAAAACGCTTCCCTTTCGACGGGGAATGGTCGCGCTACGTGCTGAGGCTGCGGGAAGGAGAATACGCCTGCTATTCCCTGTACGATGTAACGGTGCTGTCCAAGCTGGAGGTGGCCTGCTATGCGCCGGAGCCCGCCGAGCTGGAAATCTGCCAGGACGGCCAGATATTGGGCGTCTTCGATTTGAGCCAAACGGAGCACAGGCAGATACTGTCCAGCATGCACTTAAACAACGCGGATTCCTGCGTGCTGCGCCTGAAAACTCTTCGCGGCACAGTAGATATCGAATCGCTGATCACGGAAACGGATACTTGATCCCATCTCCTGGCAGGAAAGGCGGAACGAAGGCATGAACAAAATCACGATCAAAGATGTGGCAAGGGAAGCGGGAGTATCCATCGCCACCGTTTCCAACGCGCTGAACGGGTCCGACGTGGTGCAGCCCAAAACCCGGGAGCATGTGATCGAAGTGGCCCGGAAGCTCAATTACATCCCCAACGTGAACGGAAGGCAGCTGCGCGCCGCCCAATCCCACACCGTGGGGCTGTTCGTCACGTCCATGACGGGCAGCTATTACGGCAATATGGCGGATTCCATTCACTACCTGTGCAAGAAGTACGGGTACGAGCTGCACATCTTTATCGTGGATGAGGATAAACCGCTTCTGACCACCCTGCAAAGCCAGAGCATCGACGGTGCGATTATCCTGTTCGGCATGCTCAGCGGGGAGGAGAAAAAACAGCTGATGAAATCCGGCCTGCCCACCGTGTTTATGGATCAGGAAGTGGCCGCGGGCAGCATTTCCAGCGTGATCTATGAATCCTTTGCCAGCGGTCGGATGGCCGCGGAATACCTTTTGGGCCTTGGACACAGGGATCTGATGCACATTTTCGGCGTGCCGTTCAACTACGACAGCATCCAGCGCCAGGCGGGATTTGAGGCCGCGCTCAAGGAAGCGGGCGTGCCTTTCCGGCCGGAAAACATCTTAAGCGGCAGGTTCGAGCGGGCGGTGGCTTACCGGTCCATGCACCGGTATCTGAAAGAAGGCCATAAGCTGCCGGACGCCGTGTTCGCCGCCAATGACCTGAGCGCCATCGGCTGCATGGAAGCGCTGAAGGAATACGGCATCCGCATCCCGGAGGATATCAGCGTCATCGGCTGCGACGACCATCTGCTCAGTTCCTATATGACCCCGGGGCTGACCACCATTCGCACCCACATGGAGCAGTTGGGCGTGGAAGCGGCCAGGGAAATTTTCCGCCTGATCGGCGGGGGGCGCGGACAAATCATCCGGCTGCCGGGAGATATCGTGGTGCGCCATTCCTGCGCCATGCACAGAAAAAACGAAGAGGGGAAAGAACGGACATGAAACAGATCACGACCCAATACCTGGAGGGAAAAAAAGCGCGTACGGAGGAAATCGTCGTTTCTGACGCCTCGCGCCGCACGCAGGAAAAAGACCTGATCAACCTGTACCCTGAAATCACCTATCAGCGGATCGAGGGATTCGGCGGCGCGTTCACGGACGCGGCCGGATATGTGTTTTCCCAGATGCCCAAGGATTTACAGGACCGATTCATCCACGATTATTTTTCAGGCGACGGTCTGGGCTATACCTGCGGCAGGACTTCCGTCGACAGCTGCGATTTTGCATTGGAGACCTACGAATCGGACGGCACGCCGGAGGACAAGGCTTTTGAACGATTTGACGTTTCCCGCTCCGCCCGGTATGCGCTGCCCCTTCTGCTGGCGGCCCAGAAGGAAGCGGGGCGGGAGATCAGCCTCATGTTCACCCCCTGGTCGCCCCCCGCGTGGATGAAAAACAACGGTTCCCGGCTTCACGGCGGGCATTTGAAAGAAGAAAACTATGACCGGTGGGCGGAATACATCTGCCGCTACCTCAAGGAATTCGTCCGGCTTGGGGCGAAGCCCGTCTATCTATCTCCCCAGAATGAACCCAAAGCGGCCCAAACCTGGGATTCCTGCCTGTTCTCCGCGGAGGAGGAGCGCGTATTCGTACGGGATCACCTGTATCCGGCGCTGGTGAGAAACGGCCTTCAGCAGGTGCAGCTGCTGATCTGGGATCACAACAAGGAGAGGGCTTTGGACCGCGCGCTCCGCATCTTAGGCGATCCCGAAACGGAAAAAAAGGTTTCAGGCGTGGCCGTGCACTGGTACAGCGGCGATCATTTTGAAGCGCTCCAGATGATCCGCGACGCGTTCCCGGATAAAAAGATCGTATTTTCCGAAGCCTGTGTGGAATACAGCCTGTACGCGTCCCAGAACCAGCTTCGCGACGCCCAGATGTACGCCCATGAGATCATCGGCGATCTGAACCATGGCACGAACCTGTTCCTGGACTGGAACCTGCTGCTGGATGAGAAGGGCGGCCCCAATCACGTGGGCAATTTCTGCGACGCGCCGGTCATGTACGACAGGAAAACCGGGGAACTGAGGCAAAACCTTTCCTTCGATTATATCGGCCATTTCAGCCGTTACATCCAGCCGGACGCACGGCGCGTGGGCCTGTCCCGGTACGGCGGTCAGTTGGAATCCGCCGCCGCCATGAATCCTGACGGAACGCTGACCGCCGTGGTTTTGAATCAGACGAAAGAAGCCGTATCCTTCGGCCTTCGCTTGAAGGATCATGTGTGGCCTGTCCAAATCGCCGCGGAAAGCATCGCCACTTTCGTGTTTGAGAAAGAGGAATATGAAAATCGGGGATGAACGCCAAACTGACCTCGGCCCATCCGGCTTCAAAAAGTTTTGAAACAAAAAAAGCGCTCAGTTATGGTTTATATTGAGCGCTTTTAGAACAAAAACAACATAAGCCCCTGATCGTTTTCATTCGATCAAGGGCCATAAACCGCCTGGGTTATTCGCGCATCCGCAGTCAGGGCGCAGCGTGCCCCCCCGCTTGAGGCGGTGCCTCATGTTCAGCAAAATCAATCGGACCTCTGAACAGGCTCAGCCTGCTTCAGGGGTCCGAAGCTTTATTTGTAATCAAATCCTCGGAGCGTAAGCTCTTCCGCCCGGTGACAGGCGACGAAGTGGCCCGGCTCCGCCTCTTGATAGGCTGGAACTTCGTTGCAGCACTTTTCGCAGCAGTGGCTGCACCGTTCATGGAAGTAACACCCCGACGGCGGATTGGCGGGGTTAGGTATTTCTCCCTTCAAGGGGATGCGGTCGGTCTGTACTGTGGGATCGGGAATCGGCACAGCGGACAGCAGCGCCTCCGTATAGGGGTGAAGAGGCTTGGAGAATAGGGCGTCCGTTGGCGCGTATTCCACCATGCGTCCAAGATACATGACGCCCACTTTGTTGGAAATATGCTCTACAACGGAAAGATCATGGCTGATGAACAGGTACGTGAGATGAAACTCCTTCTGCAAGTCCTTCAGCAGATTGATCACCTGGGCCTGCACGGACACGTCCAGCGCTGAAACGGCCTCGTCGCAGAGGCGGTGTTCAAGAATTTCTGTAAGCGAGCGAACTGCGACGCACAAATGATTTCCGGAGCCTGAGGTTACAGCGCGGGATGACCACGAACGCAGCCACCGCGAAAGCGGCTTGGCCTTGGCAGGTTGCCGGGGAAATGCT
>JAFXSH010000053.1 GCA_017525805.1 Clostridia bacterium | reverse complement strand
GCAGGCCTTCAGCTGGAAATCGTCCAGATGCTGTTCCTTCAGGCCCTCGGCCACGGCGTCGGACAAACCACCGCTGCGGGCGAAGATGCGGCCAAAGTAGCTGGCGTTGTCCAGCACGTCCTCGGGCAGGGTGGTAATATCGATGTCTCTGCTGTCCAGCAGGGCCTGCAATTCCTCAAAGGTAATGGCGGCATCCACATAGGACTTCACATCGTCCAATTGCACCTCGGCTTTTTTGGCGGTACAGGGGCCGATGAAGACGATCTTCACGTTCTGCTCGTGTTCCTTGATGTACTTGGCGATGGTGGCCATGGGCGACAGATTGTGGGAGATATAGGGAACCAGCGCGGGGAAAGCGGTTTTGACGTAGCGCACGAAGGCAGGACAGCAGGAGGATGTCAGGAATCCTTTCTCCGTCAGTTCCTTGGATTCCGCCTGAGCCACCATGTCCGCGCCCAGGGCGGCCTCCACCACAGTGTAGAAGCCCAGCGCTTTGATGCCGGTGATTACCTGGCCCAGCTTGGCGTAATTCAGCTGACTGCCGATGGCGGGCGCCACCAAGGCATAAACCTTGTACTTCGTATTCCCCTGGCTCTTTTTCAGCATGTCGATCACGTTGATAATGAAGGACCGGTCGCTGATGGCGCCGAAGGGGCACTGATACACGCACGCGCCGCACTGGATGCACTTTTCATCATCGATCTTGGCGGCGTTGTCTTCGTTGATGGAAATGGCCTTGATTTTGCAGGCGTTCTGGCAGGGGCGCTTGCGGTTGACAATGGCGCTGTAGGGGCACACTTTGGCGCACTGGCCGCACTCCACGCATTTGGTTTTATCGATATGCGCTTCATGATTGTGGTCAAAGGAGATCGCGCCGCGTTTGCAGGCGTCCTCGCAGCGGTGGGCCAGGCAGCCCCGGCAGGAATCGGTCACCTGATAGCCCACGGCAGGGCAGTCGTCGCAGGCAATGTCGATCACGTTGATGATGTTGGCGGTATTGCCGCCGCCCATGGCCAATTTAACGCGCTCGGCCAGGATGGCCCGCTCCTTGTATACGCAGCAGCGCATGGTGGGCACCTTGCCGGGCACGATCATCTTGGGAATATCCAGCACGTTGTCCAGCAGCGTGTCGTTCCAGGCCTGCCGGGCTACCTCCCGCAGCACCTTGTATTTCAGGTATTGTACCTTGGTATCGAATTTACGCATGTTTTCTCCTTCAGAAGTAGCTGACTTTGATGCGCTTCCCCATCTTTTTGAGCGCCTCTGACAATTCCTGCACCAGGTTCATTTTGATGTTGAAATTGATGGGCAGATCGGGGTTCTGATGGGCGGGGTTGACGGCCTTGCCCACGTAGAAGCTGATGTCGGTGGCTTCCTCAAACAGCAGGCGGCTGATGAGGGCCGCGCCGTCCTTGCCGCTGCTCCAGGCTTCGTAACGCCTGTTTGCGCCGATGTAATCCTTGGCGTATTCCACAACGCGGTTGACAGTGATCACGCCCTCGGTGACCAGATCGACCCCTTCCAGGTAAGCGATGGGTGGGATATCGCCGGTAAAATCCAGGGAGGCGCGCAGAGGCTTGTTCAGCCATTTGGCGGCGATGGAGGAGGTGGTGCCGCCGCAGATGATGTGCTTGCCCTCCTTGGCGAAGAACAGGTTCATCATCCGATTCCCGTCATCCCGGTTGCTGGGCGGGCCAAAGAGCATGTTCATGGGCACGCGCTTGCGGATGCGCACGACGCAGGAGGTGGCGTCGTCGCCGGGTTTCCCGCCATAGAGCTTGTAGCACTCGTCCACCAGCAGGGTGGACAGGTTCTTGGCCGTGTAGCCGCACAGGCTCATGGCCTCCATGAAGGAAATGATGTCCTCCCGTTTCCAGCCGAAATTGTAGCCGATGCCGATGCCCGCGTGGGGACAGCCATCGCTCATGGCGATGAACACGTCGTCCTCCTGCAATCGGATCAGGGAGCGGAAAATCTGTTTGCCGCCGATGGTGGTTTCCGTGCGGGGATATTCCCAGTTTTCGCCGTTTCGCAGCAAGATCACCTGGGGGTTGTCGTACTGGATCAGCTCGGCGGTTTGATTGCGGATGAGGCGGATGATGGTGAAGGTAGAATAGGCCACGCCGCGCATGGAGTCCACCGGCAGGGTGGCGGCGATGGTTTCCACGCATTCCTCGATGGAGAG
>JAFXSH010000052.1 GCA_017525805.1 Clostridia bacterium | reverse complement strand
GGGCCAGGGCGCTGGCGATGCTGAAGGGCCGGCGCCTGCTGGAGTATATACGGGAAGCTGTCCGGCAGAGCAGACGGGTGGCGTCTGTGGTCCTGGTGACCCACAGCGCACACGTAAAAGCATTTCGGCAGGCAGCCCCGGACCTGCGGCTTTGTGTCTGTGACGGCAGCATGGCGGAATGCGCGGCGGCGGCCATCCAAAAATTGCGGGAGCAGCCGGGTCATGAGAATATAACCAGGGTGGTGACTGTCTGCGACGACCTGCCGTTCCTTACCGGTGAGGCACTGGATGATTTTATTGCCCGGGCGGAAGCGGCGGAGGCGGACGGGGTCTATGCCATTGTTAGGAAAGAGGCTTGTCTGCGGGAGTATCCTGCGCTGCGGCGCACGTTCTTTCATTTAAAAGAAGGGGACTTTACCGGCGGCAACGTTTCGCTGGTTTCCGTTTCCCTGTTTCCCGGCTGTATCGAAAAAATGCAGGAGGTGTTCGCCCTGCGGAAAAATCCGCTGAAGCTGGCGGCCTGGTTGGGAGTTTCTTTTATTGTGAAGCTGTTGTTCCGGCAGTTGTCCCTGGCGGATGTGGAGGCTAAGGTCTCCGCGTTGTTCGGTTACCGGGGCCGGGCGGTGATCACGGAATATGCCTGCATCGGTACGGACCTGGATAAGGCGGAGGAGTGGCCGGTGGCGGAAAAGTATTTGTAATTACAGAAGCATAGTTATATAATGTAGCCGGTACAAAAATTTCATAAAAAACAAGAAACCGAAAAAAATTGTAAAAATGTGCAACTGAAATTCGGTTTGCAATAAAAATGTAGCGGATGACAAAAAAGGTTTCATAAAACCGTAAAATCAAAATTCGATTTGCAGTAAAGAGGAGAGAGAAAGAATGGCAAACTTAACAGCTGTAATTCTGGCGGCAGGCAAGGGCACGCGCATGAAATCCAAATTACCGAAAGTGTTGCACAAAGTGGGCGGGCATCCCATGCTGGAGCATGTGATGGACGCGGCGGAAGCGGCCGGCTGCCGTGATAACGTGGTGGTGATCGGCCACGGCGCGGAACTGGTGCGGGAACTGGTGGGAGACCGGGCCCGGATCGCCCTGCAGGCGGAACAGCTGGGGACCGGTCATGCGGTGCTGCAGGCTGCGGATACCCTGAAAGATTTTACCGGCACGGTGATGATCCTGTGCGGGGATACGCCGCTGCTGGAGGCGGAAGAACTGGAAAAGTTCTATGCGGAGCATGTTAACTCCGGCGCGGCGGCGACGGTTATGTCCGCCCTGATGGATGAACCTTTCGGTTACGGACGGATCCTGCGGGATGCTAACGGGGACGTGGCCGGCATTGTGGAACAGAAAGATGCTTCCGAAGAGCAGAAGCAGATCAAAGAGATCAATACCGGGAACTATTGTGTGGAAGCGCCGCTGCTGTTTGAAGTGCTGCGGACCCTGGGCAACGATAACGCCCAGGGCGAGTATTACCTGACGGATGTGCTGGCCAAGCTGCGGGCCATGGGTAAAAAGGTGGGCGGCGTGATCACTGCGGACAGTGAGATGATCATGGGTGTCAACAGCCGCCGCCAGCTGGCCGAGGCGGAAAGCGTCATGCGCCGCCGGATCGCGGAACGGCACATGGATGACGGCGTGACCATTATGGATCCGGCTTCCACTTTTATTGAAAAGAGTGTAAAAATCGCGCCGGATACCGTGATCTATCCCAACACCTGGCTGCAGGGGGCGACGGTAATCGGGGAAGACTGCGAAATCGGTCCCAACGTGCGCCTGGAAAACGTGAAGGTGGCCGACGGCTGCCGCGTGGAATTTACCCATGTCCATGACTGTGAATTAAGAAGCGAAAAATAATTCATACGATGTAAAAATCGGGTTACTCCGTTTTTTCTTCAATAAAAATACTTGTGAAAAACGGGTCATTTGGTATATACTGAATAGGGAATTTTAAAATAGTAGTTTGCGGCAAGTCATTTCAGGAATCCATGAAAAACAGGGGAGGAAGTCCAAATGTTGGCAAATGAAGACAAATTCAGGATTTTTACAGGCAACGCAAATCCGGACCTGGCACGGGAGATCGCGGCCTATCTGGGAACTACGTTAGGCGATGCGGTCATCAACCGGTTCAACAACGGCGAAGTGCAGGCCATGATCAATGAGAGCGTTCGCGGCAAAGATGTATTTATTGTCCAGCCTACCTGCGGACCCGTTGTCAATGACAATGTCATGGAACTGCTGATTATGGCTGATGCGTTCAAGCGCGCGTCCGCCAATCATATCATTGCGGTGATCCCCTTTTACGGATATGCCCGTCAGGACCGCAAGGCCCGGGGCCGGGAACCTATTACGGCCAAGCTGATGGCGGATATTCTGCAGTGCGCGGGCATCACCCGGGTGTTGACCATCGACCTGCATGCGGCCCAGATCCAGGGATTCTTCAACATTCCGCTGGATCATATGCCGGCTGCGCCGGTTCTGGCCGATTACATTAAACAGAAAGACCTGAAGGACATGATCGTAGTTTCCCCGGACCTGGGCGGCGTAAGCCGTGCCCGTGTGTTTGCGGAACGTCTGAACTGCGGTCTGGCCATTATTGATAAACGCCGTCCCGAACCGGGGGTGGCGGAAGTCATGAACCTGATCGGCAGCGTGGAAGGCAAGACGGCCATCATGGTGGACGATATGGTGGATACGGCCGGTTCCCTGACCGAGGGCGCCAAGGCGCTGAAGAAGTTTGGGGCCAGAGAAGTTTATGCCTGCTGCACCCATCCTATCCTGACCGCTCCGGCTATAAGCCGTATCGCCGCTTCGGAAATTACGGAACTGGTGGTGACCAATACGATCCCGCTGACGCCGGAGAAGAAACATCCCAAGATCAAGGTGCTGTCCATTGCCCCGATTCTGGCAGAGACCATGCTGCGCATCTACAACGACTGGTCCGTAAGCCAGCTGTTTGAAGAAGTGTAAGGACAGGAAGTTTCTAAATGTAAGGTACCCATGGGTCCGGTTTACGGACCGGTGTTTTCGTAGGATTCGGTTTTCTCAGGCTCCGTGTCATGGTATGCGGAGCCTTTCCTCTTTTAAAGGTAATTTTTATGCGTGTGTTATGTATCATGGGAGTATGTTATCTGGCGGCCCTGGTTTTGCTTTGGGCGGGGCGCCGGGGTAAAATTTCCCGGAAAGTGGCGGCGGTAGTTTCCGCGGTCTGCCTGCTGGCAGGTTCCGGCGCGCTGGCGGCGGCAGTGTATCCGGTTGGCAACAGTTATGGAAAAACGGTGAACCGGCTGACGGATTTGTCCGGCAACGGGGCGGTTGTTGTACCCTCTCCGGGCAGTGCAAAAACTACGGCACCGTTACCGGACGGCGCGGCGCAAAAGTCTGTTCCGGAGAGCGGTATGGCGATTCCTGCCGCTGCAGCATCCGGAGAATTGCCCGGATCGAAGGACAATCGGGAGATTGTCAGTGTTATTTCTTCCGGAACAGTACACGACAAATGGATTGCCCTGACCTTTGACGACGGTCCCTATCCTCCCTATACCGACCGTCTGCTGGATGTGTTAAAAGCAAAAAGGATCCATGCCACCTTCTTTCTGGTGGCGGAACAGGCCCAACAGTATCCGGAACTGGTGCGGCGCATGAAGGCGGAAGGGCATACGGTGGGACTGCACGCCTTCCGGCACCGGGACTTCCTGAAGCTGACGGAAGAAGAAAAACGGAAGGATCTGGAG
>JAFXSH010000013.1 GCA_017525805.1 Clostridia bacterium | reverse complement strand
GTCGGAAGTATACCCTATTTCCCGTCGTTTTTCAAGGGGGCCAGCAGGATGGGCTGCGTCTGCGCGCCCGCCAGGGCGGCGGCCAAGGCTTCGGGGATTTTGGAAAAATCCGCCACCACGCTTCTTGGCTTTCCAACCGGATCATCCTGACGGAAGGGCACCATATAAACGTTTCGCATGGCCAAAATCTTCCCGATATTTTCCGCGGCCGTGGATAATCCGTCGTTGGTGGAAGGGGCCACCAGCACCGGGCGGCTGTTGCGCAGGTGGGATTTGGCCCCCAGCAATGCCGGGGTATCGAAAATCCCGTGGGCCATTTTGCCCATGCTGGCTCCGGTCATGGGAGCGATGATGTAGGCGTCCAGCAGTTTCTTGGGGCCGATGGGCTCCACCTCCGGCAGGGTGGAAAGCGGTTTTTTCCCGGTCAGTTCCTCCAGCGTCTGCCATACTTTTTCGCTGCTAAAAAAACGGGTGTCCTCTATTGCGGACCGTTCCGACAAGATAGGCGTTACCTCGTATCCCTGATTCACCAAATCCTCAATCACGGAAAATACTTTCCCAAACGTGCAGAAGCTGCCTGTCAGGGCAAAGCCGACTCTGGTTTTGCTCATTCTGATCCCTCCCGTTCCATATAGTTCAAAAGAGCCTCTGCCGCCGATAGGGGGCAGTACCGTCCCGGCAGACCGCTTTCCAGAAAAGCTTTGCGGCCCAGCGCCTCCGCCGCGTCCATGTCGATGCCATAAGGCGCGCTGGCTAAGTCGATCATGACGCATTGGGGCTTCACATGCCGCAGTTCCTTTTCTCCCAATACTGGAGCGGGCACAGTGTTGAAAATAACGTCCATCCGGGACAGGATGTGGGGCATATACGATATGGATACGCTGTTTTTCCCTGCTTCTTTCCGGCTTTCCTCCCGCCGGGCTGCCACCGTTACTCCAGCGCCCAAACTATGCAGCAGGCCTGTCAAGGCTTTTCCGATTCGTCCGTAGCCGATCACTAAGCATTGAGCCCCCCGCAGCGCCCGGTTCATGCGGGCTACGGCGGTGAACAGCGCTCCTTCGGCGGTCAGTTTCGCGTTCTCCTGGGTATACGCTTCATCCGTAAGCACCCGCAGCAGCTTCCAGCCCCGTTTTTCCGCCAGCTTGTCAAAGGCCGCGTCGGTCGTGCCGCATACGATTTTTTGCCCCCGGGGCAATTGATCCGCTGTTTCCTCCGACAGATACGATCTTGGCAGCGGCAGCACCGCCATGTCCCAGGGGCCGTGATCGGGCGTGGAATGGCCGTGCTCCAGGCAAAGCGCGGCCAAACAGCGGTCCCTTTCCCCGTTTCCGCAGATCAGGATGCGCATATCATCCCTCCTTTTACTTGCTGCTGTATCATATGAAAACAAAAATCTCTCTGTGCTGAAAAAAGGGGTGGAAAAAATGATAGGATTCCTGTATAATAACAAAAAAAAGAGGCGACCGGCGCAAAGCGCGGTCGGCCGTCTCGCCGCTTTCGAATAGAAAAGCGGCGAGCGTTTTCTAAGGAGGACGGAACATGGCTTTTAAGCGGATGATCAGCCTGCTGCTGGCACTGCTGCTGTGCTTTGGCACGGCCGCAATGGCGGAGGGAACGGACACGCCTCAGTTCGTGATGGCAGGCTATGACAGTACGCAGTACCGGGATTGGCTCAACAATCTGTTTTTCGTTCGGATGGAAGAACGCACCGGGATCAAATTCGTATACCAGCAGTATACCGACGCCGCCGCCTGGCAGAAGGCCAAGGACCAAATGACCGCGGGCGACGCCAATTTGCCCGACGTGCTGTTCAAGGCTTCCTTGGGCGGCGCTGAATGCATTGAACTGCGGGAAAAGGGCGTGCTCATTGATTTAAAGCCTTACCTTCAGGAAAACTGCCCCAACCTGTGGGCCATTTTGGAAGCGAACCCCGATTATCTGGAAGCCATCACCCTGCCGGACGGCAGCATTGCCGCTCTGCCCTATATCGCGGAGCCTTCCGCCCAGAACTATCTGTGGGTGAACCGGGAATGGCTGACAACCCTGCGGCTGGAGGAACCGACCACGGCCCAGGAACTGATCGACGTGCTGACCGCCTTCCGGGATCGGGACCCCAACCGCAACGGCAAAAAGGATGAAATCCCCATGGGCTTCTTAGGGCCCTTCGATCTCAAATTCTTAGCCCACGCTTTCGGTTTGATCGCTAACGATTACAACGTATACACGGAGGACGGCACGGTCAAGTTCATGCCGCTCCAAGAAAACTACCGCCTGTTCGTCACCTGGTGCCGGGATCTGTACAAGGAAGGGCTGCTTGATAAAAACGGCTTTTCCTACACCGACGATATGCGCACCGTCACCGATTCCAATGCCACGGCTGTCTACGGCATCATTCTCACCAGTATGGCGGCGGATCTTTTCCAGGTTTCCTGGGCGGAAAACTATGAAATCATGATGCCCCTGTCCTTCGACGGACAGCAGGTGTACCGCGACTTTGCCGGGCCACTGCTGCGGGGCACCTTCGCCATCACCAGCCATTGCAAGGAGCCGGAAAAGATGCTCCAATGGGTGGATTTCCTGTACTCGCAGGAAGGAGCCATTCTTGCCAGCATCGGCCAGGAGGACACGGATTATCTGGTGGACGGCGACGGCACGTGGCGTCTGCTGGACAGCAATCAGAGCAATTATGATATGTACCGGGCGGGCACCCTCATCGAGGGCGGCGCGGAAGGCCCCGGCGTGATGACGGGGGAATTCCAGGGCCGGATCAGCGGCGGCGCTTTGGTGCAGACCATCCTTGCAAAGCAGGAGCAGTTCTGCGCCTATCTACGCATGCCCTTCCCCTATTACACCTTGACAGAGGAGCAGGAAGCGCGAATCGCCCCCTTGCAGGCCGAAATCGGCTATTATGTGGATGTGCAGCTGGCGCGCTGGGTGCTGGGCGAGGAAGAAATCACGGATGAAAGCTTCAGCCAGTTTGAACAGCATTTGAATGAATTGGGTCTGGATCAGTTCTTAGCTTTCTGGCAGGACATCCTGGACCGGCAGTGAGGAGGACGAGGAAATTATGAACCGCTATTCGCAAATGCTTTCCAAGATGAAGCATTCACCCGCCATGGAACGCTTTTCGCGTCTGTACGGCCACCGGGAAGGCGAATTGGCCCGGCAGATGAGCCGGTACACCAACCTGGTCAAGGCCCATGAGGAGCTGTTTCACGCTGACGCCGGTCCCCTTTACCTGATCAGCGCGCCGGGCCGCACGGAAATCATCGGTAACCACACGGACCACAACAATGGCCGGGTGCTGGCCGCCGCCGTGAATTTGGACTGCGTTGCCTGCGTTTCTCCCCGCGACGATATGAACGTGCGCATCCACAGCGCCGGTTATCCGCCTATTGAATTGAATTTAGAAGACCTGACCGTGCATCCCGAGGAAGAGGGCACTTCCGCCGCCCTGGTGCGCGGGGTCGCCAAAGGCATGCTGGATCGGGGCTTCCGTCTGGGCGGCTTTGACGCCGCCGTGACCAGCGACGTGATGGGCGGCAGCGGCCTTTCCTCCTCCGCCGCGTATGAAGTGATGATCTGCGCCGTGATTGACGCCCTGTATAACGGCTTCACCTGCGAGAGCACCCCCCGGGCCCAGATCGCCCAGTACGCCGAAAATGTGTATTTCGGCAAGCCCTCCGGCCTGATGGATCAGATGGCCTGCTCTACCGGCGGCCTGGTGACCATCGATTTCAAAGCCGAGCCCGTGGTGACGCCACTTTCTTTCAGCTTCCAGGACGCTGGCTATTCTCTGGTGGTGGTGAATACCGGCGGCAGCCACGACAACCTGACGGCGGAATACGCCTCCGTCCGTGCTGAAATGCAGGGTGTGGCCGAAATGTTGGGCGCGAAGGTGCTGCGCCAGGTGCGGCCCGAGGAACTGTGGAAGCATATTCCCGAGCTGCGGGAAAAATTGGGCGAGCGGGCCGTGCTCCGCGCGTTCCACTTCATGGATGAAAACAAGCGGGTCAAGGACATGGTGCAGGCCATCCGCACCGGCGACATTCCCGCCATGTTCGAGAACATCATCGCTTCCGGCGAAAGCAGCTGGATGCTTTTGCAGAATATTTATCCCGCGGGCAGCCATCAGCCCCTGTCCCTGGCGCTGGCCATGGCCGCGAGTCAGCTCAAGGGGAAGGGCGCGTGGCGAGTGCACGGCGGCGGCTTTGCGGGCACGACGCTGAATTTTGTTCCCAATGAGATGGTGGACGAATTCGTGCGGCGCATGGAAAACGTGTTCGGCGATCATTCCTGCTTCGTGCTGGATGTACGGCCGGAAGGGGCCGCCGTGGTGCTGAAGGAAGAATAAAACGCCGGTTGTTTTTGATCCATCCGCCTTTTCCTGCATGGACCGGCGGATGGGTTTTTTCGGATGGGAAAGGAGGCAGGAATCTTGATCGTCACGCGTTCAGCGGAGGAAACCAGGGCCTTGGGGGCGCGTTTGGCGCGCATCTTAAAGCCGGGGGATACCCTGACCCTCCGCGGTGATTTGGGTGCGGGAAAAAGCGAACTGGCCCGGGGCATTGCCAGGGGCTTAGGCGTATCCGGTCCGGTGCCAAGCCCTTCCTTTACCATTCTCAATATGTACGACGAAGGCCGCTGTCCCCTGTATCATTTCGACTGGTACAGGATCCACGACCCCGAGGAAATCGCCGAAATGGGCTTTCAGGAGCAGTTGAACGGGGACGGGGTGGCGCTGATCGAATGGAGCGAGCAGGCCCCGGAATATGTGCCGGAAAGGCGTTTAAACGTAACGATAAAAACCCTGGATGAAAACACACGGGAAATCACCTTTGAACCCCTGGGCGGATTCCCTTTTTCGGAGGAACAGATTGAATGATTTTATTCTGCTTGGATACTTCGGGCCCGGTGGCGGGGGTGGCCCTGATACAGGACGGCGTCGTCCGCTATGAGGGCATGGCCGTCAACGCTTTCACCCATTCCCAGTCCATCCTGCCCATGACCGAGGAAGCGTACCGCCGCACCGGGCTGAAAACCGGCGATACCGAATATTTTGCCGTCACGGTGGGACCCGGTTCCTTTACCGGCGTGCGCATCGGCGTGAGCACGGTCAAGGCCCTGGCCCACGCGGCGGGCAAGCCCTGCATCGCCGTGGACGCCCTGGAAGCCATGGCAGCGGGTGTACAGCCCTTTGCAGGCGTGATCTGCCCCATGCAGGATGCCCGGGCGGGCCAGGTGTACGGCGCGGCGTTTCGGGGCGGCACAATGGAACGCTTGTTGCCGGACGAACCCATCAAGCTGGAAGATTATTTGGAAAAAGTGTCTGCTTTCGGCCAGCCTTTGCTGTTCTTGGGGGACGGCATGCCGGTGCACCGGCATGTTATTCAAAACATATTGGGCGAAAGGGCCCAGTTTGCCCCGGCGCATCTTTCTTTCCTGCGCCCCGCCGCCGCGGCGTATCTGGCTTGGAACAAAAGAAATCAGGCGGTGGATTACAAAAGCCTGTCCCCCCTGTACCTGCGTCCGCCTCAGGCGGAAAGGCAAAAGAACCTGCGGGAGATGAAGCCATGAGCGATACCATCATCCGTCGCATGACGCTGAACGATGTGGACAGCGTGTACGCCATCGAGGCCGCCACCTTTGCCCGGCCCTGGACGCGGCAGGATTTTGTGAAGGAAATGACCACCAACGCCTGCGCCCGCTATCTGGTGGCGGAGCGGGACGGTCAGGTGATCGGCTACGCCGGGGCCTGGATCGTGCTGGACGAGGCGCACGTTACCAACGTGGCCGTAGCGAAGGAATGGCGGGGCCGGGGCATCGGCAGGCTGCTCACGGCGGACCTTATGCAGTACGCCTCCAATTTGGGCGTGGTGTACGCCACCCTGGAAGTGCGCTGCGGCAATGAAACGGCCAAGCGCCTGTATCAGTCCTTAGGGTTTGAATACGTGGGCGTTCGGAAACGCTATTACGAGGACAACGGGGAAGACGCCCTGCTGTACTGCTGCCAGCACATGCCCCCGGTGGATCCCGATTTCACCGAGCCGGAGACGGCGGAAGCATGACGTTTTTTTCGGGATTTGACGGATAGACAAAGTTATGCTATAATAAACCGTTATTTCTGATTTATATTCCTATGGGGAGGTAATATTCATGTCCGGTCATTCCAAGTGGCACAATATTCAAGCGAAAAAGGGCAAGACCGACGCCGCCCGCGGCAAGATTTTCACCAAAATTGGCCGTGAAATCGCCATCGCCGTGCGGGAGGGCGGGGCCAATCCCGAATCCAACAGCAAATTGAAGGATATTATCGCCAAGGCCAAGGCCAACAATATGCCCAACGACAATATCCAGCGCAGCATCAAAAAGGCCGCCGGTGAAGGCACGGGCGCGGTCTATGAAGAAATCACCTATGAAGGCTACGCGCCGGGCGGCGTGGCGATCATCGCGCAGATCGTTACCGACAACCGCAACCGCACCTCCAGCGACGTGCGCCATATTTTCGATAAGAACGGCGGTTCTCTGGGTACGCCGGGCAGCGTGAGCTACATGTTTGACCATAAGGGCGTGATCGTGATCGAGCGGGAGCCCGGCATGGACGAGGACGAAATGATGATGACCGCCCTGGACGCCGGCGCGGAAGATATGAAGGTGCTGGACGACGTGTTTGAAATCTACACCGCGCCCAACGATTTTTCCGCCGTCCGTGAGGAATTGGAAAAAGCGGGCTACGCGTTCCTTTCCGCCGATAAGCAGATGATTCCCCAGAATACCGTGGCCCTGCCCGATGAAGACACCCTGAACAAGGTGCAGAAGCTGCTGGATATGCTGGACGATAACGACGACGTGACCGAAGTGTACCACAACGCCGAACTGCCCGAGGAAGAGGAAGAAGAATAAATCCACCGCAGCTCTTTGCGGAAAGGAAGAAGCATGCGCGGTTTTTTCACCAGGATGACGGGGATGCTCCTTTGCATGTGCGTTTATCTGGCGGGAAGCGCGCATGCTTCTTTTGCTGACGATATGACCCTGACGGAAGCCTTTTTCACCCAGCCGGAACAGTATTCCGGCCTGGTGGAGGTGCCGGGGAAGGGGACCATGCGGTATTACGCCCAAAACGATCCCCTGTGGGGCGGCCTGACCTATGAGCGCGCCGAAACGCCCTCCGGCCGCCCCTTTCGAGACGGAGGCTGCGGCCCCACCGCAGGGGCCATGGCCGTGGCCAACCTGCTGCCTGAAGAGGAGCTGTCCCGGATCGCTTCGGCGGCGAAACAGGAATATTCTCTCTGCCCCTGTTCCCTGAATAAGGGGAAATGCATCCATTACCACGCCCGCTATGTGCTCACATCCCAGCGGGATTTTGTGCGCTTCCTGCCCCTGGTATTCGGGGATTTCGCCACAGGCAACAACAGGGCCGGCGTACACAGCCGGGGGGAATCCCAGGGCACGGGCACGGGTTTTCTGTATGAGATCGCCAAGGTCTACGGCATCACGATCACGGCCACGGTGGATTATGACGAGGCCATTCGGGCAATGCTGAACGGCGATACCGTGGTGGGCCACGCTTCCCGGGGCGGCGCGCTGACCAATACCGGGCATTATGTGCTGTTGGCCCATATCGATGAAGAGAGGCTGTATATCCTGGACCCGCTGTGCCGCACGAATTATTCAGGGTATCCGGACGGCAAAAAAGTCGAAATCATCCAGCCGGGGCTGATCGCGTTCACCCATGAAAACGTAAAAGCCGCCAATATGGGGATGTTCATGATCTTTCACCGGGATTAAAATGGACCTGACTGCTACGTCAGGCCCTTTTTTTCTGCCGTCACGTCGCCCAGCAGCGCGCCGGGGCGGGACAGCGCCGCTTCGCATATTTCCTTTTCCTCGATCATGCCCCGCCGGGTAACGCCGTCCGGGGCCAGCACCAGGACGATGTGGTATTTGCCGGGACTGAGCCTGCGCAGCAGCGTGCCCACGGGCGTATTTTCCCCGGCGGCAACGGCTTCCACCGGCACCGCCGCGTGGTTTTCCAGCTTTTGCCGCCGGGCGATCAGGGCGGTCACATACCGGGCCGTGCAGCGCCGCCCATCCGCCGCCGACGCGTAGATCAGATACAGGCCGCAGAAAGCGGGGGAAAGGATCAGCATTCCCTGGAAAGCAAAGAACAGAGAAACGGCGCAGAGCAGGATCCCCAATGCTTCCCCGCTGAAAATCAGGAAGCGCGTGACGGCGCTTTCCGGAAAAAACCTGCGCAGGATTGCCCGCAGCATGTGACCGCCGTCCAGCGGCAGCACGGGCAGCAGATTGAACAGGAGCAGCAGCAGATTGGTTTTGGCAAAGGAGCGGCAAAAAGAAAAGGGCGCGGCGCCGGAGGAAAACAAAGCCGGGGCCAGCAGGCAGCCTATCAGGCTGAATAGAGGCCCGGCGCTGGTCAGCAGAAACTGACGCCCGCCGCTCAGCGCTTCCGGGTCTTCCAGGGTGATCACGCCGCCCAAGGGCGTGATTTCCACTTCCGCGATGGAAGCGCCGCACAGCCGCGCCGCCATAAGATGGCCGCTTTCGTGCAGCAGCAGCGCGCACAGGGCGGCAAGCAGCCGGGAAACGCCGCCGAGCCCGGCAATCAGCCACAGCAGGGGCAGAAGGGGATGAAGCCGCAGGCGGGTGTGACCGATCCGGAACGTCACGGCGCGCTCCCTGCCCGATCCGCGATGATACTTGTGGGATCGATGGCCCGCCCGGCCCTTCGCACCTCGATGACGGCCCCGCCGGGCAGCGCCTCGCCCAAGCAGGTGGCGGACGTTACCATGTCCCCTTCCAAAGCGGCAGCGGAGGCTAAGTTATAATACATGGTTTCCAGTCCGTCTTCATGGCGCACGCGCAGGATATATTCTTCCTCCGGCCCGTGGGATACGCTCATGACCTGCCCCGCTGCCACGGCGAACACCCGTTTGTCCTCTCCTTCATAAGCCAAATACGGCTCCTGTTCGGTCCAGGCATGGGTGAGAGAACCGAAACAGGGCGCGGTCAGCTCCGTATCCGGGGCTGATTCAAAAAACACCGCCACAGTTTCCGGCAAAAAACGCCCCACAAAGCTGATCTTGCCCAAATGATCGTCCCATTCCCCGTCGATCATCTGCTGCACGGCGGTCAGTACCGTGGTCCCGGTGGGAAGCTCCGCGTTCCGCATGGCCGCGATGGTGATCGCCAGCATGCCCGCCAGCGCTAAATTGCGGGCCAGCCGCTCCCCCCAGCGGGGTTGATCGGATGGCAAATAGGTGATTTCCGCCTGTTCCTTTGGGGCTTCCCCCTCCACGCGCTTGATCATGGCCGTCGCCTCCTGTCGGTTCATCCTATGCCGGGAAACGCCGGGGCATGATAAAATCTTGGGGCGGCAATTGCAATTTACCGCAAGATATGGTATAACAATGAAGTATGAAACAAACGGGAGGCACAGGACGGGCATGAGCGAAACGCTGAAACAGGTGGATATATTCACGGACGGGGCGTGCTCCGGCAATCCGGGCCCCGGCGGCTGGGCGGCGATCCTGCGTTATGGTCCGCACGAAATGGAAATCAGCGGCAGCATGCCCCAAACAACCAACAACCGCATGGAGGTATTCGCGGTGATCAGCGGCTTAGGCAAGCTGAAAACCCGCTGCCGGGTCAGTGTGTATTCTGATTCCTCCTATTTGATCAACGCTTTCAATGAACACTGGCTGGATAACTGGCAGCGCCGGGACTGGAAAACCAGCGAAGGCAAGCCGGTGGAGAATCAGGACCTGTGGCGGCTGCTGCTGCTGACGATCAACAAAAAGGGGCACGTAGTCACCTTCCACAAGGTCAAAGGCCACGCCGATCACCCGGAAAACAACCGCTGCGACGCTCTGGCCCGAGCCGCCATCAAGCAGTACCTTACCCGCAACCCCGATTTGGGCGACCCGGAAAAAATGAATATCCAGCATTCATAAACGTACATCCGGCGGGATCGTTCCCGCCGTTTTTTCATATACAAAAACCCGTCCATACGACGCGCGTGGACGGGAGAGGGAACGGCGTAAGGATCAGCCCAGCAGTTCGTTCACCAAAGCGGCGATCTGCGCTTTGTTTTCTTCTTTCAAGGTGGATTTGATGGTCACGGTGTTTTCACAAACAGTGATATCCTTCATTTGCTCCAAATACGCCTTCATGCATTTGGCGGCCATGGGGGCCCAGGAGCCGTTTTCGATCAGGGCCACTTTGCGCTTCTGGAACGCTTTGGCTTTCAGGTGCAGCAGGAAATCTTCCATCTTGGGGAAGAAATTGCCGTCGTAGGTGGAGCAGGCCAGCAGCAGCTTGTCATATTTGAACGCTTCCGCCAGGGCAAAGGCCATATCGTCCCGGGCCAGATCGATCACGGTGACCTTCACGCCTTTTTCCTTGATCATGTCCGCCGCCAGCTTCGCAGCCTTGGCGGTGTTGCCGTGGAGGGAACCGAAAGCCACCAGCACGCCCGTTTCCTCGGGGGTATAACTGCTCCAGATCTGGTATTTGCTCACATATCCGGACAAATCGCCGGTGAGCACCGGGCCGTGCAGCGGGCAGATGGCCGCGATGTCCAGGGCAGCGGCCTTTTTCAGCAGAGTGGAAACGGGGGAGCCGTACTTGCCCACGATATTGAAATAATACCGCCGGGCTTCGGGCAGCCAGGGATCGGTTTCCGGATTGCCGAAGGTGCCGAAAGCGTCGGCGGAGAACAGCACCTTTTCGCTGCTCTCATAAGAAAGCATCACCTCGGGCCAGTGCACCATGGGGGCGGTGATAAACTTGAGGGTATGCGCGCCCAGGGAAAGAGTGTCGTTTTCCTTTACGGCCACGGCGCGGGAGGCCAGGGTTGCGTCCACGAACTGGGGCAGCATGGAAAGGGCTTTCACGGTCATGACCAGCTTCATTTCGGGGTACTTATCCGCAATGGCCTGAATGCTGCCGCTGTGATCGGGCTCTAAATGGGCGATCACTAAATAATCCGGCGCTTTGCCGTTCAGGGCCGCTTTCACGTTGGAAAGCCATTCCCCAGTCTTCCGGGCATCCACGGAATCCATCACGGCGATTTTTTCATCGAAAATGATATAGGAATTGTATGATACGCCCGAGGGGACGGTGTATTGCCCCTCAAACAAATCAATGTCCCCATCGTACGCCCCAACATATTTTATGGTATCGGTAATCTTCATGGTATTGCCGTCCTCCTTTGTTTTTTTCCGCGTGGCGCTGTCTGCCAAACAAAAAAAGTATAACACATTTGGGCGAAAAATAGAAGCATTTTTCCAAATTGCGAACGATAATTTTGCAATAACGATAAAAGTACGGAAAAACAACCGAAAAATGCGAATAATATAAAATCGTCTGTTGCCTGAATCTCCGGTCCGTGCGATAATGAAAGCGTTTCAAGGAAAGGGGGGGATGATGAATGCCGTCCAGCAGCGACTATTTGGACTTTGTCCTGGAGCAGCTTTCCGAAATCGAGGGGATCGCCTGGAAGCGGATGATGGGGGAATACCTGCTGTATGTGCAGGGCAAGCTGATCGGCGGCGTTTATGACAACCGCCTCCTTGTCAAACCCACGAAGGGCGCTTTGGCGCTGCTGCCAGACGCGCCCCAGGAACTGCCATATGAGGGCGCGAAACCCATGCTGCTGGTAGAGGATATGGAAAACCGGGAACTCCTTTCGGCGCTGTGCCGCGTCCTGTATGACGAATTGCCCGCCGCGAAGAAAAAACAATGAAAAGGGAGGAATCACGATGCAGAACAATGTACGCCCCGAAACCATGGAACGGATCACCACCCCAGCCCTAGCCCAGGCTTTCATTCAGGAACAATTGGCCGCCCTCAAGGCCCAGGTAGGGGATAAGAAGGTGCTGCTGGCCCTGTCCGGCGGCGTGGATTCCTCCGTCGTTGCCGCGCTGCTCATCAAGGCCATTGGAAAAAACCTGGTCTGCGTGCACGTGAACCACGGTCTGCTCCGCAAGGGCGAGCCCGAGCAGGTGATCCAGGTGTTCCGCAATGAAATGAACGCCAATCTGATCTATGTGGACGCAGTGGACCGGTTCCTGGACAAGCTGGCGGGCGTCAGCGATCCCGAGCAGAAACGCAAGATCATCGGCGCGGAATTTATCCGCGTGTTTGAGGAAGAAGCCCGCAAGCAGGAGGGCATCGAGTTCCTGGCCCAGGGCACCATTTATCCCGATATCCTGGAAAGCGGCCCCGTCAAGGCCCATCATAACGTGGGCGGCCTGCCGGAAGACCTGAAATTTGAGCTGGTGGAGCCCCTCAAGTTCCTCTTTAAGGACGAAGTGCGCGTGGTGGGCCACGAACTGGGTCTGCCGGACGGCATGGTGTACCGTCAGCCCTTCCCCGGCCCGGGCCTCGGCGTGCGCTGCGTGGGCGCCATCACCCGCGACCGCCTGGAAGCCGTCCGGGAAAGCGACGCCATTCTGCGGGAAGAGTTCGCCAAGAACGGCCTGGAAGGCAAGGTTTGGCAGTATTTCACCATCGTTCCCGATTTCAAAACCGTGGGCGTCAAGGATAACAAGCGCTGCTTCGAGTGGCCCGTGGTCCTCCGCGCCGTCAATACCCGCGACGCCATGACCGCCACTGTGGAGGACGTTCCCTTCGCCCTCCTCCAGCATATCACCCAGCGCATTACCGCCGAAGTCCCCGGCGTCAACCGCGTCCTGTTCGATTTAACGCCCAAGCCCACCGGAACCATCGAGTGGGAATAATGATTTCTTGAAGCTTTTCACCCCGGAAGCGCTGATTTTACAAGCACTTCCGGGATTTTCATTTTTGGACTGGCTACAAACTGGTTGCCTACTCACCCATAAAATGGTATAAAGTGAAGTGCTTGCTTTGTTTCGTGGAAAAAGCTTGCAATTATGTTCCCTATGTGTTAAAATATAAGATAGTGCTTTGTGCATCGCATGGAGTACAACCACGCCGATATGGCGAATATGGAGGGTGTTCCTAATGGGTTACACAGTGGAAAAAGTTTCTGGCAATCAAGTAAAAATCGCTTTTGAAATCCCCGCCGAGAAATTTGACGAAGCGGTTTCCAAGGCGTATCTGAAAATTCGCGGACGGGTGAACGTGCCCGGTTTCCGCAAGGGCAAAGCGCCCCGCAAGCTGATTGAAAGCATGTACGGCGAAGGCGTGTTTTACGACGAAGCGTTTGATATCCTTTTCCCCGGCGAATATGAAGCCGCTGTGAAGGAAAATGATATTAAGGTTGTGGACCGGCCCGAAGTGGACGAAGTAAAGCAGATCGGCGTGGGCAAGGACCTGCAGTTCACCGTGAAGGTGTTCGTGAAGCCCGACGTGGAGCTGGGCGAATACAAGGGCCTCAAGGCCACCAAGTTCGTCCATCGCGTGACGGATGAAGAAATCGACCGCCGCATCCAGCAGGATGTGGACAAGGCCACCACCATGGCGGACGTGACCGACCGCAGCGTGGAAAACGGCGATACCGTGAACCTGGATTACGCGGGCACCGTGGACGGCGTGGCCTTTGAAGGCGGCACCGCCCAGAACCAGACCCTGGAAATCGGCTCCGGCCACTTCATCCCCGGCTTTGAAGAGCAGATGGTGGGCATGGCCATCGGCGAGGAAAAGGACCTGAACGTCAAGTTCCCCGAGGAATACCACGCTGAAAACCTGAAGGGCAAGGACGCCGTGTTCCACGTAAAGGTCAACGGTATTCAGGCCAAGGTGGTTCCCGCTCTGGACGACGATTTTGCCGCCGACGTGAGCGAATTCAACACCTTCGACGAATACAAGGCCAGCATCGTGAAGGAACTGAACGACCGCGCCCAGAAGAACGCCGACACCCAGCTGGAAAACAGCCTGGTGCAGCAGGCGGTGGACGCTTCCGACTGCGATATTCCCGACGCCATGATCGAGGACGAAACCGACGTGATGATCCGGGAAATGAAGCTGCGGATGATGTATCAGGGCTTGCAGTTTGAGGATTACATCAAGTATACCGGCCAGACCGAGGAGCAGATCAAGGAAATGTATAAGCCCGAGGCCAAGAACCGGGTGAAGATGCAGCTTGTGCTGGAAGCTGGCATCAAGGCGGAAGGCATTGAGCCCACCGAAGAAGAAGTGGAAAAGGCCATCGCTGACGAGGCCGAGCGGGCGGGCCGCGACGTGGAGGACTTCAAAAAGTCCCTGAACGACCGGCAGAAGGAATACCTCAAGGAGAATGCCGCCATCCGTAAGTTCGTTGATCTGATCGTTGCCAGCGCCCGGGTGGAAGAAAAGGACGAAGGCGAAAAGATCGACGCGGCTGATACCCTGAAAGCGGTGGAAGACGCCGTGGCAGCCGCCGGGATCGACGACGAGGAAGAATAACAAATTCGTTCCCCCGGAACGAATGGAATACGTCGGTGAAAGCCATCATATGATAAAGATGGGCGCGCAGGCATTGGCCTGCCCGGCGGAGCGCCGCTTCTCCCTTTGACGAGGAGGGCGGCGTTTCCGCCCCCGGCGATGATGGTATAGATGGAAGGAAACGATCAAATGTCTTTGATACCTTATGTTGTAGAGCAGACCGTTCACGGTGAAAGGTCCTATGATATCTATTCCCGGCTTCTGAAGGACCGGGTGGTGTTCCTGGGCAGCGCCATCGATGATCAGGTGGCGAACGCCGTGGTGGCCCAATTGCTGTTCCTGGAAACGGACAACCCGGACGCGGATATCAATCTGTACATCAACAGCCCGGGCGGCTCCGTCACCGCTGGCATGGCGATTTTCGACACCATGAACTATATCAAGTGTCCTGTGCGCACGGTATGTGTCGGCATGGCAGCCTCCATGGGCGCGTTTCTGCTGATGGCCGGGGAAAAGGGCAAACGCCTGGCCCTGCCCAACAGCGAAGTGATGATCCACCAGCCCTCCGGCGGCGCTTCCGGCCAGGCCACGGACGTGACCATTCACGCCGAATGGCTGCTGCGCACCAAGAACAAGATGAACGGCCTCATGGCCCAGATGACCGGCCAGCCTTTGGAAAAGATCGCCCTGGACGTGGAGAGGGACCATTTCATGTCCGCCCAGGAAGCGCTGGAGTACGGCATCATCGACGAAATCTATCAGCCCCGGCAGAAAAAATAAGCGTCAATGACTGAATGAGGGAAATATGGCTAAGGATGATATGAGCTCCCGGAAACTACGTTGCTCCTTCTGCGGGAAAACCCAGGATCAGGTGCGCCGGATCATTGCCGGCCCGGGAGCATATATCTGCAATGAATGCATCGCGCTGTGCCAGGAAATCGTGGCGGACGATATGGATATCATGTCTTCCGCTCCCAGCCTGAACGAAATTCCCACGCCTTCCGAAATGAAGGAAGTGCTGGACGAATATGTGATCGGACAGGAGCAGGCCAAGCGCACGCTGTGCGTGGCGGTGTACAATCACTATAAGCGCATCAGCGCCCCGATAAAAAAGGACGGCGTGGAGCTGCAAAAGTCCAATGTGCTGATGATCGGCCCCACCGGCTGCGGCAAAACCTATCTGGCCCAGTCTTTGGCCAGGATTCTGAACGTGCCCTTCGCTATCGTGGACGCCACGGCGCTGACGGAAGCGGGCTACGTGGGCGAGGACGTGGAAAACATCCTGCTTCGGCTGATCCAGGCTGCGGGCAACGATATCCAGGCGGCCCAGCGCGGCATCATTTACATCGATGAAATCGATAAGATCGCCCGGAAGGGTGAAAACGTGTCCATCACAAGGGACGTGAGCGGCGAGGGTGTGCAGCAAGCGCTGCTGAAAATCTTAGAAGGGACGCTGGCCAACGTGCCGCCCCAGGGCGGGCGCAAGCATCCCCACCAGGAATGCCTGCAAATCGACACCACCAATATCCTGTTCATCTGCGGCGGCGCTTTCGACGGGCTTTCCCGCATCATCGAACAGCGCATCGGCAAAAAGGCTCTGGGCTTCGGCGCTGATCCCAAAGGAAAGAAACAGCAGAACGTGGGGGAGACCCTGCGGGAACTGCGGCCCGAGGATTTGCTGAAATTCGGCCTGATTCCCGAATTCATTGGCCGCCTGCCGGTGAACGTGACGCTGGACGCCCTGGACGAGGAAGCCTTGGTGCGCATTCTGAAAGAACCCCGGAACGCGCTGGTCAAGCAGTATCAAAAGCTGGTGGAATTGGACGGCGCGGAATTGGTCTTTGAGGACGACGCCCTCCAGGAGATCGCGCGCCTGGCCATCGAACGGAAAAGCGGCGCCCGCGGTCTGCGTTCCATTATTGAAAACGCGCTGCTGGATACGCTGTTTGAGCTGCCGGGCTGCAAGGATGTCCGCCGCTGCATCATCACCAAAGCCGTGATCACCGATGGCGAAAAGCCGACCCTGGAATTGGGCGAAGCGCCCACGCGCCTTACGCACCGGGCGAAGCGCCCACGCTTGATTCCGGACGAGCCTAGCGCCAGCTGACCAAAAATAAGTCAAGCCCGAAGCCTGTGCTTCGGGTTTTTTCATTGCTGTATGACGCAAAATTCAGGACGCCCCCGCATCGAGCGAAGGCGTCCCCAAAATTATTGATTGATTTTTACATTGGTTTATTCGGCGGCGGGAATGGCATAGGCAAGATCATAATGACCGATTTCCTCACCGGCGGCGTTCACGATCGCGATCCGAATGGTGTATGCACCGGGCTGCAGGGCCAGTTCGCCCAGCTTCAAATCAGAAATGCTGTCATATTCCGCGACAACGCTTTCAGAAGCATCCAGGATAGAAATCTTTGTTTTGGCAATTGCCAGTGCGTCGCGTTCCGCGGTCACGGCGGTCAGCGTGGCCTGCAGATTTTGCAGCTCCAGGGCCTGGTTGGCGGCGGATTCCGCGGCGGCCTGCAGCTGATCCCGTTCGCTGGTCACGACGGCAAGGGCGTCCTGAACCTGCTGCAGTTCCAGGGCGGCTTGCGCGGCCTGGGCTTCCGCTTCGTTTTTCAAAGCTTCCAGTTCGGCAGTCACGGTGGTCAGCGCGGCTTTGGTTTCTTCCAGCTCACCATTGCCGTTATCATCCAGGCTGCCGCCCAGCACTGTCAGCGCGTCCTGTACCTGCTTGATGCTCGCGCTGAGCTGTTCCGCGGCGGTGTTGGCGTTTGCCTGCAGGGCGTCGCGTTCAGTGGTGGCTACGGACAAGGCTTCCACCGCTTCCTGCGCTTTTCCTTCGGCTTCCTGCGCCATGCCCTCCGCTTTCTGGGCCCGGTCTTCGGCTTCCTGCGCCTTGGATTCAGCTTCCTGGATTTTGGTTTCTGCTTCCTGAATGATGGTTTCGGCTTCCTGCACCTTCTCTTCCATGGCGGCACGGCTGGTTTCAGCCAGCTCCTGGGCCGTCTTGGCAGCCATATCGGCTTCGTTCAGCTGGCGGGAAAGGTCGCTGCGTTCAGCCTGCAGCTGGGCCACTTGATCAGAAAGAGAATTCCGCTGGCCAACGAAAACGGCGACCAGCACGACCGCGATAATTACAACGGGCAGAACGATCCAGATGGATTTTTTCATGGTGTGTTTCTCCTCCCAAATATTGATTTGAATTACATATTATATTCGGCTGGAAATGGAAAATTCCTTCTTGGTCAGATATGAAATAAATGTAAAAAATGCCCGGCTGAAAAGCCGGGCGGCAAAGATCCTTATTCTTCTTCTTCCTCGTCCTTCTGAGCGCTTTCAATGATCTTCTTGGCAGCGTCGGCGGGCATTTCCTCATACCGTTCAAAGCTCATGGTAAAGGAACCACGGGCCTGGGTCATGGAACGAAGGTCGGTGGCATACTTGAACATTTCACCCATGGGCGCTTCGGCGGTCACCCGCTGCTGGCCGTCCACCTGGTCCATGCCCATGATGCGGCCGCGCCGCTTGTTCATATCGCCCATGATATCGCCCATGTACTCATCGGGAACGAACACTTCCACGTGCATGATGGGCTCCAGCATCACAGGGCTGGCGTCCATGCAGCCCTTCTTGTAGGCAATGCGGGCGGCGGTCTTGAACGCCATTTCAGAGGAGTCTACGGGGTGGTAGGAACCGTCGTACAGCTTGGCGTGCAGGCCCACCATGGGATAACCGGCCAGAACGCCCTTGCGGATGTTCTCGCGCAGGCCCTTTTCCACGGCGGGGATGAAGTTCCTGGGCACAGCGCCGCCGACCACGGCGTCTTCAAACTCAAAGTCGATGTTGGTGTCGCCGATGGGGGAGAACTCGATCCACACGTCGCCGAACTGGCCGTGACCGCCGGACTGCTTCTTGTGGCGGCCCTGGCAGGCGACCTTCTTGCGGATGGTTTCACGGTAGGGGATCTTGGGATCGTTCAGCACGGCGTTGGCGCCGAACTTGGAGGCCAGCTTGTTGCGGATCACGTCTAAATGCACTTCGCCCTGACCGGAAACCAGGGTTTCGGTGGTCTCGGTGTTCTTTTCCACTTTGATGGAGGGGTCTTCTTCCTGGAGGCGGGCCAGGCCGGAGAACACCTTGTCTTCTTCGCCCTGCTTGGCAGCGGAAATGGCCTTGGAGATGCAGGGAGCGGGGAAGTCGATGGAGGCGTATTTGATGGGGGAAGCGGCGTCGCACAGGGTGTCGCCGGAATTGGTGAACTGCAGCTTGGAAAGCGCGCCCAGATCGCCGGCGTTGAGCACGTTCACGCTGGTCTGCTTTTTGCCGCGCATGAGGAACAGGCCGCCGGCCTTTTCGGCCTTGTCCGCGGTGGAGTTATACAGCGCGGTGGCGGGGGTGATGGAACCGGACATGACCCGGAACAGGCTCAGCTTGCCCACGAAGGGGTCGGCTACGGTCTTGTACACGAAAGCGGAGAAGGGCTCGGGGCTTTCGCAGGCGCGTTCGATCTTGTCGCCGGTCTTGGGATTTTCGCCCTGGGC
>JAFXSH010000051.1 GCA_017525805.1 Clostridia bacterium | reverse complement strand
GCGGGGGACGTGCGGTCCAGCGGGCGCCCTTTGTTACGCTGGATAACCTGCCGGAGTATTCGGGCCGTTCCTTTGTGGTCCTGTATGGGAACAAACCGCAGTTTTCCGAAGAATTCAAGGCAAAGGAAAATCCCTATTATTCCTTTACGCCCCTGGATGCACTGGGGCGCTGCGGGCCGGCGTACGGAAAACTGGGGCCGGAGTTCCTTCCCACGAAGCCAAGGGGGCCCATCGGGATGGTAAAGCCTTCGGGCTGGCAGTTCAGCAAGTACGATGAGATTGATAAAAAGTATTTATATAATCGTTGTCATCTGCTGGCATTCCAGCTGACGGGTGAGAATGCCAATAAACGGAATCTGATTACGGGGACGCGGCATTTTAACGTGGTGGGGATGCTTCCCTTTGAGAACCGCGTGGCCAGTTATATCCGGCAGACCCGTAAGCATGTGTTTTACCGGGTGACGCCTGTGTTTTACGGGCGCGAACTGGTGGCCCGGGGCGTGACGATGGAAGCGCTGTCTGCCGATGACGGAGGCAGGGCGCTCCATTTCCATGTGTTTGTGTATAATGTGCAGCCGGGCATCGCGATCAATTATGCCGATGGCGCCAATCACCGGCAATGAGGTTTGGTATGAAATATGTACTGGTAGCGATCAATCTGCCTGTTAAAAATCTGTTCAGGCAGTTTATATATGGCCTTCCGGACAGTATGGGGCAGGCCGGGGAAGGCTGGCGCGTAGTCGTTCCTTTTGGCTCCCAGAAGGTGGAAGGTTTTATCGTGCGGGATTTTGCCCGGGAAGAAGCCCTGGCGTTATTGCAAAAGGAGAATCCCGGTTTTTCCATTGATAAGATGAAAGAGGTTACGGCGGTGCTGGGAACCCGTCCCTGGTTTTCGGAAGAGATGATGGGGACGGCAAAGTGGCTGGCCGGGTATTATATGTGTTCCCTGGCGGAAGCTATGCGGTTGTTTATCCCCGGGAAGACGAGCATCCGGCGCAAGCCAGTCTATCAGGGGGGCCGGCTGATCGCCTATGAGATAGAAGAGCGGCTGAAGGCCCGGACCGTGGTGGCCTATACCATTACAGAAATGGGAAAGGCGGCGCTGGCGGAAGGAAGCCGCCGGGCGAAAGCACAGATGCAGGCGCTGGAAGTTCTGCTTCATGCAACGGAACCGCTGGACCGGAAAGAGGCGGAGGCGCAGCACATCAGCGGGGCTGTGTTACAGACGCTGGCCGAAAAGGGCTGGGCGCTGCGGACGGAAAAGCGGTTGCTGCGTAACAGTTATGACCGTCAGGCAGAGCGTAAGGAAACGTTGCAGCTGACGGAGGAACAGGCCCAGGCGGTGGCGGCGATTAAGGCGTCGCTGGATTATTTTCCGGCGGGGAAGCCGGCGGAAAAGGATGAACCCGGCGCGGCTGTGCTTGGCGTAGACGCCGGTAAACAGAAGACAGAGACGAATTGCGAAAAGGCAATACCGCAGGAATTTTTGCTGCAGGGAATTACCGGCAGCGGTAAGACCGAGGTATATCTGCGGGCTGCCGACCATGCCTTGCGGCAGGGAAAGCAGGTGCTGGTGCTGGTACCGGAAATTGCGCTGACGGCGCAGATCGTGCAGCGGTTTCAGGCCTGGTTCGGTCAGGAAGTGGCCGTGGCCCACAGCAAGTTGTCGCAAAATGAACGGGGCGACGTCTGGTACAAGATGCGCACCGGGGAAGCCAATGTGTTGATCGGGGTGCGAAGCGCGGTCTTCGCCCCGTTTAAGAATCTGGGCCTCGTAATGGTAGACGAGGAACAGGAGACCAGTTATAAACAGGAGGAACGTCCTGCCTACCACGCCAGGGAAGTGGCGCGTTACCGGTGTAAGAACAGCGGGGCGGTGCTGGTCCTGGGCAGCGCCACGCCTTCCCTGGAATCCTATTTCCGCGCGGTTTCGGGAAAGATTGGTCATTTGCAGCTGAAACGCCGTCCGGGCAGTTCCTTTTTGCCTGCTGTGGACGTGGTGGATATGCGGGAAGAACTGGCGCAGAAAAATTTTTCCGTCATTTCCCGGAAGCTGCGCCGGGAGCTCATTGCGACGGTACACGCAGACCAGCAGGCTATTGTGCTACTGAACCGTCGGGGCTATTCCACCTTTGTCATGTGCAGGGACTGCGGGGAAACGCTGACCTGTCCGCACTGTGCGGTCAGTCTGGTGTTTCATGCGGATGAACAGGCTATGCGCTGTCATTATTGCGGGAATACGTATCCGATTCCGGAAACCTGCCCCCATTGTGGCAGCCGGCGGATCAAATTCTTCGGCAGCGGAACCCAGAAAGCGGAACAGGAGATCGGCCAGATGCCCGGCGTACAGGTATTGCGTATGGATCAGGACAGCACGGCCACCAAAATGGCCCATGAGGAGATCATCCGGCGTTTTTCCCGAAAGGAAGCCAATGTGCTGCTGGGTACCCAGATGGTGGCCAAGGGTCATGATATTCCGGACGTGACCCTGGTTGGCATACTGGCAGCGGACAGTACGCTGAACATGCCGGATTTCCGCGCGTCCGAACGGGGCTTCTCCCTGCTGACCCAGGCGGCCGGACGGGCCGGGCGGGGCG
>JAFXSH010000050.1 GCA_017525805.1 Clostridia bacterium | reverse complement strand
GTACCAGCTGCGTACGGGCGAGACCTACAACAAACTGAAGCACAATCTGGAAAACTGGCTGGGGGACATGAAGCACGGCGAGGATGTGCTGGAGGTCATCGACCGGGTGAAAGGCGGGGTGAAATACCTGGTATCCCCCGGGTCCATATTCGAATACCTGGGCATCAAATACTTCGGCCCCGTGGACGGCCATGATATCGAAGCGCTGCTGCCCATGCTGACGGCAGCCAAACGGGAAGAAGGGCCTGTCCTGATCCATGTGGTCACCAAAAAAGGCAAAGGCTACGTTCCCGCGGAAGAGAGGCCCAACGAATTCCACGGCACGGGCCCCTTTGATATAGCCACCGGGAAGAAAATCAGCAAGCCCGGGGCGCCGCCAACCTATACCAGCGTCTTCGGAAAAACCCTGGTGGAACTGGCGGAGAAAGATAAATCTATCGTGGCCATCACGGCAGCCATGCCGGAAGGAACCGGCACCAACCTGTTTGCCCAACGCTTCCCGGACCGCTTCTTCGACGTGGGTATCGCGGAACAGCACGCGGTGACCTTTGCGGCGGGGCTGGCCACGGAAGGCATTAAACCGGTTACAGCCATTTACTCCACTTTCATGCAGCGGGCCTACGACCAGGTGGTCCACGACATCTGCATGCAGAACCTGCCGGTGAAGCTGTGCATGGACCGGGCCGGCCTGGTAGGGGATGACGGCTACACCCATCACGGGGTCTTCGATTACGCCTATCTGATCCCCCTGCCCAACATGACGGTGATGGCGCCCAAAGATGAAAACGAGCTGCGGCACATGCTGCTGACAGCCATGGAATACAACGCAGGCCCCATCTCCCTCCGGTACCCCAGAGGCAGCGGCGTAGGCGTGGACCTCAGCGAACCGCTGCACACACTGCCCATCGGCAAGGCGGAAACCCTGCGGGAGGGCAGGGACCTGACCATCTGGGCCATCGGCAGCATGGTGGCAGAAGCGGAAAAAACCGCCGAACTGCTGCAGGCAAAAGGCATCAGCGCCGGCGTGGTGAACATGCGCTTCGCCAAACCGCTGGACGAAGACCTGCTTTGTGAAAACGCGGCCAAAACCCACCGCATCGTCACCATGGAAGAAGGGGTGCTGAAAGGCGGCGTCGGGGACGCGGTGATGGAAGCCCTGAACCGGTACGGCCTGATGCATATGACCGCCGTGCTGCCCTTTGGCATTCCGGATGAGTTCATCTCCCAGGGTGATAAAAAGCTGCTGATGCATGACATCGGACTGACGCCGGAACAGATGGCGGAGAAAATCTCCCATTGGATGTAAAAGCGATTACCGCATACAAAGCGGTTTGAAGACGTAAAGTGCTTGCATCCCTGAATACAATACAGCAACAAGAAAGAAACATATGGAAAAAGCAAAAAAGATCCGTCTTGACACCTATCTGGTAGAAAAGGGCCTTTTTGAAAGCCGGGCCCGGGCCCAGGCAGCCATCATGGCGGGACAGGTGCTGGTGGATGAACAGAAAATAGACAAACCGGGTACCACCGTGAAACCGGAAGCAAAAATCCGTCTTCTGGGGGACCAATTAAAATATGTAAGCCGGGGCGGGCTGAAACTGGAAAAAGCCCTGCAGGTGTTTCCCGTGACTGTAACCGGCAAAGTGATGGCAGACATCGGCGCTTCTACCGGGGGCTTCACAGACTGTGCGCTGCAGAACGGGGCAAGCAGAGTCTACGCCATCGACGTGGGATACGGTCAGTTGGCCTGGAAATTGCGCAATGACCCCAGGGTCATCAACATGGAACGGACTAACGCCCGCACCCTGGACGAGCACAGTCTGCCGGAACAATTGGATGCGGCCTCTATCGACGTGGCCTTCATCTCGCTGGATAAGATTCTGCCTGCGGTGAAAAAACTGCTGGCGCCCGACGCCTTTGTTCTTGCTCTCATCAAGCCCCAGTTTGAAGCAGGAAAGGAACACATCGGCAAAAAAGGCGTGGTGCGGGACCCGGAAGTGCACAAAGAAGTCATCCGGCGCATCATTACTTTGGCACAGGAAGAAGGATTCACT
>JAFXSH010000049.1 GCA_017525805.1 Clostridia bacterium | reverse complement strand
TCACCAGGGTCTGGGCATGGTCGCCGATCCGTTCCAGATCGATGCAGGCATGCATCAGGGCCATGTGCTTGGCAGACAGGGAACTGCCCAGTCCTTTTTCGGAAATATGGGTCAGGTACTTCGTAATCTCTTCATTCAGCTTATCCACGATCGGTTCATGTTCCAGCACGTACTGCACCTTGGCAGGATCGTATTTCACAAGGGATTCCACCGCCGCGTGCATGTTTTTCCGGGCCACTTCTCCCATGCGGATGACTTCTTTTTCCGCCAGCACGATGGCAATGGTGGGGTTTCCCAGCATCGCGTCATTCAGGTACAGCGGCTTCACGGAAATCTTCTCGCCCTTATCCGGCATCAGCTTTTCGATGAGATGGGTAAACGGAGTGATCAATGGCAGGAAGATCAGGGTGTTCAGTACGTTGAACGCACTGTGGGAGTTGGCGATCTGCCTGGCAATATCCCCTGCCGGGGAAATCGCCAGCACGATTTTGATAAAAAGCGGCATAAACACAATGAAAATAACACAGCCCACAGAATTGAACAAAACGTGGGACAACGCCACCTGCTTGGCTGATGTGTTGGTACGGAAAGCCGCCATAATTGCGTGGATACAGGTACCGATATTATCACCCAGCAACACCGGAATCGCGCCTTCCAGAGGAAGCAGCCCCTGGCCCGCCATGACCATCAGGATACCGACGCACGCCGCGCTAGACTGGATCACTACGGTCATAAGGATACCGATACATACGCCCAGCGCCGGGTTATCCGCAACCTGGGAAATAAAATCCACGAATACCGGACTGTTGCGCATGGGAGCCGCCGCACCGCTCAGCACCTTCATGCCCAGCATCAGCAGGCCGAAGCCCAGCAGGATCTGGCCGATGAACTGTCCGTTTTTGCGCTTGGCAAAAACCCGGATCATGACACCAATAAAAATCATGACCGTAAAGTAATCGGTAACGTTAAACGCAATCAGCTGGGCCGTAAGGGTGGTCCCGATATTGGCCCCCATGACCACGCTGAACGCCTGTTTCAATGTCATGACACCGGCGTTGACCAGCCCCACCGACATAATGGTGGTGGCAGTAGAAGACTGCAGGGTCGCCGTCACCAGCGCACCCAGGATCACCCCCATCACAGGCACGCCCGTCAGGGACTGCAGCACCTTCTGCAGCCGGGCGCCGGCTGCCTGCTGCAGGCCGCCGCCCAACAGCTCCATACCGTATAAGAAAAGACCTATGCCGCCTAAAAATGCAAAAAGATATAGTATCATAAATGTATCACTGTTTTCTTCTCTTCCCGTTTGACTCAGCTATCGTTCTCAAAAAATAAAAGGTAAACCAGCTCAATAAAAACGGTCAAAAAATCAGCCGGAGGTTCTCCGGCTGATTTCAGATGTACGGAAACGCTTTCTGTTTCTCCGCCTCGTCAGCCAGTGTTTCCTGATTTAACTTTATTCTTTTCCTGCCATTTTCTTATAGTTCGCAATCCGTTCCATGGCATCCGCTTCAGTCTTCTTATACAGTTCTTCAGCCAGCTGCGGACGGACTTTCTGCAGGGATGCGAAACGCACTTCGCCCAGCAGGTAATCCCGGAAGCTTTCCGTAGGTTCTTTGGAATCCAGGATGAACGGATTCTTGCCCTGTGCCTTCAGGTCAGGATTGTAACGGTAGGTCGCCCAGTAACCGCAGGCAACGGCGCGTTTTTCTTCCAGCTGGCTGCAGCCCATGCCGGCTTTCAGACCGTGGTTGATGCACGGGCAGTACGCAATGATCAGGGACGGGCCGTCGTAAGCTTCCGCTTCCGTCAGCGCCTTCACCAGCTGATTCTTGTCCGCGCCCATGGAAACCTGCGCCACATACACGTAGCCATAGCTGATGGCCATCATGCCCAGGTCTTTCTTCTTGGTGCGTTTGCCGCTGGCAGCAAACTGCGCAATGGCAGCGGTCGGGGTCGCCTTGGAGGACTGGCCGCCGGTGTTGGAGTACACTTCCGTATCCAGAACCAGAACATTAACATTCTTGCCGCTGGCCAGCACGTGATCCAGTCCGCCGTAGCCGATGTCATAAGACCAGCCGTCGCCGCCGAAGATCCAGTGGCTGCGTTTGATAAAGAACTGTTTCAGGTCAAGGATTTCCTGCAGCGCTGCGTCCGCGCCTGCTTCTTTCGCCAGCAGTTCCGCCAGTTTGTCCGCCCGTTCCCGGGTGCCTTCGCTGACATTCTTGTTTTCTTTCCAGTCTTTCATGGCAGCCTGCAGATCCGCAGAGCCTTTGCCTGCAGCCAGCGCCGCATCGATCAGTTCTTCCACGCGGTCCCGGGACTGTTCCACGCCCAGGAACATACCTAAACCATATTCCGCGTTATCTTCAAACAGGGAGTTAGCCCAGGCCGGACCGTGTCCTTTCTTGTTCACGGTATAAGGCATGGACGGGGAAGAAGCGCCCCAGATAGAGGAGCAGCCCGTAGCATTGGCCACCATCATGCGGTCGCCGAACAGCTGGGTCACCAGTTTTACATACGGCGTTTCGCCGCAGCCGGAGCAGGCGCCCGAGAACTGCAGCAGCGGCTGTTCGAACTGGGAACCTTTTACCGTATTCTTCTTCATGGGATTCGGTTTTTCCGTCACTTCATTCACCGCATAATCCCAGGCAGGCGCTTTGTCAAGCTGGGTATCCAGCGGTTTCATGAACAGCGCTTTGCCGGGCGCCGGGCAGATCTGGGCACAGTTGCCGCAGCCCTGGCAGTCGTACGGGGAAATCACCATGGCAAACTTGCTGCCGTCTTTTACGCCCATGGCCGGTTTGGACGGATAGCCGATCTTTTCCGCTTCCGCGTCGTTCAGCAGTACCGGACGGATGGCTGCGTGCGGGCAGACAAAGGCGCACTGGTTGCACTGGATACATTTTTCCACGTCCCATTCCGGCACATTG
>JAFXSH010000048.1 GCA_017525805.1 Clostridia bacterium | reverse complement strand
TCCCGATGAGGAAATCCACATTGGGAATATCACCTTTACCTTCCTGACCCCCGCCGAATACCCTGGGCTTCGTATCAAGCATATTTCGTCCTGGCTGTTCGGCGGTCTGTATTTCAGCTTCGGCCTGATGGTCGTTGCTCTATATCTTTGCTTCTTTACCGTTCCCGTGTGTGTGCGGGTAGAATCGGGGGGCTTTGCGGTTTGTTCCCCGAAATCCGCCCAGGGATTATTGATCGACCTGGAAGCTGAATTGGGCACAGAAGAAAGAGAAGTCACGTAAACAGGGAGGATCTGAAAGATGGATATTTGCTTTTTCGCCGGTCTGGTGGTTTATTTTGCGGCTATGGTGATGCAGTTCGTTGCTTCCGCCATGAAAAAAGAAAACGCCCAAAAAGGCGCACGGATCGCGTTTTTCGTAGGCTTCGGGCTGCATACGGCCTATACTGTCTGGCGTGGCATTGCCGCCGGACGGCTGCCGCTGGCCAATCAATTCGAGTTCGCCTCCGGCTTTGCCTGGGCCATTGCGGTGTTGGGCTTTGTATTGTACGCAAGGCTGAAACAGGAATGGGTGATGACAGCCGCCATGCCCATGGCGTTTCTGATCCTCAGTTACGCGGCTTTCCAGCCTATGCAGATCAAGGACATCATGCCCGCCCTGCGTTCCACCTGGTTTGCCCTGCATATCGGTTCGGCAGCCTTTTCCTATGCAGCCTTCGCCATTGCCGCTGGGCTGGGCGCTGGGTATCTGATCCAGCTGAAGAAGGGAAAAGAAGAAAAAGACAGCAAAATGCGGCAGATGGATTATATGGGCTATCGGGTTGTCTGCCTGGGCTTCCTGCTGCTGACCGTGGTGATCTTTTCCGGGGCCATCTGGGCGGAGCAGGCGTGGAGCACCTGGTGGAGTTGGGACCCCAAGGAGACCTGGGCGCTGATCACCTGGATTTTCTACGCCATCTATCTCCACCAGCGGCTGCGCCTGAAATGGCAGGGCAAGCGCATGGCCTGGCTGGCCATCATTGCTTTCATTCTGGTGATCTTTACCTTTGCCGGGGTCAACCTGCTGCTTCCCGGACTGCATTCCTACGCAAACGCATAAAACGATTGCCCCGTCCTAATGGAACGGGGCTGGGAGATGAACGGAATGAGACGCAAGGATCGGGAAGTGCAAACCCTGGATGAGATTTTTGACATATTGAATCGCTGCGACACTGTGCGGATCGGATTCCAGGGAGACAAATACCCTTATGTGGTTCCGGTTTCTTTCGGCGCAGAGCTGATAGATGGGAAGGTGATCGTATACTTCCATTGCGCCAGAGAGGGCATGAAACTGGAACTGTTGAAGAAAGACCCTCATATTTGCCTGGAGGGCGATATCTTCATTCGGACGGAAACGACGGATCACGGCATTACCACACGATATGAGAGCGTGATCGGATTCGGAGAGTGCCGGATTGTTGAAGATGAACAGGAAATCAAGCACGGATTGAAGCTGCTCACGGAGCATTACGGGTATATGGATTATTCTCTTGACCGCTGCCGGGCGTTGGAACATCTGTATGTGGTCAAGGCGGTGCTTTCGGAGATCACGGGAAAGAGAAACCTGCCGGTAACAACAGAATAATCGGCGCTACATTATTCCTCCACCTGCGTCCCATCTCTGAACGCGAATACCATCTTGTTTTCTCCAACTATCACATAATCCAAAAGCCCGCACCAGAGTTCGGGATTGAATTCTTCCACCCTCCCATCCAGTTTCTTCAATACTTTCATGTATTCTTCAACCTCACCCAGCCGTGCCTTTTTGTCGCTTATTTGCTTTTCTGTTTCCATTTTTAGCGCTTTCGCCTGATCAAAACGGTCGCTCATGGCCTGGAACTTTTTCTGGTATTCTTCCTGGTCAAGGGCGACTGTGGCGTTTTCCCGGATCAGAGCCTGCATCTTTTCGGAAATGACCTGCATCTCCGTTTCCAGGGAAGCGACTTCAATTTCAAGCGCAGTCGTGTCGAAGGCAGTGCTTTTGGCGGCTTCAAAGGCAGCGATGGCTTTCTTTCTCCCGTTGAGCACCTCGTTCACGGCGGTCAGGAAAGCCGTTTTTATCTGCTCTTCTGTCAGGTGGGGTGTGGAGCATTTCTTGCCACTGCTCTTGCCCGTATCCCTATCATGCCTCTCGCAGCAGTCCCCACCAACGTCCTTGCCGCCATCCCCTTTACTGAATTTGTGATTGCATTGCCAAATAACCCGCCTGTATTTATCATTGCTGTGCCAGACTTTGGAGCCAAACCAGGAGCCGCATTCGGCGCAGCGAATCTTCCCGCTGAATATCCGCACCCCGCTGTGGGCGCCATTCCTGCGCTCAATCTCCTTTTGCACCTGTTCGTGGACAGCAGGATCAATAATGGCGGTGTGATTGTTTTCCACGTAGTATTGGGGAATCTCGCCTTCATTGACCTTCTTTTTCTTTGTCAGATAATCCGTGGTGTAGGTTTTTTGCAGCAGCGCGTCCCCTCGGTATTTTTCGTTCATCAAAATGTGCCGGACGGTGGTGCCGCCCCACACGTCTTTCCCGCCAGGCGATTTGATTCCTTCCGCAGTGAGGGCCTTGGCGATGCCGTAAGGCGTCATGCCCTGGAGAAACATGCTGTAAATGCGGCGGACGATCACGGCCTGTTCCTCGTTCACTTCCAGCGTTCCGGTCTCGCCTTTGTCGTATCCCAGGAAACGGCCATACGGCACAGCGACCTTTCCGTCCGCCATCCGCTTCCTGTGCCCCCAGGTCACGTTCAGGGAAATGGAACGGCTTTCTTCCTGGCTGAGGCTGGACATGATGCTGATCAGCAATTCCCCCTTGCTGTCGAAAGTCCAGATATTCTCCTTCTCGAAGAAAACCTCAGTGCCATGCTCCTTCAGCGCCCGAATGTTGGAAAGGCTGTCCACGGTGTTCCGGGCGAAGCGGCTCACGCTCTTTGTCACGATCAGATCGATGCGCCCGGCCAGCGCGTCGGCGATCATCTGCTGGAAACCTTTTCGTTTGGCAGTGGAGGTTCCGCTCACGCCATCGTCGGTGTACACGGAAACGAACTCCCAGTCAGCCCGCGACTTGATGTAGTTGGTGTAGTAATCCACCTGCGCTTCATAGGAATTCTGCTGATCCTCGTTTCCCGTGCTGACGCGGGCGTATCCGGCCACCCTCCGCTTCTTTTGCGCTGACAGCGGAGCGGCGGTGTGCAGCGCCAGTGTCGCCGGTATCGTCCTTACGTTTTTTGCCATTGCGCTATCCTCCCATCGGTAAAATGGTACTCCATGCTGCCGTCCGGTTGGACGATGATCCTTTCAACCTGATCGGTGAAAGCAGCCTCATTCATTTCTTCTGCCCCCATCATGTGTGCGCTGATACGCCGCAGGTGGGAATCAGGAATGTTAGGTGCGTGATGGGCAGGATCATGATCGGCCCCTGCCCGCTTTTTCCCGATGCAGTACCAGTAAATCCACTTGTTCGCGCATTTCACCCGATGATATGGCAATCCGCAGGCAGCGCAGAAAACTTTCTCCTGGAAAGCGTCTGTAACGGTGGTCGTGTGGCGGTATCTCGACAAGTGGAGGTTTTCCCATTCCTTTGTCCCGCCATCCGCCAGTGTGAACAGCAGATTCTCGTTCTGCTTAACCGTTATGGATGCGACCTGTGCCATGAAAATATCTTCCCGAAAGGCCGAAAGCCCAAGAACCTGGGTGCAGATTGCTTTCAGGGTGTCCTCGTTGAAGTTTACGCTGTCGCAGTGCATTCCCGGTTCCTTTTTCGCCCTGCATACCCATTGGATATACCGCCGCCCTTTTGATGTGCGTGTGTTCCGGCTGAACGGCATCCCGCAGCAGCCGCAGGTAATTTTGCCTGTAAAGCAGTAGGTGGGATTCAGCATAGCGTTTCTCCGCGCCATCTCAGCCTTGACCTTTTCATAGTCGTCCCGGTTGATGATCGCTTCATGGGCGTCTTCGTAGTAAAACTGCGGAAGCTGGCCCCGGTTGATTACCTTCACTTTCGTCAATGGGCTCTCCATGAAGGTTTTCTGCCTGCGGATATCGCCGGCGTAGATTTCGTTGTGGATCAGGGTGTTCAGGGATGATTCCTGAAAAAGGGAACCCTGAGTGGTGCGATGCCCAGCGGAATTCAGTTTGTCGCAGATCGCTTGCAGGGAAAGCCCTTCCAGGTACATGGAGAAGATGGATCGGACAATCTCCGCTTCTTCGGGGATGATCACATACTTGTTTTGCCGTTCGTCAAAACGGTATCCCAGGAGATGCTTGTTCGCGGTTCCGACCGTCCCTTCCTGAAAACGCTTCCGTATGCCCCATTTGCTGTTTTCTGAGATGCTGACGCTTTCTTCCTGGGAAAAAACAGCGAGGAGAGTGAGCATCAACTCACCCTCCTCGGTCATGCTGTTTACGTTTTCCTTTTCAAAGCGCACCTCTACACCGATGTCCCGCAGATGGCGAACGGTGGAGAGAAGATCAACGGTGTTTCTGGCGAACCGGGAAATGCTCTTGCACAGGACGATGTCGATCTTCCCCGCGTCGCATTCCTCAATGAGCCGCTGGAACTCCGTCCTGTTTCTCGTGCTCGTGCCCGAGATGAATTCGTCGGCAAACACCCCCGCATAGGTCCATCCCGGCGTCTTCTGGATCAGGTCGCTATAGTAGCTGATTTGGGCGGAGAGGGAATGCATCAGCCTGTCCGTCTCGCTGGAAACCCTGGCGTAAGCCGCAACCCGCTTGAGCGTAGGGGCCAAAGGCAAGGTGCTGGCCAGCTTGGTGATTATTTTTTCTGTGGCTGGCTGCTTTATACTTTCCTTGTCCGTGCTTGGCAGTTTTATGCCTTTTCCGTTCACGTTCGGCTCCCCCTTTCAAAGATGGTAGTGGTATTACGCCATACATTTTCAGGAATAGCAAGGGAAATCTGCCAGTAAAGCGCCTATACGGGGAGAGAATTTCTGCCGGAGAATTGTATCAATCTGAACAAATTCTTCCCTGGTCAGGGAACCAGCTTTCAGCAGATGGATAGCGATATCCCTTGCGGCCAGGTAGTCTTTTTCTGATTGGAACTGTATCGAGCTGAACTGCGTCAAGCTGAACTGCGTCAAGCCGTCATCGCCTTCTTTGCGAACCGGGCCGCCACATAACAGTCCCGAGAGCAGTATTTCCGATGGTTGTTTCCGTAAGCCTGGAACTCGCCCCCACACTGTGCGCAGATAAAAGGATAGAGCGCTTTCCGATGGAGCATTTCGGGATGCTTATTCCACCAAAGCTGCCTGCATTTGTCCGAACAAAACAAACGCTTTTTCGCACCATTTAGCTGGGTGAAAAGCTGGCCGCATTCTTTGCAGGGTTCACCCTGGCCTAAAATAAGAGAGGGCCTGGGCCGGGAAGAGGGCCTGGGTTTTCTGCATTTCCTGGCGCAATAGCTCTTAACAGTGCCCAGCGGAAGAGAAAGCCGCGCCGCAATACTCTTATACCCCAATCCCGCTGACCGCAGGGACTGGATCGCTTTTTTCTGCTGATCGTTTATTCTCGCCATATGGGCCTCCTATTTACTACTCCAATTTACTGTTCCTGTTTACTGCGCTTCGGGATATACCTGCCCGCCGGCCTCATCGAACACAGCATACCCGGGGTGTGTATCAGCACAGTTTTTTGCGTATTGGAAAACATGAAACGCGCCGAGCTGTGACGCTTTGTCATTCCAGCTTTTCCGCACACGGAAAAATACGGTTTTGCGGTATTGATCGTAAAACCGCTGGGAAAAGGAAGCCCGCCTGTCCTGGGCTTCGACGCATTGGTCTTTCGGGCGCTCATATTGCAGCATGACTGCGTCGGAGGCTTCCCGGACGGAGGTTACGTTTCTGAGCGCGGCCAGCAGCTTCGACCCCAGTTCCTGCCGGACGAAAGCAAGCTGCATGGCGCAGTCTCCAATAGACGCACCGCGTTCACGCGCAAAGGCTAACAATTCCTCTTTCCGGCTGGGGTACGTCCACTGGGCGAGCCCATAGCCGTGGCGGTCATCCGCGAAATGCGTATAAGCGCCGTTATCGACTGCGGCAGTGTATTCCTCATCTGTCATCCCCAGCGCTTTGTTCCCCGTGGTTTGCAGATTGATGGATTTCAGCCCGGATTCGGCATAGAAATTGCCCATCAGCCCGGCCACGCCGTAATCATTGCAGATAAAAGACGAAAGGGTATTCCAGATGGTTTTCTCGTCGAGCTGGATCGGAGAGGGCTGGTTAGGAACAGGCTGAGTTGGAACAGGCTCCTCAGCAGGCGTTTCTTCCGCCAGCAGCCGCGCCACATCCCGCCGTACCGTATCCATATCTTTTCCATACCGTTTGAACCAATCGTAGATGTCGCTATGGTTGCTGCCCAGCCCCAGCTTATAACTGTCCTGATGGCAGAGGATTGTGGGAACGGTTACACCGCCGCAGTCGGCAGCGCCCAGGGGATCAATGTGATATAACTTGCAAAGATAGGCCGTGATCTCACAGGCTTCCTGATACACCTTGCTGAAATATCCGGCATCATTCTTGTTATCCTCGCAGATCTCAAACTGAATCCAGCCGTTGTTGCAGCTTCCCTGTCTGCCGGAACCGCATCCCCATGGCCGGTAATCCCAGGGCATGGTTTGCACCGTGGTGACCGTACCATCGGCCAGTTTGCCGATCCAGCAGTTCATGCCCGCTTTCCGGGTCACGTGATTCCAGTCGTTATTGTACTGATTCTTTCCAAGCCTCTCCAGCCACTCCGCCCGGTCAGGCGCATCGTCGCTGGGCTGGACATACCGCTTGAGGTTGGGATTGTTGGCTCCCGTGTCATGCCACAGGACGCCTTTGATCTTCATTTTGCCGGTGCCCCTGTAGCAGGAACTCTGGGTTTGCATACAAACCAGGGGCGGATTCTTTTCACTGTATTTCATATAGCCCTCCAAAAGAAAAAGGGCGGCCAGTTTCCCAGCCGCCCGAATCGTTGATCAGTTATTCAGTGCGGTATTTACGCTGTAGTGCTATTTTCATTGTAATGGTTTTACGTTGTAATGGTTTTACGTTGTAATGGTTGTACGTTGTAATGGTTGTATGCTGAAAATGGTATTTATGCTGTAGTGGTGTTACGTTGTCATGATTTTCAATAGGTGGGTATTACGTTGTAGAACACTTCGCCAGCCACCATTTCCTGCTTGTAATGGATGAACAAGTCTTCCACCGTCACGCACATATAGCCATTATCATACAGCCATTCCGTGATGAGCTGGCAGAATTCCGCGGCATTGTCCACGGTATCGTGCAAGCGGATGATCGCCCCATCGTGAACCTGCTTCTTCACGGTGTACAGCACTTCATTGGGCGGCCTGCCGCCGCCATCCCCGGCGTCTACATCATAAGCGATCATGGGCAGATCAACCCCCGCCTCAATGAAACGCTCAAAGCGATTATATGGCGCACGGAACAGCCAGGGGCTTAATCCCCAGGTGGCGGACGTCAGCGCTTCCATGCGCTGGGTATCTTCCTGAATATGATCCGCCGAGGACTTGCTGGCATGCCTGTAGTGGTGGCTTTGGAGAGAATGAAGCTCATCGTGCGCCCGGAGAGCGATGTCGGGATTCTCTTCGATCTGCGTTCCGATCATGAAGAAGGTCGCCTGGGCCCCGTTTCTCCGCAGCGCGTTCAGCACTTTCGCGGTATTCTCGTATACCGGGCCGTCATCGAAGGTCAGCGCCACCATTTTATACCGGGAATTGTCCGTCTGACGCTCCCCGTAAGCGGTCATCATGCCCCGGAGCGCGTTATATGGAATGGTCACATACAGGAGAGAGGTTTCATCGGGATAGAGCGTTTTCGCTTCGTATACCAGCGTCAGGCACACCGGCCCCAGCAGAAAAGGCGTATTCATGAGCGTTTCCTTCCGGCAGAGGCCGTTGAGCGCCGCGTAGTTTGCTTCCTGATTTGCGAAGTATCCGTCCAGCTCGCAATAGGCAATCTCAGCCAGCACATCCCAGGCTTCGCTTTCCTCGCCCAGGATATCCACCAGCGTTACCTGCTCGCCGGACGCCATATCGAAAACCCGGCAGACAAAGGGAGAACGCAGCTGTTTCCTGTTGTAGCTCTCCCTGGCAAGCACCAGGAAACTCAAACAGCTGTCCCCGGATCGGGTATTTACCACATGGATATCCAGCCGGCTGTTCCGTTTAGGGCTGGCCGTTCTTTGAAGCCCAGGAGAAAACTGCGCGTCGAAAGCGTCCACAAGGCCGTTGATTTCTTTATCCACTTCCGGCCGCGTGGTATGCACATACTCCCTGGAAACGAAGGACTGGCCGTTGTTGGTTTTTCCTTCAGATACTGTGTAAGTGACGTGAAAGCAATCGGGGAAAGCATATGCTTTCTCCGCAGAAGCGGATAAAGGCAGGGAAAGCACGAGGCACAGAGCAAGACACAGGGCGAGGCATAGAGCAAGCAGTCGTTTCATTGGCATCCCTCCATTACTCATTTTCGGATTTGTCCTTGGCGGCATTCTCCGCTTCCTTTTCAGTGCGGTGATGCAGCTGGGATAGGATTTCTTTGAGCTTCTCGGGAATGGGCAGGCCGATGTAGGCGGCGTTTTCCAACAGGGAAAGGCCTTCATTGCTCAGGTAGAAGCAAATAACTGCGCCGCGCAGCGCGCTGCCGGTACCTACCACATGAACATCCACGATATTGGCGATGCCCACCATGATGAGGATCAGGGCTTTCTTGAAGATGCCCCTGAAACCCACTCTGCTGGACAGGGTTTTATCCAACACGGCGCACATGATGCCGGTGACATAGTCCAAGGCCATGAAGATGATCAGGGCGATCAGCAGTCCATCCAAGCCGCCCAGAAAAAAACCGAGCCAACCGCCGATGGCGGTGCAGGCTACCTGAATCTTGGCCCAAATCAGATCAACAGAAAAATCATGCATAGAAAGTATCCTCCTTGTTTCGTATAGAATAATAGCGAGCTCTTTTGCTCACTTTTCGGAGCCCCAACGCTCACTTTTTGGTGCCCCTATGCCCACATTCTGACGCTCTTTTTCGGAGCCCCAATGCTCACACTTTGGAGCCCCTTTTTTCTTCAGAGCTTTTTCAGCAGAGTATCAATCGTATCAGATGTACCGCACCATCTTCCCGCCTTTTTCAAACACATAGAAAAAACAGTGGTGTTTCCGGGCCGTGCGCTGATTCTTTGCCTGCCAGTCAGCGGTCAGCCTGTTTTTCGCCAGCAGGACAAACAGATCCCTGGGATAGAACCCGATCCTGACGGCTTCATTGCAAATGAACACATGGCTCAGATACTGCGTTCCGCTGCTCACCTTGTCCATGCATTTGAAAATTAAAATACCGTGCGGCTTCAGCACACGGTACGCTTCTTTCAAACTATCGATATAGAATTGGTGCAGCGCCTTTTCATTGGGATACACCCCAAAGCGCCGGTTAATGATGTTCCCGATCTTGTCGGACAGGGATTTGCCTGTCGTCGCCAGGAAAGGCGGGTCGAAGATCATGCAGTTCAGCGTGTTATCCTCTATGGGAAGATGGCGGCAGTCCGCCTTCTCAATGCCAGGCCCGCTGGGATACAGGTCAAAGCGCAGCCGGGGCTGCTTGATGAGACCGTCCTTGTAGAACTGCCCCTTGCTGTAGGTGGGATCACAGTCGATCACCCCAGCCGGAACATGCAGCCGGAGAATACTCAGGAGAATCTCCGTCTGGTCATAGGAAATGCTGCGGATAATGTCCAATGGAATCACCCCCGATCCTTATGAGAAAAATCCAGGTACCTGGGTATGGCTGCTTTATATTCCAAACGCTACCCAGTCACAATCGCGCGCTGTACTGTAAGAACCGCCTACGGTCACATAGCACCCGGATGCGGTTTTGCTGTATACTTTTATCACACCTCCGCTTCCTGTCCAGTTGCTGCCGGTGGTCGCGTAGTTTATGACGACATACGGAGCCGCCGTGAACCCTGCGCTGGAATAGTCGATATACACATTTGTACTGGAACTGACGCTGACCGTGCCATAGGCGATTTTGAAGGGCAGCCGGGCGGCGGGGATTGTTCCGGCGGTCAGGTTGGAGGCATTGTTCGCGCCTAAATTGCTCCGGGCAGAAGCGGCATCAGCCGCCCCTGTTCCCCCGTTTGCGATGGGCACCGGCGACGCCATCCCGGAATGAAACACCCGGTAGGCGTACCATGTCCCAGCGTCCGCCACGCGAAGCAGCACCGCGTTGTCCAGGCTCGGAGCATAGCTTTTCGTCCTTACTTCCAGCATCCGCCTGTTGTTGCCGGACGAATCTTCCCATGCGGCAAAAGAGGACGCTCCCGCATAGCTGCCCTCAAAAACAGTGCGGTTTGTCGTATCGTTATAGGTGGGTACCAGATAAACAGAGGGGTAAAGGTAGCTCTGAATATTCAGATTGCCCGTCATCGTGTCGCCGGTCTTGGATACCGCGCCGAGGTAATACCGGGCCAGCGCTGCGCTTGAAGCCCCTGTGCCGCCGTTTTCAATGCTCAGCGGCGAGGACAGCTTCAGCGGCCACCCTAAATCCACACACCCGGACGTTTCCGCGATCTTCCCGAAGGCTATGCCCTGGCCGTCCGACAGAATGTCCATGATGACCTGCTTCGTGCCGATGCTCACGGACTGTTCCACATAGGCAAAGGAATCTTTCAGCCGGATTTTGATGTCGTAGCTGTAAAGCGGGCTGAAACTCTGGGACAGCACATGGTTGAGAACGGTAATGTCATACTGCCCGGCAGTGGTAGAGCTTTCAGCCAGCGTCCATGTTGATGCGGTGGACAGTTTGTAGTAGACGTAATACTCTGTGGCGTTCGCGTTGCCCAGGCTGGAGATCGCCCCACGGAATTGGATGCGGACATAAGAACTATCCCGCTGCGATTCTGTGCCCGCCGCATTGCAGCGATCCGCCGCGAACTGCCGGATGGAGGGATAGGAGTAATCCAGGATAGTGAGCGACCGGGTATCCGTGGAAGTCCGTCCGCGTGAATCGGTGACGGTAACGGTCAGCGTCATATTCCCGGAAAGGGATAGATATTTGCTGGCGGTAAAGGAGGCCGTCGTGTAGGTAACGCCATCCAGCGTGGCGCGGTATGCTGTGATCGTACTCATATAGCGGCCCAGGGCCGTGATGGTGACGGTAGGCTTGCTCAGCCCCCGTACATACGAGCCAATGGTCTGCTGGACGGTCGTTTCGCTGTCCTGATGGGTTATATCCGATATGTACGGCGTAACCCAGGATGGCAGCGTCGCGGTCAGCGTACACGTCCTGCTGCCGGTCAGCACCCCGCCGTAATAGGTATCGCAGGTGATGGTGACCAGGCATGACGTGGCGTTGGGGATCTCATAGGCCAGGGACATGGGAACCGTCCAGGCCGTGGAATCCCCAACATTCGTCCCGATGGTTCCGTTTGTCTGGCCACAGGAATAGGTGAGCGTATGCGTGGCCCCTGTACTCTGGCAGTTGGTGTACACGGTGATGCTGGTTCCCATATCGGCTGACGTGGCTGACAACGAAGGGGAAGAAACCGCTTCATCATAATTGACTGTCAGGGTGACGTCTGTCCACATGAGGTAGTTCTTGGAATACCCCTGGCTGCTTTGCTCCGGGCTGGGATTGTAGATCAGGAAGGTATTGTTGCCCGCCGTGATGTAGCTGGCCATGGCCGTGAGCAGATCGCCGGTAATGCTGTGGGACGTCAGGTTATCATAGAAAGAACCTGTTATGGTGCCCAGGGCCGTCCCAACATAATCCGCGCCTGTGACCCCTTCCTTGGACGCTTCCTGATAATTTGATCTCCGCCAATAAACAGTCTTTGTGTGGCTCGCGCCGTAGCCCGCTTTATCCGATTTGATATCAAAGATCAGGGCGTTGATCACTTTGTTCGTCAGGTTCATGCCGGGAAAATGGATGATGCCCACGTAGTTATAGCTATTGGCATAAAACTCCTGGCAAGCCTGGCCGTTCTTTGTATTGACGGAATAATCCGTGCGCCGGGTGCAGAGCGAAGCGGTATAGGTGACAATTGTGCTCATGCTGCTCTCCTGTTACTATATTTTTACCCCATGTTCGTGGCAGCCAGCCACAGGCGGGGGCATATTTATCCGTTATAGACCAGGGACAGGTTCCCGTTTTCCTGGGGCTCGAAACCAAAACGCCCGATGATCAGCTTCGTCAGGATTTCGGCCTGGGTAACGTACAATTTGTTATTGGACAAATAAGCAACTTCGCTATCATTCATATAAAAAGACAGCCTGTCGTTCACGACGCGGAACGTGAAAGGATTCCCGCTTTTGCCGATGATGAGGCCGTTCTCCCCGAAAGTCATGTAATTACGGATGACGTCCAGCTGTTCTTCCGTAGCTTCCAGGCCGGTGGCCATATCCTGCTGCAGCTGGTTGATCCGCGTCACGGCCCAGGTGTAATTCGTTGCTGTTTGCTCGGAAAGGGTGCCGACCTGGGAGCGCACCTGGGACATATCACTGGCCAGAGCATAGGTGGATTGCACTTCCGACCGGATGCTATCCGCTTCTGTGCTGATCTGAGCGCGAACAGAAGCGAGCTTTAGCTCCAGGGATGTCTCGCTGTCTTCCGGGGCGGCGGTATAGTCGGAGGCCCTGTTGCCTTTTTCCACCTTGATCCAGTGAATCTTGGAAACACCGACAGTCGTGCCGGAAGCGGGCTGCGGCATACGGTATACCCGGACACAGGCATGATAGGCGTCATCCTCCGGCGTTTTGTTCGCGTAATAGAAAGCGGTGAAGGTTTGCGAGACGATCTGCCTTTCCTCGCCGGACACAGGCAATTCGCATTGTTTCGCGTACCCTGTGGACAGCCACACACCGAAAGCCGACACATCGGAAGCAGGCGAAACGCACATGGAGACAGTATATTCTTCCCCCGCTTCCAAAGGTGTAGAAACCTCATACGTCCAGATCAGGTACCCGTTTGATTCGGCTTGCGCGCTGGATTGGAGAATGTAATTCCTGCCGCCGACCTCCAGGTTATCTATGTCCTCCTGCGCTTCTTCCGCTGCTACATACGCTTCATAGGCGATCTGGGAAATGGCCTTGAAGCCGCCGTTGTAGTACCGGAACATGGGATGCTCCGGTGCCAGCACGGCATTGACGGTTGTGCTCATCAAGCCCAGCAGGATATAGGTATATCCGTCCTCTGTCGTGGGAACCGTTGTAGTCAGCACCCCAGTGGCGGGCGTGAACATAGAGCCGTTCAGCGTTCCTTTAATGTACACCGTCGCTCCGGCAGTCCCGGAAAAGCCGGATACTGTGCTTGCCAGGGAGAAGGCCGTGCCCCAGGAGATATAGTTGTTCGTCTGGGTCAGGGCGGAGGTTTTGTAAGCTGTGCCCACATACAGGATCGGCTTGGTCACATCGAAGGCTGTCGTGGAGAGCAGCATGAGCTTTCCGGCGCTGTTGAACACCCCCAGCTTCCCGGCCGCAATCGCGCCGACGGCGGTAACGGAAGCCTTATAGTTGATCCTGTCGTAGTAGTTGGTGGTTGTGTCCTGGTTCCGGTTGATCCACCAGCCGGTATAGCTGCCGCTGCCCGCAATAGGCGTGTTGGCCCGGTAGGTCATCAGGGTAATGTTTCCAACGGCCACATGGGTTGTGCACCGGGTTGTTCCGTTGATGTAAACGGGAACAGCGCCAGTGGTCTGCCCGTTCGACAACGTGAGATTCAGCGTAGCGTTGGACGAAGTGCCCGCGAACGGCAGCCAGTACAGGATAGACTGCCCGTCCCGCAGTTCAGAGAAGGTTGCGTTCCCCGTCCAGGCGTTGGTGGAAGCGGCTTGTGTGCCTACAACGACCTCTGCGGTCGCGTCCGAAAGATCGGCAATGGTGTACTGCGCCTGCGCGATCATAAACATCACCTCCCTCAATCAGAAAAAGAGGCGGAGCGCATTTACTCTACCTCACACACAAACACCGTTTTCACATCCACATCGTCCCCGTCCACATAGATGACTTTACCGCTGGCAAAGGCCGCGCCGCTGTCCATGGGATCACCGTCCTTATCCCGGCGGTACCAGGTATAGGTTTTGGTGTGCTTGTAAGTAGCGTTGCTGGTCACATCCACCCAGGCGGAACCGCTGTACCGCATGAGCTTGGTGGTAGCGGTGGTCGTATCGATCTTGTAGTAAAAATCTCCGGTTGCGGGCGAAGAAGGATCAGAAGCGGAGAAGGTGGTGCTTTTCAGGGGATCAACCTCTGCTCCGTTCTGCCACAGGCGGCAGATCAGGCAAGTCGTACCCACGGTATTTTTGAAAATGTCGCCCGCCGTGCTGTCGATGTCCGCCTGGTAATTATCCGTCTTGTCAATGAGGGTAATGACGTCCGTGTAGGTTTTGCTGGAGTACGTCATCGTACACTTATAGGACGCCATGCCAGTAACATCGGAACCGTTGACTGTGAGTGAAGCGCCGGTCTGCCCGGAAATGGTTGTCCAGGAACCGTTGGTATATTTGGCCCAGGCATAGGTCGCGCCGCTGGTGATGGCGGTGGTGCCGGAATAAGCCGCTGTCTGGATCGTCAGGCTTCCTTCCCCGTTGTTGAACACCGTTCCCTGCGGGGCGTACAGGGAGAACACGACCGGCGTGGTGCCGGAAGCGCCGGTATTGACTTTGCTCCACTGAATCTGCAGCGTGGTGCTGACGGGGGACGTAATGGGCACGTTGACCACACCGTTCAGCTGGCCGGAACCGCCCAGGGTGGAGTTGGCTGCAATGGTGATGGTAAGAGGGATTTCATTATTTGAAGCGCTCCCTACGGTAACGGTCATGCCAGACGGCTGGCCGGTGGGGGTGCCTACGGTGGGCGTTACCTTCGTAGTACCGGTATAGGCCACCACATTGCAGGTTTTTGTGGTAGCGGCAACCTTGCCATCCTTGGTACCGGCGAACGTCATGTTTTCGTTCGATAAAAAGACGATGGAAGCATTCTGGCCAGGATTGCCCTGTCCGCCTGTCGCGCCGTCTGTTACCTTGTAGATAGACGTGGTGTCCCCGATGGAGTTGTCGCTGGTGGTGATCCGAAGGATGGCTGTTTCTCCGACCCAGATGGCGTGAGTGGGTTTCACAACGAGCGATGTCCCTGTGATACTGGCGTTATCGGCGGTCGTGGGATAATCCGTCCAATTGCCGGAACTGTTCTTGTACTGCCACTTTCCCATCGTGACATTCTGGAGATTCGCGGTCAGGGTGATCTGCGTGGGAGCGGCCGTGCCCTCGTTGTCATACTTGAAGACCTGCTCACCGCTGATCCAGGCGGATTTAGCGTTCTGGCCGGTTTTGATCAGTGCGAAGGAAACATCTGCCGTGGCATTAATAGTTAATCCCGTGTCAGGATCGACGTAAGCAACATAGGCGATGTACGTAAGAAGCCCGCTGGTAATGGACGACAGCTTGTTCTGATTGACAGTCAGGATGTTGCCGCTGACGGTTTCGCCTGTCGCCAGGCTTGCCTCGGAGCCGGAGCCTTCTTTTCTTTTCCATGTGATTGTCAGCCCAGAAGCGTTCAAGGCGATGGCAGTCTGGTTGGCATAGATGACGGGTGTGATCACCAGCTTTCCCGCTGTGGTCGTCCAGTCCGGGCTATAGCTGTTCGCGTTCACATCGTTGATCTGTGTCCGGGGCTGGTTCGCCCCCAGATAACAGGACAGGCTTTTCCCGTCGGAAAGGTCAATGATCGTTTTCGATCCTGTGGCAATAATAGGCACGTGTATCTCCCTCCTCCAAAAATATGTAAAAGAAAAGCGCCTCCGCAGAGACGCTTCCCTTATATCAACAGGCTGTGTTCTTCTCGCTTTCAGTTGTTGTCCAGAATTATTGCTTATCGTAATACTGGTTCATAAGATTCATGACATCCTTCGGACTGCCGCTGAGAATCAATCGCACGCCTGTTCCAACAGGATCAGAAGCAAAGCGCAATTCAGCTTCCGGGCTGCATTCTGATATTTTCTCACAGAAGAAAACGGATGCGGTCAATGCCTCTTTGGCAGCCAAATCGAGAATCGTGCACATCTTGTCGTTGTTGTAAGGCTTTGTGCCCAGGAAATCAAAGACGATTGCATTCTTCTTTGCTTTTATCGACGGCTGCACTGCTTTGTTTTCGATAAATGCCAGAACCTGTTCGTGAGTAAACACCCATGCCCCGTCGATCTTCTCTCCTGACAGAAAACCCGTTGTAATGTAAGTTCTGATTGTTCGTGTTGATAAGCCAGTGATCATTGCAAGATCATTGATTGAAAAAGCTTCTTTCATAATGTGAACCTCCTTGTTTTTTCGGTTTTATTATAAGCCCCCCACAAGGAGATATCAATTTGAAATATAACGACTTTTTCATACCTGCGTGGTGGCACGGAAAGCATACTATTCCTTCAACAGCTCACAGTCATAGGTCGCGCTGTACAGCACATCCCTGGTGGTCAGCAGGATGCTCTTCATCCCGGTATGCGCGGCATTCCACAAAGCGTCCGCTGTTGTATCCGCCGACTTCCTTTTCCATTGAAAACGGGCAGCAGGAAGGGTGTCTGTCACATTTTGGCTGCCATGCCACACCCGTGCTGACAGGGTGGTTTGCTGAATATCCTCGGAGAGAATATCCGACGTGGAGATGATCTCGATGCGGAAGCCCACCAGGTCATCCATATCCGAATACACCCGCTCCACCCGTTGGTTGATGCCAGTATTGCTGGATAGATCAAGGGTCTGCCCAAAATCAGAGGACACATGGCTGGTGGTGATGGCCCCGGCCTTGATATTGGAACCTTCAATCGTCACGGCGGCGATCTTGTCGCCTGTGATGGTTCCGGACAGAATCTCATTCGCTGTGATCGTCGCGGCGGCAATCTGTTCCGCTGTCACCGACCGGGCCACCAGCACCGTGCCGCTCAGCTGCTGCCTGTACTTTTCCTGCTGCAATTCCTGAACGGAAAGGCCGGAAGCCTGGGCGTTGATTTCATAGATCAGGCCGTCGTCACCCCGGATAATCAACCGTTCAGTTGCCAAGGTGCCTGATGTAATCACATCCGCGTTCAGGGAGACAACCTTGGCGTCCGTGATGCTGGCATCCGCGATCTGGGCCGTCCCGACTGCGCCGTTGGCTATTAGGGCGGCAGTGATCGCACCCAGGGCGATCTGCGCTGTGTCTACAGCGGCATTGGCGATCTGGGCGTTGGTGATCGCTGCCTGCGCAATTTTCGCGGTGGTCACGGCGAGGTCTGCGATCTTCGCGCCGGTTACAGCCAGATCAGCGATTTTTGCGGTCACGATTTCCCCATCCAGGATTTTGGCAGCGACAATGGAGGCGTCTTGGATATTCGCCGTTCCGACCGCCGCGCCGCCGATCTTCGCGTTGGTGATAGCGGCGTCCTCGATCTTGGCAGTACCGATTGCGCCGTCCTCAATGTTCGCCCGTTTGATCTCGCCCGCGCCGATCTTCGCGCTGGTGATGGCTGCGTCATGGATATTGGCTTCCTGGATTTCGCCGGTACCGATCTTCGCGGTGGTAATGACGCCGTCCTCGATCTGAGCGGTTCCGATGGCAGCGTCACCGATCTTGGCGCGGATGATAGCGGCATCCCCGATCTGCGCTGTGCCGATAGCGCCGTCCGCGATCTTGGCCCTACCCACTGCCGCGTCCTGAATCTTTGCCGTGCCGATGGCAGCGTCCGCGATCTGCGCTTCACCGATGGCCGCTTCTCCCACCTTGGCGCGGGTGATCGCCGCATCCTGGATATGCGCCGTTTCAATCGCCGCCATCTGAATCTGCGCGGAACTGACGGAGCCGCTTTGCAGCTGCCCTGTTCCCACGGAATTGATAGCCAGCTTGCTGCCGGTGATGATCCCGGAAGGAAGCTGCCGGGCGGAGATCACATTGCTCTCCACCGTATCGGCCACAGTCCCCAGAGTCATAGAGGTGTACTTTTTCAGCAGGCAGTCGTATGTGTACTGGGTCATCCGCATGGACACCATGACCCCGATCCGGGGAGCCTGCACACGAACAGCGTCCCCCAGATAAATGGTCTGCAAAAACCCGTAGGGCTTGTATTCTTCCGTATCCGGGCAGTTGATAAAACTGACAGTCAGGGTAACAGTCGGAAGATCGCAGCCTGCGTCAAACTGCGCCTGGGCCGCTTCCCGCATTTCGATATAACACTGTTCTTTGGTTTTCGGCTCGTCCTGATCCTCAGACTCCTTCGCGTCCGAAACCGGCAAGTGTATCCACTTGGGATGGGGATAGGCTTGGATGTTTTCACTGTCGAGAAACAGTTCAGGCAGGTACAGCACCTCGCCGTCCTTGTCCTGACCAGTGGGCATGATTCGGGTCACCACATCCGAAACATCCACATCGTAGCTGATTCCCAGCAGGTTCTTGCCTTGGCGGATCTGCACGTTGGTATCCTTGCCCACACGCTCTACCAGAAACACATCGAACCAGTCCCTCTGAAGCTCCCCACCGTAGTTGGCGATGAACCCTTCGTCGCCCATGATGGCGTCCGCGGGATTCACATTTTCAAAGGCCACATCTTCTGCTGTACTGGAGAGATCGGAATAAAAGGTGAAGCCGTGTTCGGAAAGGCAATGACTGCTGATCCCCTGAACGACGGAAGCCCCCGCCGTGGAGGACGAGGGCTTGTAGGACTGGATCATGTTGTCCATGAGATCATAGAAAACATGGCGGGCATATACCGATACCTTGTCCAGTTCCGGCACTACCCGGTAAATGCGGAAGGGCTGATCACGCAGCTGGCGTTCTTCCACGACGGAAGAAACAGCCTCCGACGCGGAACCTTCCTGGTGATCAAACACCAGATAGGTGGTGGACATATACCCGTGCTTCCCGTCCGGGGCGGTGACTTCATACCAGGAAGCATTTGTTTTTGCGATGACCTGAACCAGAGAGGTGTTCTTGTAAGCAGCAAGAATCTTGTACTCCCTGCCGGGGCCGTTCCGCAGGTTCAGTGTCCCGCCTCTGGTTTCAGCCCCGGAGAAGTCTGTGTGTACCCGCCAGACCTCGGTGTGGTTATCGTCCCCAGGCGCTGTGAAGCTGACGCGGGGCGTCATGGCAGCGGGAACGGGAGCGCGGAGGATGCATCCCTCCACCAGCCGCCGCCACTTTCCATGCGCGTCAATGGGATGCGTCAGCTGCAGCTCATATTCTCCGTTCAGCGTTTCCGTCACCTGGGCGGTCAGAGGAGTGAGTACCCCATTGCCGTTGGTAGAAAAGTCCGCGCAGTCAGCCGGATAAACGCAGATCAATGGGCCTCACCTCCTAGAGGGCAAAATGAAAACGCCGCCCATGTGGACGACGCAAATGGTTTTCCTTGGAAGATAGGATTGTCACAACAGCTAATGGTCGATAATTCGCCGAAATTGACAGTTATCGGTTGCTTCGCCTGATTAACCTTTAGTAATCAAGTAAAAAAATTCTACCCTGCCCTTTTATTACTCATTCCCCTGCAATGTATTCATACGACAGTCCGCTTAATGGCACTTCTTGGGATTCATTCAGGAATTCATCCACCGCCGTTTTGAATTCGCCGCAGATTTCAGTTACTCGTCCGGCATTCTCGACAAGCGGATCAATATACCGCTTCTTTGCGTGAATAACTGTTCCTGTTCCCCGGTTGATCTGATAATATCCACAAAAGTGATTCCAGCGGTTAAGAAAATGATGATTCCGCTTCAGCTTTTCAATCACCTGTTCTTCCGTAGTCCACAAGTCATCCATGCTGATGATCCCTGTATTAACAGCATCCTTCAGGATTATCGCCAGCATTTCCATTGCAAACCGGTCTTCTTCGGAAACATATATCTTTCCCATTTCCAAAGCACCGTAAGCAAAATCAACAGCTGTATCCGCATGTTGAAAAGCCAGTTCGGGTACACTCTCTCCATTGATACAGACCTTCAGGTCATCAAGATACGCCCTGGCCTGTTTTTCACTCAGTCGTCCATAGTTTACCAGGTTTCCAAGTGTGTACTCCAGGCGGTCCCCGGAAAGCCTTGGTGAATCGTTATCAGCCACAGGATACCTGTGATAATCCGCTATATCGTCCACACTCATGTCTTCCAGCACTCTCCGGATTTCAGCAGAGCCCGCAATCATCTCGAGCGTCCTGCTTTCCGTAGTTTCCTGTTTCATATGATCACCGGCCATGAAATCGACGACATGCGCAAAGCAGGGAGTCGCTATATCATGGAATGCTGCCGCCAGCGTCTGCGCGGCAGAGTGTGTAAAACGCCAGACAATCATAGCTGTTCCCATGCTGTGATCATACCTGGTATACCGTTCTTTCATTGCTCTGAACACCGGAAAAGATGTATATTCACATCCGCAATTCATCCCCACATGCTGCAGGCGGATTATCTCCGGAACGTCAGACAACTGGCTTATGATCTCCGGTATTTCGCTGTCATAATTCTTCCATATGTCCAAGGAATTTCAGCCCCCTGTCTACTGTCCCCTTGAACAGAAAACTCAAAAGTGTTTCCTGTTCTTCAGCGCGGCGGTCTCTTTGCACAGTTTGACAGGTTCCCCGGCAGTTATCCGCGCTTCTGCCAACTGCCTGATTTGCGCGCACCATTGATCTGTTCTCCGGATGTCATCACAATATTCACGAAGAACCCGATCGCATTCCGACAATGCCGCATCATATTGTGCTTTCGTCAGTTCACCTGAGGCATAAGCCTTGTCCAGTTCGTCCCGGTCATCGATCTTTACATCCCCTTCCGGGGTAAAGATGACATCAAGATATTTGTCGATGAATACAGCGATGCCGTACTCATCATATTCGATCCCCTCAATGATATCTACATACCAGATCGACGGCTGGTACAGCGGGTTCATGGGAACCGGATACTGTTTCCTCCCTGCGTCATGAGCACCGTCCGGGAAATACTTGACCGTTATCACATGGTTGGCGCCATCCGGAATCAGTTCAAGCCAGGTCATGCCGGAACCTGTAACCTGAATTTTTCCTGCCTTTGGCATTTTCCAGTAATTTGCTTTCCCATCCGTCATGCGGATCAGGCAGACCATTCCATGAAACAGCGCTTGATCAATCCTCATTTGGTAGTACGGATAATATTGAAATCCCCATCTGTCCCGGTTCAGACGTTTATGCTTCATGGCCGTCATTCCTCTTTCTTCGACTCATCCCTCAAAGCGGTCCCATTCAGAACCTTACCCTGATGTGGCTCAACAGATAACAGAATCCTTGTTCAGAACAGATTCTGCTTCTTGACATAATCAGGTATTTCAAAGACTTATATCGGGGTGCGCCTAAGGCTCACATCAAATATATCATAAAATATTGAGTTTCGGAAGAGAAAAACCATCATAAATACCGCCAGTTCGGGCTTATGACCACACGTTCCACCGTTCCTGTCCAGCTGATCGCATTCATTCCGGGCTTCAGCACGGGGAACTCGCCGCTCATGTGATCGTTCATCTGGGTATTGCCCAGGTACGCCTCGTGCAGCACGGTGTCAATGACTATGCTCCCGGAAACATCGGTCAGTTCCACGATGGTTGCGCCCACCATGAGGGTGACGTCCCCAGAGCCGTAAACTGTCAGGACCGGCTCGGAGTAAACGCTGCCGGGGTTCGTGATAACCGTACCGGATACCGTGACCGTAATGTCAGGGGCATTGTCAGCATAGAAAAACGGAAAGCACCGGAAGTTCACCGCGAAGGAACAGTGCGGGTTTCCCCGCAGGATTTTTTCAAAAGGAATCTGATTGACGATCCTGGCCTGATAATGCCCGCCCAGCCGGTTGGCAAAGGTCACGGAGCCGCCGCCCTTCAGCCAGGCCGCAATAGCCGGGATCTGCGCAGGGCCAGAGATAAAGCAGGTGGCGGTCAGAAGCAGATCGTCATACACATCTTCGCCTTCCAGTGTGGTCAGGCTGCCGGGCCGCCCCGGAACATTGGTCTGCGTGGAACGCTCCGCGGGAATTGTTATGGGCGGCTGCTCGGATACATGAATCCCGTATTGGCGGCAGTCCGTCCCATTCCAGATAAAATAATCCTTCATGCTCCACCACCTGCACCCGGCTTACCGCAAAGCAATCAGAAAGAGATAGAAAGGCTGCGCCTGATCCATCTTTTCTATATCGGCCCTCTCAAAAGCAATGTAGATGGCGTTCTCATCCGTCCAATGCCACTGGGCAGCAAGCACATGCTTACCGTCATACAGCAGGATGGATTTCAGCTTCTTCGGCAGCGCGGGGAAAAAAATCTCCGCGTCGATCAACGCCACTTGCTCGGGCAGGCTGTCCGTGCCGATATCCAACCGTATGCATTCAACGATCTGCAGGTCAAAAGGCGCATCCGATTTCGACATCGCGCCGGATACGACCTGGTACAGCGCGTCCACGGTAATGCTGGGGACCGGCTCTGACGGCAGATATTCCGCTTTTGCGCCGGTGGCCATCATGATCCCGCACAGGACGATAGCAGCCGCAAGCAGAAGCACAAGAAACCAATGAAATCTGTGATTATACTCGTACATGTTTTACCTCCATGCCATATTCTTTTCTGTTTTCATTCACAGGACAGCCACATTTCTCTGATAGCATTTTACCATCGAAGGTTGATGTGACTCCCTTCTTCATATAAATCACTGTCCCGCCCCATCCGGCTGAAATAAGCGCCGGGCAAGGCGGGACAGACGATTTTGGAAGATTATTCTCGAACTATTTCTTGAGCATTTTCTTTGATAAATCCAGCAGTAAGTCAGACAAAAGATAGTTGCCGGCCTTTATTCCCCGCCGCAGATCTATCCTCGTATCCGTTGCAAGCGCTGCAAGGTCTTCCAGCTTTTTAGCCAGAAGCATTTCATACTTCGCTGTTTTCAAAGTAACCACAGGATAATAAGCGCATAACAGTTCTTCTCCCTCCAGATGAACAAGCATACCGTCCCCGTTTATATCTCGGAGAAGTACGCAATGGATTGCCTTTTTTGTTTCCCCGATCAGTCCGTTCCGGTGTTTCTCGATGAAGTCATCTTTCCCTTCATAGTACAGGGTAAGCCTCATCCCACCTTCCAGGCATTCTATCGTATCCATTAGTAAAAAGGGCGTTGGTTCCTTTCCTTCCAAAAGGGCCTGCACTGTTTCCTGACGTATATCCCACGGGTCGTCCCAGGATTTGCCGTGGAATGGAAAGAATAGCGCTTTGCCCGTATTTCCCGCTGCCATAATGACCTCTTCATATCTTTTTCACGATGTCCTGTCAGTAGGACATGATTTCCCGCTTCATAGTATAAGCTATCCACGTGTCCTAAATCAAGACATCTGGAGCAAAAAATGAAGAGAATCAAAGATACTGAAATCCATCGAAAGATGAATGTTACCGGCAGCGCCATCAGGAAGAAACGGGAAGCGGCGGGATTAACGCAGCAGGAACTATCCCAGCAGTTGGAGACAATTGCGGTATATATCTGCCGAGGTTCCTTATCCCGGATAGAAAACGGAACCCGTATCGTATCTGATATTGAACTGATGGGGCTGGCGGAGATTTTGAAAGTCCCGGTATCAGAATTCTTTCAGGAGGAATAGAGCATCGGCTGTTCAGAACAACACCGATGCTTTTTTATGCCATCCTCAGCCCTTTGCCGCGCTGCTGCCGTTTGGTGAGCGCGGCGATTTCTATTGCGAGAGAACGGATATCAATCTCGTCCCGGATAATAAAGGAATTCCCGGACAGGTTCACGCTGCTCTGCTGATTGTAGGTTTTGTTGGTCGTGCTGCCGGACACGGCGCCCGCGCCGTATGCCGCTTCATCTGTCAGATACCGGGCGGCGTTTCGGAGAATGCGGCCCTGGGCCTTGCTTTCTTCCAGTACGCCCTGGCCGAACCCCTTCATGGCCATTCTGCCGATTTCATCCTGGAAAACACGGGAAGGGGAATTGATTTTCAGTTCCGCCTTCGCCGCGTTCACGGCTGCCCTGGCCGCTGCCCGCATGGCGGAAACGACGCCTGCCTGGCCGGACAGAATACCTGCGCGGAGGCCGGCCATTGCGTTTGCGCCGATGGAGCGCAGGGAACCGGCATTCAGAGAAGATGATACAGCGTTTCGGGCATTGGAGCCCACCGTGCTTCCGGCGGAAGAAAAACTGTATCCTGCCATGGCGTTTCCGAGCCCTTCCGCCACGGCAGCCCCGATTGGCGATAGCGTGTCCGCAGTTAGCTGGCCCCGGGCCGCTTTTTCTATCGCGTCAGCCAGCGCGGATGCGTACTGGGACATATCAGCGCCCGCCATGCCTTCGCCTACGCCCTGGGCCACATACTCGCCCACGGGCTTCATTCGCCCGGAGGGGCTGTTGATTACCAGCGCCGCCTTGATAGCGGCTTCCAGATTGGCGGCGACGGTTTCCGCGGAGGAATCCCAGCCCGCGGCGGCCATGCCTTCAGCGATGCCTTCCGTCACGTTCCCGCCAACGCCGGCGGTATCCAGGTCCTGGATGAATTGCAGGATCTTATTGAGATTGTCGATGTCCGCCTGGCCGACTTCCTGCCCCTGCTGGATTGCGGAAACAACCTCGGACACGTAAGCCGAAAGCTCCGCTACGCGGCCGGGAGAGAAGTCGTTCTGCATGGACGTGTTCAGATTGCGGATAATGGCGGCGTCCCCGCCATAGATGAAGTTCCACCACTGGCCCAGGCTGTTCTGAGCGTCTTTGATCCGTTTCTCCGCCTGGTCGATAAAACCCATGAGGGAGGTCGGCATAATGCCCGCCGCTTTGCCCAGCGCGGTTGTCGCAAACTGATCCACTTCAGCGACCTGTGCCCGCATTTCTTCTATGGCTTCTTTGGAGCCGGTCACTTCCGTGCTGATCAGGATATGCATGGTGCCGTCCTGATCCAATACGGCGACGTCTGTGGGCTTGAGCATGTCCGGGGTAACGGCTGTCACGGGGATTTGCACGCCGTTTTTCCAGTATTTCATTCCTGTGTCGTTCAGGGCATGGGAAGGATCTTCGTATACCTCGCTCAGACGGACAATGCCCTGGACTTCCACTTTGTTGTTTTTCAGCCATTGGCGGTAAGCCAGAAGGTCATATCCGCTTAAGCCCACCTGAACGTTCAGCGTCGGCTTCTTTACGCCGGCTGCTTCTTTATATTCCGTGATATAGGCGGTGAATTCTTTCAGCAGCCCGGATTTATCGCAGCCTGTGGCTTCAGAGAACTTGCTGACGAGAGCCTCGATCTGGCTGGGCTTGAGCGCCGTGAGATCCACGTGTTCCGCTTCAGCGTACTTAACGACCATTGCGGAGATGTTGGAAGGCGTCAGCGAGGCAGTAGATGCTCCGCCTGTCACTTCCTCGTACGCCATCACAAAGGCGGTAATCGCGGAAGGAGAAAGGCTGCTTGTGTCCACGCCCTTTTGTTCCAGATACTTGGAGATATAGGCCGTGATGTCGCCCGGCTTCAGCTGGGTTACATCCGTACCGGAAGCAAGCTCCTTATACGCGGACACCATAGCGGTAATGTTCGCGGGCGTCAGGCCCGAAACATCCGCGCCTGTGGTAGCCTCCGCATAGGTCTGAACGTAGGCCACAAGCCCGGAGGGTGTGAGGGAAGCTTTGTCCGCGCCCTGGGGCTGTTCCGTGTATTTGGCGATCAGCGCGTCCACCAGAGGCTGCTGCTTTTCCGCGTTTTCCGCTTCCGTGTAGCCCTGGATAATGGCGTCCGTGGTGATGGCGCCGGGATTGGACGCCCATTCGTTCCAGCGGGCCTGCGCTCCCGTCATGTCCAGATCGGTGGCGATCTTCAGCGCTTCTTCTCCCAGCGCAGTGCCGAACATCTCGTTCAGGCTGGACAGATTGGTATCCCACTTGTTATTGTTCAGATAGGTCTGGATCGCGGCCAGCTGTTCCAGGGCAGAGGAAAAATCTATGTCCGGGAACATGGATTCAACCTCGGCCTGGCTCAGCCCGCTGTCCATGAGGGACTGGATCTGGGTCAGCAGCCCGATGTATTCCGCCAGAGAACCTTCATCCATGCTTGCGGTAAGCGTGTTCAGTTCAGGCAGCAGGGATTTTTTCTCCGCTTCGGTCGCGGCAGCGCTGTATTTCCGAAGCAGGAGCATGAGGTCATTGACCTGGGTTTTGGCTTCCTGGATGTTTTCCTGCTCCCATACAGGGGCAGTCATGTCCGCCAGGAGTTTTCCGTATTCCAGCGCGGCGCTGCGGCGGTCGGCGTTGTACCGCCTGTTCAGGTCTGCAAGCGCCTGCTGCTTTTCCACTTCATCCGACATGAGCTGGATGATAGCGTATTCCGAATCATAGGTTTCATCCAGGTCTTTATGAATACCGGAAAGGCCCTGGGCCGCGGCGACGATAGCGTTTTCATAGACGGAAGCGGCCGCCTGCTGCCCGCGGGCTTCAGCCCTGGCCACTTCGGCTTCCACCTTTTTTCGGATGGTGTCAAAACCGGCTGTTTCTCCGTTTTCGGGGATCAGCTTATACTTGACGGCGATGGCGTTCCGGGTATCGACCAGTTCCTGGAGCCGGACCTTGTTTTTTTCCGTGAGCTTCTCGCCCTGCCGGTACCAAAGCAGCCGGTTGATTTCCTTGTCCATGGCGTCCAGCTGCTTCAGATCATCCGCCATCTGCTGGGACAAGCCCGTATATCCCTGAGAAACCGCTTTGCTTTGCAGCTCTTCCAGGCCCGTTTTGGTTTCTTCCGTCAGCGATTTCCAGGAATTGACCCACTGCCGGACAATAGCGTCGGTTTCATACTTGCCGTCCGACCAGACAGCCAATACCCCGTCCAGCCAGTCTTTGCTTGCTTCGATGGAGCTTCTGCCGCTCTTGACAAAGTCTTCACTGGACATGCCGAAGAAGGAAAGGCCCTGGCTGGAACCGTAGAACGTATCAGCCGCTGTTTCCTTCCAGGACTTTGCGGTGGCTTCCATCCCTTCCAGCGCTTCACGGGCGGCTTTCGCGCCGGAAGCGTAATCGGCAAAGACAGCAATACCGGTGATCACAGCGGCAGCAACGGCCATCCATACAGCGGGAGAGCTTCCCAGCACTTTCATAAAGCCGGAAAACCCTCCGCCCGCGGCCCCAACAGCGGTGGCAAATTTGCCAAGCCCTCCTGTGACCAGGCTGACTCCCCTGGTGATCTTGCCGAAACCCAGAAGTACCGGGCCGATGGCTGCAGCGACAGCCGCCCATTGGATGATCTGTTTGCGCTGGCTTTCATCCAGCCCCATAAACTTGTCCAGCAGATTGCTCGCGCCCTGGATCAGATTCTGAATGGTGGGATTCATATCGTCGCCAATGGTCTGGGCAAACAGCAGCGCTTTGTTTTTCAGGTTTGTGATCTTGCTGGCAGTCGTGTTGTACCGAACCCCGGCTTTCTCAGCCAGTGCGGTATTTTTGTCCCATGCCGACTGCGCCATTTCCTGGGCATTGGCGAACAGCTCGGTTGCGTTCACGGCGCGGAGCATGGTATCACGAAGGCGAATCTCGCTGATGCCGATCTCATCCAGGACAGCAATGGAGCTGACGCCTTCGTCGCTCATTTTCGCAAGGCTCTCTATAAACTGCTGGAACACCTGGATGGGGTCGTTCCGCCATGCTTCCACAAACTGTCTTTCGGTCATGCCGGTGACCCTGGCGAAGTCCTTCAGTTCATCCCCGCCGTTAGAAGCCGCAACCTCCATTTTGATCAGCGCTTTTGAGATGGCCGAGCCGCCCATCTGCGCCTGAATGCCTACTGAAGACAGAGCAGTAGCCAGGCCCAGCACCTGCGGCTCAGTCAGGCCGATCTGCTTTCCGGCGCCTGCGATGCGCATGGACATTTCCGCGATAGGCGCTTCCGTGGTGGCGAAGTTGTTGCCCAGCATGGCAATGGTGCTGCCGATGTTCGTAAACTTATCGTGGGACGTGCCCATGATGTTGGTGAACTTTGCAAGCTGGGTAGCGGCGGTATCGGCGTCCAGATCGGTGGAAGCGTTCTGCAAATCGATCATGGCGCGGGTGAAATCCACCAGGTTTTCTTTGGCGATACCCAGCTGTCCGCCCGTGGCCATGACGGAGTTGATCTGGTCGGTGGATGCGGCCACCTCGGTGGACATCTTTTTGGACGCCGCCGCAAAGTTATCGAACTCCTCCTCTGTGGCGTCAACGGTTTTACGCACCAGGGCGAAAGAGCTCTCAAAGTCCAGGCTGGCTTCGACGGCTGTTTTACCCAAACCAACAATGGGCGTCGTGATGGCGACGGAAAGAACCCGGCCCGCCTTGGTCATGGCCTTGCTGGCCTTGTCGCACTTATCGGAAAAGGAAGTGAGGCTGTTGCCCGCGGAAGTCCAGGCCGATTGCGCCGTGCGAAGAGATGCGGTCGTTTGCTCGATCTGCGCTCTTGTTTCCTGCACGGCGGCTTTCGCACGGTTGAGCGCGGCCTCCGCGTCCGTAACAGCATCCGAAGCTTGCCGGATCTTTTCAGGATCGTTGGCTTGCTTAGCGGCTTCCAGCTGCTCCTTAGCAGCCTTGAGCGCGTCCTCGTATTTTTGAACGGCGGTTTCCTGCAGAACCAGCTTTTCCCGGAGCAGCGTCAGTTTGGCGGAAAGGCCCTCCGCGCTCTTATCGACGTTTTTCAGGCCGGCTGTGGCCATACGGAACTTGCTCTCCGCCAGCTGCATCTGCTTGCCGATGGAGGTGATTTCCGCATTGGCTTTCTGAATGGCTTCCCCTGCGGAGTACCAGTTGGTCTGGGACAGGGAGAGGGACTGATTGCATTGCCCGATGGCTGCTTCGGTTTCTTTGACCGCGCCTTTTGCGGCATTCAGCTTGGTGGATGCGGTGGTGACGGCGTCGGCTGCGTTCTGCGTCGCTTTTTTGAGGGCTTCGTTCTGGCCGGAGAGCTTTTTGACCTCGTCCCCTGACGCCCTGTACTCTTCCTTGAGGGCGTCCAGGTTTTGCTTTGCGGCGATAGTGGCGGAGTCGGATTCGCCCAGGGTGCTCTTGTACTCCTCGTACTTGGCTGTGGCCCGCTGCACCTGCTCGCCCAGCTGTTCATGGCGCTGTTTGGCTTCTTCCAGCCGCTGCGCATAGTCGGTCTGCCGGGTGTAACATTCCTGGAGCTTGTTCCGGGCGGCTTCCAACGCCTTGGAATACTGATCCACGGCGGTCTTTTGCAGATCCAGTTTGCTTTGGAGCGCGCCGAGCTGGGAGCCCAAAGCCACGGCGTCCTGGTCAAACTTGTCCACACCGGCAGAGGCCAGTTTGAACGAAGATTCAGCTTCCCGGATCTGCTTGTTTACCGACTGCATATTCCGGGTAAAGTTATCCGTCTGGAGGGACAGCGATACCACCAGATCACGGAGCGTCTCGCTCAAACTGGATCACCTGCCTTATATATCGAAAAAGCGTGACAGCCAGTCACGGCTTCATGTTCGTCCATACTTCATCAATGTACTTATGCTTTGGCGCGGTATTCTCTTTTTCACGCTTCGCTTTCCACGCACGGATCTGAAAATACCCCAGCATATCCATCTCGTCAATTTCCTTCATTCTCCATCCATTCTCCAGAAGCTGGTTATAGGTGGAATAGATGAACTCGGGCAGCGTCAGGAGTGAGAAATCAGCACCGGCCCCGTCTGTTTCGGCGCCGTCTCCTCCTCCGCCGCCTTCGTAGGGAAAGACTCCAGCACGCTGGTCGTTTGCGTCTGCACAGCCATGAGAGCGAAGGCAATGTCGTGCATCAGGCGGTCCGCGGGATAGCCGTCCAGCAGCTCGTCCGGGGTGAACTGGTTCTGGAAAAGCAGGCAGAACCAGTGGATCATGACATCCAGAGCTTCCGCCACGGTCAGCTGATCGGCATCCGACAGATCCCCGCCGTTGACGGCTGCGTTGGACAGTGCAACCACCCGGCTGTACATCTTGGCGGCGGGCTCAATCTCCCGAAGCGCGCGTCCGGTAACAAAGTCAATGCGGTATTCTTTGCCATTCAGTGTGCAGGTTACCATGATTGTGTCCTCCTCTTCATGTTGGTCGTTATGCCGCGCAAGCCTCCATATACGCAAAAGCCAGCCGGTAAAGCGATAGTGGGACTGCCTGTGCTATGGGCGGCTTGCGCGGCTCTTTTTCAGAATCAGCCTCCGGTAGAAGAGCCACCATTGGAAGCAAAGGACGGCTCGTACACAGACTGGAGGAAGGTGGCGGCTTTTTCAGCGGTAAAGCCGTTTTCACCTTCGTCAGCCACAGCCTGGTACTGGCTGTCATGGGTTCTCTTGATGGCTGTCCATTCCACGTCCCCGGTCTGCCGGTTGATGGTCGTGCCTTGCTTGGTGCCGTAATTCTCGGTCAGGGGCTTGGCCCGAACCTTGTAAAGCCAGATATAGCGGAACTTATGATTGGATTTTTCCGACTTGAAGCCCACGGCGAAATACGGGGGCTTGTCCGTCGCGGTGCGGATAAGGACCCCGTTCTCGTCGATTCGGCTGCCAAAGATCATCTCCTGGATGATCAGCGGAATGTCCGCCATTTTGGTTTTGAAGGATAGTTCGGGGTCGGGATACAAGGTTTCGAACTCGACGTCATCAGCATATTGGATAGAAGGATCGGTATTGTTGGGCGTGACGGACGCTTCGATTGCGCCGGCGACCAGCTGAAGATCACCATAGGATAAGGTGGTTTCGTTGTCCTCCGTCAAGGGGGCGATGACCATGTTCTTCAGGCCGATGGTCGAGGATACCGTGGGAGATGCGGCGGGAGTATTGGGCATGTGCGTTTACCTCCTGTTCTATTTCAGGTAAGTTTTCAAAAACAAGAAAGGGCCTCGTTCCAAGCCCGTTCTTTTCAATCAGTGTCACTTGTTATTGCTGATGGCGTCCCTCAACCCGGAACGGATGATTTCATAGGCCTGATCCTCGGTTGTATCGTAGGCAGGACGGATGTATGGATGGGCAGGGGCGGGACCTGGCCCGCCATGGCCGTACTCCACATAGGCGGGATAGTAATCCCCGTCGTCCCAGTCCTTCCGGTGGACGCCAATAGTAATATGTTTTCCGCCGTTGCGGCGCTTTTTCACATTTCCGGTATGAATAGCGCCGTGAAGCTTATTTGTGATGATTTTGGGATCGCGGCTGGCGTTGGCTTTCATCTGTTCCTCAACGGGAACCGCGGCTCTTTCAAGAATGCCGTTGGCAATGGAGCCGCCGCCTTTTTCCATATCCAGCTTTGCGGTCATGGCGGCAATGTCGGTCATGAGCTGATCCAGCCCATCAACATTCATTGGCATCCAGCGGCGCCTCCTCGTACCATACCCATGTCCACTGCACAGTGTATTGGCGGGTAGGGGTGTCATATGCGGGCATATTGTACCCTTTATCCGACTCTTCCCGGATGGAGAATCCGTAGTCGTACATTGCCTTGCGAATCTTATCCCGCATGGGCGTGGGGTCAAAATCGCTCCAGAGGTTGAGGTAGACAAAAGTACGGTAGGACGTAACAAGATCATCCGCGTGGGAGGATTCAACCGTAGTGGATGAATACACCACATACTGGGGCGGCGGATTCTGATCCGCAGAGGTGGCCCGCCAGATCCCGGCGAATACGGGGATGCCAATATCGCGGAGCGCTTCCTGTACTTCCTTCATCCGCTGACCCCCTTGGAGAGGGACGCCTTTAAACCGAGATATGTGCGCTTGAACTGGTACTCGCCTAACGTGGAGATGTTCCATTTTTCTCCCTGGAAACGCACCCACATACCGGGCTTGACGTCCGTTCTGTACCGGATGGTGAAATTGATCACGGCCTCGGTGTTCATGACGTCAGCGGAACGGTAGTGCTGGTTGCCGGCGTCAATGGCCGCGGCCCATACACGGCATACCACGACGTCCTTCGGTTCGGGGTAACCGTTTTCATTGATCTCATTTTCGGTATACCCGATCTCCACCAGATGCTTCAAATCACCCGGATGCGGGCTGCTTTCAAAGTTTTTGTAGCCTCGCAAGGCAAATCACCGTCCTCAGAACATCCTGGCAGGGTCGCGGTAAGGATAGAGAAGCGAGTCGAAGGCCATCCGCATGGCTTTGTATGTGGTCATATCGGGAATGTCGCGGTTTTCATAATGGAAACCGACAAAAAGGAGAAGCGCAAGCCTTACCGGTTCAGGGCAGGGTTTCTCAGCCTCGTTTCCTTCATCGTCTTTTTCAATATAAGGCTCAAAAGATACCCGGCAGTAATCTTCCGCCGCGGCCTGCGCCTGCGCGATCAGCCCGGCCAGGTATTCATCTTCCTCATCGTACTGGATGCGGAGATGCGTTTTTACCTCATCCAGTGTTACGACCATCAGCCATCACCCTGTTCAGCGGCGGGCAGAGCCGCCATGAGTCCGGCAGTGCGGAGCGCGGCCAGGAGGGTATTGAAGTCCTCTTTGAGCCCCGCGATGGTGGTCGCTTCACTGTCCGCCTGGCTTGCGGCGGGAGTGATACCGTTTGCCGAAAGCACGCCCTGCTCGGTGATGGAAAGGCCGCTGCCGATTTTCACGCCCCCCAGGGTATCGGCGGTCGCGGCGGGCAGGGTATAGGCGGAATCCCCGCCGCCGTCAAAAAGCCCTTCTCCGCCTTCGACGCTTGCGCCGGGAAGGAAGGTGAGCTTTCCGCCGATCACCAGTTCATTGCCGCCGTGGGCCATATAGTTTTTCGTGTTATGCGTATCTGGCATTTTTCTTTACCTCCATAAAAGCGGGCCGCCCGAATATGAACGGCCCGCTGAATCATCAGGCTGCGGTGTCTTACGCCTTCATCTGCAGGCACTTGACAGCCTCGGGCAGGATCAGGCGTCCGTCCAGGCGCTCCGTGAGCTTGAAGCCGACCTGGTCGGTCATGGCGTACAGTTCATTGAGCCGCTGCAGGGTGCGCCCGGCGCGGTCCGCCAGCCAGTAATAGCTGTAGTCGCCGTACAGGACGACCTTGTTCCCGGCTTCCACCAGGGGCATGTAGTTGGACATATAGATGCGGGTGTTCAGCAGCATATCGGGCACGCCTTCCCGGATGGAGGGCTGCCAGATGTACTGGCCCTGCCCGTCCTTGAGCTTGCGCAGCGCTTTGATGGCGGCGTCGTTCATGATGAAGGCGGCCTTGCGGCGGTAGCCGGACTTGAGGGAGTGCTGCAGGTCGATCAGTTCATCCGCGGTGATGGCGGTGGAGGAAGCGGTGGTAACGCCCACCTGCGCGCCCAGGGTGGCGTGCAGAAGGCCGATGGGTTTGTGGGAGCCGTCGCCGCTGATAATGGCCTGCTCCTCGGCGGCCCCGGCGCGGCGCTGGAATTCGTGGGTGATGAAGGACGCCATGTCGAAAGCGGAATCCTGCAGCAGTTCCTGGCTGATGCGGATGGCGGTGGCCAGCTTGTGGGCGCCCAGGGAAATCTGGCCGAAGGCCACGTCGCTTTCGGGAATCTGCTGTTCCTCCTCGATCCAGGAAGCACTGCCGTAGTTGGTGACAAGAGGAATCTTCCGGTCGCCGGAAGAAGTGGTGATCACATGCACCAGGCCGCGCATGATGTTCTCTTCCTGGAGGGCCTCCACCAGCTGGTGTTCAAACTCGTCGGGGACGGTATAGCCGCCTTCGGAAAGCTCGCCCACCTGCAGGGCGTCCCTGATTTCGTAGGAGGTGTGGCCGCGCAGCTGGTTCCAGAACGCTTTCTTATAAGCGTCGCTGGCGGTGCCGCGCTTGGGATCGAGGCGGTCGGAACGGTCAGGGCGGCCGGCCAGCATGGGGCTGGCGGGATCGGAGTTCATTTCCCGGTCCATCTGCTCGGCGCGTTCCAGGCGGTCAATGGCATGGCCGAGATTAACGACCTCCTGCTCCATGCGTTCATAGGTCTGGGTGTCTTCGGCGTTCATGACGCCGTTTTCGTCCTGGTGGGCGTCGAGGAAGGCTTTCGCCTGGTCCCATACTTCGCCGCGCTTCTGCCGCAGTTCAAGAATTTTACTCATACGTTCTCTCCTTTGTTTTTTGCCTCAAGGGGCATGATTAAAGCCAGCCTCTTCTGAAGCTGGCTTACAGGGGTGCCGTTTTCGGTTTCCTCCGGGCTGTCTTCCGTGTTTTCCTTCACGGTTTCCCGGCTGGCGGTTTCTCCTCCACCGGGCGGGGCAGCGGATAGCGGCGCGGGAGCCTCGGCTTCCGGTTCTTCCGTTTCCTTTTCCACCGCGGCCGTTTCCTGGGGGCTGGGTCGGGATTGGGCTTCATAGAGAATGCCCTCCTTCATGGGAATGTGTTCATTGCGCGCGGACGCGCTGATTTTATGGCGGTCAAGCCATGCCTGGGCCTTCATTTCCGCATCCTGCAGGGATACGACGCAGTCGTTGGGGCCGGCCTGCCTGACCGTGAGGATGCCGTCGATGAATCCGTCCTCCAGGGCTTTCTGCGCGTCCATCCAGGTGGTTTTCGCCATCAGGGCGGCGGCCTGCTCACGGGTGATTTTGATCCGGGCGCAGTACACGTTCAGGATGGATTCCTTGCAGGCTTCCAGCAGGCGGATCGCGTCCTTCATATCCCGGACATTGCCGATAGCGATCATGGACGGATCGTGGATCATCCACAGGGAGCCGGGCGTCATATCCAGCCGGTCGGCCGCCATGCACAGCACCGTGGCGGCGGAAGCAGCCGTGCCGGATACCGTGATATTCACCTTGCCGGGATACGCTGCCATATCGTCGTGCATACGGACGGCGGCGTTGCAGGAACCGCCGTAGGAGTTGAGGCGGATATGCACGTCTTCGGCAGGGTCTTTCCCTTCGGCGTAAAGAAGGCTGTGAAGCGCTTCCGGGGTGATTTCATCCCCGAACCACACTTCATCGTCGATATAGCCGTTCAACATGATTTCTCTCAATCTTTCTCACCTCCAATCGTTTGTTCTTCGGCCCAGACGATACCGGCAAGAATAAAAAAGACGCAGGGCACAGCCACACTGTTGCCATACGCCCGATATTCAGCGGAATCTGTTCCGGGAGAAGAGAGCCATTTGACGATCTGGTTCCGGGTCTTTGTTTTTCCCGGCCTGCCTGTCGCTTTCCTGTGTTCCTCAAACGCATGAACCCAGAACCCGATCTCATCCTCTGAAGGATGTTCGTCTGCCAGGCCCTTGCACCACCCGTCAGGGTACCCCTGCAGGCGGCAGCATTCGTCCGGGGTAAGCCTCCGCACCAGGTATTCCACTTCAAGCGCTTCGCCCACCAGCGGCGGGTCTTTATAATCCCGCGCCATCAGGGTGGGAGACACTTCCCTGTGAAAGTCAGAGAAGGAACCGCAGGTCATGGTATAGGCAGGACGTTCCGGGACAGCCACAAATGTCTGCTGATGGATGCCGGGTTCCGCTGACAGGGAAGCGGACTGTCCGCCGAGATCGCGGACTTCGTCACGCTGATTCTGCGTAAAAGGAATAGGCTCCACCACGGCGATTCCGCCCTGCCTGCAGCCGGGATCTGGACGGCAGTCCAGTGTGCGGCTGGTTTCCGCTTCATAGATACCGGCCCTGGGATTTTCTGATTGCATGCCCTGGGACTGATCCGAACCAATCCCGAAGGCGCGGGGAACCATTGCCAAAGGAGTCTGATTCCCGCCTGTTCCGCATCTGCGGCAGAGCGTCTGGCAGATTCCGTCCTTATTCAGTTTGATCCGGCTGTCCGTGGGGTTGTACTCAATTGCCACGCCCGGCACAACGCCGGCCCGCAGAGTAGGCGCTCTTTCTTCCTCGTATCCGATTCCCCTGCTGTCGGCGGAGTGTTCGGTGCAGAAGCCCCCGGAGGAAAGCGGACGGTCAAGTACAATGGGCGGATGCCCATGATCCTGCGCCCGCAACGTGCTGGCGATGTTTTCCGATACGTCCAAGCGGCTACCGCCCATGTCGTTCAGGACTGGCAAGCCTGCCTCTCCAGCGCTTTTCTGAGTACCTCCGGCAGTTCCTTGCCCCGGAGCAGCGCACGGCGGAGAATACCCTGACACGCCTTCGGACTCAAAGAGTACCTGTCCGGCGCGTTGGCAAGCAAGATCGAGGACAACAAATATTCTTTTCCGTCTTTGTGCGACTCCCCAACCCTTCGAGGCGTCAAGCACCCGCCAGGCGAGAGAATAATCGTCACCCAGCACCTCTCCCGCAGCAAGCCATACGCCATCTTCCGGCATAGGAACATCTGCCTCGGGTTCTTTGATACGGATGAGCTCTGTGAGGACCTGCCTGAAATCCTGCCCCTGATTCGAGGACAGGGCCCCCGGCACATTTTCCCACACGGCCCATTTCGGATACTGTCCATGGGAGGAATACCTCATTTCTTTGATAATGCGCACAGCCTCGAAAAAGAGGGAGGACTGATCGCCGTGAAGGCCGTCCCTTTTGCCGGCGACCGAAAGGTTTTGATTATTCCGAATTCGGAATAACCAGAATTATGCCGAAGAAATAGTTATTCCGAAGTTATCGTATTAAGCCCCGAAATTCGGGATTATCCCCCAAAAACGTCGGAATAACAAATAGCCTCTGAAATCTTGTATAATATTTGGCGCAGGCACCTGCCTGACACC
>JAFXSH010000012.1 GCA_017525805.1 Clostridia bacterium | reverse complement strand
TTGTTCAGCTCCGCGTAGCCGCCGGAAATCATGCTGGCCTGGGACGCGGAAGCGGAGGACTTGATCAGGATGTTGCGCAGCACCAGGGGCAGGGGCGCTTGCTCGTTGGTCATGTAGATCAGGGCGGTGAACCAGTCGTTCCAGTAGGCCACCATGGAGAAAACCACCATGACCGACAGGATCGGCGTGGACAGGGGAATGATCATGGAGAAGAAAATGCGGAAGTGGCTTGCGCCGTCGATACCGGCAGCCTCCTTCAGTGCGCCTGGAATGCTGTTTTCAAAGTAGTTCCGGGCGATGATGGCATTGCTCACCGCTACGCCGCCCGGCAGGAACATGGCCCAGATGGTTTGCATGATGCCGGTTTTCTGCACGATCAGATAAGTGGGGATCAGGCCGCCGCCAAAGTACATAGTAATGATGAAGAAGATGCTGATGATCTTCTTGAAGGGCAGGTCAGGCACGGACAGGGGATAAGCGACCAGGTAGATCAGCGCCACGGAATAGATGGTGCCAACCACCGTGTACAGGATGGAGTTTCCGTAGCCCCGCACGATGTTCTGTTCCGCGAAAACCGCTTTGTAGCCGTCCAGCGTCGCCTGGCTGGGAAGCAGGAAGGTCTTTCCGGCATACACGTCGTAAGGATCGGAGAAGGATGCAACCAGGATATAATACAGCGGGTACGCCACGATCAGGAGAATGATTACCGAGATAACGATCAGGATGATGTCGCTGGTGCGGTCGCTGAATCCGCCCAATTCGCCCTGTTTTCTTCTGGAAAGAACAGACATTTTGATTCCTCCTCCTTTCTCACACGAAGTTGACTTCGCCGTATTTCTTGGCGATGCGGTTCACCATCAGCAGCAGCACGATATTGATAGCGGTATTGAACAGGCCCACGGCGGTGCCCAATTCATACTTGGCGCTCACGATGCCCTGCTCGTACACGTAAATGGCGATGATGTCGCTGGTGGCGCGGTTCAGGTCGGTCTGGAGGAGGTAAGCCTTTTCAAAGCCGACGCTCATGAGGCCGCTGACGCTCATGATGAGCTGCAGGATGATCATGGGCAGCAGGCAAGGAATGTCGATATGCAGGATGCGCTGGAAGACCGACGCGCCGTCTACCTTGGCCGCTTCATACAGTGAAGCGTCGATGCTGGACAGGGTTGCCAGGTAAATGATGGTGCCCCAGCCCGCTTCCTGCCAGATACTGCTGGCAATATAGATGGTGCGGAACGCGCCTGCTTCGGTCAGGAAGTCGATCTTTGTACCGGCAATCAGATTGATGAGGCCGCCGGAGGGAGAAAGGAAGATACGCAGCATACCACAGATGACCATGGTGGAAATGAAGTGCGGAGCATAGATGACGGTTTGCACAGTGCGCTTGAGCTTCTTGAAGCGAAGCTGGTTCAGCGCCAGGCTCATGATGATGGGCACCGGGAAGCTCCACAGCAGCCCATACAGGCTCAGCAGCACCGTGTTCCACAGCATACGTTCAAAGGTAGGAGCCCGGAAGAAACGTTCAAACCACTTCCAGCCTACCCAGGGGCTTTGCGTGATCCCCAGGCCGGGATTGTAATTGCGGAAAGCGATCTGGATGCCATACATGGGGCCGTACTTGTACACGATGGTGATGACCACCGGGATCAGCAGCAGCACATACGGCTGCCAGTTGTCCGCGATGCGGCGCGCCAGACTTTTGCGGTGTACCCGCCGTCTTGGAGCAACTGTTGAAGTCATAAGCATTCCTCCTTTGCCTTGACCGCTTTTATCTTCATGAAACGTTTCATGAACTTTCAAGTACAAGATACCACGGCTTTGGAAGATTGTCAACCGTTTTTTCAAAAAATATGAAAAAAATTTGGTTCGCTTCCGTCTGTTTTTTCTCAATTCCATTTCTCCAATGACTTTTCATTTTCGGCTTGACTTATTTTCATGAAAATGTTATCATATTTCATGAAAATATCATTGAAAAAGGATGAAAACCTGTGAACGAGAAAACAGCGCCCACCATGGCAGATGTGGCGAGGGAAGCCGGGGTGGCGCTCGGCACCGTATCCAAGGTAGTCAACGGCCAGGCTGTGGGAAAAGAATACAAGGACAAGGTGGAAGAAGCCATCGCCCGCCTTGGCTACCAATACAACAGCAGCGGGCGGGCCCTGCGCACCGATAAAACGAATACCGTAGCGCTCATCATTCCAAATACCATCAGTCCTTATTTTGCCATGCTGGTACATCATATCAATGCAGCGCTGGAAAAGCGGAATTACAAAATGCTGCTGTGCTTCACGGAGTACGACCAGAACCGGGAAACAGAATACATCCAGATGGTACGCCAGAACCGGGTGGACGGCATCATCGCCCTGACATACAATCCCAACCTAACCATTCCAGAAGGCCTCCCCTTCGTGACGATCGACCGCTTTTTTTCCGTGTCCGTGCCCTGCGTCGCGTCGGATAATTTCGGAGGCGGCTGGATTGCAGCCTATAAGCTGCGGGATTTGGGCTGTAAAAAGGTGGCTTTCCTGCGGGTCGGCTCCGCCCTGACCAACGAGCCCAGCAAGCGGAAGGAGGGGTTCGTGGCCGCCTGCGTGGAAATGGGCTTACCCTACGAGGTGATGGCCCTGGAGGATGGCGCGCCATTTGAAGAATTTGAGCGGTTTTTAGTGGAACACATGAAAAATGGCCATTTGGCCTTTGACGGCCTGTTCGTGGGCACGGATTCGCTGGCCTGGCAGATCATCCAGGTGCTGAAAAAAATGGGGCAGCGGGTGCCGGAGGACGTGCAGGTGATCGGTTTTGACGGCATCCGCATGTTCGGTGATTTGGAATACATTGTTTCCACTATCGTACAGCCGGTGCAGGAGATTGCCGAAGCCTGCGTCAGCACCGTACTTTCCAAGCATTTATCCACAGTTCCCTCTTTGATCTGCCTGCCGGTGAGCTATGCTTATGGCGGCACCACACGCGAACAATAATGAAGGAATGATTTCCATGTACGATGTGATCGCCCTGGGTGAACTGCTGATCGACTTTGCTCCCCATTCCACAAATGAAGCGGGCTATCCCATCCTGTCCGCCAATCCGGGTGGCGCGCCAGGCAATTTCCTGGCTGCTTTGACAAAGTATGGCCGCACCACCGCCATGATCGGCAAAGTAGGCTATGATACCTTTGGCCGCCTGCTGCTGAAAACCTTGAAGGACGCCGGGATAGAAACCAAGGGTGTTTTGATGGATGCGGATGTGTTCACCACTCTGGCTTTCGTTTCTCTGGACGCCAGCGGAAACCGGGATTTCAGCTTCGCCCGCAAGCCGGGGGCTGATACCTGTCTGCGGTCCGAAGAAATTGACGAAAACCTGATCGCGGAAGCAAAGGTCTTTCATTTCGGCACACTGTCCTTGACGGACGAGCCCGCTGCTTCCGCCACCCGCAAAGCGATAGAACTGGCCAAAGCTCATGGCCTGCTCATCAGCCTGGACCCCAACCTGCGCAAACCCCTGTGGCGGCGGGATGAGGAAGCCAGGGCCGCTGTGGAATGGAGCCTGCGGCAGGCGGACATCGTAAAGATCAGCGATGAGGAAATCGCATGGCTGTGGGGCTTGTCTCCCGAGGCGGGCGCTCAAAAACTGTTGAATGAATATGGCGTTTCCTTGGTTTATGCCACGAAAGGCCCCAAGGGTTCCCATGCTGCCACCCGGAATGTCACCGTCACCGTACCCAGCCCCAGCGATATTCATGTGGTGGATACCACCGGCGCGGGGGATATTTTCGGCGGCAGCGCCATGAGCCAATTCCTGCAATACAAAAAGTCCCCTTCCGAATTAACGGAAGAGGAACTCACCCAAATCGTCCGCTTTGCCTGCACCGCAGCCAGCCTGTCCACACAAAAGCATGGCGGAATCACCAGCGTGCCAAGCATCGAAGAAGTCAATCAATATTTGTAGGATGCAGCAAAACCACTTATGAAACCTGCAATCCTCTTATGAATCGAAGTAAGTAAAACAGTTGACAACCAAATGCAATAATGCCCTCAACCCGATGAAAAACCGAGTTGAGAGCACAATTCTTTCATTCAGTTGTTTGGCCAATTGTATTGTGTAACAGCTTTCAGATACTTTTTCGGATCGCCTTCCATGATTAACTCCACATAGGCGGCAGGGTCATTGTAGATCAGATAATCCAGTTCCGCACGCTGATATAGGTTATCAGCCTCTACCCGCTCCACAGCGGTACAATTAATCGAAACAATCGTCCCATCTGTTAGCCAAGCATCAACACAGCCGGTATCCATATTGAACTGAGCAAAGTACATGTCCATTTCTATTTCCTCCATGAGATCAATGCTTTTCTTTTCGAGGCTATTATGGTACAATGAACATGTATTGTAAGCGTGGGTGCATTGAGTTTTTATCGCTAACTGAGTGCAGCCCCCTACCCCCCTGAACCAAGGGCCTTCGGCCCCTGGACTCCGCTTAGCGAAAATACTTTGTTGGGGAAGGCAAACAACCGCCGCTTGTAAAGTAGGAATTTACGAAAGTTAGAGGGCTTCTGGCCCAAGGAAAGCCGGGAAAATCCGAGGGGGAAAGTTTACTTTCCCCTACGGATTATTCCCGGGCTTTCCCCGGATGCTTTGCATCCGGGTTGACCGCTTTCAGCGGTCGGGCCGGAAGCGCAAGGTCATCAATCTGGACTATTCTCTCCAAGCAACAGCGGGGAGCAAGCTGTCTCAACGGATCAAGTAATATCCGCAGGAGCGGGGTCCAGGGGATTCAATCCCCTGGTGGAGGTTTGGAGGCGAAGCCTCCAAGGTTCTCCTTGCAGCACAGAATCATCCAATCATCGGAGAACATTATGAACGAATCGTCTTTGCAGGAACTGTTGAATGAGGGCAAACGCCCCATCCTGGTGGAGTTTGACCCGCCCCGGCAGAACGCGCCATCCGCCTTTCTGCCGGGAGCCAGGGAACTGGCGGAGGCGGGGGCGGACGTGATCACCATCGCGGACTGTCCGGTGGGCCGGGCGAACATCGACGCCTGCATGTTGGCCGCGAAAATGAAGCGGGAATATGGCATTCAGGTACTGCCGCATATGGCGTGCCGGGACCGGAACCTGAACGCCATCAAGGCTCTGCTGCTGGGCCTGGATATGGAGGATATCCGCAGCGTACTGCTGGTGACGGGCGATCCTGTGGCCCAGGAGGACAGGGACAATATCCGGGGCGTGTTCCAGCTCAATTCCCGCACCCTGGCCCGCACCCTGCGGGACTTGACGGCGGCGGGGGCGCTGCCGCCCTTCTTCCTGTGCGGCGGGCTGAACATCAACGCCCGGAATTTTGAGGCGGAGCTCGCCCGCGCAAAGCAGAAGGAGGAAAGCGGCATCAGCGCTTTTCTCACCCAGCCTATCTCCAGCCGTCAGGCCAGGGAGAATATACAAAGGGCTCGGGAAACGCTGCACGGGGCCATCTTAGGCGGCCTGTTTCCCATCGTCAGCCACAAAAACGCCCTGTTTCTCCAAAATAATGTGAACGGCATGCGCATCGACGATGATATCGTGCGCGCTTACGAAGGGCTGGATCGGGCGGAGGGCGAAGCCCTGGCCCGCGCCCTCTGCCGTGAAACGGCCAAGGACATCGCGCCCTTTGTGGACGGCTATTACATCATGACGCCCTTCCAGCGGGTGGAGCTGGTGAAAAATGTGATCCGGGACATCCGGACGCCTGAATAAAGATTTTGAAAGGAGACTGATGATGAAACTGTCTGTTCTTGCCGTCGCTCTGGCGGACCGTTCCCTGCCCGAGGCGCTGAAATTCCTGAAAGACCGGGGCGTGCAGTGCGTGGAAATCGGCTGCGGCGGTTATCCCGGCAAGGCCCACTGCGACCCGGAAATCCTGCTGCATGATGAAAAGAAGCTCCAGGAATTCAAGGACGCTTTCGTCCGGGCCGATTTGCCTATCGGGGCCCTGTCCGCCCACGGCAACGCCGTGCACCCGGACAAAGACATCGCCAAGAAATTCCACGATGATTTTGTGAACTGCGTGCTGCTGGCCGAAAAACTGGGCGTGGACCGGGTGGTCACCTTCTCCGGCTGTCCCGGCGGCACCCCGGCGGACCGCCAGCCCAACTGGGTCACCTGCGCCTGGCCCCCGGAATACCAGGACATTCTCAAATACCAGTGGGAAGAGGTGCTGATCCCCTATTGGGAGAAGACCGCGGCCTTCGCCCGGGACCATGGCGTGAACAAGATCGCTTTTGAAATGCATCCCGGCTTCTGCGTGTACAACCCCGAAACCATGCTGAAGATCCGCGCCGCCGTGGGCGATACCTTAGGCGCGAACTTAGACCCCAGCCATTTGTTCTGGCAGGGCATCGATCCCGTCCGCGCCATCCGGGAACTGGGCAGCGCCGTGTACTACTTCCACGCCAAGGATACCGCTTTAGACCCGTACAACATCGCCGTCAACGGCGTGCTGGACGGCAAGCACTTCTCCGATGTGAAGCACCGCGCCTGGGTGTTCCGCACCGTGGGCTACGGCCACGACCTGAAAACCTGGAAGGACATCATCAGCGCCCTGCGCGTCGTGGGCTACGACGGCCCTGTGTCCATCGAGCATGAGGACGGCCTCATGAGCGGGGAAGAAGGCTTATCGAAAGCCATCCGCTTCATGCAGGAAGTGATGATGTTCGAGGACCCCGGCGAAATGTACTGGGCCTAAATGATCGATTTGCCGCCGCGCGTTTGCGCGGCGTTTTTCTTTTTTTGGCCCGTTCTATCCCGCATCGTGCGGGCATACATATTTCCCATGGACTGGCAGTTGATCGTGCCCGAAGAAAAGGGATGGGATTCCTCCGGCGTGGAAGCGGCCTGGGAAGTGCGCCTGCGGCCGGGACAGCCCGTTTTCGCGGTGAAGCCGGACGGTGTGTGGAAGGGAAGCCATGTGCTTACGGCTTCGGAAGTAACGCAGGCAGCCCAGGCGCTTTGCGGCCATGAAATGGCAGCCCGTCAGCGGGAGCTGACCGAAGGGTTTCTGCCTCTGCCCGGCGGGCATCGGTTAGGGGTGTGCGGGGTAATGGGGCCTCGCGGCTTATGGGAAATCACCAGCCTGTGCGTGCGCCTGGCCCATGAAATCAAAGGAGCGGGGGAAAGCGTTTTTCCCCTGATCCGGGGCTTTTCCGCGCTCATCGTCGGCCCGCCGGGGGCGGGAAAAACCACGATGCTTCGGGATATCGTGCGGCTGTACAGCCTTGAAGGCGTTCCCGTGGGCGTGGCGGACGAGCGGGGCGAAATCGCCGCTTGCCGGAACGGCATGCCCCAACTGGACGTGGGTCCTATGACCGACGTGGTTTCCGGCATGGACAAGGGAAGCGCTCTGCGGTTGCTTTTGCGGTCCATGGCCCCCCAGGTGGCGGCGGTGGACGAAATCGGCGGGGAAGAGGACGCCGCCGCTTTAGGAGAGGCGCTGCGCTGCGGAATTACGGTGCTGGCGACCGTTCATGGCCGGAGCCTTGGGGACATCCGCCAGCGGCGGGGTACGGAAAATCTGCTGGGGCCGGGGACCTTTGAACGCGCCGTGTGCCTGAACGCTCCCGGCGCAAAACCCAAGGTGCTGTGCTGGAACGGGGAGGAAATCAAGGAATGAACGGGCTTCTTGCGCTGGCGGCGGCGGGCGGGTGCGCCGCTTTCGGCATGAGCGCGTCCCGGCGGCTCTCAAAGCGCTGTGCGTTGCTGACCTTATGGGACGGGGCCCTTTTGCGCATGGAGGGGGCCGTCACCCACAGCGGCGCGGGGCTGATGGCCGTGCTGCGGCAAGGCGCGGGAGAAGAAATCCCCGTCCTGAATGAATTGATTCGCCGGATGGATCAATCCCCCGCCGTGTCCCCGGAAGCGCTGACCGATGGACTGCCCTGGGATGAACTGCTTTCCCCCGATGAACGGCAGACTTTGACCGCCTGCCTGCGGGGTTTGTTCTGCCCAACCCTCACCCAGCAGGCCCAGGCTCTCTCCGCGGCCCGGGATCAGTGGGCCGTGTTCCTTCGCCTCTGCCGGGAAAAGCGGGAGAAGGATGGAAAATTGTACGTCAGTTTGGGCTGGCTGGGCGGTGCGGCGGCGTTTATCTTGCTGTGCTGAAAATGGGGGTGCCGCTGTGCAGATCGAAATATTGCTCAAAATCGCCGGGGTGGGTCTGCTGGTGACGGCCATTTGCCAGGTGCTCACCCGGGCGGGGCGGGAGGAAATCGCCACCCTGGCTACGGTGGCGGGCATCCTGCTGGTGCTTTTTATCGTGGTGAATTTAGCGGGAGAACTGATCGCCCAGGTTGAGGCGGTGTTTCATCTGCCATGACGGAAGCGCTGCGGGCGGCGGGCTTTGCGGTCACGGCGGCCATGCTGTGCTTCGCCCTGCGCGCCGCGCACCGGCAGGCGGGCGCGGCAGCGGCCATCGCGGCGGGACTGATGCTGTTTTTCGCGGCGGTCACGCGGCTGTCCCCGGCAGTGGACGCCCTGCGGACATTAAGCGAAAAAACCAACGTATCGGACGGCACCCTGACCCTGCTGCTCAAGCTGACGGCCATGGCGTATGTCACCGAGCTGTCCGCCCAACTGTGCCGGGACGCGGGTGAGGAGGGATTGGCCGTGAAAGCGGCGCTGTGCGGGAAAATGCTGCTCATGGCTCAAACTCTTCCCCTGATCTTGGAAATCGGGGAAATAACGCTGGCTTTAGCGCCATGAAAAGGCTTGCGCTGTGTCTTTTGCTGCTGCTCCTGCTGTGCCCCGCCGCGAAAGCGGAGGGATTGGAAGGGGCGCTGGATACGGTGTGGGAGGGGCTGGCCCTGCGGGATTGGCAGGACGCCTATGACCGGGCTTTCCCCCAGAGGGAGGATTTCCGCAGCCTGATCCTGAAATTAGCCAAGGGCGAACGGGTGCTGGACCCGGAAGCGCTGCTGCGGTCCCTGGCTTCCCGGTGGATGGGGGCGCTGACGGAAAGCCTGTGGCGGCTGGCGCGGCTGGTGACCCCGGCGGTGTTTTGCGGGGTGCTGCGCAGGCTCCGGCTGTCCTTTGCGCGGCCCGCCCTTGGGGAAGCGCTGGACGGGGCCTGCTTCCTGCTGCTGGCGGGCTGCATGGCCCAGGACTTGGGGTCGCACATGCGTTTGACCCAGGACGCGGTCACCGGCATGGCGGACCTGATGCAATCCCTGTTCCCGCTGCTGCTCACGCTGCTGGCAGCGGTGGGCGGCACGGCGGGGGCGGCGTTTTTCCAGCCTGCCGTGGTGGCGGCCTGCGGCACCATGACGGAGCTGGTGCGGTCCGTGTCCCTGCCCCTGTCCCTGGCGGCGGGCACCGCCACGATCTTAAGCCGCCTATCGCCCCGCATGCGCCTCAGCCGCCTTTGCGCGCTGCTGAAAACGGGCGCGTCCTGGACCTTGGGGGTGGGCTTTACGGTGTTCATTTCCGTCACCGCCCTCCAATCCTTGGGAGCCGCGGCGGCGGACGGGGTGTCCATCCGGGCGGCCAAGTACGCGGTGGACCATTTCGTGCCGGTGGTGGGCGGCATGTTCGCCGATACCATGGACACGCTGGTGGGGGCATCCCTGCTGATCAAGAACGCCCTGGGTCTCACCGGCCTTTTGATGCTGCTCTCCGCCGCTTCCGTGCCCATGGTGCAGACCTTGGCGTCCGCCATGGCCTACAGGGCTTGCGCCGCCCTGCTGGAGCCCCTGTCCGACGACCGTGCCAGCGGATGCATTCAGGATTTTTCCGATATTCTCATGCTGCTGTTCGTGATCCAGTTGTCTGTGGGGGCCATGTTCCTGCTGCTGGTGGCCCAGATGCTGGTGGTGGGGAATCTGACGGTGATGCTGCGATGAAGCATTCAGCTATCGCTGAATGCTTCGCAAGGGGGAAAGAATCCCCCTTGCGAAAACCCCCTCGGTTTTTCCTGTCGCTACGCTCCCGGGCGGAAAAACCGCAAAGTAAGAAAATTTCATCCGGTCGTTTTCGCTCCCTCCTGAAATTTTCATCCTCCCGGCGTACACGCCGCCGGTGCGGATTGCAGTCAAGGGGGTACCCCTTGACGATCCCCCAGTATCGTCTATTGCTTTCATTTTGGGTGAGAAAACGCTATGAATGGATTTCTG
>JAFXSH010000047.1 GCA_017525805.1 Clostridia bacterium | reverse complement strand
TCCGTCAGTTGCATGATGCCGTAGCCGTGCCGCGGCCTGACCAGTGACAGAAGAATGTAATAGGTCGCTTCTGTAAGCGCGAATCCCTCCGCCATAACCTCACCTCCATAGTGTCGCGATATAACGATGAACGATATATCGTGTTTAGATTATATCGCCGTGCGATGTATATGTCAATACCCTCTGGAAAAAGATTTTGCGGGATAAAACACGACAACTATCTATCATACATATTATTACAGATACACCATTCTTTCCCAAATGGGTTTAGATGCATTAAGACGTTACTGGAAGATTTTTAAACCATCCAGTCCGGAGCATTACCTATTTCCCAACAGATGGGATAAGGGACGCCATCTCATGCCCGGCCGGATAGAAACGATATTCAACAAATACAAGGCTGAGGCTGGAATCACTGAACCCGGAACCGTGCACACGTTACGGCATTGTTTTGCCACACACGCGCTGGAAGCCGGAACAGATGTACTGTATATTAAGCAGCTTATGGGGCATTCCTGTTTTTCATCTACTGACAGGTACTGGATATGATGCCTTTCATATGACAGTTGCTTTCATGGATTTCAACAAGATTCTAATTGGGTCAAACAAATAGAATCAAGTTCAAAACAGTATAAATGATGATATACACATGTGTATATCCAAAATAATAAAAGAAGAACTGATCTGGTAAAGGATCAAGAACTCAGGAATCAGCTCATATTATAATCTAATTCCGAGCAGATTGTTTTCCTTATTCATAAAAATTGTTCATTTCAGATAAGAAGTCCGAGCTATATTCCAAAAGGATCATCTGCACCGAGAGCGCCAAAACACAATTGATTTTCAGAAAAACGAAAAAGCCCTTGACAGGAGAAAAAAAGCATGATAATATACACACGTATTTATATTGACAAGGAATCGGAACCGATGCGTACTGCAAAGGACGCTCGAAATAGAAAGGGAGGAAGAATCCATGAAAAAAACGATCGCTCTGCTGCTTGCGGCTTTGCTGCTTCTTTCCGCCTGCGCTGCTTGGGCGGAAGAAAAGGAGCCCGTTACCATCCGTTTCTACAACTACGCTTTGTCCGAAACCGCCAAGGCGGATTGGTGGAAGGATACCGTCGCTTCCTTTGAAGAAAAGAATCCCTGGGTCACGGTGGAATGCGTTACGGTGGACTATAACAGCATGATCCAGACCTTCACCAACGATCTGGGCTCCGGCATGAGCGTGGATTTGATCTTAGGCGAAGTGAGCTGGATCCCCGCGCTGGTGGAGGGCGAATTCATCCAGCAGCCTAAAGACGTGATCGACGCCGGTTTCTATGCCGGTTACTACGATTACGTGCTGGATCAGATGTATTACAAGGACGGCGTTTACGCCGTGCCCCATTATTACACCAATTCCGTGGTGTTCATCAACAAGGATCTGGTGGGAGCCGCCGGAATGGACGCCGCCGCGTTCCCCGATACCCTGGACGGCCTGAAAACCTGGATCGAAACTCTGGCTGATTTCTATAAGGACGGCGGCAAGGTATCCACCATCTTCGGCCTGACGACCGCGGAAGTGCCCGCCACCGGTTCCAACATCAATGCGATTTTAACCGCCTTCGGCGGCCAGCTGCTCACCGACGACGGCAAATTGGCGGACCTGAAAGCGGAACCCAACGCCACCGCCATGGCGGAAATGCTGGACTTCTACAAATATCTGATCGGCAACGGTTACACCCAGGAAAACCTGAAGCTCAAGGATTACCGCGCGGCGTTCGGCGCGGGCAACGTGATCGCCTATGTGGACTCCTCCTGGGGGTATGCCCAGATCGGTGAAGTAGACGCCAATGCCGCCAATTTCACCGTCACCGCGCCGCTGCCCTCGGTCATGGGCACGTATGGCAAAGGCAATTCCCTGGTGGAATCCCATTGCTTCCTGATCGGCGACGGGCTGAGCGACGGACAGAAGGAAGCCGTCAGCCTGTTCATTCAGCACTGCACCTGCACGGAAAACCTGGAAGGATATCTGAATAACATCGGATTGGCCTTTATCGCCCATGAAGCGCTGGCGGACTGCAAGATTTCTCCCATCCTGGAAGGCGCGGCCAAGGGCGTGTCCCACGTGCAGAAGCAGACCCAGATCGGCCCCATGGTCAGCGTACAGAAGCAACTGGCCACCATGGTGCTGGACTACACCGTGAACGGCGCCAGCCTGGAGGACGCGGTGAACAGCTACATCACCGAAGCGGAATATTACATCGATCAATAAGCATACCCGCTGTTTTCAAGGGGTGGCGTTTTCATGCCACCCCTTTTCTTCAAAGGAGACATCCGTCATGCGTACATCCTCTGTCGGCGTAAGCCGCCATCACTCCCTGGGCCTTCGTTCCCGAAAGCGGCAGGATTTGCTGTTTTGCCTGTGCCTGCTGCTTCCGGCTCTCGTGCTGTGCACGGCCTTTATTCTGATCCCTATCGTAGATTCGGTGGCGATGAGCTTTACCAGCTATAAGCTGGTCAACCTGACCAAGAACCGGCCCGGCGAGTGGAACGATTTTGCCAACTACACCAGGCTTTGGAAAGCGGGAAAGCTGCAATCCGCCATCGGGATCACGGGATGGTTCGTGTTCTGCACGGTAACGCTCACCTTTCTCATCAGCATGACCCTGGCGCTGATCCTGAACACGGAGCCGAAAGGCGCGCGCCTTCTGCGCAGCGTGATGATGATTCCCTGGGTGATCCCCACGGTAATCACGGGTCTTTTGTGGGCGTGGATCTATGCCAACCCTTACGGTCTGGTGCAATATCTGGTGAATCTGTTTTCGGGCGGAAAGATCACTGATTTCGGTATGCTGAACGGGAAGGGCACGGCGCTTTGGGGCGTAACGATCGCGGGGCTGTGGAAGCAGGTGCCGCTGATGACGCTGCTGCTGCTGGCGGGCATGCAAAACGTGCCGGAGGATATCCTGGAGGCCGCGAAGATCGACGGAGCGGGCTATTTTACCCGGCTGATCCATATTCTGATCCCGTACATGCGCAGTGTGATCGCCGTGTCGGTTTCCATGTGCATCATTGAGAATTTCAAGCAGTATCCCCTCTTTGCCACCCTGACCAACGGCGGGCCGGTGGGAGCCACCACCACCCTGGCGGTGCTTTCCTATGACGAAGCTTTCGTCAACAATAATTACGGCTCCGGCGCGGCTGTGACCACTGTATGGCTGCTGGTGATGATCGCGGTGGTGTTCCTTTTCAACGCCGTTTTCCGGCGGGAAAAGCAGTAAAAGGGGGAAGCACGTATGAAAAGCAATCGCGGAATGCAGACTTTGGGGACGGCGTTCAAATACGTTTCCATTGCTGTTTTGTTTGCGTTTCTGCTATTCCCGGTTTACTGGATGGCGGTCACATCGCTGAAAACCAACGTGGAATCCTACCGCATCGTGCCTTCCCTGTGGCCGGAAAGCATGTCCCTGGAGGGATACCGCACCCTGTTTCAGGATGGGAAATTCCTGCTGTATTACCAGAACAATCTGATCGTTTCCGCGCTGGCGGCACTGCTGATCTGCGTAATATCCATCATGGCGGGCTACGCCCTGAGCCGTTTTCATTTCCGCTGGAACGTGCTGCTGCTGGCCACCTTCTCCTTTTCCCAGATGATGCCGGTGATCAGCCGCCTGATTTCCCTGTACGGCATCCTGCGCCGCCTGGGCATGACGGACAGCCATTTGGGCCTGGTGCTGGCCATCAGCGCCACCCAGGTGCCCTTTTCCATCTCCCTCATGGCTTCCTTTTTTGACGGCATCCCCCGCGACCTGGAAGAAGCCGCCTGGACGGACGGCTGCGGAAGGATGAAAACGCTGCTGCGCATCATCATGCCGCTGGTGGTCCCCGGGATTCTTGCAGTCGGTATTTACAGCTTTCTGATGACGTGGGACGATTACCTGCACGCCATTACGCTGGTGCGGTCGCCGAACCTGTGGACGCTGTCCCAGGGATTGAAGCTGACGTATATGGGCGAGGTCAGCGATTGGCAGCTGATCAATTCCGCCTCCATCTTAGGCGCGCTGCCCATGATTTTCGTGTTCTTCTTCTTTCAGCGGTACATGGTGAAAGGCCTGGTGGCCGGGGCGGTAAAAGGATAAAACAAGCAGCCCAAAACCGAAAAAACGTCCATCTGATTCTGGGGAGCCAGGGCAGATGGACGTATTCCTTATGTGCTTTTATGCTTCTTGTTCTTCCAGCCTTTTTGCATACCAATCCGGCAGGGAAGCTTTTACGGGACGTGTCTTGTCCTTTCCGGCGACCGCCTGATAGTCTTCCAGGCTGTACACGCTTCCGTCCTCGTGGAACAGGCCGTTGTAGGTGCCGTTGGGCCGCTGGGCCATGAGGTAAGCGGGCTTGACCATCAGGGACCAGAAGAAGCTGCCCATACCCGTTCCATAGACTGTGGGGGCAAGGGTCGCTAAGGCGGGCGCGGTGTATTCCTTCGGGATCACAGCGGTGTCCCAGCCGGGCCCCTTTTCGCGCACCCGCTGCCATTCGGTCAGCCAGCAGGGCTTGCCGGTCAGTTCCTGTACATGATAGGCTTCCTTTATCACCCGGGCCAGGTTTTCGGCGCTCTGGGGAAAATTGTCGTGATACTGATACACGTCCAGATCATCGCCGAAATACAGGTTATGCGGCATGCAGATGGCGCCGATGGTCAGCGGGACCGCGCCGTGATAGCCCTTCGCCAGATGGACGATATGCTGCGCGAAGGGCACGTTGCCGGATTCATAGTGGGGCTCGTTCATGCATTCTATAGCCAGCAGCCGCAGGTCGCTGCCATACCGGCGCATGAAAGCGTCCACAAAGCCGTGTACCTCCACCCACCGGGCGGGATCGCGCTGAATGGCCCGGCAGGGGGAACACACGCAAATGGCCGTATGGGGATCCTTGTTTTTCCGGGTTTCTTCGGTATTGTCCGTGCCGCAGTCCTCAAACAGCACCGGCATGATGCGGATGCCGTGCTTTTGCGACAGAGCGATCACCTGTTCAAACCGTTCAAAGAACTTTTCCGGCTGCTCCTGCCAGTATTCAAAACTCACGAACATCCGCAGGGCATTGAGGCCAGCGTCCTCAGCGTAGCCGAAATCCCGGTCGATTTCCTCGGGGTTCAATTCATTCCAGGTCTGCCAGGCGTTGTAGGCGCGGGAGGGAAAGTATACCGCGCCACGGATTCCTTCAAAGTACGATGCGTCCAACATGATCTGCCTTCCTTTCTTATTAGTAGAAATACGAGTGTACATTGTGCCGGACAAAACCCGTACCATATATGGTACGGGGCGTTCCCTTATTTGGTGGTATCCCGGATGACCATGCTGGTGACCAACTGCCTTTCCCCCGGCGTTTTCCCGGCGATCATGGCTTCGATCAGCTCCAGCGCGGCTTCCGCGATGGCTTTCTGATCCGTGGCGATGGTGGAAAGGGCGGGACGGATGATCCGGCTGGTATCGGAATTGTCAAAGCCGATGACGGAAATCTCCTCGGGCACCTTTTTCCCGCAGGCCAGAGAGGCGTTCAGCACCACGCAGGCCAGGCCGTCGTTGCGGCAGACGAAACCGTCCACCGGAACATTGCTGCGCACCCGGCGGCATACCGCCTCGAACAGTTCGTCATAATCCCTGCAGCCCGTAATGAAGGAATTCGCTGTCAGCTGATAGCCCAGCGTTTCCATCTGGTTGCAGAAACCCCGGTAGCGCAGGTCCTGGCGGTTGGAAAAATGGTTCTGGCGGCTCACCCGGTCCACGTGCACCAGGTTCCGGCACCCGGTTTCGTGCAAAAGGCGCACCGCCGCCATAATGCCCGATTCGATGCCCGTGTAGATGCGGGCCACCCGGCCGTGCACCGTGGCGTAATCCCGGGTCATGAGCAGCACCACGGGCAGAGCGTGGTCCACCAATTCCTGTACGGCGCTTTCCGCCAAGCTGGCGGAGGAGATGATCACCGCGTCCACCTGGCGGGACAGGATGCGGTTGACGAAATCCCGGTCGTTCTTCGCGCTCATCAGGGATACCAGATAGCCCTTGTCGTAGGCGACGCTGTCCAGTTCCTGCAAAAGCCTGCCGAAATAGTTGTTGGCCACGTTGTCGGCGATAAACAGGATATGGCTGTTTCCCTTTCCTTTCAGCGCGCGGGCAATGGAATTGGGCCGGTAATGCAGCTTTTCCACCGCCTCCAGCACCCTTTTTTTCTTATCGGCCGATACATAGCGATTGGCATTCAGTACATAGGAAACGATGGTTTCCGATACGCCGGCCAGATCCGCCACGTCTTTTCGCGTGGGTGTGTTCCCGTTTCGCGGCATCGGCGGCCCCCCTCTCATCCGTGGATATGTGTATATTGTAGCATAAACGGAAATTGAAGTCAATCCGCTGTTTTTTTCAATCCATAAGAAAATCAATAAAAAACGCGGTGCTATTCTTGACACAAAAGAAGAAACTGTGCTATAATCACTTTGTACATACGAGTAATTATTTGGAAAGACAGATTCAGGAAGGGTGATGTACGGTGCTGTGTACGAATCTGGACCAGCTGCGGCGCGCCAGGCGGGAAGGCTATGCCGTTCCGGCGATCAATACCCAGGGCGGAAATTACGATATCATCATGGCCATCTGCAAGGCCGCGGAGGAACTGAAATCCCCCGTGATCCTGGCCCATTATGTGAGCACCGGCGCGTACAGCGGGCACGATTGGTTTTATCAGGTGGCCAAATGGTGCGCCCAAAAGGTGTCCGTACCCGTTTCCATTCATCTGGATCACGGAAGCGATTTTGAAATCTGCATGGAAGCGCTGCGGCTGGGATTCACTTCCTTGATGATCGACGGCTCCACCCTGCCCGTGCGGGAAAACGCAAAGCTTACGGAAAGCGTGGTCAAGGTGGCCCGCTGCTTCCGCGTGCCGGTGGAAGCCGAGATCGGGGAACTGCAGCGGCTGGACAGCGGCGGGTCCGCTTTGGAAAACAAAAACCTGGCCGACCCCGAGCAGGTGAAGGAATTCCTCTCCCTGTGCCATCCCGATACCCTGGCCGTGGGCATCGGCAACGCCCACGGGTTTTATAAGGGAACGCCCGATATTCACCTGGACATCCTGGAAAAGGTGCGTTCCTTCTGCGATCTGCCCCTGGTGCTCCACGGCTGCACCGGCATGGATGAAAATATCATCCGCAAGGCCGTCCGGGAATTGGGCATCGCGAAGATCAATTTCGGCACGGAAATCCGCTGGAAGTATATTGAGCACCTCCGGGAAGGGCTGAACACAGATCATCAGGGCCACAGCTGGAAGGTGAGCCAATTCGCCTGCAATGCCTTAACGGAAGATGTGAAGCGCATCATCGCGCTGTCCGGGTCCGAAGGCAAGGCGGAATAAGGAAAGGAAGGCAGGAAGAATGGCAGAGAAATTGAACGTTGGCCTGATCGTTACCTTATCTGGCCGCTGGCCCAGGGAACTGCCCATCCGGCGGCATCAGGAATACACCGCCTGGGCGAAAGAGACCCTGACGGATATGAACCTGGTGATGCCCTCCCAGGTGCTCACCACGCCGGAAGAAGTCAACGAGGCCATTTCACTCATGCGCAAAAACCAGGTAGACGCGGTGGTGATGTTGTACGGCGCTTTTACAGGGGACGACATCGCCGCTTCCATCGTGCAGAAGATGGGCGTGCCGCTGATCCTGTGGGCCCCCTATGAACCGCCCTATGAACGGGAAGAAAGGCTGTGGGCCAACGCCCTGTGCGCCATGACCATGAACGCCGCCGCTTTGGGCAGGCTGGGCTATCCCTGCCATACGGTGTACGGCGGGAAAGAAGACGCCCGCGCGGAGCAAAAGGTGATCAATCTGCTGAAAGCATACGCCGTAAAAAAGGCCCTGGCGAACATGAGCATGGGCCTTTTGGGCTACCGTCCCACCAATTACTATGTGAGCACCTTTGACGAGGCCGCCATCCGGCGCACCTTCGGCATTGCCATGAACGCCACGGAGCT
>JAFXSH010000008.1 GCA_017525805.1 Clostridia bacterium | reverse complement strand
CGCGCCGTCCCATTCCACATCCGATACCAGGGGCTTCTGGCCCTTTTTCAGGGTGATCAGCAGCGCGTCGTGAAAATCCTGGGAAATATAGACGGAGCATCCCACTTCCGCCAAGCGTTTCAGGGTGGAGGCGGCGGGAGTGTCCGGCTCTTCCCGGGAATCGGTAAGGATGACGGCAATCTTCGGCTGCACGATTCTCAGCATTTGCTTGCCGGTGGCGTTATTGTCGCCGTGGTGGCCTGCCTTGAGCACGTCGCAGGAGGAAAAAGCGCCGGCCTGCAGCAGCTCGTATTCCTCGTCCTCCTTCATATCCCCGGCCAGCAGGATGCTGCCCTGGCCGCAGGAAAAGCGCATCACTAGGGAATTGTTATTTTCGTTATTGGGATTCAGGGTCAGAGGGCCCAGCACGGTGAACGCCCCGTCGGCGCCCACAGGGAGTTTATTCCCGGTTTCCAGCCAGGAAACATTTTCATTTCGCGCCGCCGCGGCCAGCGCGGCGGGATGCTGATCGGCAGTCAGACCGGAATAAATTTTGGCGGCGTACCAGGCGTCCACCTGGATCTCGCTTTGCGCCAGCTTCATCAGCCCGCCCAAATGATCCTCATGGCAGTGGGTCAAAAACACGCCGTTCAGGCGGCTCACGCCGTATTGGCGCAGCAAGGCTTCCTGGGCGGGCCAGCTTTGTTCATAACCGGTATCGATCAAATACGCTTCGTTCTGATACAGCAACAGCATGCAGTCCGCCTTGCCGATGTTCAGGCAGACCAGCCGCAATTCATCGGCAGTTCCCGTTTCCGATACGGCGCAGGCGGAAAACAGGCCGGTTATCAACGTCAGGGTCAGGATCAGAGCGCATTTTTTCATGAATCAACACCTCCAGTTCCATTACAGTATAACACGGGAACCTTAAATAAAAAATAATGAGAACGAAAAAGAATATAGTTTTTGCAATTTTTTTACAATTGACCGGTATGCTTTCCGCATAAAAGGCCCCGTTTCCGCGCATGCTTCTCCCATACGGGAGGTGGAAACCATGAATCATGGAACCTGGGACAAGATCCGCGTGGTGCAGTACGGCTGCGGCAAAATGGGGCGGATCATCATGCGCTACCTGATGGAAAAGGGCGCGGAGGTAGTGGGCGCCATCGACATCGACGAAAACCTGATCGATAAGGACATCGGCGAAATCTGCGGCCTGGGCCGGCATACCGGCGTGAAGATCATGCGGGATAACGATACCGTACTGGACAATTGCAGCGCCGATATCGCCGTACTGACATTGCAGAGCTTCCTGCCCGACATGCACAAGCCCATTTTGGACTGCGTGACCCGAGGCATCAACGTGATCACCACGGCGGAAGAAGCCCTCTATCCCTGGACGACTTCCCCCGCCATCACCAATCAGTTGGACGCCCTGGCCCGGCGCATGGGCTGCACCATCGTGGGCAGCGGCATGCAGGATGTGTTCTGGGTGAACTTCCCGGCTTGTATCGCGGGCGGCGTGCACCATATCTCCGAAATCGACGGCGCGGTGAGCTACGACGTGGAGGACTACGGGATTGCCCTGGCCAAAGCCCACGGCGTGGGCCTGACGGCGGAGGAATTTGAACGGGACATCGCTCACAGCGTTTCCCTGCCCGCCTATGTGTGGAACAGCAACGAAGCGCTTTGTATGAAGTTAGGCCTGAGCGTGGAACAAACTAAACAGAAAGCCGTGCCGGTCTTTGCCGACCACGACGTGCACAGCGACACCATGGGCGGAACTATCGAAAAGGGCCGCGCCATCGGCATGAGCGCCGTGGTCACCACCGTGACCCATCAGGGCATCGTGGTGGAAACCCAGTGCATCGGCAAGGTCTACGAGCAGGGGGAAGGCGACCTGTGCGAATTCACCATCCGCGGCGAGCCGGACACGCATTTTTCCGTTTTGAAGCCCGATACCGTGGCCCACACCTGCGCTACCATCGTGAACCGCGTCCCCGACGTGCTGGCCGCCCCTGCGGGCTACGTAACCATGGATAAGCTGCCCTACGCCCGCTATCTGCCCTATCCCATGTTCGTGGACGTAGGGTGAACGCGCAAATCAGCGATTGACAAACCGTGGAGAATCCTGCTAAAATAAGTGGTAACAATTTCTTGTTACCATGATTATAAGATCGAGAGGGATGAATTCTCCATGAGCATGACTTATCCCATGACCATCGCGGGCCTCAAGCGCGAACTGCCCCTGTGCCCGGTGACGGACGACCTGTACATCGGTGCCTTCGTGATTTTCGGCGACGTGGAACTGACCGTAGCCTGCGCCCGGGAACTGCTGAAAAAAGCGCCGGAATACGACGTGCTGATCACCGCCGAAAGCAAGGGCATTCCGCTGGGTTATGAAATGGCGCGCCAGGCGGGCACCAACCGCTATCTGCTGGCCCGGAAGGCGCCTAAACTGTACATGAAAAATGTGTTCACCGTGAAGGTGAATTCCATCACCACCGACCACGAGCAGACCCTGTGCTTAGACGGGGACGACGCGGAATACATGAAGGGCAAGCGCGTGCTGATCGTGGACGACGTGATTTCCACCGGCGAAAGCCTCAAGGCCATCGAAGAACTGGTGAAGCAGGCGGGCGGCAACATCGTGGGCAAAATGGCCATTCTGGCCGAGGGCGACGCCACCGAACGGGACGACATCATTTACCTGGAAAAGCTGCCCCTGTTCAACGCCGACGGAACGGTGAAGGGATAAGCCTCAAAAAACAGCAATCAAAAAGGAATCGGGTTTGGATTTCTCCCGATTCCTTTTTCATATGTATCTTTTTTACGTCAGCGCCGCGATCACCGCGTCGCCGAACTGGGCGCAGGACGCGCCCTCCTTGGTGCCGGTGATGGGGGAGACCTGGTTGGCGGTTTCGATGGCGGCGGCTAATTTCGCGGCCTTGTCCGGCATGCCGATGTGCTGGAGCAGCATGACGGCGGCGCGGAGGATGCTTTCCGGGTTGGCGTAATCGCCCATGCCCCGGGCGATCATGCGGGGGGCGGAACCATGGATGGCCTCGAACATGGCGCATTTATCGCCGATGTTGGCGCTGCCCGCGGTGCCCACGCCGCCCTGAATCTGGGCCGCTTCGTCGGTGATGATGTCGCCGTACAGGTTGGGCATCACGAACACCTGCAGGGTGCTGCGCATGTTGGTTTTCAGCAGGTTGGCGCTCATGATGTCGATGAAATATTCGTCTGCCTGAATCTCCGGATATTCGGCGGCGATTTCCCGGCAGAGGATGGAAAACATGCCGTCGGTTTTTTTCATGATGTTGGATTTGGTCACGATGGCCACGTGGCTTTTGCCGTTTTTCCGGGCGAACTCGAAGGCGGCCCGGGCGATGCGGCGGGTGCCTGCCACGGTGGTGACTTTGAAATCCATGGTCAGCAATCCGGGAATTTCGATGCCCTTGCTGCCCAAGGTATATTCGCCCTCGGTATTCTCCCGGAAGAACATCCAGTCGATGCCCTCCTCGGGCACGCACACGGGGCGCACGTTGGCGTACAGGTCCAGTTCCCGGCGCAGAGCCACGTTGGCGCTTTCCAGCTGTTCGCCGCCGGAGGGGGTGGTGATGGGGCCCTTCAAAAGCACGTCGCAGGCTTTGATTTCGGCCAGCACGTCGTCCGGCACAGCTTTGCCCACGGCTAAGCGGTTTTCGATGGTCAGGCCTTCGATGGCGCGCAGCTCAATGGTCCCGGCTTTGATTTCATCAGAAAGAAGCGCTTCCAGCGCCCGCTGGGCCTGGGCGGTGATGATGGGGCCGATGCCGTCGCCGCCTACTACGCCGATGACGGTTTTGCTTTTCTTTTCCGGGGCTTCCACCTTGTTCATTTTCTCCGCCCGGTCTACCTGGGAAAGGAGCAATTCACGGTAATGGGCCACCGCCTGGTCGATATATTCCTGCTGGTTCATACGCTTGCCTCCTTGGTATAGTTGAGCAGCCCGCCCGCTTTCAGGATGGCGATCTGCCGGTCGGTAAGGGGATAGGAAAGGCGGATGGTTTTTCCGCCGTCCGTCGTGGCGGTAACATGGCCAGTGGCGATCTGGCTGTGAATGTTTTCAAGGGTCAGGGTATCGCCCTGGTTCAGCGCGGCGTAATCGGCGGGATCGTCGAAAGTCAGGGGCAGGATGCCCGCGTTGATCAGGTTGGCCGCGTGAATGCGGGCAAAGGACTGGGCGATCACCAGCCGCACGCCTAAGTACAGGGGCACCAGGGCGGCGTGCTCACGGGAGGAACCCTGGCCGTAATTGGCCCCGCCCACCACACAGCTGCGGCCCAGGGCCTTGGCCCGTTCGGGGAAGGCTTCGTCGCATACGCCGAAGCAGAATTCGCTCATCTTGGGAATGTTGCTGCGGAAGGGCAGCACCTTGGCCCCGGCGGGCATGATATGGTCGGTGGTGATGTTGTCGCCCACCTTGAGGGACACGGGCAGGGCCATCGTATCGGGCAGCGGTTCGCCCTTGGGGAAGGGCTTGATGTTGGGGCCGCGTTCCACGGTGAGGGCCTCCGCTTCATCCGCCGGAGAGGGGGAGATCACGCCGCTGTCGTCGGCCTTGAAGGTATCGGGCAGGTTTACTTCGGGATAATCGCCCAAGGCGCGGGGATCGGTAATGAAGCCGGTCAGCGCCGCCGCCGCCGCGGTTTCGGGAGAAGCCAGGTATACCTGACCGTCTTTGGTGCCGCTGCGGCCCTCAAAATTGCGGTTGAAGGTGCGCACGCTCACGCCGCCGGACACGGGGGAGAAGCCCATACCGATGCAGGGGCCGCAGGCGCATTCGAGGATGCGCGCCCCGGCGGCGATGAGGTCGCTCAGCGCGCCACTATCCGAAAGCATGGAAAGCACCTGACGGGTGCCGGGGGAGATGGACAGGCTGACGGAATCGGCAATGCGCTTGCCCTTCAAAATGGCGGCCACCCGCAGCATATCCCGCAGGGAAGAATTGGTGCAGCTGCCGATGCATACCTGGGAAACGGCGATATTTCCCTTATCCGCGGCGGGGGCCACGTTGTCCGGCGAATGGGGACAGGCCACCAGGGGCTGGAGGGAAGAAAGGTCGATATCGATCACTTTATCGTATACGGCGTCCGGGTCGCTTTCCAGCGGCATGAAGTCCGCCTCCCGGCCCTGGGCCTTGAGGAACGCCAAGGTCACTTCATCGGAGGGGAAGATAGAGGTGGTAGCGCCTAATTCCGCACCCATGTTGGTGATGGTGGCACGCTCCGGCACGGACAGGGTTTTCGCGCCCTCGCCGCCCCATTCGATGATGGCTCCCACGCCACCCTTGACGGACAGGATGCGCAGGATCTCCAAGCTCACGTCCTTGGCGGTGACCCAGGGGGACAGCTTGCCGGTCAGATTCACCTTGTACATTTTGGGCATGGTGATGTAGTACGCGCCGCCGCCCATGGCTACGGCCACGTCCATGCCGCCCGCGCCCATAGCCAGCATGCCCAGGCCTCCGGCGGTGGGCGTATGGCTGTCGGAACCGATGAGGGTCTTGCCCGGCTTGCCGAAGCGCTCCAAATGCACCTGATGGCAGATGCCGTTGCCGGGGCGGGAATAGTAAACGCCGTATTTCCGGGCCACGGATTGAATATACCGGTGATCGTCGGCGTTTTCAAAGCCGCACTGGAGGGTGTTGTGGTCAATATAGGCGATGGACTTTTCCGTTTTAACCCTGGGGATGCCGATGTTTTCCAAAGCCAGATAGGCCATGGTGCCCGTGGCGTCCTGGGTCAGGGTCTGGTCGATTTTCAGGCCGATTTCGCTGCCGGGCGTCATGTCCCCGGAAAGCTTATGGGCCGCGATGATTTTCTGCGCAATGGTCATGCTCATGACGGAATCCCCCTTTGCAGGATGCTGTCCCGCGCGTTCTGTACATGCTGAATGGTCAGTGTTTCCGCTTTTGTGCCGTTGTGGGCGGCGATGGCTTCGTAGATGGCCCGGTGCTCTTCCAGGGATTTCTGCGCGCGGCTTTTGGCGGAAACGGATACCCGGCGGTATTTGAGCAGCTTGCGGTGCAGGGGCTCCAGGGTGTCCTGCATGGAATGGCTGCCGCAGAGAGCGTAAATGGTCTGGTGGAAGCGGCTGTCAGCGTTCTTGATGCTTTCCGGGTCCTGCTTCTGGGTATAAAATTCCTGCAAATCCAAGGTCTCTTTCAGGGATTGGATGCCTGCCGCGTCCGCCCGTTCCGCCGCCCAGCGGGCCGCCAGGCCCTCCAGCCGCAGCCGGATTTCACAGATGTCGGCGATATCCGCCCGGGAAATGCCGATCACCCGCGCGCCTTTGCTGGTGGGCTCGATGATGTGCTCCTGCTCCAGGCGGCGCAGGGCCTCCCGGATGGGGGTGCGGCTGACGCCCAGCGCCTCGCTGAGCTTGATTTCTGTTAGAATCTCATCCCGCTCGTACACGCCGGACAGGATGTCCCGCTCCAGTTCCTCAAACACCTGATCGGCAATGGATATCATCTTATGTTCCACGTTATTACCTCCCTTATCATAACCTCGCCAGCCGGCCGCCGCTCAGTTCCTCGATCTTGGTTTCCAGCTCGTTGGTTGACATGGCGGCCTGACGGCCCGCGTCGTACTGTTCGTCGATCCAGGCTTTCAGGGCGATCACCATGGGGTCCTGCTTGGATACGGCTTCGCTGGCGGTGAGCATGTAGTTTTCGTTGATCCAGTAGGCGATGCCAGCCAGGCCGGAGGTTTTGGAGATCAGCACCGAAGCGGGGCGGTTCAGCAGTTTTTTCGTGTTGAAAATGTTGTAGATTTCCTCGTCCTTGAGCAGGCCGTCCGCGTGGATGCCCGCCCGGGTCACGTTGAAATTGCGGCCCACGAAGGGGGTCATGGGCGGAATTTTATAGCCTATTTCCTGCTTGAAGTAATTGGCGATTTCGGTGATCACAGTGGGGTCCATGCCGTCCATGCTGCCGCGCAGGGAGGCGTATTCAAACACCATGGCCTCCAAGGGAATGTTGCCCGTGCGCTCCCCGATGCCAAGCAAGGAGCAGTTCACGGCGCTGGCGCCGTACAGCCAGGCGGTGGAGGCGTTGGAAACGGCCTTGTAGAAATCGTTGTGGCCGTGCCATTCCAAATAATTGCTTTCCACGTCGGAATAGTGCTGCAAACCGTAAATGATGCCCGGCACGCTCCGGGGCAGGGCCACTTCGGGATATGGCACGCCGTAGCCCATGGTGTCGCAGGCCCGGATGCGCAGGGGAATGCCCGCGTCCTGGCTCATCTTCATCAGCTCATTCACAAATGGCACCACGAAGCCGTAAAAGTCCGCCCGAGTGATATCCTCCAAATGGCACCGGGGCATTACGTCCGCCTCGAAGGCTAAAGCTACCGTTTCCAGGTACTTTTCCATGGCCTGGCGGCGGGTCAGCTTCATTTTTTTGAAAATATGATAGTCGCTGCACGAAACCAGGATGCCCGTTTCCCGAATGCCTAAGTCCTTCACCAGCTTGAAATCCTCTTTGGTGGCGCGGATCCAGGTGGTAATTTCAGGGAATTTCAACCCCAAGTCCTGGCAGCGGGCCACGGCTTCCCGATCCTTGTTGCTGTAAATAAAGAATTCCGTCTGCCGGATGATGCCGTAGGGGCCGCCTAACTTGCTCATGAGCCGGTACAGCTCCACGATCTGGTCCACGGTGTAGGGGTCCACCGACTGCTGGCCGTCCCGGAAAGAGGTGTCCGAAATCCAGATTTCCTCCGGCATGCCCATGGGTACGCGCCGGTGGTTGAAAGGCACCTTGGGTACGCTTTCATAATCATAAATATCCCGGTAAAGGTTGGGTTCAGCCACGTCCTGAAGGGCGTAGCGATAGTTTTTCTGCTCCAATAAGTTGGTTTTCGGGGAAATTTCCAGCATGCGGCGCACGCTCCTTCCTGCTTGATTCCAGCGGCAAGCCGCGGGAATACGGATTTTCTGAATCCGTGTATACAATTATACGCAGGAATCGGCGCTTGTAAAGTGAAATACAGGGAAAAAACAAACCGAAAAGATACCATATTTTTCCATACTGAAAGGAATTTCATGATAGAACATGTGATGAACGTCTTGATTTTTTGGCATGAATATGGTATGTTTAGCGTTGCCGTACTGAAGATCAAAGGAGTTTTGTGCACATGGCCTGGAAACGAATGATCATTGTGGCGCTGCTTTGCACATGCTGCTTCGCCGCGTGCGCGGAAACGCTGGAACCATTGGATATGGATAGCTGTGAACCGGGCCCGGCGCCCCAGGATGCGTCTTACATTTCCGATACGGAGTATCAGGACGAATCCATTTCCGTCAAACTTTATTCCGGCCGGTACGCCCAAACAGATTATGTGTGCGCTCATGTGAAGATTTCCCATCCTTCCCAGCTGCGCACCGCTACATCCAACAGCAGTTTTCGGGATACGTCCGAAGGCACCACCCGGGGCAGGATCATTGCCGAAAAAGTCAACGCGGTGGTAGCCATCAACGGAGACTACTTTATTAAAACGGATAAATGCCAGGTGGTGCTGCGCCAAAGCCAGCAAGTGCGCAATCATGCGGACGGCCATATGGATTTGCTGGTGATCGATAAAAACGGGGATTTTTCCGCTCTGCCCCAGTGCACGAAGGACGAGTATAAGGAATACATGCGCCTGCACGAGTATGAAATGTACAATGTGTTTTGTTTTGGCCCCGTGCTGGTGCAGGACGGCGTCAGCGTGATCCCCGAGGATTACGCCAACGGGTATGTGGGCGCGAAGAACGATACCCAGCGCTCCGCCATTGCCCAGCTGGGGCCGCTGGAATACCTGCTGATCACCTGCAGCGGCCCGCAATCGGAAAACAACAAGGGCCTGACCATTTACGAATTTGCCGGTCTATGCGAAATGATGGGGAAACAGCTGAACGAAAACGGCTGCGCCCTGGCTTTCAATTTAGACGGGGGCAACAGCGCCACGCTTGTCTTTAAAACCCTGGACGCGAAGGGAAATCTGAGTTATGCAAAGGTCAATTGCCCGGAAATCGAGCGGCAATTGAGCGATATCATTTATTTTGCGACATTGGTGAAGTGAGATGAACAGTATGAAAATGGTGAGCCTTCCCTGGGGCGGAGAAATCTCGTTCTATGTGTTCTGTCTGGTGTTTGGCGCGCTGGTCGCGTGCGTATGGACGGCGTACCGGGCCCATAAATTCCGGGCGGGCGGCGTCAGCGCCACAGTGTTTTCACTGTTGGCCGCCGTGCTGGGGCTGTTCTTAGGGCGGGCTGTGTATTGCGGCGTGCGCTTTACCAGGCTGTTTTACGATCCCATGGGCGATTATATCGGTCTGGCCCCATTCCTGGATCTTTCCCAGGGCGGCTTGAATGTGACCGGCGTGATCTTGGGCGTGCTGCTTTCGGCCCTGCTGGTGGGCGCGGTTTCCGGAAAAGGAGGCCTTTCCCTGCTGGACAGCGGCGCGGTGCCCGGTTTAGCGCTGTTTGCCTGGGCCCGGTTTGTGGAGCCGCTCAGCGGAAAGGGCTTTGGCGACCTGGTCACCGTGGAGGCGCTTAGCCGTTTTCCTTTCGCCATTGAAAACGCCCAGGGCGATTTGGTCCTGTCCGTATGCTTTATTGAAGCGGTGCTGGCGGCTCTGATTGCCCTGGCCATGCTGATCGTGGGCCATTTCTGCTGGAAAAAAGGCACGCTGGCGGGCATTGCCCTGGCGCTGCTGTGCGTTTCCCAAATCATGCCGGACAGCCTGCGGCAGGATGATGTGCTGTTCCTGTTCATTTTTGCCCGCGTGTCCCAAATGGGCTACGGCGTGCTCCTGCTGGGCGTGCTGATCGCCGGGCTGATCCGGGGCGGAAAACGGGGCCTGAGCGGAAAAACCATCGTGCTGGAAATTTTCCTGCTGCTGCTGGGGATCGGCGTCATTGTCGGCGCGGAATTTGCCCTGGATAAAACCAATTGGCCCGATTTGTGGGTCTACTGCGGCATGATCGCCGCGCTGCTGTTCATGGGCATTCTGGTGGTGCGCCGTCTGGCGAAGGAGGATCGCGCCGATTCCCTCGTTCCCGTGGAAGAGGAAACGGAAATCGATGCGTAAACCATCCGGCTCTTGCATCAAGCCCGATAATATGCTATAATCCATTTTGCGGCAAAAGCGGAAACGCCGCGCCCTGATACGCGGCTTTTCCGCCCCTGACGAGGGTTAAAACGTGCTTTGCGCCCGTAGCTCAGTTGGATAGAGCGGTCGCCTCCTAATAAGAAGTCGGACTGCCGCCTGAGACGAGCGATCAAGTACCCAGAATCCCCCGGAATCTGTTCGATTTTCCATCTCAGAGCTACCGCCAAACAGCTAACGCGAGGCGGAAGATAAAGGGCTTGTGAAAGTCGAACACGCCGCCCGCAGTTAGCCAGCTAACGCGGAAAGCCCGGATTACTCCCCTCGGTCAGAAAGGCCGAAAAGCTCGAAAGCCTTGTAAAATAAGGATTTCGAGAACGTGGTCCCGTACCTCAGCAGGATAGAGGGTCCGCCTCCTAAGCGGTAGGAGTTCGAGTCTACACCGCCCCCTGACGAGGGTTAAAACGTGCTTTGCGCCCGTAGCTCAGTTGGATAGAGCGGTCGCCTCCTAAGCGACAGGCCGCGTGTTCAAGCCACGCCGGGCGCGCCAGAACCGTTGTAAATCAAGGATTTGCGACGGTTTTTTCTTTAGCTCAGCCGGTCAGAACAATTCGGCGTCTTTTTCAAAAATCCTGCTAATCCGACACGAACCGTTTCCAATGGTTTTCCCTATTTGCTAATAACTTGCTAATTAAGATTAGCAGATTTTTGGGCTTGCAAAACCGTAAGGAGCGTGTTTGCTAATTCGGGCGATTTTTGCAATCCATCTATCAGTTGGGCAATATCAATTCCAGGGCTCCCCTTTTCAGGCGGCGGGGTCACTGTCCGAAGGTCAGTTACAGAATAGAAAGCCGATTCAAATTTCTGCGCGTTTACCTTCCGATCTTCATCCAGAATGTGAGCATAGATTTTCGTTATCATATCCACTTGGGCATGGCCGGTGTCGCCCTGGGTCGCTTTCAGATCACCATGATTCAGTTTCAGTTTATAGGTCGTACTGGAATGGCGAAGCGAATGAAAGCATACTCTCGGCAAACCAGCCGCTTCTCTCAATTTACTGAAAGACTTTTCAATATTGCGGTTATCGGATGGTCTGCCATTCTCCAGTGCCACAACCAGTCCATAATCCTGGTATTCATCACCAAGAAAGCGTTTTTGGGCTTCCTGGACGTTTTTCCACTCTCGCAGGATATAAGCAAGCGTTTTGGGCAGCCAGATTCTTCTCACACTGCTGTCCGTCTTGGGCCGCTTCAATACGAGCCTGGTCTTATTGCTTGCGGACATGATCGGGTCGAATACTTTGAGAATATCATCCCGTTCTCCAAGGCGTTCAATGGTATCAATGTGCGCCCGTTCCAGTTCCTTGTCAATAAAAATCCAGGCATTGTCTGCGGCAATATCTTCATCTTCGATGTGAACATTGTTCCAGGTCAATCCCAATATCTCACCAACACGGAGTGAACAGGCAAACGCAAGATTCATAGCGACGTACAGTTGATTATCTTTACAAGCATCCAATGCTTTTCGGATCATATCGGCATCCCAAATGTCACGTGGTTTATACCTCGTTTTGGGAAGAATAGGATCGTCGAAAGGATTCTTGCCAATAAGTTCCCAGCGAACAGCCTGCTGAAAAGCGCATCGAAGCAGTTTGATGATCTTTTCAATACTTGCAGGTGTAAGATAGCTGGTCGCTGCCTTTCTCCATTTGCAATGTACGGGCTTCGTCTTTTGAAGTTTCTGAACAAATACGTCCACGGAACGGGCGTTAAATGTCTGGATTGGGACTTGACCAATAATGGGGACTATGTAGTTTCTAATGAGTCCCGTAGAAGAATCATACATAGAGATTCCCCACTTCTTTTCACCGTACAGGGAAACAAAATCTTTTAGAAAATCCTCAATGGTTTGATTATTGGGAGAAATGAAAGTGCCGTTGGACATCGTACCTTCAATCTCAACCCTCCGCTTATCCGCCTCCTTCTTGGTTTTGTAGGTTTCCCATTTCTGCTTCTTCTCTCCGACTTCATTGAGATAAGTATACACTACACTGTAGGTTTTACCGCGTTTTTTCACAGTAGCCATGGGTGGGCCTCCTTTTATGATTGGTTATTGTTGTGCTTCTAACCACTCATCAAAGGACTTCTTGGAAATCCTGATTGCAGTCCCGATCCGCACGATCTTGAAATGCCCCTCCCGAACGAGATTATAGGCAGAGGATCTTCCTATGTTAAGGAGTCTGCATATATCCTCAACGCGATATGTTTTCGATTCCGTATTTGGTATTTGCTTTGTTTCAGGAACAGGGGATTCCATCGCTGTCCCTCCTTTCATCGTAAGTTGCGGATCGCGCACCGCGATGCCTTGCAACAACAAGTATACACGGTGCGCGATTGTACGCAACGATGTCGTATAACAAATAGGTCGAATCTCCAATTTAGCAGAGATTTTTCCCATGTGTTCAGTATCATTTTCTCTTTTGCCGTATTTGCCACGCTCCCCGGCTGGCCCATTGCTGCGCCTGGGCATATTACAGGCTGCGGTCAGCTTTGCCGCAACATAGCCCCGCCGTGCCGATGCTTTCCCAAAGCTGTCGCGCACCGCAGGGACTCCCCCCAAGTCATTAGCGGGCTGTGACGAAGTCTCATTATTCCTATGAGGGATCATGGCGGGCCTGCTTGCCATGGCAGACTGAATGAACAGCTTTTCTCGCTCCGGCTGATGCCATCCTCGCGCAGCGTCATTCTCGCTCTTTCCCATAGGAGAATGTACCTGTAATATGGTATGTGAAATTGTCAAGATACGTTGCGAGCCGTATTATAGATGTATTTGGCTACCATGTGTTTCAACTGCTAAAAGGATCCTAATGGTATCCTTCATCAGTAACTCATCATAACCAACAATTCCACCCATCTTTTGAATGTTCTCAGAAAGAATCATCAGCATATTTGCGTGTTTCATAAACATTGGCTTTTTTCCACAGTACTTAAAGCCTCCGCCATTACCACGCATGGGTGTAATGGGGTAATACTGAGATAACATATTTAAATCTTGGCGAATGGTACTATCCGCAACACCAAAGAGAGCGCATAGTTCTCTTGCAGTGGCGGATCCATTTCTAATGATATCAGCCAAGCTTTTTAACGCCTCAATGAGAATCTTTTGATTGGCAGCGTGCTGTGAAGTCTCTGGCTCCTCAATAGCATAGATAATTCCGCTCCCTTGTGTTTCAGTCATCTGACGTTCCGCTTCAGCTCTGAAAAAGTTCAGAAGGATTAACCGCCTTACTCCACTCCCTCGTTTATTAATTGGGATATCTGCGTCACCAGTGATAGATACCGATTTAAAAACATCTGCCCATTTTAGTTTATCTGGGGATATAATCTCAGGATTTAAGCTGTTCGCTACAGCCGGATCCATTTCCCTTAATTTTGCAAGCGTTCTATCCGATACTTCTTTTAACTTTTGCCGGACTTCAGTTGCCACGTTAGCAAGAATGTTTCTAATCCTTTCATCATTGATGATTTGCTTAACTGCAAGCTGTAAGGGATCTTGTATCTCTGTGTCCCCATCTGTATTCTTTCTGTCTGATTGGAATAAGGCATAATTTGGAAGCATGGAATTCAATTTCGACCATATTTCCTTCGCATCCTCTTTTGCTGTTTCTATTTCTATTTCCTGAATTTGCAAATCATCAGCATAATGCCTCCAAATCGCAGTGCGCATCGGCGCGTTTGCATTTTGATTCTCACAAATAATGTTGTTTTCTCGAATGATCGCTCTTAATTCTGCATTCTTTTTTTGCAAGAGATTAGCGCAACAAGGGGTTGTTGGGTGCATGGCACGAATATAGACTTTGGGAGAACCAGTGTTCTTGTATTTTTTTACAATTTCTAGATTTCCATTATTATTCAACATGTATTCTGCAGAAAGTGTTGTTTCGACCGTTGCATCAATGGTAATTCTTTCAGGAAGATCCGAAAACTCAACCGATATAACGATTTCGTCATTTCCATCCTGAAGAAAAGACTTATTGATATCTGTTTTTTCAAGTTTCCCGCAAGTCTTTCCATCATTAAAGAATATATCCAATGCCTCTAAAATAGAAGATTTGCCAATATCATTTTTCCCAACAAAAGCAGTAAGACTTCCGAAAGATACTTTAATTTGATTTTTATAACCACGAAAACCAGCAAGTGACATTGAAACTATTCTCATAAGTAACCCTCCTACTGTTTTTAAAATTTCATATGCATACACAACATGATCCAGCTGATTTCTCGTATACATTCGTATCCGCGTAAATCTTTAACTTGTATGCAAGATCGCATTATTTCAACTTTTGTAGCCTATAACTTTTATATTGCATTAAAAAAGAAAAAAGCATGAATTTGCAAATAATTTTAGGGCCAGAGGGTCGCTATTCCTTTTTATTACAGAATCAATGTTAAATAATGGAAGACGGATTGCTTTCCATTATCTCCGTTACTGTATTCTTTGTTTATCGGTACCTCTTACTTTGAGGATATGGATTGGGATTATCAGTTCGTCCAAGTAAGTAATCTGTTGATGTACCTAAGATATCAGCCAATTGTGACAGCATATCAATGCTCATCCGGCGATGCCCATTTTCATAAAGAGAGAAGGTCGGGCCTGAAATGCCAAAATAAGCGCCTACTTGCTTTTGAGTCAACTTCTTATCTCTGCGCAGTTCCTTAATCACATCACTATAGACTGCCACTTGAATGCCACCTCACTTCTTTATGAGTATGGCACGAAGTTGGATTATTATGTTGTTTTGTAGCACCAGTTGCAAAGTTCAGCGAAATATGCTAAAATATGAAAAACCGGATGAATTGGAGGGATTACACCATGATACAAGTAGATACTGAAGATTTATGCAGTACAGAAATTGTTTGCGGCATATGGATAAATCACGGTTTTTCTAAAGCCGAACGAGCGCTTCATCGCCTCCTTAATTCAATTCACCTTATCCGATGCGTTGCTTTCTGTGGAATTGGAGAAATATCATTTCAAATAGAAAAAATCGTGCAGAATATCAAGGTAATTCACCCTTATTTACGGGTTGCAATAATAGGAAATGCACAATGGTATAATCATATGCCGTGCTTAACCCAGAACAAACTACTGCGATTACTGGATGAAGCGGATTTTTTCATTCCCTGCCCTTTTCCTATCGAGGACGCTCTTGTTTTTTTATCTTACTGCAGCGATTACTTAATTGTTGATAATTGTGAACCTTTTTTCGATTATGTCGACAGTATTAATGAGAAAAGGAAAATCAAAGTTTATAGATTGTGATATATGCTCCATTAATCGAAAAGCATTTGCTTGATTAGCGTGAATTGATTTATAGTTTTGCAACAAAACAGAATGAATTGGGACAAGATGATGCTTTACATACTCCTATATATTATGTTATGATACTCATGAAGAAGTCGATGGGAACATCGGCTTATTTCTTTTTATATTCAACAGAGAGGAGGCAATTGTTTCTGACGCACATGGTTTCTATAACTAATAAGAAAAGAGGGAAAGTATGAATCATGTATTTCTGTCTGGAATCGTGGAAAAAGCCCCAATAATGGTTTCTAAAGAGAACGAGATTCCTCATGTTACTTTGGAATTAACAGTTACGCATTTCAACACTTCAGGTAAAGAAAAGCGGGAGAGATACCCTCTTAGTGCATGGCGAGGAATCGCTTATCGAATACTGGAGTTAGTAAAGCCTGGGGTGCGAATAAGCATTGAAGGTTATCTTTGCCAGAAAGCAACAGAAGAAGGAATCCTTCTTGAAATTGCTATTAAGGAGTTTCAAGCTTCATCATTGCAAGCGGTGAGGCAGATACATTCTCTATCTTCTTATAGTCCAGTAAACCCTTCTGTCTCAAAGTACGGAGAAAGAAAAGCTGTCATAATGGCAGATTAATGATTGCAATTGCATTTTGAAAGAATGTGATTCCAATGCAGAACTAATCTAAAAGTCGATTTTCTATAGAATTCAACTTCAGTCAAACGTAAAGGAGAGAAAGCAATGGAGACGAAAGAGAAGAAAGGCCCTGAAATCTTTGCTCATATGCTGAGCCGGGAAGAGATCGACGCGCTGCCTGGACGGGAAATGAAAGAGAAGCGCACCGACGTTGGCAAGCTGTACGACCTGGGCGACGGACACTATCAAGCCGTGCTGTATCCGGAACCTGTGCACATTCAGAACGCGCAGGGCGAGTGGGAGGAAATCGACCATACCCTGGTTCAGAAGGGGGATGCGTATGAGAATACCTCTCCCGACCTGTCCGTCCGTTTCTCCCCTGGCGGCTGCGTAACGCTGAGTCAGGAAAACCATACCCTGTCCTGGTCTCTGCCGGACGCTGCGCCTGTCTGCCCGGAGGAGATCAAGCCCGAAAAAAAGAGCGATATTCCCCGTCAGGACGAAAAGATCCATCTGGAAAGCGCCGTGAAGTATCAGGAACTGCTGCCCGGTGTGGACATGCTCGCCCGCATCCGGCCGAATCGTTTCAAGGATACCCTGGTATTCAAGAACCAACAGGCTGTGCGTCCTGTCGAATTCCATCTTCACGCGCCCGGCATGCGTCTGGTGCAGAAAGAAAACGGCGATGTGCTGGCTTTGGATGGAGATGAGATGATTTTCCGTCTTCCCGCCCCCTTCGCCGTGGACGAACAGGGGGATCCCATTCCCGGCAGCGCCCATGTTGACCTGAAAGAATTGGATCGGGGATACTGGGCCTGGATCGTATCTCTGGATGCGGCCTATGCCGCCCATGCGTCCTTCCCCATTTCCCTCGACCCAGTTGTGGAAACCGGCCGCACCTCCGACGCCGCTTCCATGGCTTATGTGAGTTCCGCCAACCCATCAACCAGCTATCCCGTCAATACCCAGGAGACTACCAAAATCGCGCATAATCACTACAGCTTAGGCGAGTGCTATACTTTCCTGCGCTTTGAACCCAATGCGCTTCCTGTGATCGATTCTTCCTATTATGTTACAGCCGCTACCCTGACGATGAAGTCTACGTCCAATAATGACGACAGACATGTTTATCTGCGGGAAGTACTGAATGACTGGAACGCCTCAACCATTACCTACACCATGGCAACCAACGGCACTGTCAACGTGGGAGACAAGTATCTGGAATATGACAACGCGGGAGTGGCAGGGTCTACTCTCGATTTCAATATTGCCAACCAGGTACGGAAATGGTATTCCGGAACGAACAACGGCCTGCGGCTTGAAATCCTCGAAAGCGGGCTGGTGCAGTTGGGCGCTATGGGCGCGGTATATGATAAGCCCTACGTGACCATCACCTACGTCAGCCTGGCCGGTCTGGAAGGATATCTGGCACAGGAAAGCCACGGCTGCGGCAGGGCGGGCACCGCCTATGTGGGCCTGTTCAACGGCAATCTGGTGGTAGCCCATCAGGATACCAATATGAACGGCAGCCTTATGCCCTTCTCCGTTACCCGGTACTATAACAGCTGCTACCGGGATGTGAACCCCTTCGGCGCGGGCTATGGCTGGAAGTATTCTTCCCAGCAGACGCTTCATCAAGAGACGATCGGCTCCGTCCTGCACTATGTATATATGGACGGAGACGGAACCCGCCATCACTTCAAGCAGACCTCCGGTTCCTGGAACGATCTGTCCGGCCTGTCCCTGAAGCTGACCTTCTCCGGCTCCACCGCCACCATCACGGACAAGGGCGACAACACCATGACCTTCGATAAGCCTACGGTTGAGTTCAATAACAACTACAGCAACGTAAAAATGATCAAGACCATGGCGGACGCCCAGGGTAATACCATCACCTTCACCCACAACAGCAGCCGCCTGACCACCGCGATCAAGGATGGCGCGAACCGCACCACCACGCTGACCGCGACCAGCATTACCGCTCCCGGCATGAACGCGGTAACCTCCGTTCTGACCAGCAATAAGCTCACCAAGATCACCCATGAGGACGGCAAGTATGTTCAGTACGCCTACGATTCCTCTACCGGCTTGCTGAACAAAATGACCAACCATGACAACAGTTCCCTGGAATTCACCTATACCAGCCAAGCGCCGTACCGGGTCACACTGGTAACGTACAAGGACAAGAACAGTGCGGTATGCGGCGGCAGGAAGTATGAATACGGGGATTGCCGCACCACCGTGACGGAGATGATTCCCAATGGGAGCGCCTTGACGGAAGGCAAGACGTTGGTGTATCATTTCAATGACGCGGGGAATGTGGTTTCTGTGAACGACGGACTGGGCTACGGATGCTTTGCGGGGTATTCTGCGTCCATGCCGCTGAACCATCCGGAATACACGTCCAAGATGCAGCGGGCGGTAAACAACTACCTGAAGAACCACAATTTCCTGTCCGTCAACACAGACTGGACTTCCCAGAACCTGAACGGCGCTACCGGCAGCGGGGCCTATAACAGCGATGAAATCTACGCGGGCGGCCGCGCCTATAAGCTGAGCAAGACCAACGCCAGCGGGCAAGTGACCGTATACCAGAACGTGACCCTGGCAAAGAACAAAACGTACACCTTCTCCTGCTATTACAAAACTGCCGGTTCGTCCTCTGTTCAAATTCGGGCTGAGTACAAGAACAGTTCCGGCACGACGGTATACGCGGAAAGCGCCACGGCAGTATCCACTGACCGCTGGGACCGCATTTTCGTACCGTTTACAGTCCCTTCCAATTCTACCTCCACGACTGTGACCATTCGGATGATGGCTGTGGGCGGCAGCGGCAGCGTATGGGTAGACGCCGCGCAGGTGGAAGACGGCCCTGTGGCGAACCGTTACAACCTGATGCAGAACGGCGCGTTTACCATGAATTCTTCCGGCGTGCCCACCGGCTGGTCCGCGGGCACCGAAAACGTGGCGGCGGACGACTGCCTGGTAAGCGGCAGCGCTGTCATCAGTGGCCGGCCCACGGAACTGACGGGCAACGTGCTGCGGCTGAAGGGCGCTCCGGGCAAGGACAAGTATTTCTACCAGTACTTCTCCTGCATGGGCAATGCGGGCGACACGTATGTAGCGGGCGGCTGGAGCGCCAACTATTCCCGTCCCCGGTTTGATACGGCCACAGGCGTGCCCTGCCTGTACCAGATGGAAGTGCTCGCCAGAGCTACCAGCAGCGGCAACTACGTCAGCGCGGGGAAGGTTCGCTGGAGCGACGAATGGTCCGGCTGGCATTTCGCAGCGATTCCCGTCGTTATGCCGGTGAACTATTCGGATGTCAGGATCATCCTGACGTACCGGAATAATCTGAATGAAGCGCAGTTCAGCAACCTGTTCCTGCACAGGGAAGAATTCGGCAAGACCTTCGCTTACGACAGCAGCGGCAATGTGACGAGCGTAAAGAATCTGGCGGCGCTGCAGAGCTATGCCACCTACGATTCCTTCAACAACATGCTCACTTACCGGCAGCCGGGCCGTCCGTCCTCCGCGCAGTACACCCAGACCTGGGGCAGCAGCGACGCGGAGAAGAAGAAGCACCTGCTGCGCACCAGCAAATCCCCGCTGAGCATCTGGCAGGAATACAGTTATGACAGCAAGGGCAACCCCACCAGCGCCAAGACCCGGAACGGCTCCAGCA
>JAFXSH010000007.1 GCA_017525805.1 Clostridia bacterium | reverse complement strand
TTGACAGCAAAAGTGGCTCAACCCGTTGAGAAATAAGGGATTGAGCCACTTCTGTTAATGCGTAATATTCACTTATTTTCCGAGATTGAGATATTTTTTTCATTGATTTTTCAGAAATGATCTGGCTGTCGAGAGGAAGACGAAAAGCAATCTGCAATGCTGAGGTAATAGGGGAAGAATTAAACTAAGCCTCGGATTCCGTTCCCTCTATCTGCCGACGTTTCATGCTCCGCTTGTTTTCATACATAGCTCTGTCCGCATGGCGTACCACATCGTCAATCAATTTGTCCTCCTGCGGCTCGTAGTCTGCCAAGCCACGGGAAATGTTCACCTTTTTCCATGGGTCCATTTCCGTTTCACGCTTTTCGGAACACTTTTCATCGAAAAGACGCAGAAGCGCCTCACGGTTTTCATAGTCACGGTTCTGAAGTATAGCGATAAATTCATCCCCGCCGATGCGGAATACAGGGCTGTGTTCAAATACATCACATATGATCCGGGCGGTCTCTTTCAGATAAATATCTCCCTTGTCATGCCCATACTCGTCATTGATCTGCTTGAGGTTATTGCAATCAAACATGCACACAGCGAATGCCGGCGGACCTTCAGGCTGGTCGATCTGCATCTGCATATCTCTGACCATAATATCGAACGCGCCCCTGTTGTGCAGGGAGGTCAGCGCATCGGCAAAGGCGAGATCGTTGAGGCGCGAAATGTTTTTTTTCAGGTTCTCCGTCACGCGGCGAAAGGTGTTTGTTAGAGCGCCGATCTCGTCCTTTCCTTCATAGTCAAGCGTGCAGTCGTAGTTGCCTTCATCGATCTGCTCCGCAGCCTCCGTGAGCTTTTGGAGGGGCTTTGTGATCCGTTCGGAAAACCTCCTGATGAGGAGGATGAACACAAGCAGCAGGGCGAGAAACGCGATAACGATCACGGCGATCCACTTGTGCCAGCTGGCATTGATCTCCGACAGCGGAGCGGAAACCGTCAGCAGGTCCCCATTGATCAGAGGCAGCCGGAAAGCCAGTTTTTCCGTGCCCTTATAATTGTAACGGACGATGGAATCTGAACTGACGATTCCATCCGGGGCTTTTTCCTTGGCTTCCAGTTCCGGGATACTCATATGCGGATGATAAACGATTACGCCATCCGCGTCCGTTATGAAGGCGTACCCGCTTTCATACAAGGAGATGTTATTGACCTGAGCCGCCATGGCGGAATAATCCAGCTCGATCCCGATCACGCCCACGAATTGTTCGCCGAAATAAACCGGAACATTATAAGAAATCACGCGCACATCCAGATTGTCCGTGATATACGGCTTGAGCCATACGGGTTGTCCGGTCGCCTTGGGTACCGTGAACCAGACGAGCCGCGAAGTGTCCTCTGTATTGTATTGGGTAATATCCGTCACCTCATGCGGCGTAAAGCCTTCCCCGTCGACATTGACGAACCAAAAGCCTTTAGCGGAAGATGAAACGGCAGGGTCTATACGATAATAGTAAGTCACAATGCCGTTTGCTTTCACCAGGATCCTTTTGAAAACGTCGCTGACGCGGTCAAGGTGCTTCTGAAGTTCTTCATCGCTGACTCCGTCCAAATCGGATTCCACATAGGAAGAGACGATCAGAACATTCTGCTCCAGATTCCCGAATAAATCATCCAGGTTTTTTTCACCGGCTTCGCACAGCATCCGAAGCATCTGCTCCGCATCGCTCATTCCCAACCGCCGAATCGCAACAACACCGAAAGCGGCGGCAATGATCATGGTGATGATGATCGCGCCGATGGTCATCGCTGTGATTTTTGTCTTTAACGATTGCAAGATACGATCCTTCTTTCAATTGTCTTTGCGGAAACGCTGGTCTCGGAAGATTATGAATCGTGCGTTTGCGCACCATTCTGAGACTCGGATGATTCATGACCTGCCAAATGAACCGGACCCGCTTCCCAGCTTATCGTCGCCTTGTTATGGTATTGCGAAAGGTTCCAATTGTTTATCAGCCGGTCGATGACGACCTGGACTCCCGTTTTGTGTGTTTCCGGCAGCAAAAGGAAGATTTGGGTGTTGCTGACCTCGACCATGACGTCACTGTTCCTCAGCGATTTTTGTATCAACCGCCTGAATTCCTTTGTGATCATGATGTGCTGTTCGCTGTCGATCATACGCTCGCAAGGCGTTACGGTGAACAAAACCCGATAGGCGACGCCTTTGTATCGCTCCATATAGCGCATCATATACCGGTAGATGTTGATGAAGGCTTCTCTGCCCATCCACATGGCGTTTGGGGATATGCATCTTTCTTCAAGAATCTTGGTGATGGTTTCAAGATTCAGCTTATCGGAAGGATCAGGCGTATCGACCTGCGGGCTGCCGCTCAGGGCGCATCCGCCTTTTCCGGTCTGTTTCACGATGCCCAGCGCCTGATCCGCCAGATGAAACAGCTCTCGGTATGTCCGCCCGTGAACGGGTACCGCGGCAGCGCCGATGGAGACGCCGGTGGGGAATTTAAGGCTGTCCTCAAAAAGCTGATTCATCATTTTGAGGTAATCCCGATTGATTCGCTCGGTAAAATGCCGCAGTTCGTTCTCTGTCCGCATGTTTTTCGCGAACAGCAAAAATTCGTCTCCGCCGATTCGGCCGCATATGTCCTCGCTGCGCATATTGTTTTTCAACAGGTCTGAGAACATGACGATGACCCGATCGCCAATGTCGTGTCCGTATATATCGTTGAAGAGCTTGAAAGAATCAAGATCCAAAACGCACAGAAATCCCGTCTCCACCTGACAAATGGCTTCCATGCGTTCTTCGACGGTACCCTTGTTCAGAAAACCTGTCATCCGGTCGATCATGGCGTTTTTTTCAAGCTGCACCAGTTTTTTCTGCGTTTGGAGGGCGTTTTGAACCCTGCGTGTCAATATGTCGGGATTGATGGGCTTGTGGATATAATCGATAGCCCCCAGCCGCAATCCGTTGGTTTCTGACGCTTGCTTTTCATCGGTCGATAAGAAAATGACGGGGATATCGGCTCTGCCGTCTTTCAGATGGCGCACGGCCTTCAGGGTTTCAAAGCCATCCATATCCCGCATGAAAATATTGATCAACAGCAGATCAGGAACAGAGGTGCTCTGCTGGAGATAATCAAGCAATTCCCGGCCCGTCTTCAGTACGGTGGTACTTATACCGATGTTCTTAAGCGCGCTTTCGGCCATTTGCAAATCTGCCGCGTTGTCATCTACAATGATAATCCAGTCTGCCACAATCATCCTCCTCTCGTACAAGATTGCTTTCTCCGCTTACTTTGTACAAGGAATGGCAGCAGTCTCCGGCTTATAAAAACCGCTTAGGACATACTGCTTCTTTTATATTATAGTGAAAACCTGACAAAGACATCAAGGGGACGTGGCGGAATGCCACATAAAAAAAAGACCATAGATCTTGCGATTTTGCCTGATAATGGGTATGATGTTTACAGAATATATCATGGGGAGTATTGGTACATGATTCTACCTTTTTCAGAAGCGCTGCGGCGATTGAGGATAGAGAAGGGCTATTCACAACAGCGGCTTGCCGACGCGCTGCACGTCGATCGATCCACCGTTACGAAATGGGAGACGGGCGACCGCGTACCCGACGCAGTCATGATCGCTCTGCTCTCCGACTGTTTAGGCGTGAATATCGCCGAGCTCCTGCACGCTTCGGAGAAGTCTGCCGCCCGGCCTGTCGTCATGATAGTAGACGACGAGAACATCATTTTGCGGGGCAGCGTCCCCATCCTGGAAAAAGCCATTCCTGACGCGGAAATCGCCGCTTTTACGATACCGGCCGAAGCCGTGGCGTACGCGAAGGCCAACCCCGTTTCGCTCGCGTTCCTGGATATCAAGATGGGGCGGGTCAGCGGCTTGAACGTCTGCCGGGAGCTTTTGGCAGTCAATCCCCATACCAATGTCGTCTATCTCACGGCGTACCGGGAGTATTCCTTTGACGCCTGGGCTACCGGCGCGTGCGGCTATCTGCTCAAGCCCATCACTGCGGATGCGGTGCGGAGAGTCCTGGCAGAGCTGCGATATCCGATGAGAAGGGGCGGCGTATGATGATGAACGGTATAAGCTTTGCCAATTTTGTCATCGTGATCAGCGCGTTTATCATCTCCGTGCTGGGCTTGATTCTGGTGATTTTTCTTCGCAAGACGGTTCGGGAGGGCCGCACTTCTTTTCTGGTCTTTTTCCTTTTACTGGTAGGATATACATCTTCGGCTGTGATCAACGAGCTTGCCGATACGGCGGTCCTATCACAGATCTCACTGTTTTCAAATTCCCTGTTCTCGTCCCTTCTGATCCCGGCCATCACAGTATATCTGCATCGCTGCGCCGGGAAGGACTGGCGGCACAGCCCGCTGTTCGCGGTGGTTGCCATCCTGTGGGCGGTGTACTTTGCGCTGCTGGTTGTCACGCAGTTTACCACCTGGATATACTATTTCACGCCGGACAACGTCTATCACCGCGGACCGTGGTATCCGCTGCTCCTGATCCCGCCCGTTCTGCTGATGGTAGCGAATCTGATTGGCCTGTGGCGCTTCCGTTCCGCGCTTACGCACCGGCAGCGGGCCGCTTTTCTCATTTACTTTGTGGTGCCGCTGGTCTGCATGCTGATACAGATGTTTTTCTTCGGCCTGCTGCTGATCGTATTCGGCACAGCGTTGGCTGTGCTTTTCATGTTCGTCTTTTTCCTGTACGATCAGGTGGAACATTCGATTCGGCAGGCCGAGGAAAACGCCAGGCAGCGCGCCAGCATCAATGTGCTCCAGATGCGCCCGCATTTTATCTGCAACACCATGATGAGCATCTACTACCTGATCGCCCTGGACGCCGAAAAGGCGCGGCAGGTCACCCTGGATTTCACCACGTATCTTCGGGACAACTTTACCGCCATCGCCAAGGAGGACACGATCCCCTTCGCGGAGGAGCTGGAACACACGCGGGCATATCTCGCGGTGGAAAAGGTGCGGCACGAGGATAAGCTGTATATAGAATTGGATACGCCCTGGACATCGTTCCGCGTTCCCCCGCTGACCCTGCAGCCTATTGTGGAAAACGCCATCGTGCATGGCGTCAGCCCCGACCTGGAGCCGCTTTATCTCTCCATATTGACCCGGGAGACAAAAACCCACAGCGAAATCATCGTAGAGGATACCGGCCCCGGCTTTGTGCCAGTTGATGACCGCGAGCCGCATATTGCGCTGGCGAATATCCGAGAGCGCCTGAAAATGATGTGCGGCGGCACCCTGGAAATCACATCGCGTGAAATGGGCGGGACCAAAGTCACGATTCGGGTGCCGCTCAAGAATGCGAAATAACCTATCGAACCAACGGAGCTGTACAGAAAATCATGACGGCTTTTTCGGAAGGACTGCCTTTGAAATTTGCCAGGTCATCGAATACAGTTTCCATAATCCTCACAGGGTCGTACCGCGGATCATCCGACATGCTTTCGCCGCGTCCTTTATACCGACATCACAGAACTGACAGAAGAACTCCTGCACACGCTGATCGGGAAAGTAGTCGTGCATGAGAAGGAAGTCATTGACGGCGAAACCGTGATGCGGCCCGGCATCTCCTACCGTTTCATCGGCAAGGTCGGCAGCGGGGACGATGGAATCTTGATAACACCGAAAACGCGCCGGGTCAGCATCCCGCTGGCTCCCGGCGCGTGAATGGAACGTGTGGCGCGCAATAAATATTACTCCCCGGCGTTTTCCCGTTCCCCTTTCCACTTTTTGATCTGTTCCAACCGTTCCTTGAATTTGTATTCCAGGCCCTGATCGGTGGGCAGGTAATATTCCTTCCCCAGCAGGGAATCGGGCAGGCAGCGCATGTCGGTGAGTTTTTCCGCCGTGTCGTGGGCGTACTGGTAGCCCTTGCCGTAGCCCAATTGCTGCATGAGGGACGTGACCCCGTTGCGGATGTGCAGGGGCACCGGTTCGGCCAGCTGGGCCAGGGCGTCCTGCTTGGCGGTTTCGTAGGCTACGTACAGGGCGTTGGATTTGGGAGCCAAAGAAAGGTATACCACGGCCTGGGTCAGATGCACGCTGCATTCCGGCATGCCGATCATGTGGCACGCCTGATAGGCGGCCACCGCCAGCTCTAAGGCACGGGGATCAGCCAGGCCCACGTCCTCGCTGGCGAAGCGGATCACCCGCCGGGCCACGTATAGCGGGTCCTCCCCAGCTTCTAACATCCGGGCCAGCCAGTACACCGCCGCGTCCGGGTCGGAATTGCGCATGGATTTATGCAGGGCGGAAATCAGATTATAGTGTTCTTCGCCGTTTTTATCGTACAGCAGGGATTTGCGCTGGGTGCACTGCTCCACGATTTCCGGGGTCACGGTGGTGGCCCCGTTTTCCATCTGCCCGTTGAGCACCGCCATTTCTAAGGTGGACAGGGCGGCCCTGGCGTCGCCGTTGGCGAAGCGGGCGATCATGGACAGGGTTTCGTCCGCCATGTTCACCCGCTGCCGCCCGAAACCTTTCGGGCTGTCTAAAGCACGGCGTAAAAGCTGGGCGATTTCCTCCTCCGTCAGCGCTTTCAGCACGAACACCCGGCATCGGGAGAGCAAAGCGCCGTTGACCTCGAAGGAGGGGTTTTCCGTGGTGGCCCCGATCAGGATGATGCTGCCCTTTTCCACGAAAGGCAGAAAAGCGTCCTGCTGGGCTTTGTTGAAGCGGTGGATTTCGTCCACGAACACGATGGTGCGCTCCCCGTACACCAGGTTTTTGTCCGCCCGCTGCATCACCTCGCGGATCTCCTTGATGCCGCTGGTGACGGCGGAAAAATTGATAAAGGAGGCCCTGGTCTGGTTGGCGATCACGTGGGCCAGGGTGGTTTTGCCCACCCCCGGCGGCCCCCAGAAGATCATGGAGGATACCTGATCCCCCTCCACGATGCGGCGCAGCACCTTCCCCGGCCCCAATAAATGCTTTTGCCCGATGATTTCATCCAGCGTTTCCGGCCTAAGCCGCGCCGCCAGGGGCTGGAACTGCTCCCCTTGCAGCATGGATACCTGTTCGTTCATGTCTTTCGCCCCCAGGACGTGTTGATTCCTGTTTATTGTAAATCCAAACGGCGCGTATGGCAAGGGGAGACATTGTGGTAAATTGGGGAGAATAATAACCAGATAAGCAAGATTAACGTCCATTTTTTGCCATAATCTTCCGCTTGTATTTATTGTGTTCTCCTGTATAATGAAACTAAACGGGCAAAAGCCTGCAAAATTACACAGGAGGGAATTTCTTATGAAGAAACTGTTAGCCATTCTGTTGGCCGCTATGCTGCTGCTCTCCGCCGCCTCCGCTTTCGCCGAAGGCGAAATCAAGCTGGGCCAGGTGGACTATGCCGCCCATGGCACGGGCTGCTTTGCTGTGATCACCGCCGCTGTGCAGGATGACGTGATCGTTGCCGCCAAGATCGACGAATTCCAGTTCATCGGCGACCGTGAAGACCTGGCCGCTATCGGCGTGCCCAACAGCGACGCTTCCTTCGGCGACAGCTATCCCGAAGGCCGGGTGCTGGGCTCCAAGCGCGTGAACAACGAGCTGTACAGCCTGAACATGCAGCGCGCCGGTTCCACCGTGCAGATCGCCGCCAACTATGACGCCATCGAAGCCTTCGCCACCGGCAAAACCATCGCCGAGCTGGAAGCCTTTGTGAACGGCTACACCGCCGAAACCAAGGCCGAAGCCATCGACGCCGTCGCGGGCGCCACCACCGCCGACACCTGGGGCTACCTGCAGGGCATCTTAGCCGCCGCCAAGGCCGCGCTGAACCTCACCGGCACCTACACCGTCTACAACACCACCGGCGAAACCGTCACCGAGCTGTACCTGATCGACAACCTGACCGGCGAAAAGGGCGTGAACTACGCCGTGAACGGCTTTGCCGCCGACGCCTGCTGGGTGATCACCCGCACCATCACCCCCGAAGAAAAGGAAGCTGGGTACAGCATGACCCTGTACTTCAAAACCGAAGGCGGCTATGAAGGCCAGTTCGCCACCCTGCACATCGAAGTGGCTCCCATTTATCTGCTGTCCGCCGACGGCATGACCGGCGCCACCCAGATCAGTTTCCGCGCGCCTGCCGCCGAATAAGCTGAATCGCAGGCCATAAAACAAGGGGCTGTCTCTCAGGAGGCAGCCTTTTTTGTCGAACGCATCCGCTTGAAGCCGGGGACGGGATATAGTATAATACTATCAAATGAACGCATCCAAAAGGGGGCTTTCGCCATGGGAAAAAGGAAGGGCATGCTGATCCTGCTCCTGACCGCCGCGCTGGCGCTGAGCGGCTGCGGGGAACAGAAGGAAACCGCCTCCCCCACCGCCGGGCCGGACGCCGGGCCGGAGCCAGGCGGCTCGGTGCTGACCCAGGCCCAGGGAGAACTGGCGGACAGCGTGCGGGCGCTTATGGAGCCCTACGCGGAAACGCTGGCCCAGGCGGCCCGGAAAAGCGGCGAAAGCCTGGCCTATACCATTCCCGGCGATATCCTGAACCAAATGGCGCTGGACGCGGAGGCGGCGGGGGCCGAAGCGCAAGCGGACCGCTGGCGCTTCACCTGGCACGAAACAGGCAATTATACGTATGAAGCGACGGCCTGGGACGCCATGGACCAGTATACCCAGAGCGACGCCACCCCGGACCCCGCCGACGAAACGCCTCTGGACAGCCAGCTGACCGGGGATTACGCCGTGACCGGCGGCGGACTGTTTGACCGGGAGCGGACCTATGACGTTTCGGCAGACCTGTCCGGCGGAACGGCGGTTTTCACCGATACCCTGAACGGCCAGACCACGGGCTACGAGTTCTTCCGCTTCTGCGTGCGGAAGGATGAATTGGTTTTTGCCGACGCGGTCCTGGACGCGGCGGTGCAGTCGGAGGGCATATCCGCCGGGAACAGCTATCTGGCCGCCGTGGGCGTGCTGCGAAAAGACGGGCTGGAGCTGATGGAATATATGATCCAGGACCCGGACCAGCTCCCGGACCCCGGGACGCTGGACTGGCCCCGGTTCCTGCTTTCCGTTTCCCCCGTTTCCCAAGTTTCCATACAGGTGGAAAGGCCGTCCAGATGAGAAACGGCGGCGCGTTTCCCCCGAAAAAACCAGCGGTCCAAAGCGCGGGCAGCTGGTTTTTCGTATGTTTCGGTCCTGTTGGATAATCAGCCGCCCTGGCCGTAGGGCACGTGCCGCCCATCGTTGGCAAGTTCCAAGCAGGGCAGGGCCGGTTCGTTCAGTTCGTCGGAGAACCGGGCCACGGTGATGCCGCAGAAGGGCTCGTGCATGGTGGCGCACAGGTAGGGGAAGGTGAGGTTGAAAACGCGGGACAGGGCCGCCACGGAGGAACCGCCGTGGCTGAACAGGGCTATCGTGCCGGGATGATCGGCCCGGGCGCAACGGTAATAATGCCCGTCGTGTTCATAGCCTAAAGAGGCCATCCAGCGGTCGATTTCCCGGCCCACCCGGGCGGCGTCCTCTACCACCACATTGTTTTCATATATTGGGTGGCTGGCCCAATGGGGATCGGTCAGGTCATAGCCCCGGCGCATGAGCTCGTTGGCCGTTTCCCAGGGGTGGCCGTGCATGAAAACGGGCTTTCCCTCGTTGTTGCCCCAGTACAGCTCCCGCATGAAGGGCAGCACCTGCACGGGCAGGCCCAAGGCGTCGGCAGTACACTCCGCGGTTTCCTTGGCCCGGCCGAAGGGAGAGGAATAAACGGCTTCAATGCCCTCGTCCTGTAAGCGCAGGGCGGTGTCCTGAGCCTGGCGCAGACCGATGTCGGTCAAGCAGTCCTTTTCATAGTTGGGCTGGCCGTGACGGATGAACAGAATACGCATTTAAGCTTCCTCCTGTCTGTATTGTTCGGGGCCGGATTCGTAGAGATTGCCGCCGTGGGCGTCCATGAGGACGATGGCGGGAAAGTCCTTTACCGTAAAGCGATGAATGGCTTCGGTGCCCAAATCAGGGTAAGCCAGCACCTCGGAGGAAAGGATGCCGCGGGCAATGAGCGCAGCCGCGCCGCCAACCGCCCCCAAGTATACCGCGCCGTATTCCTGCATGGCCTTGCGCACGGCGTCGGAGCGCCGTCCTTTTCCGATCATGCAGTTGAGGCCCAATTGAAGCAGCCGGGGGGTGTAGGCGTCCATGCGATAGCTGGTAGTGGGGCCGGCGGAGCCGACGGCATGGCCGGGAGAGGCGGGGGCGGGGCCTACATAATAAATGGCCTGGCCCCGAATGTCCACGGGCAGGGGTTTGCCCTCGTCCAATAACTGGATCAGCCGCTTGTGAGCCGCGTCCCGGCCCGTAAGCATGGGGCCGGTGAGATATACCACGTCCCCGGCGCGCAGGGATTGCACATCCTCAACAGATAGCGGCAGCGTTAAATGCCTTTCAGCCATGAGAACCTCCTTAACAATAAAAGAGAAAAAGTCTTTTGAAGGATGGGGGTGCAGGGGGAAGGGAACCTTTTCTTCAGAAAAGTTCCCTTCCCCCTGCAAAACCTTGCCTAAATCCCCCCCTCGGCATGCCGGGCGGCGTGACAGCAGATGTTGACGGCCACGGGCATGCTGGCGATGTGGGTAGGGGCGTAATCGATGTTCACGCAGAGGGCGGTGGTACTTCCGCCGATACCGGCGGGGCCGATGCCCAAGCGGTTGATGGCGTTTAGGGCGTCCTGTTCCAGCTTGGCGTAGCGGGGATCGGGGTTGTGGGTGCCCACGGGGCGGGCGGTCATGCGCTTGGCCATGAGGGCGGCGGTTTCAAAGGAGCCGCCAATGCCCACGCCGATGATCATGGGCGGGCAGGGGTTAGGGCCCGCTTTCCGGGCGGTATCGATGATAAAATCCCGGATGCCCGCTTCGCCTTCGGAGGGGGTGCACATTTTCACGGCGCTCATATTTTCGCTGCCGAAGCCTTTGGCGACGGCCAAAATATGCACCCTGTCCCCCGGCACGATGCGCAGATGCAGCACGGCGGGAGTGTTGTCGCCGGTATTTTTTCGGTCAAAGACCGGGTCGTTCACAATGGATTTGCGCAAGTACCCGTCCCGGTAGGCCCGGCGCACGCCGTCTTGCACCGCTGCTTCAAAATCCCCGCCAGTGAAGTGCACTTCCTGCCCAATGTCCATGAACAGGATCGCCATGCCGGTGTCCTGGCAGATGGCGACGTTTTCTTTCCGGGCGATTTGGTAGTTTTCGCGGAGCTGGCACAGCACGGATTGCCCGATGGGAGATTTCTCTTTTTTCTCTGCCTGTTCCACGGCAGTTTCAATGTCCCGCCCGATTTGATAATTGGCGGTCAAATACAGCTCCCGCACTGTATCGGATAATTGCTGAACGGAGATTTCGCGCATAAAATAACCTCGCTTTGGTTCAAATGATAATCGGTTTCGTCCGATAGGTTTCCCCTCTTGCCATCCCCGCGCCAATAGCCCAGAGCTCGTCCGCCCGGATATCCAGGGCGGCGGCTTCTTCCCGGGCGGGGCGGGTGAGCAGGGGAAAGCCGCTTTTCTGCATCTTCCGAAGCAATGGCCGGGCACTTTCCCGGAAGCCTAAAATGCGGGCATGATCGGGCAAATCGGGCAGATCGGTCCTTTTCACGCCCATCATGCCATGGCACAGGGCGCGACTAATGCGGCCATAGGTATAGCGCCGGGTCTTGACGGCGGCGATGAGCGATTCCCGGCTGACGGCAGTTTCCGCCGCTTTCAGGACGCGCTGCTCCAGTCCTTCGGCGACGCCGGGCCATTGGGCGATTTCATCCGGAGCAGAATACAGTAACGTAGACCGCAGAATAGCGTCCAGCCCGTCCGGGGGGCAGAGGCCCGCCAGCACGCCCCGGCGCAGGACGGGCAAAGCGGCTTCCGGCACGGCCTTTTCGATCCCAGCCCAATCCCCCCGCAGGATGGCCCCGCGCACAGCGGAGGCGGAGGGCCAGGGGTCCAGCTCGGCGGCGTGGTAATCCTGCTGCCGGAGTACAGGCACGGGCAGGATGGGACTGTTCAGCCGCCGGAGCGCCCGCAGATAGGAAAGGGCCAGGGCGGTATTGGGAGCGTTCAGCGTTTTTTCGTCAATGTTCAGCCTTTGGGCCACGGCCCGTCCCTGGGCGGCGGCATAGGAAAGGCCTCGGTTCAATCCTTGCTGGATGGCTTCATTCAGCTTTTCGTCCGGATGCTCCAGCAGGGCGGCGGCGCTTTGCAGCAGGGAAAGGCCGTCCGTTTCGGTCCCAAAGCTCAAATGAGTAACGCATCCTAAAGCGTTCAGAATATGCACTCCGCCCAAGGCGAAAAACTCCGCCTCCCGCACGGAAAAGGCGTAGGGCAATTGCAGCACGATATCCGTCCCGCATCGCAGGGCCATTTCCGCCCGGACGGACGCGGGCAGCAGGGCAGGCAGGCCCCGCTGGGTGAAGCTGCCGCTCATGACGCATACGATGTGATCCGCCCCCGTCTTTTCCCGGGCCAAACGCAAATGCCGCTCGTGCCCTTTGTGAAACGGATCGTATTCCGCGATCACGCCGCAAATACTCATGCCACCGCCCCCTTCCCTGCTTCATTTTTACCAATTATAATCCGCCGCCCGGATTCCTGCAAGGTTTTCTTGCATCCCACCCTCAAATCTGGTATACTAAATCCGGAGGATTATACAGCATGAAGAAAAACCAGCAAGTACTTTTATCCGTCATGGGCTGGACCCACGACGACGACGATCCTTCGGATTCCGTGCGGCTGCTGACCACGGGCACCCTGTCCGGCGAAAAGGACCTTTGGCGCATCGATTACACGGAAACCCAGCCGGACAACGAGAGCAGCGACGTGATCCTGACCATGGGCAAGGGTGTGGTGACCATGCAGCGCACGGGGCCCTACGGCACCAGCATGGTATTTGAGCAGGGCCACCGCTACGAAGGTGCCTACCGCACGCCCTTTGGCGACCTGAGCATGGGCGTGTTTCCCACGCATGTGAAATACAATGTGGAAAACGGCCTGGCGGGGCAGGTGGACCTGACGTACCAATTGGATTTACAGGGCAAGTTTGCCGCCATGCACGAGCTGCGCATCCGCTTCTGCCCGGCGGGCAAACCGTGAACGCCCTGGACCCCTGGCGGCAAACCCTGCGCCCGCTGATCCCCAAGGGGTTTCTCCGCCGGGATCAGGGGGACGGCCTGTTCGTCAGCGATTATCCCCGGTACGGGGACGCCGAAATCGCATCCGCCCACATCGAAAAAGCGGGTTTTCGAGTGGAGATTTTGGACGGCCTGGCACGGATCACCCCGGAAACAGAAACCTTGACCGCCCTGCTGAACGCCGTCCCCGTGCGCATGCCAACCGTGACGGATGAAAACCTGTTTCTCCACAGCCTGGCGCGCAGGATCGCGGAAACCAACGCGCCCCTGACCCCGGAAGCCGAAAAAACGGTATGGACGGCCTTGAAATTTTTAGACGCAGGAGATATGCTGGGCCTGTACCGTTTCCTTTCCCCCGCCGCCGCCCTGGCGCAGCGACAACGATTTTCTTTGCCCGCTGGTTTGGGCAGACTGATTCTGTGCTATATATCAGAGTGAAGAGTTGAGAGTTGGGACTTGAGATAAAAGTCTCTGATCAGATCGGTCAACTATATAAATCTCAACTCTCAACTCTTATCACTTTCGTTCACCAGCATTTCATTTTGAGGAGGTCTCGCCATGCTGATCACGTATCACGGCCATTCGGAGTTTTCCTTGGAGGGTGCCAACGGTTTTACGCTGCTTACCGATCCCTACGACGCCCACGTGGGCTATCCCATGGGCGAATACCGCTGCGACGCGGTGACGGTGACCCACGGCCACGGGGATCACAGTTTCACCCAAAAAGCCTTGGGCGCACCCGCCATCATTGACAGCGCCGGGGTATGGCGTCCCGCCCCGGAGGTGAAAGTCACCGCCATCCCTTCCGTACACGACGACGCGGACGGGGCCAAGCGGGGCAAAAACCTGCTCATGAAAATCGAAATGGAGGACCTCACCCTTGCCCACCTGGGCGACCAGGGCGCGCCCCTTACCCCGGAACAAATCGCGGCTTTGGGCAAAATCGACATCCTGATGATCCCCGTGGGCGGCTTTTTCACCATCGACGCCCATTCGGCCTATGACATGGTGAAGGCCCTGAACCCCCGCGTCACCATTCCCATGCACTATAAAACCGCCGTCAACGCCGAATGGCCCATTGCCGACGAAAAGGAATTCCTGCGCCTCATGGGACAGCCGAACCTCGCCCCCCTGCCCCTCCTGCGGGTGACCAAGGGCGATTTGAGCGAACAGCCCAGCCTTGTGATGCTGGAATGGGAGAAATAACAGAAAACAGCGCGAAAAACCGCCCTCGGCTTATAAAGCTGGGGGCGGTGTTTCTTTCAGCTGCCCTTTTTCGTCTATGAAAAATGTACGAAGATATTGATTCGCCAAATAAGACACCATCTCTCTGTAAACCATGGCGGACTGCTCGATGTTTCCTTCCTGCCAGAGCGTATATGCCGGCTGCATATATTCCTTCATCAATTCATTCGCTAACTGATCGCGCTGATCGTCCGCGTCAAGCCCATCCGCTATCTGCGGACCCAAGCTGAAATACGCGGACAGCCATTCCATATGCTCCGGCGCGGCGAAAATTTCTTTCACCGTTTCATAGACTTCAAGCCATTTTTCTTTCGGTTCATTCAATATTTCGCATACCCTGATCAGCACGATGCAGCCATTGAACACGAAGCCTCTGCACCCGTAAATAATTTGATTGGCTTCTTCATATTTGCGGGAATAAGCGCACCATCTGCGGCCATCACCGTCAATATCGCTGGAACTTACCCACCGTGCGCATTCACCGCAATAATCGGCCATTCTTTTCCCTCAAATCTACAATGCTCTTCCGGTCTTTCAACTTGCGAAATTATAGGTCAATTTTACCTTATTTGTCAATAGGTCATAGCGCCATAATTTGAGCATAAACTAAGGCGTTATGAGGTGAAACCGAGATGGGAGAAATGAGCCGCTTAAAAGCGCTGAGGAAGGAGAGAAAGCTCACACAGATTCAAATGCAATTATTGACAGGCATTGATCAAAGCGATTATTCAAAAATCGAATCGGGAAAGCGGTATTATTCGTTTGAACAATGTAAGAGAATCGCCATGGCGCTGCATACCAGTATGGATTATCTGGCAGGATTGACAGATGAAAAAGAGCCATATCCACGAAACGAAACAAATTCATAAAACGAAAGGCCATCCCCAGCAATGACGCCGGAGATGGTCTTTTTGCTTGCATCATGAAATACAAAAGGGGGCTTTCTCGGAAAGGGGTCTGGGGGAAACCTCTCTTTGGCCCCCAAAGAGAGGTTTCCCCCAGAAGTTTCGTCTCTCACCCAAACTTCTTTTCCAGTTCCTCGTATTTTTCGTGGGTGATGAGAGCGTCGTGCTCGGTGCCCTCCAGCTGCACCACGTAGGTCCACCGGCCGTAGGGGGTAATATTTTTGATGCGGCGCAGGTTGATGATATAGCCCTTATGACAGCGGAAGAAAATTTCGGGATCCAGGCGGGCTTCGGTTTCGGACAGGGTTTCGCTGAGCACGTAACGGCCCCCGTTTTCGGTATAGATCACGGTTGCGCGGTCTTCCCGCTGCACCAGGAGGATATCCTCTAAATCAATAAAGGAAACGCCATCCTTGTGGCGCAGCATCATGCGCCCCCCCGTGGTCCTGCTCTCGGCAGGGCGGGGAGAGGGCACGGATTCCTCCCGCACCCGGTGGAGCCTGTCGTAAATCCGGCTCAAGGTCTGCTCCAGCCGGTCCAGCTTGAAGGGCTTCACTAAATAATCGAAGGCGTACACCTCAAAGGCTTCGCCCATGTATTCCTCGTGGCCCGTGGCGAAAATCAGGATGCAGGCGGGGTTCTGGTCCTGGATCAGGTGGGCGCATTCCACCCCCGTTTTGCCGGGCATGTCCACGTCCAAAAACACCACCTGGGGGGTGAGCTTTTCGTACAGGGCCATGGCTTCCTCGCCGGTGACGGCCTCCCCCGCCACGAAAAAACCGTCGGTTGCCTGGATTTTTTTCCGCAGGATCAGCCGCATGCCGGGATCGTCGTCACAAATGAGTACGGAAATCAGATCGTTGTCCTTCATGATGGTTTGTCGCCTTTCGTCGGATACGTTGATAGATCTCCTTCATATAATACGACAAACCCCGTGGGAAAACAAGCACCCGCAAAAGAAAATCCCGCGCCGGATTGACGCGGGAATGAGCGATTCAATTTTGCGGAATCAAGCATTTCACGCCCGCCTGACTCCGTACCGTTTCACGGGCCTGTGGCCCAAGACTTCGCTGAAAATCACACCCTGCAAAAGGGCTTTGGCGCGCAGGGCCTCCGTTTCCTCCTGGAGGGGCAGGAAATCGGCGGGCTTTTCCTCCAGGCGCTGATCCAGCATGAATTCGTGGCAGCAGTCCTCGCCTTCGGTGCCCGTGCCCTCCATGCCCATGACGGGGGTGTGCATATGGGCTTCCAGGGGCTTGGTTTCATGGCGCTTCACCGGCGCAGGCTGGGCAGGCCGGGGCGCGAGGGAGGGACGCGCGCGCTGGGCGTCCCGCTGGTCCCAGTTTTCTTCCTCGTCGTCCCAATCGTTCTGGCGGCTCATGGCCGGGGCGGCGGGCCGGGGCGCGGGCTTTTGCGGAGCCGGACGCTGCGCCTGCTTTGGGGCGTGCTGCCGCACGGTATTCTGCCCGGACGGCGCCTTCCCGGCTTGCTGCTTCGCCTGCGCCGTCTGGTTTTTCTTGGCTTTACTGATGGCGGAAACGATCCACCACAGGATCACGATGATGACCCATGCAAAGGGCATGGCGCGGCCCCCTTTCTGTTCAGTGTTGAGTGTGGAGGGTGGAGGGTGGGGTTTTCTTTTGTTTCCCGCTTTCATCCTGGAAATCCATGGGACTTATTGCAGGCACATGATATAACTCCACGCTCCCCGCTCCTAACTCCACGCTGTTTTACTTCTTCCCGTCCAGGGGCTTGGGGGCGTCGGTATTGGGCGCGGCGGCCTTGGCGATGCCGTTGCGCATTTCGGTATCGGCGATGGTGTTCTGCATCTGGTAGTAATCCATCACGCCAAGCTTGCCTTCGCGAAGCGCTTCGGCCATGGCCAGAGGCACCTTGGCTTCGGCTTCGACGACCTTGGCCCGCATCTCCTGCACGGCGGCTTTCATTTCCTGCTCGTGGGCGACGGCCATGGCGCGGCGTTCTTCGGCTTTCGCCTGAGCGATGCGCCGGTCAGCCTCGGCCTGGTCCATCTGCAATTGAGCGCCGATGTTGCGGCCTACGTCGATGTCGGCGATATCGATAGAGAGGATCTCGTAAGCGGTGCCCTTGTCCAGGCCCTTTTCCAGCACGGTCTGGGAAATGGAATCGGGGTTCTCCAGCACGGCCTTGTGGGTGGTGGAGGAACCGATGGTGGTGACGATGCCCTCGCCGACGCGGGCGATGATGGTTTCTTCCCCGGCGCCGCCGACCAGGCGTTCAATGTTGGTGCGCACGGTGACCCGGGCCTTGGCCCGCAGCTCGATGCCGTCCTGGGCGATAGCGGCCACAGGGGGCGTTTCAATGACTTTGGGCAGAACGCTCATCTGCACGGCCTGGAGCACGTCGCGGCCCGCCAGGTCGATGGCGCAGGCGGTGGTGAAGCTCAGGTTGATGCTGGCCTGCTTGGCGGAAATCAGGGCGTTGATCACGCGTTCCACATTACCGCCAGCCAGGAAGTGGGTTTCCAGCATGTCCGTGGTCACGTCCAGGCCCGCTTTCCGGGCCTTTATGTAGGCGTTCACGATCTTCTGGGGAGAGATGCGGCGGAACCGCATACCGATCAGGGAAACGATCTTCACAGGCGCGCCGGAGGCCCGGGCGTTGATCCACAGCCCTAAGGGCACGTAGCGGAAGAACACGGCGGCCACCACGATGGCTACCACAATAATGATGAACCATACGATCATGAAATCAGGTACCATTTTCCAGTCCTCCTTTTATTTTCATGCTTTCCTTACGATGATTTTGTTACCCTCTACCTGCTGGACCTTCACCTTGGTGCCCTTTTCCAGGTAGCTGCCCTCGGATACCACGTTAAGCCGCACGCCGTCAAATTCGGCGATGCCCACGGGGTTCAGCACGGTGGCGGTGACGCCCTCCTTGCCGGTCAGGGCCTCGGCCTCCTCATGCTCCACGGGCTGGGTCACTTCATTGAGGATCAGGGCGGATTTGCTCAGCTTGCCCGTGGCGGCGGATTTGACCGACACGGATATGGATATGCCCGCCAGCGCTAAAGCGATCAGCGTTACCGCCAGCCCCGCCACCGCGCCGTAGGTATTCCAGGTGAGGCCGATGCCCACCACCAACAGCACCATGCCCGAAATGCCGGGCAGCCCGAAGCCGGGCACGAACACCTCCACAACCAGCAGCCCCACACCCGTGATCAGGCATAAGATCAGGGGCAGATTCGTCAGGATCACGTTCAAAACATCTTCCATCGGCATCCCTTCCTTTCTCGCCGGTTTTCATGGCCGTATTGTAGCACGGTTTCAGCCTTCGGAAAAGGTGATTTGCTCCAAAACCGCTTTTGGGCGTTCCAAATGTCATAGAAACCGCCCCTTGACCATCGCGCCGAAATGAAACGAAGGACGCTGGCACCGAATCGATGCCAGCGTCCATTTTGATGAGAACCCTTTTTATGGGGCAATCATGCGGGATTATTCAGCGTTCACGGAAACGACGCGTCCCTGGCCGTAGGGATTCTCATAGCCTTCGCCCACAACGCCGCCCAGGGTGCCGGTGATGTAATCGATCAGCACCTGGTTGTCCAGCTTCACGGATTCCTGGAGCACCGTACAGCCGTCGAACATGGTGTAGCCGTCGCCGTGTTCCAGCAACTGATAGTCGTGGGACACAACCTTGTAGGTCTTGGCGGGATCAATGGGTTCGCCGGCCACCAGCACGTTGCGCACGCGGCGCTCCATGGTTTCGTCCACATGATCGAACCAGTTGTTGCCGTCTTCCACGCAGGGGGTGGGGATGGTGGGGTCCACTTCATAGGTGAGGCCCGCCACATGGTCGAAGCCGCCGAATTCGCCGGGCATGGAGTGCACGCTCCATTCCAGGGCGTCCAGCACCTGCTGGCCGGTGGCTTCGATCACGGTCAGGCTGTTGCCAAAGGGATGCACCTTCAGGATATCGTTCAGGGTGATGTCGCCCTTCTTGATGGACACGCGGATGCCGCCGCCGTTGATCAGCGCGATGTCGGCGTCGCCGGACTGATCCAGGTAAGCGTCGGCGCACAGGTCGCCCAGGTTGGTTTCGGTGTTGCGGATGATGCGCACGGGCTTGCCCTCCGCGGTGATGGCTACGGGATCGTAGATGATCAGATCCACGGTGGTGGAAGCGACGACCTGCTGCAGCTTATCGCTCAGCACCTTGGAGGCTTCGGCTACCGCCTGGCTGGCGGGGTTGTCCAGGCCCAGCAGCGCAGGGGCGGAAACATCCTGATTCCAGGTATAAAGTTTGGAAGAAATCTTGCCGTCTGTGGAGATGGTCAGGGCGCCGATGCTGGCCAGCTTGGTGCCGCAGGCAGAGCGGACCACGTCCTGGCCGTCTTTGTTCTTCATGATCACCTGATCGGTGTCGTGGCTGTGGCCGTCCAGCCAGGCGTCGATGCCGGTGGTGTTGGCGATCACGTCGCTGTACTTCCAGGGAGTCACTTCGTCTTCGTTGCCCATATGGCCCATTACGACCACATAGGAAGCGCCCTGAGCGCGGGCTTCGTCTACAGCGTTCTGCACGGCGGCGTACACGGCTTCGCCGGTCTGATCTTGCAGGAAGCCGTAAATGAATTCGCCGTTTTCATTCATGAAGTACTTGGGGGTGGAGGAACGGGGCGTCAATGGGGTGGTCACGCCCACGAAGGCGATTTTCACGCCGCCCAATTCCTTGATGGCGTAGGGCGCGAACACCAGCTCGCCTTCCTTATTGAAGTTGCAGCTCAGATAGGGGAAATTGGCCTTTTGCGTCAGTTCCAGGAAACGCTCCATGCCGTAGTCGAATTCATGGTTGCCGGGGATAGCGAAGTCATAGCCCATGGCGTTCATGATGTCGATGATGACGCCGCCTGTGGTCATGGTGCCGATGGGTTCGCCCTGGATGGCGTCGCCGTCGTCCACCAGCAGCACATAGTTGTCCTTGGACAGGCTCTGCTTTACGGCGTACAGGCCGGCATAACCCCAGCCCTGGTCGATGCCGCAGTGAACGTCGCTGGTGTACAGGATCACCAGGTTCTTATCCAGCTTGGCTTCTTCTTCCGCGAAGGCGGCGCAGCCCAGCAGCAGAGCCAGTGCAAGGATCAAGCTCAGAATTTTTTTCATGTTCTTTCCTCCTTGATGAATGTATGGGAATGAATTTGACCTGTATTTATTTTACCGCAAACGGCACTGATTTGCAATGCGTGAGGGCAAAAAGTTCAATTTTTCTCGTTTTCCAAAATACATACGCACAGTACGAAAACGGCTTCCCGCCGCTGCCCCGGAATACTCTTTCCCTTCCGATTTCTTGCTTGACCGCCGCACCGGGGCGGGTTTATAATAAAATGGAACGGAAAAACACCGTCCCGCCGGACGGAGAAAAAATTTTCCGTGAAAGTTTTGTATTTTTTGCAAGAAATGGGAAGGATATATCGTTGTATGAGTGAGCGGACGCAGACCGCCCGTATGGACGAGGGGCGATTTGAGGCGCTGTACGAGAAATACGCCAACGACGTACTGCGGGTGAGCTACTTTTATTTGGGGGACCGGCACCAGGCCGAAGACGTGACCCAGGACGTGTTCGTGCGGCTGCTGACCAGCGCCCCCGATTTGGAAGAGGGCCACGAAAAGCCCTGGCTGCTGAAAGTGGCGCTGAACCGGTGCCGGGACATATGGCGCGCGGCGTGGGTCAAGCGCGTGGTGCTGGGCAGCCCGGCCATGGAATTGGCCCCCGCCCCGGACCGGATGGATGAAAACCTGGAAAAGCAGGACCTGCTGAACAGCATCCGCCGCCTGCCGGCGGACTTCCGGGACGTGATTTTGCTGCATTATTACCAAGGCTACGGCATCGCGGAGATTTCGGAAATGCTGCATGTGCCGGAGGGCACCATTTCCAGCCGCCTGAGCCGGGGCCGCAAAAAATTAGAGGAAATTTTAAAGGAGAGGGACGCGCAATGAAGAGCGTGGAAGAAAGGCTGCATACCTTGCCGGAAATCGCCGAGCAAAGCGGCCTGACAGCCGATGAACAGCTGAAACGAAAAATCCTGCGGGCCGCGCGGGAAAAGGCGTCGCCGCCCCGGCGTGCTTTCGCGCCCCGGCTGGCCGCCGCGCTGTGCGCCGTCGCGGTGCTGATCGGGGCCGTGGCTTTTGCCCTGCCCGCCCTGCGGGGCAACGGGCCCACCCCCACCGATACGCCCCTGATCGAGAGCTATCCGGCGGGCAGCGTGACCATCGGCGATAAGACTGCGCTGGACGTGCCTGCGGGCAGCATCACCATCCGTTCCTCCAAGAATCCCTCCTACCGCAGCATTTGGGCGCCCATGAGCGGCGGCAACTTCCCCCTGATCGGGGTGAACGGCCGCTATTACCGCATGCTGACCAACCCCACCTCCATTTCCGGCTCGCTCTTAGGCCAGAGCTTGGGCACGGTGGATACCTTCACCAGCGAACCGGCCCTGGCGGACCGGAACGGTATCTGCTCCAACGTGGTGGCGGCTGGCGAAACGGTGTACGCCGTCAGCGGCATGAACGGGGCCTTAGCCGCCGCCAACGTGAACGGCCAGACGCGGGTATTCCAGCGGGTTTCCTTCGGGGATAACGCTCTGGTAGGAAGAGAATCCCTGGCCGATACCTTAAAGGCGTCCAGCGCCGTGGCCCTGGAGCTGTCCGGCGTGGGCACGGTGAACGACGCTTCCGCCGCCCAGCGGCTGGTGGGCATCCTGACGAGTAATGCCTCCTTCCTGCGGGCGGGCGGCAGCGAATCCAACCAATCCCTGCTGATCCAGTTGAGCAACGGCATCGTGCTGCAAATGGCCGTCAACGGCGAGCGCCTGATCGCCTGCGGCACCTGGGCCTGCCCGGAATTCTTTGAAGCGTTCCAGGAAGCGATGCAATAATAAGGATTTTTCCGGGGAAAACCATTCTCTGGAGGCCAAAGAATGGTTCCCCCGCCCCCTTCCAAGAAAGCCATAAAGGGTTTCATTCTCTGATATTCATCCGTTCCCCGTATAATAATCGATCAACCGCAGTTCCGGCTTGACCTGCACCACGAAGGTCTTGCCGGAATCTTCGTTATAGGGGGCCTCCAGCTGGGCGTAGGTGACGCCGTCCACGGTCATGAAGCCGTTGAAATGCAATTCCCTGAAATACTGGCTCTGGCCCGGCTCGGCTATTTCGGTAAAGTCTAAGCAGAACTGCCTGACGGCTTCCAGCTCTTCTTCCGTCAGGGGGGCTTCCTGCACATACTCGTATTGGTCTGTGTAGCTCCGCGTATAGTAGGGGTCGGCGCCATTGGTGACCAGCCAGGCTCCGCTGCCGTCCACGGCCATGAAAGCCGAAACGGGGACGGAGCCGGTTTCGCTGTTTTTGCCGATCACATAATAATTCCGGCGGCCGCCGGGGCCGTACCCGGCGTCGTCCACCTGCCACTGCCAGCTTTCGCCCGTTATATTCATTTGAAAGTGCCCGCCGCCCAGCAGCTCCCGGGCTTTTTCAATGGCCGCTTCCTTGGTCGGAATGGCGTTTTCCGCCGCCAGCGCTTCTTCCAGCGTCTGATCGCCTTCCGCGTTCCAGAAATAAGGGTTATCCAATTCCTGGCTCCAGGGGGAGGGTACTTCCCCAAAAGCCGCCGTGCCGAAAGCGCACACCAGCAGCAGGCTGGCAGTGACGGCAAAGGCCATGGCGAAGGCTTTCACCCGTTTTCCGCCCCACAGGATGCCGCCCACCCGGGCCTTCATTTTCCGTCCCGTGACGCTCATGCCGGTAGCCAGCACGGGCATGCCGGGCAGATTGCGGCGGGTGACGGACTGGATCAGCGCGCCCGCGTACAGCCGCCGGGCATCCTCGTCCATGTCTTTGGTCACGCTGTCGTCGCAATTCAGTTCCCGATCCATGCGGCTCATGGCGGCGGCGGCCCATACCAGGGGATCAAACCAATGGATCACGCAGCAGATCAGGGTGACCAGCGTCCACAGATTGTCCTTCGCTTTGTAATGGCATACCTCGTGGGCCAGCATCTGCCGAGCCTGTTCCCCACCGGCCGCTAAGGGCAGCGCGATAAAAGGCTTGACGCTCCCCACCAGACACGCGCTGGAAAGCGGGTCCACGAAATACACGGGCAGGGCCTTGACCTTGTGCTGTTCGCACAGGCTTTCATAATACGCTTTCAGTTCTCCGTCCAGAGCTTCCATGTGGTTTCTTTTGAGCTTCCGCCGGAAGCGCACGTTGGCGAATGTGAACCATCCGGCCACAGCCAGCGCCCCGGCGGCGTATAGGATCATGCCCAGTCTTGCCGTAAAGCCGTTGCCGATCCCGTTGGCCAGGCGCACCAACGCCTGGTACACCGGGTATTCCCGTGCTTCGTTGAAGGTAACGCCGTCCCGTTCCTCAATGGTCTGGATGGCCTGCCAGCTCATATCGCTCAGGGCGTCGGAAACCCGCACCCGTATTTGCCCCGCAATGGGCCGCACGGCCTCCGGCTGGTCGTTGTAAGGCGTCACGATCTCGTTGATCAGGGGATTGGGCAGGGACAGGGGGCACAGCAGCCGCACGGCCACCAGCAGCCAGGCAAAGCAAATTGCCCGGTTGCCTAAGGTTTTTCGGAAAAATTTCCGCACCGGGATCATCAGCAGAATGGCGATCCCGGCGATGATGTTCGCTTCGATCAGAAAATTGTATATCACGGCGCTTCGCATGGGTGTTCATCCTCCGTTCTTCATGCAATGCAGAAAAATATGTTCACTTGCCACTGTTCCCTTTTTTCTTCAGCACTTCCATCAGTTCGTCCATCTCCTTCAAGGTGATTTCCCCGGAATCCACCAGATGGTTGATGAGCAGGGAGGCCCTTCCGGAGAAAACGTGATCCAGCAGCTTTTTGGTCTGTTGGGCGCTGGCCTCCTCCTGCGTCATGAGAGGGGAATAGCGTTTCACCTCGCCGGATTCGTCCACCGCCACCGTGCCCTTTTCCTGCATGCGCTTGAGCAGGGTGATCACCGTATGGCGCGTCCAGCCGGTCTGCGGTTCCAAAGCCTTGGTGATTTCGCTCATGGTGCGGGGCGCGTGATCCCACAGCACCTCCATGATCTTCCATTCGGCTTCCGTGCATTTTTCGGCCATGGCATTGTCCTCCTGTCAGGGTATTGTTGACAATTGTCTACGCCTCATAGTATACAGATGTCTACCGCATTTGTCAAGCGGGGGAATTGTAACAAGTTGCGGGACGGATCTCGCCCGCATCAAGTCTGAAAAAACATTGACAAATGTTCGCTTTTCCCATTAAAATAATGCGGAAAAAACGCACAGGAGAGGAAAACACGGCAGTATGGTTTATTTTCTCACCAGCAGCCCCTTCACGCCGGGCACGCCGTACCTGAACCCGGCCAACGGATTTTTGGACGCCATAAAGCGCGAGCTTTCGAAGCGTTCCGACGCCCTGTTTATCTGCGCCGACCCGAACCGGCCAGATTTTACGGATCATATTGCCGGGGATATGCGAAGGGCCCTGGAGCACGAGGGATACTGTTTTTCATCATTTCATGTACTGGACGGGCGAAATGAAACGGACGCCGCCGGGCTGGCGCAAAACGCCGGGCTGATCATTTTAGCCGGAGGCCACGTACCCACCCAAAACGCCTTTTTTCAAAAGATTGATCTGAAAGCCAGCATAAAAACCTTTGACGGCGTGCTGATCGGCATCAGCGCGGGCACCATGAACTGCGCCGATCCCGTATACGCCCAGCCGGAAGAAGAAGGGGAAGCCGTATCACCCGATTACAGGCGGTGGCTGGCCGGGCTTGGCATTACGCAGACCATGCTGCTGCCCCATTATCAAATGGTGAAAGACAGTTTTGTGGACGGGCTGCGATTATTTGAGGAGATTACCTTGCCGGACAGCCTGGGCCGCGAATTTTTCGCGATCCCGGACGGCAGCTATTTACTGGGCCGGAACGGGCGGGAAACCCTGTTCGGAGAGGCCCACCGCATTCGAAACGGCCGCATGGAACAGGCGTGCCGGGAAAATGAAGCTCTGGCTCTTTCGTGAGCCGGGAAAGTCCGAAAAAAGCAAACTATAGAACACTTTAAGTAACCAGGAGAACGGTGGGGCTTTGCCCCACACCCCACCAGGGAGGTGACCTCCCTGGACCCACACCTGCGGAAGCTGCTTGACGAGAGGAAAAAACATATTTCCGCAGTTGCTTATAGGAAACGGGAAAACTTGCAGACACTGTGCTTCTGGCCCGGCCGCTGAAAGCGGCCAACCCGGATGCTTTGCATCCGGGGAAAGCCAGGGAATAATCCCCAGGGGAAAGCGTGCTTTCCCCCTGGGATTTTCCCGGCTTTCTTGGGCCATAAGCCCTCTATCTTTCGTTTCTCCCAGCGATTGGCGGAAGTCGGTTGCTTTCCCATACCATGTTCATTCGCCTTTTGGTGTCCAGAGGACGAAGTCCTTTGGTTCAGGGGTTTAGGGGGCTGAAGAAGCCCCCTGCTTCGTAAGTGAGTTAAAGTGTTCTTTTCCGCTTATGCAACTGAAAAAGGCGGGAAGCATTGAAGCTTCCCGTCAGATGAAAGTCGACGATCAGAACAGCGGCTTATCCGGCGCGGGGCTGAGCACCATGCCATAGATGGCCCGGAACTGGGAGGGCGTACAGTTTTTGTGCTCCCGGAAGGTGCGGTTGAAAGTGGCAGTGCTGCCAAAGCCGGAGGAGACGGCGATTTCCCGGATGGGCTGATTGGTGCGCACCAGCAGATCCGAAGCCACGTTCAGGCGCTTGCGGGTGAGGTATTCCGAGAAAGGCAGGCCGGAAAACTGCTTGAACATGCGGGAAAAGTAATACTTGGAGAATCCGGCGAACAGGGCCGCGTTTTCCAGCGAAATATCATCCATATAGTGCTCGTTGATGTAGGTGAGCACGCTGTTCATGATGGCGGGGTCGATATTCCGGCGCAGTGTTTCCCGGGGCTGGGCGGAGGAGCGCAGATAGCGGCGGCCCAGCAGGGCGTACAGCTGCATCAGATAGGAATAGCACTGGGTATTCCACATGGGTTCCCGGGCGAAATAGCATTCCACCGTGCGGTTCAGCAGCTCTTTGGCCTGGCTGTGGGTTTCCGATCCGTCATGCAGATAAATAGGCCGCTGCATCATGGGGGCCAGCTCCGCCATATCCCGCATGCTGGAAAAGGGATTGGGCTCGAACAGCAGCAGATAGCGCTGGGTTTCCGGCGGTTCGGTCAGGGCGTGCTGGCAGTCCGAAGGCACGATCAGGATTTCCCCCGGCTGCACCCGGTACACGTCGTCCTGCACATGGTAGAGCGTAACGCCCCGGCTGGGCATGATGATCTCCACTGCGGAATGGCTGTGGGGATCATAATGCGCAGCCACGTCAGAGGGCCAAATGCGGATGGAGGAATGCTCCATGTAGGTGATGTATTCCTGCTTCCCCTGCAGGATGCGGAAGCCGTCGGGAAAACGGGACTGACTCCCGCCCGACAGCGCGTTGCGTTCAGCCAAGGCTTCCTCCCCCCCTCGTTGATTCGGTGTGAGGTTCGATTCTAAGATTACTATCAATCAGTGATCAAGCCGCTCCGCGCTTTACCCCTTCACGCTGCCCAGGGCCATACCGGTGACGAAGTACTTTTGCAGGAAGGGATACACCACCAGGATGGGCACGGCAGAAACCACGGTGATAGCGCAGCGAACCGTGATGGGCGCAACCTTGGCGGCGGTCGCCAGGGCGTCGGCGGTGGTGTTTGCCGCGTTGGAGCTGTTCTGGGTGGTGGCCAGCTTCATTTTCAGCAGGTATTGCAGGGTGTACAGGTTCTTTTTGCTGCCGCAATACAGATACGTGTCAAACCAGCTGTTCCACGCGCCCACGGCCACGAACAGGGCCACCGTGGCCATAACGGGCAGGCACAGGGGCAGGATGATCTGGAAGAACGTTCTGATATCGCCCGCGCCGTCGATACGGGCGGATTCCACCAGCGCTTCCGGCAGGCCCACGATGTAGGTGCGGATGACGATCATGTTAAAGCAGGAGAACATGGTGGGGATGATGTACACCCAGAAGGTATTTTTCAGGCCCAGGGTGCGGGAAATAAGCAGGTAATTGGGAATGAGGCCCGCGTTCACATACATGGTCAGCACCAGCACCACGGTAATGAATTTGCGCAGCACATATTCCCTGCGGCTCAAGGCATAGGCCAGCATGGAGGTAAAGAACAGGTTCAGAACGGTGGTGATAACGGTCTTGGACAGGGAGATCCAGAACGCCTGATACACCGCCGAATCCTGGAGCAGCTCGCTATAGGCGCTGGTACTGAACACTCGGGGCCAAATCCCTAAGCCGCCGCGAACCGCGTCCATGCCGTCGTTGAAGGAGTAAGCCACCGTGTTCAGCACGGGATACAGGGTAATGAACATCAGCAGGCACAGCACAATGGTATTTACGATCGGGAACACGATATCCCGCCGCTTGCCGTTTCTTTTCACAGGATTCAAAGCCGTCACAAGATACCCCTCCCTTCTTAAATCAGCGTCTCTTCATCCAACGCCTTGGCCGCCATGTTAGCGCCGAACAGCAGGATGATGCCCACGATGCTCTTGAACATACCGGCGGCGGTACCGTATGCGTAGTGCGGCTTGCTGCTGCCGAAGCTGTAAATCAGGGCGAACACGTCGATGGTGTCGGAATATTTCATGGTCAGGCCGGAGCGCAGCAGGTACTGGATTTCAAAGCCCGCTTCCATCAGATGGCCGATGTTCATGATGAGCAGCACCATGAAAGTGGATTTGATGCCGGGCAGCGTTACATGCAGGATGCGCTGGAACCGGCCCGCGCCGTCGATGGCCGCCGCTTCGTACAGGCTGGGGTCGATGGAAGTCATGGCGGCGATATAGATAATGGTATTCCAGCCTACTTCCTTCCATACGTTGATCACGCCCACCAGCCACCAGAAGTATTCTCCCTTGCCCAGGAAGAACACCGGCTCCTTCACCAGCTTTAAGGACATCAGCAGGTTATTCACCGCACCGTTGCTGGAAAAGATGTTCTGGGCCATGCCCACGACGATGACCATGGAAAGGAAATGGGGCAGATAGGTCACGGTCTGCACGGTGCGCTTGAACGCCTTGTTCCTGACCTCGTTCAGCAGGATGGCCAGCAAAATGGAGGACACCGTGCCAAACACCAGGTTGATGACGCTCATGGCCAGGGTATTCCGGATGGCGAGCAGAAAATCCTCCCGCCCGAACAGGAACTTAAAATTTTCCAGGCCCACCCACGGGCTGCCCGCCAGGCCCTTTTTCGGCTGATAGTCCTGGAAGGCCGTCAGCCAGCCCCACATGGGCGCGTAATTAAACAAAAAAACATACAGGAGCATGGGCACGGACATGATCATCAGCTGCCATTGCCCGCCTAACCTGCGGAAAAACCCTTTTTTCCGTTTTTTTTGATTCAATTCCTTTGTGATCGCCGTCATGGCCGTTTCCCCCTTTGCAGCCGCCCAGCCAGCCTCCGTTTATTCGCGCGCCTGAACGGATACATGATCTCCTGATATAAGCCAAGGGGAGAGGGACGTATCCCTCCCCCCATGAGGTAAGACTGAATTACTTGGTGGCCTGTTCGACCAGCTTCAGCACCTCAGTCTGCATGAAGTCGGTGTAAATCTGCGCGCTGGGCGTGATTTCAGCCACGAAGGCGTCCCAGTTGGCGTCGATGTCAGCGGGATCGCAGGTGATGATGATGGGCAGCCAACGATCCTGGATGGGCAGGAAGCCCTGGTTGTAGTCGATATCGATGGGCGCTTTATCGATCTGCCAGGCTTCGCCGTAGGGAGCCAGCTCGATGGGCGCGTTGAAGAATTCGGCGGGGGTCTTCTTGCCGGCGGCGGTCAGGAAGTCCTTGTCATAGTCGTTCATCTGGCCGAAGTAGATTTCGGGCTGCTGGCCGGGATCCCAGGCGTTGCCGTTGTCCATGGTGCCCTGCTTCTTGGGGCAGGATTCCCAGATGGCCAGAGCGCGGTTGGCGCGCTTCCACTGCGCGTCGGCGCGGTTATCAAACTGTTCCTTGGTCATCAGGTAGCGGCCGTCTTCCACATAGTAATCTTCGCCCTCGATGCCCCACTGGAGAATGGTCTGCCATTCGTCAGAAAGCAGGGTTTCAAACATCTGCACAACGCGTTCGGGATATTGGCAGGTAACGGAGATACCGAAGCCGCGGTCCTTGTTCATGACAGCGCCGTTCAGGTAATGTTCTTCGATCACCGCGCCGTTTACGTATTCAGGATCGTACACGAGGGGCAGAGCCAGGTAGGTGTTGGCATACTGTTCGTTGGCCCGCAGGGAGTCGGTAGCGGTGCCGAAGTCCCAGGTCTGGTCGAACATGCCGATCACGGTGCCGTTGGACAGGGCAGCGATGTACTGGTCATAGTTCATGACGAAAGTATCCTTGTTGATCAGGCCCTTATGATATTCTTCGTTCAGCTTGGCATAGTAAGCCTTGGCATAGGGCTTGTCGATGAAGGTTTCGGTCTTGAAAGCCACGGAAGGATCGTTGCCGGTCACTTCGTAGTTCTGATCGGTGACGCAGATGTACACTTCACCGTCGTTGGGGCGGCCCATCAGGTGCTGCACGGGGTTGATCAGGCAGAAGTGACGCCAGCCTTCGCACAGGATGGCAAAGCCGGTGTAGGGGGTGCCGTTGGCGGTGGTGGGATTGGCGGCAATGAAGCGCTCGATCAGGTCGAAGTATTCGTTCAGGGTGGTGGGCACTTCATAGTTGTTCCAGGCAATGACCTGCTTCTGGATGAAGAAGGCGGGGCCGTTGCACTCATTCTGGATCTGAGCGTTGTAGTTGATGCCGTAGTTGGGGATGATGTACAGCTTGCCGTCTTCGGTCAGGAGCTGCTTGATGCGGTCGTTGGTGTAGATGTGCTTGTAGAGGTTGGGGGTCTTCTCTTCGCTGATGTAGGGCAGCAGGTCGATCAGCACTTCGCCGTTCTCCAGGGTCTCGGCGTAGTTGCCGCCGTCGAACAGATCGGGATACACGTCGTCGGCCATTTTCAGGTTCAGGGTTTCGGCCAGATCGCCGGCCAGGAATTCAAATTCAAATTTGATGCCCAGCTTTTCTTCGATCAGCTTGTAAATCTTGTTGTCTTCCGTGGGCTGGTCGCCGGGATCGCCGCGGAACACGGTCAGGGTGATGG
>JAFXSH010000011.1 GCA_017525805.1 Clostridia bacterium | reverse complement strand
TCCTGTTGATTCAGGGGACACAGGAATTTACCCAGCCAACATTTTCGGGAGCAATGGCGGTGATGGAGGACGAAAAAGAGGCGCTGCGGGATTTTTTCGCCCGCAATGACTTGTTCCATGCTGAGCAAGCCCCGGATTATGCTTCTGCTTTTGAGCAATCTGAACTTGCTTCCATTCTCTCAGATGCCTGCGTCATTTAAACTTGCAACTTTCAGTCCCCTCCGTTTCGTGAGAAAAGGAATGACAAAACGCTGTTTTTATGCTATAATCCAAGTATTCCGTCGTCAGCGACTGAACCGACAGGATTATACGGTTTGAATGATACAGGATTTGCCTTTTTCCCCTGGGAGGCTCAAATGAAACGAGATCAGAAACGGTGGCTGCCTCGCTATAGAGTGCAAGTGCAGATGACGCTTCTTTTGCTGATTTTTACGATCGTAACCACTTTGGCGACAGGCTGGATCATTTACACGCAGGTTTCCGAACAGGTCATCCGGGACGCGTGGGAGCAGCATGCTTCCCTGCTGGACAGCGCGTGTATGTCGCTGAACCAGCAAATCGAACAGATGCGCTCCTTTACCTGGCAGCTGAGCAACCACAGCGGCGTGGAAATGTATCTGCATTTGAAGGAACAAACGCCAAAAAATATTCTGATGAAAAAAGACATCATTGACTTGCTGCAAAAAATGAAGGGTTTCAGCAGCACGCTCAGCGATATCGGTTTTTATTCGGAAGGGCTCGACATGGTGATCACAGCCGAAAGCAGCTACCCGTCGGACGATTATTTCAGCCGGATCGACGGGCTGTCGCTTTCGGATGTTCTTGAGATCCGGGGGCAGACCAATCATATCGCCCTGTGCGATTTTGTGGGGAAAGCCACCATTTCACGGATCATCAGCAACGACCACGTGCTGGTTTTTATCAGCAGTCTTCCTTTGAACAGCACGCTGGGGAAAAGCTACGCCTTTTTCCATCTGCCGGAGGAAAATTTGCTGTCCTGCCTTCCTGAAAGCGAAAACGGCGTCCTTTTGCTGTGCGACCGGTCGGGGACCCCTGTGATTTCCCATGCGGATGATCTGTACAGCGCGGTCTGCCGCCTCTATATGTCCTCTCCCCAGAACCAAATCAGCGTCCATGGCGAGGAATACGGCGTGCTGGCAAAGGAAACGGCGTCAGCCGGGCTTACCTGTATGGCCATCGTTCCCTACCGCGATCTGCTCCGGCCTACCGTGCGTCTGCGCAGGATCGTGACGCTCGTGATGGGCCTTTGCATGGCGGGCGGCCTGATCGGTTCCATTCTGGTCAGCAAACGCCTGTATACGCCCTTGGAAAGACTGCTGGAGAGCGTGAAGGATCTGCGCATCGGCCTTCCCGACGGAGGAAAAGCCAACGAATACAAACTGCTGGACGACGCGATTCATTTGATTTCCGATGAAAACCACGCGCTCTCCCTGAGCAATCAGGAAATCAACCGCCTTTTGAAAAACCGTCTCCTCAGCGACTGGATGGAGGGACGCTTGCGCGGCGACGCCGCCCAGGCCCTGGCCAAGGTGCAAGTGAGCTTTCCCTACGATCGGATCCAGATCGCCGTGATGGAAATCAACCCCCGGGCGCTGGAGCACATGGAGAAAGCGGCGGGCGTCCGCGCCGCCGATCAGATCGAAACGCTGGCGGCGGAAAACGACATGGGCTCCATGCGCGTCTTTTGCGCCCAGCGGATGGACGGACGGCTGCTGGTGCTGTTCAATCTCGATTCCGGGCACCCCTCCCCCGAAACCATTTACGCTTTCCTGAACCAGGTCCGCCAGGAAATCTTCCGGGACATCCCCTGCGTCATCGGCGTCGGCAGGGCATACGGCATGCAGCGGGCTTCCGATTCGCTGGTGGACGCCATGTCGGCGCTCAACAGCGGAAACGGGATGGGCGACAACGCCCTGTGTTTGGCGGAAGAAATCCCGGATGTGCCGGATATGGAATATACGCTGAACGCGGAACAAAAGCTGATCAATCAAATGCTCAGCGGCAGGAAAGACGAGGCGGCCGCCACGCTGCACGCGTTCTGCGCTTCGGATACGGGAACCTCCATACCCCGTTCCAGCACGGTGCGGGCTCTTCTGTTCACCGCCCGGCGCGTCGCCTGCCAGGCGGGCGCGGAAGATCAATTCGCGGGATTTTTGGAGCAGGCGGGATTCCAGGCGGATGATATGCTCATGGACCAGCATATGGAGGAAAGGCTGTGCCAGGTGCTTTTTTCGGTGATGGACTGCTTAAACGCCGATGCTTCGTCGCAGGAAGAGAAACAGTACGCAAAACTGACAAAATATATTCAGGATGAATACTGCCGCGATATTTCCCTGGAAACGGTCAGCGAAGCGCTTTCCATGTCCCCCAGCTACATCGGCCTGCTGTTCAGGCGGGTGGCTGGAACCAGCTTCCTCAAATACCTGACGGATACCCGGATCGCGGAAGCAAAGCGGCTGCTCCTGACCACCGATCTGACCCTGCGGGAAATCGGGCAGATGGTGGGCATTGAAAACCAGAATACGCTGATCCGCACCTTCAAAAAAACGGAGGGAATCACGCCGGGACAGTTCAGAATAGCAAATTCGTCGATCCATTCGCGGAATGGATGATGCCTTTTCATCGAATTGGAAAATCGATTCATGGAATGATCCATAGAAAAACGCGCGCGTTCGTGTTATCATGGCGGTGGGGGTGAAACGGATGCAAAATAAACGGGGTATGCGTTTAAAACAGCGTGTGCTTTTATTCCGCAGGATATGGGCCGCGAGAAACCTGTATCTCATGTTTCTTCCTGTCTTTTTGTATTATGTGATTTTCCGCTACGCCCCCATGGGGGGACTGGTGATCGCGTTTAAGGATTATAACGCTTTTTTAGGCTTTGACAGAAGCCCGTGGGTGGGATTCAAATATTTTAACCAATTTTTTCATTCCATTTATTTGTGGCGGCTGGTGCGCAACACCCTTTTGATCAATCTGTACGATCTGGTGTTCAACTTTCCGGCTTCCATCATGTTGGCGCTGCTGCTGAACGAGGTGCAGAACAAACGCTTCAAAAAAGTCGCCCAGACCATTACTTATCTTCCCTATTTTATTTCCTCCGTGGTCATCGCCAGCATGGTGGTGCAGTTCCTTTCTCCCTCCAGCGGCATCATCAATCATATCATTGCCTCGCTGGGCGGGGAAAGGCAATACTTTATGACGCAGGCTGGCTCCTTCCGCACGATTTACACCATCATGAATCTGTGGAAAAACATCGGCTGGAATTCCATCATTTTTCTGGCCGCCATCAGCGGCATCAACGCGGAGCTGTATGAGGCCTGCATGATCGACGGCGGCGGATATATGCGCCGGATGTGGCATATCACGCTGCCCGGCATCGCCAGCACCATTGTGGTGCTGATCATCATGCGGCTGGGCCACATCATGGACGCCGGGTATGAAACCATTATGCTGCTGCAAAATAACGCCAATTTGGAAACCAGCGACGTGATCGGCACCTATGTGTACCGCAGGGGCCTGCGCGGCGGGGAATACAGCTATGCCACCGCTGTGGGCATGTTCCAGAGCGTGATCGGGTTTTCCATGGTGATCATGGCAAACTATTTCAGTCGCAGGTACAGCGAATCCAGTCTGTGGTAAAGGAGGGGAAACGGCATGACAGTGGGAATTTCCAGGCGTTCTAACCGAATCAGGGTATCCGCCAGCCGGAAAGTGTTTTTAGCGGTCAATACGGTCGTGCTGCTCCTGCTGTGCGCCACCATGCTGTATCCGGTGGTTTTCGTTACCGCCGCCTCCTTTTCGGAGGAAACGGCCATTTTGAAGGGCGATGTATCGATTTTCCCGGTGCGGTCCCACATCAAAGCCTATGAAAAAGTGTTCAATTATCCGTTGCTGTGGCGCAGCTATGGGAACACGCTGCTGTATACCGGCCTCGGAACGCTGATCAACCTTGTTTTGACCGTATTCGGCGCCTGGGCGCTGAGCCAGAAAAAAATGGTGGGGCGCAGGTTCCTGATGCTGATGTGCACCTTCACCATGTTTTTCAACGGCGGCATGATCCCCACCTTCCTGGTGATCAAGGAATTGAAGCTGCTCAATACCATTTGGGCGATCCTGCTGCCCGGCGCGGTGAGCACCTATAACATGATCCTCATGCGCACTTTTTTCCTGGCCATCCCCCAAAGCCTGGTGGAAGCGGCGGAATTGGACGGATGCAGTGATTTTGGGGTGCTGTTCCGCGTGGTGCTGCCCCTTAGCCTGGCCAGCCTCATGACCATCGGCATGTTCTACGCCGTGGCTCACTGGAACAGCTATTTCACCGCCGTGCTGTATTTGAGCAAGCCGGAACTGTACCCGCTGCAGATCATCCTGCGGCAAGTGGTGCTGATGAATGAGATCGTGGAAAACGCCTCCAGCACGGAAAACGTGATGGCCGAAGGGATCAAATACGCCACCATCGTGGTGGCCATGCTGCCCATGCTGTGCATTTATCCCTTTGTGCAGCGCTATTTCGTCAAAGGCGTGCTGATCGGCTCCGTGAAGGAGTAATATATTTTGATACAGTGCCCCGCAGGCTTCGGGGCTAAAAAAGATAAAAAAACAAAGGAGGTTGTCCCATGAAGCTCTTCTCCCGTTTCCTGGCCATTCTGCTGGTCCTTTCCCTGCTGCCCCTCGCCTGCACAGCGCTGGCGGAGGAGCCCGTCACCATCACCATCTGGGGTTCTGACCGTGAAAACATGCCTTTCCGCAACGGGCTGCAGATGATCGAAATCCTCAAGGAAAGACTGGGCATCAACATCGAGATCATTTCCGCTCCCACCGAGAGCTTGGCGGAAAAATACGGCCTGCTGATGGCTGGCGGCGATATTCCCACCATTGTGCAGTACAAAGCCAAGGATCTGCTCCTCTACAAGGACGCCTGGCAGCCCCTCAACGATATGATCAACGAGACCGATACTCCCAATCTTTATAAGGTCTACAGTGATCCCGACATCCGCCGCAAGGTCAGCGACGCGGACGGCAACATGCGTTTTATCGGCCAGCGCACCGCTATCACGGCGGGCAAGCTGTACTTCTACCGCCAGGATTGGCTGGATAAGTTAGGCCTGGAAACGCCCAAGACCGTGGAAGACCTGTACAACGTGTTCGTGGCCATCCGGGACGGCGACCCCAACGGCAACGGGGAAAAGGATGAAGTGCCCTTCTCCGTGCGCAAGAACGGCAGCAACAACCGCGGCAACGTGATCCCCTTCGTGCATAACTGGGGCATCGCGGAAACGTTCTTTGCCGAGGACGGCCAGGTGAAATTCGGCGCCACCGATCCCCGCATGAAGGACGCGCTGGAATGGCTCCACCGCTGCTATGAAGAAAAGCTGCTGGATCAGGAATACCTGACCCGCGACAAGACCGCCTGGTACAGCGAATGGACCAACGATCAGGTGTTCATGAGCTATGACTGGAGCGCTTACATTGACAACGTTGCCAACCTGTTCAAGGGTCAGGACAGCGACGTGCACATCGTCGGCGCCGTTCCTCCCGAAGGCCCCACCGGCATCAGCGAGACCCGCGACCAACTGCAGCCCATTACGGTGGACGAAGACTGGAACGCCAGCATTTTCGCGGGCGCCAGCGCCGAGCAGAAAGCCGCCGCCATGAAGCTGTTTGATTACCTGTACAGCGAAGAAGGCATGATCCTGATGAACTTCGGCGTCGAGGGTCAGCATTACAACGTGATCGACGGCGATTACGTATATTCCGATCTGATCATGAACAATCCCGATGGTCTTTCTCCCCAGGATGCCCTGCGCACCTTCGGTATCCAGAGCATGCTGACGCTGCTGCAGGACGCCCGGTATGAGCGCGCCTTCGTCAGCGACGAAGTGAACCGCATCCGCGACATCTACGAGCAGGAAGGGCACATCGGCGACGCGTTCCCCACCCTCGCCTTTACCAATGACGAGCAGAGCGTGATCAACGAAAAGTACACCGAAATCGAAACCTATATCAATGAAATGATCGACAAGTTCATCATGGGCGTTGAACCCCTGGATCACTTCGACGCCTACGCCGCCCAGGTGGAAAGCATGGGCCTGAAAGACGTGCTGAAAGTATACCAGGACGCCTATGACCGGTATATGAAATAATATCTCTGTTCAGAGGAGAGGGGTCTCCCCCTCTCCTCTGACTGTCGATAAAGCCCCTGGGGAAGTATGAAGGGGTCGCAACCCCTTCATCAACAATCCGCAGGCGGCGGCGTGTACGTCGCCGAGGAGCGGCTGAAAGCCGCTTCCTATATCAATTTCTGGCCGTAAAATGAGCGTTTTCGCTTGCGAAAACGCCATTTTACAAGAAATTGATGCATCCCATCGAAAGACTGCTTTAGCTGTCTTTCGATGGCTGGGTGTCGACTTTGTCGACACCCAATCACCAGCCGGGAAAGCCGATATACCGCGCTGCTCCCGGGAAGGAGGAGACAGGCATGTCCAGCCGGTTGCGCCGTCTTGGGGTTTCCATCTGGCAGGCTCGGTATATCTATCTATTGCTGATTCCCGGCATCGTCTATTTTGCCGTGTTCCATTACGCGCCCATGAGCGGGCTGGTGCTCGCTTTCAAGAAATACAACGCCAAGCTTGGCATTTGGGGCAGCCAATGGGTCGGCATGGCGAACTTCCAACGGATTTTCACCACGCCCGCCGCCGTGACTGCCATCCGCAACACCCTGGAAATCAATTTTTCCAGGCTCCTGTTCCAGTTTCCCGTTCCTATTGTGCTGGCGCTGCTCATCAATGAAATGCGGGGCACAAAGATGAAGCGGATCTATCAGACCGTGTACACCTTTCCCCATTTCCTGTCCTGGGTGGTGGTATCCGCCATCATTTCCAATTTCTTCGCCAATAACGGCATGATCAATACGATCATCGCTTCCACCGGCGGCGACAGGATCAGCTTTCTGTCAAACGCCGCCCTGTTCCGTCCGCTGCTGTACTTCACCCATAACCTGAAAGAAATGGGCTGGAGCTCCATCATCTATATCGCGGCGATCACGGCCGTCGATCCCACGCTCTACGAAGCCGCCACCATGGACGGCGCGGGGCGCTTGCAGCAGGTCTGGCACGTGACGCTGCCCTGTATCCGGGCTACCATCATCACACTGTTCATTCTCCAGGTTGGCCGCGTCATGAACTCCGGGTTCGAGCAAATCTTCTATATGCAGAATCCCAGCGTGAAGGGCGTGAGCGAGATCCTGGATACGTATATTTACAGCATCACCTTTAACGCCGTTCCCAGCTACGGTTTCTCCACGGCGGTGGGGATGTTCAAATCCGTTATCAACCTGATCATGCTGGTCAGCGCCAATTACATCATCAAACTTTTAGGCGGCAACGGCCTGCTGGGCTGACGGGAAGGAGGAGAAAAGATGCAAACTTCCGTGCCGCAGAAGGCGCTGAGCGATACACCGAAACGGAAAAAATGGACCAAAGGCGATTACGCCGTCTTTATCATCCTCACGCTGACGGCGCTGCTGATCCTGCTGCCTTTCTATAACGCCGTGGTGATTTCTCTGGAAACCAACCGGGCCTATGCCCTGCACCCGGTTTCCCTGTACCCGGCGGAGTTTTCCCTCAAAAACTACCAGTACCTGATCGACAAGGGGCAGCTTGGCATCGGCTTCCAGAATACGATCCTGATCACAAGCTCAGGCACCGTATTGAGCATGGCGGCTTCCGTGATGATGGCCTACGCTTTCTCGCGGAAATTCCCGGGGAAAAAGCTGATCTTTTTGCTCATGATGTTCACCATGTTCTTTTCCGGTGGCATGATCCCCACCTACCTGCAAATGAAAGCGCTGAAACTGATCGATTCCCGGTGGGGCATCATCCTGTTTGTGGGCGTTTCCACCTACAACATCGTCATCCTGAAAAGCGGCTTCGAGCAGACGCCCATCGATCTGGAGGACGCGGCGAAAATCGACGGGGCAAACGATCTGATCATTTTCTTCCGCGTGATGCTGCCGCTGCAAGGCCCATTGCTCGCCACCTTTACCCTGTTCACCGCCGTGGCATACTGGAACGAATGGTTCTGGAGCATGCTGCTGATCAACTCCTCCAGCAAAATGACGCTGCAAACCGTGCTTCGCTCCATCGTGGCGGAAGCCTCCGCGGCGGCGGACGTATCCACCGGGGAAGCCGATTTGGACGTGTTCTCCCAGGGGGTCAAGATGGCCGCCGTGATGATGGCCATGGTGCCCATCATGTGTTTCTATCCGTTCCTGCAAAAGTATTTCGTCAAAGGGGTCATGGTCGGCTCCGTCAAGATGTAAACTAACGGCAGGCAAGCCGTTGGAAATAAAAATCATTTGGAAAGGGGTTACTCTCATGAAAAAATGGCTGGCTCTGTTCCTCGCGCTCCTGATGGTGGTGCCGTGCGTATCCGCTTTGGCGGAATATGACGAGCACATCTCCTTCACCATCAACTCCACCCACTCCAATTCCTCCATGGACTACAACAGCGACGGCATGTACAAGTACATCTCCGAAATGTTCAATTTCGACTATGAGGTGTATCCCGTTTCCAAGGACAGCCAGAGCGAAAAGATCCGCACCTGGATCAACGGCGGCACCATGCCGGATATCGTATCCTGGCGCAATTTCGATTATCAGGAATACGCCACTTACGCCGAGCAGGGCCTGCTGGGCGCGCTGCCGGAGGGCTGGGAAGAAAAATATCCCGACCTGTACCAGATGGTGAAGGTCAGCGGCCTGTATGATAAGCTGCACATCGACGGCGTGATGTACGCCATCCCCCACGCCACTTTCGCCCGTTTCAGCGGCATGCAGACCGTGGTGAGCAACCAGACGCTGTATTACCGCAAGGACTGGGTGGAAAAGTTGGGCATGGAGCCCTTCGGCGATACCGTCACCCTGTCCCAGATCGAAGCGCTGTGCAAAGGCGCGGTGGAGAACGACCTGGCGGGCAACGGCGCGACCATCGGTTTCAGCACCGATCCCGATTACTATTCCAACTTCCTGATGCAGTTCGCCGAAGTGGACTATGACGCTTTCATGAAGGAGGACGGCCATTACAAGCTGTCGGCCTCCGATCCCAAGGTGATCGACTGGATCAGCTTCGGCAAGGATTGGTATGAGAAGGGCATCGTGGACCCGGACTTCTACCTTAACGCCATTTCCGATACCACTAACAAGTTCACTTCCGGCATCGCCGCCTGCATGATGCACAACGGCGCCATTTCCTCCTATCATGGCTATAAGGTCACCTTCGACTCCAGCACGGGCTTAAGCTCCGACGAATGCATCGGCGTGGCGGCCATGGCGACGGACGACGGCGTGGCCCATACCAACGAAGCGGCCAACTACTGGAGCGCCACCTTCTTTAGCCCCGACATCTCCGAAGAAAAACTGGACCGGCTCCTGACCATCATGAACTGGACCTGCACCCAGGACGGCCAGCTGACCGTCGTGGTGGGCGTTCCCGGCGAAACCTGGGAATACGATGAAAACGGCGACGTGAAGATGCTGACCGAAAAGGACGCCAACGGCAACTATCCCTCCACCCCCGACTTGTACAACAGCTACAACATTTTCCGTTCCCTGGGCATCCTGCCGGACGACTATTCCTTCGTCAATCCCTCCAATGAAAAGCTGGTGGTGGAGCAGATCAAAGCGGTCTACGCCGCCAAGGAACGGGGCTTCATTATCCCCCTGGATTACGACTATGAGTTCTTCGCCAGCGACGCCAAATCCCAGTTCTCCCTGGATTTCCAGGATGAAATCACCCGCATCATCCTGCTCAAGGACGCCGACGTGGCCGCCGAATGGAACAATTTCCTGACCCAGAACCAGGCGATTTGGGAGCCCGTCATCACCGACCTGAACAACGAATTCTTCAAGTAATTCCCGCTTATTGCTCAGGCTGCCGGAAGCGTTCGCTCCGGCAGCCTCTTCTTGACGATTGAACATCCATAAGGAGCCGCACATGCCTTACATCTACGAAACGCACATGCACACCAATCAGGCCAGCGCCTGCGGCCGGTCGCCCGGCAAAGATTATATTCAAAAATACATGGACGCGGGGTATTCCGGCATCATCATCACGGATCATTTTTACCGGGGAAACTGCGGCGTGGACCGTTCTCTTCCCTGGAAGGAATTCATTCATCGCTTCTGCGCAGGGTTCGAGGACGCGCGCAATGAAGGAGAGAAGCGGGGCTTTCCCGTGTTCTTCGGCTGGGAAGAAAACGTGGACGGCGACGAATACCTGATCTACGGTCCGGACGAAAGCTGGATGATGGAGCATCCCGATATGCCGCGCTGGACCAGAAAAGAGCAGTACGATTATGTTCGCGCCGCCGGCGGCTGCGTGGTACAGGCCCATCCCTTCCGCGCCAGAAGCTACAATCACACCATCTACTTATCTCCCCACCTGTCGGACGCCGTGGAAGGCTTTAACGCGGGGAACGAAATGAACTGGAACATTTTGGCCATGCGCTACGCGCAAATCACCGGCAAACCCATAACAGCCGGATCGGATAATCACTGGGCGGACGTCATGACAAAAGAAAGGTTAGGCGGCGTGATCCTGGATCAGCCGCTGCGCTCCATCCAGGATTATGTGGACGTGATCCTGAACCGGAAACCGATCCAATTGCAGCTTCCCGCCGAGATCCCCCCGTGGACCAAGGACATCACGCCTGATCTGCCCGCCCTGTGGCTTGACGAACGGGGAGAAAACACCGGCATCGATGTGATGGAAATGCTGTCCACATAACGGCATACAAAACAAAAACCGCTCTGCTCGGGCGGTTTTTGACGTTATAAGCATTATGAAAGCAACGCCCTGTCGTTGGCGAATTCTTCGCCGCTGGCTTTGAAGAAGGCGGCCATCAGGTCTTCCACGGTCAGGCGCTGTTTTTCTTCCCCGGCGATGTCCAGGATGATTTTTCCCCCGTTCATCATGATCAGTCGGTTCCCGTACCGGATGGCGTCCCGCATGTTATGGGTGACCATCAGGGTCATCAGCTTGTTTTCCGTGACGATTTTTTCCGAAAGCTCCAATACTTTTTTTGCGGTGCGCGGGTCCAGGGCGGCTGTGTGCTCGTCCAGCAGCAGCAGCTTGGGCTTTTTCAAGGTCGCCATCAGCAGGGTCAACGCCTGCCTTTGGCCGCCGGACAAGAGGCCCACCTTGGTAGTCATGCGGTCTTCCAGGCCCAGGCCCAAGGCGGCAAGCTGATCCCGGTACTGATTCCGTTCCGCCCGGGTAATGCCGGGCTTTAAGGTCCGCTTTTCCCCGCGCCGGGCGGCGAGGGCTAAGTTTTCTTCGATCTGCATGGTGGCCGCCGTGCCGACCTTGGGGTCCTGGAAAACCCGGCCCAGCAAGGGAGCGCGCCGGTACTCGGGCAGGCGGGAAACATCCGTCTGATCGATCACGATGCTGCCCTCGTCAATGGGCCACACCCCGGCGATGGCGTTGAGCATGGTGGATTTTCCCGCGCCGTTGCCGCCGATGACAGTGACAAAATCCTCATCGTTCAGATGCAGGTTCACGCTGTCCAGGGCGATTTTCTCGTTGACTGTTTTCGCGTTGAAGGTCTTTCTCACGTTCGTCAGCTCAAGCATGGCGGCCGCCTCCTCTGTGTGTGCTCACGTGCGCTTTCCAGTACGGAATGCCCAGGAAAACGGCCACGATCAGCGCGGAAAGGAGCTTCAGCAGATTGGTGTTCAGCCCCAGCCACAGCACCACCTGGATCACAATATAGTACAGCACGGCGCCCAGCGCCACGCCCGTAAGCTTCAAGGCAAAATTGCGGAACAGCCTGCCGAAAACCACCTCGCTGATGATCACGGCGGCCAGGCCGATGACGATAGCGCCCCGGCCCATGTTCACGTCCACAAAGCCCTGGTAATGGGAAAGCAGGGCGGAGGACAGGGCCACGATGCCATTGGAAATCATCAACCCGATGATCTTGGCCGTATTGGTGTTGATGCCCTGGGCCCGGGACATGGCTTCATTCGCGCCGGTGGCGCGCAGGGAGCTGCCCAGCTCCGTGCCAAAAAACCAGTACAGCACGCCGATCAGCAGCGCGAGGAAAATCAGCGCCGTGAAAATCGGGTTATTCAGGCCTGCCGTCCGCACGTTCCGCTGACTGACAATCAGCGCGTATTTGGTCACGTTGATGCCCTGGTTGGCCTTGAATTCCATGATCGCCAGATTGATGGAATACAGGGACAGCTGCGTCAGGATGCCCGCCAATATGGGCGGAATGCCCATGGCGGTGTGAAAGGCGCCCGTCAGCAGGCCCGCCAGCGTACCGGCCAGCACAGCGCACAGCAGCGCGATCCATACGTTCACGCCGTTGAGCATCAGCATCACGCATACCGCGCCGCCGGTGGCCATGGTGCCGTCCACGGTCAGGTCGGCCAGGTCCAGCACCTTATAGGTGATATACACCCCGATCGCCATGATACCCCAAATCAGCCCCTGGGCGACGGCGCCCGGCATGGCGTTGAAAAGAGCGGTGAAGTTCATGAAAAAGCCTCCAAGTGATCCCGGAGAAGGGAATGCGCCGCGCATTCCCTTCCCCCTAAAGCATTATTGAATCGCCACGTAATCATCGGGAATCTGCACGCCCAGCAGCGCGCTCAATTCCGCATTGTATTCTTTGGTGACGTTGGGGGCGAAACGCACGGCCATGGCCGCCACGTCCGCGCCGTTGACCAGCACTTCATAGGCCATTTCTCCGGTGGCATAGCCCAAATCATAATAGCTGATGGACAGGGTGGCCACGCCGCAGCCAGTGCACAGGCCCTCTTCGCCCGCGATCACAGGCTTCAAGGCAGGTTCCACCACGTTGCGGATGGCTTCGGTGCAGGAGGCGGCGGTGTTGTCGGTGGGGACATAGAGCACGTCGCTGCCATCGCAGGCATTCTGGGTCACGGAAGCCACGTCGTTGGAATCCGCGAAGGTATATTCCGCGCATTCATAGCCCATGGCGGTCAGGTAGCCGGTGATCACATCCACCTGATACTTGGAATTGGGTTCGGCGGAGCAGTAGAGCAGGCCCACCTTCTTGGCTTCGGGGAACAGCTCATGCAGCATTTCGGCCTGCTGCTCCAGGGGAGCCAGGTCGCTGGTGCCGCTTACGTTCATGCCCGTGGCCCCGTTCCAATCGTCAATATCCAGGGCGGTGGCGTAGTCGGTCACGCTGGTGCCCAAAATGGGAATGTCGCCGGTGGCGGCCACGGCAGCCTGCAGCGCGGGCGTGGCGTTGGCCATGATCAGATCCACGCCGCCGGAAATAAAGTTATTGACGATGGTGGAGCAGGTGTTGGAATCGCCGGAAGCGTTCTGCACGTCAAAGGTGACGCTGTCGCCTAACTTATCCTTCAGCGCGTCCATAAAGCCCTGGGTGGCGGCGTCCAGCGCCACATGCTGCACCAGCTGGCAAACGCCCACGTGATAGGTTTTTTCGGCCATGGCCGCGGTGCTGATCAGCAGCAATACGGCGATCAGGACAGCAAGCAGTTTCTTCATTTCGAGATACCTCCCAAAAAATATTTTCAAAAAGGCGGCCCCTCCATCTGGAAGAGCCGCCTTCATGAACGCTTTTGTTCATTCCGTGCAGTTCCCGCAGATGGGCGCCGGTGTAAAGAAAACCACCAAAAAGGAAAAGCGCAGGGCGATGATAAATCGCGCTGCGCAATAATAGGCAAAAGGAACAGACATGACGCGTTTCGCATCATGACAGGACGCGGATAACCGACGCAGGCAATGCTTCATCCCCAGTTCCTCCTCCCTGGAAATTTTGGGTTTATTATAACACCAAATCCACCGATGTCAATGATACCAAGGTTTCTATTCGCCTAAAAAACAATGAATATACAATCATGTTTCGCGGCAGGGCATTCCGTCCACAGCGGTCGGGCCCGCATCGTCATAGCGTAGAGTTTCAGTCGGCCGGCGACAGATATTCCGCCAGAATGAATCCTTCTTCGTCATGATAGACGCAATAGATAAACCCGTTTTCCTCGCCATACTCCGGGAAAGCAAGCACAAGCGCCCCCAGTGGGACCTTCGCAAGGCGCTTGGCGGACGTTGACCGTGCTTCCCGCAGGGAAACGAACTCTTTGCATTTGACCACGCGCATGTTCGGCCCCTGCTCTCTGTGCAGCGCGGCCATGTCTTCGCCGTAAACCTCCTCAAAGGGAGAAACGCCGCTGCAGCTGATTGGAGGATTGAGGATCAGACAGGTGATCAGGGTGTCATTCTCCACCCAGGATTCCGTGTAAGCGGCATACTCACATTCCACGCTGTATTCGCGTCCTTCGTACGAAGGATTGTCCGTGGACGTAAACAGCAGCGTCAGCTCGCTGCAGCGGTTCGGCACCGGTTCATACGACCAGGTTCCTTCGCAGGTATACGCGAATCCTCCGTCCACGCCGTAACAATACAGGGACATTTTTCCGTTTTCTTCCAATGTGAGGACCGTTCCTGCCCCCTCGTATTCTTCGGCCCATTGGCCCGGAAGTACTTTCAGAAATTCCGCGTCGTAGTCGGAGACGAATGCGACGCTGTCCAGCACCCGCTGGAAAAACTTGGCGTTCCCCTCGGCGGCTTCCTGGGAATATGCTCCTACCGCGCGAAAATACTGCCCGTTTTCCGCGATCAGGGTCAGGAAAATATACGTTCCATCTTCCAGTTCCCGGTACACATCCAGCTGCACCCGCGCCGAAGCCGATTGTTCCACAATGTTTTCATCCAAATCCTCGGTATACTCCTCGGCGTCCTCTTCCGTGATCATGGAGAGGATCATATAATCATCCGAATACAGCGCCCCCACATACACGCCGTCGATGTTATGCACAACATCCTGATACGCTTCCAGCCTGTCGTTGGGGTACCAGAAGGAAAAGCCCAGCGAGCTTTCAAACAGCGTTTCTTCAATGACCTCTTCCATCCCTTCCAGGGCGATCACCCCCTGGCGCGTCTCGGTCAGGGCCGTGGACTGGAGCAGAGTCAGGCAAAGCATCAGCCATAATAATCCCATCATTGCTTTCTTTTTCATGGTAGGTTCTCCTTTCATCGCCGCGCGCGGCATCCGTTTTGCATTATAATCGAAAAATCCCGCAAAAGCAACAAACGCCCACGCTGAAACATGTAACAATTTACGCAGCTCAGGGCTTTACAAAACGCCGCGTTTCCAGTATAATATCTGCATTCGGGCTGTGAACAGGACGGGCCCGCGAATCCCTCTTCCAGAGAGCCGGCGTTCGGTGCAAGCCGGTAAGGGGGCCGCGCGCCGGATCACCTGGGAGCCTCCGGCCGAAGGGCCGGCGTTTCGTCCCCGATAGAGGGCGCGCAAGCTGGACGGGAAACCGTCAAGTTGGGTGGTACCGCGGATTGTTGAGAATCAGTCCGTCCCAATTATTTGGGACGGGCTTTTCTTCTTAGAAAGCGAGGAGAGGGAATTGTACAAAAAAGTAACCGCCGACATGAATTTCGCCGCACGGGAACTGGAAACCATCCGGTTCTGGAAGGAAAACGACATCGTAAAAAAGTCTTTCCACGCCCGGGATAACGCGAAGGACACCTTCACGTTCTTCGACGGTCCGCCCACGGCCAACGGCAAGCCCCACATCGGCCACGTGGAAACCCGCGCCATCAAGGACCTGATCCCCCGGTATTACACCATGAAGGGGAAGAACGTGCTGCGCAAGGCGGGCTGGGACACCCACGGCCTGCCGGTGGAGCTGGAAGTGGAAAAGAAGTTAGGCCTGGACGGCAAGCCCCAGATCGAGCAGTACGGCATCGAGCCCTTCATCCAGCAGTGCAAGGAATCCGTTTGGAAGTACCTGCACGAATGGGAGGAAATGAGCGACCGGGTGGGCTACTGGGTGGATATGGAACACCCCTACGTGACCTACCACGACGATTACATCGAAAGCGAATGGTGGAGCCTCAAGACCATCGCGGATAAGGGCCTGATCTACAAGGGCCATAAGATCGTGCCCTACTGCCCCCGCTGCGGCACCGCCCTGAGCAGCCACGAAGTGGCCCAGGGCTACAAGAACGTGAAGGAAAAGTCCGCCTTCGTGCGCTTCCGGGTGAAGGGCGAAGAGGACGTTTACCTCCTGGCCTGGACCACCACCCCCTGGACCTTGCCCAGCAACCTGGCCCTGTGCGTCAACGCCCATGAAACCTACTGCCGGGTGAAGACCAATGAAGGCGTCACCTACATCATGGCCAAGGCCCTTGTGGAAAAGGTGCTGGAAGGCAAGGAGCCGGAGATCGTGGCCGAAATGCCCGGTTCCGAACTGGTGGGCACCGAATACGTGCCGCTTTACCGCTTTGTGGAGCCGGACAAAAAAGCTTGGTTCGTGGTCAGCGACGATTACGTGACCATGGAAGACGGCACGGGTATCGTGCATATCGCCCCCGCTTACGGCGAGGACGACAACCGGGTGTGCCGGGAAAACGGCCTGCCTTTCGTGAATTTAGTGGACACCCAGGGCAAGTTTATCAAAGAAACCGCCTGGGCCGGCGTGTTCATCAAGGACGCCGACCCCATGATCTTAAAGGATTTGAAGGAACGGGGCCTGCTGTTCGCCGCCGTGCCCTTCGCCCACGACTATCCGTTCTGCTGGCGCTGCGATACCCCGCTGATGTACTACGCCCGCCCCACCTGGTTCATCAAAATGACCGCCCTGCGGGACGAGCTGGTGGCCAACAACCGCAGCATCAACTGGTACCCGGACAACATCAAAGAAGGCCGCATGGGCAACTTCCTGGAAAACGTGGTGGACTGGGGCCTCTCCCGCGAGCGCTACTGGGGCACCCCCCTGCCCATCTGGCTGTGCGACGAGGGCCATATGCATGTGATCGGCAGCAGACAGGAACTGCTGGACATGGCCATCGGCGAAGTGAACCTGCCCGAGCTGCACCGGCCCTACATCGACGAAGTAAAGATCAAATGCCCCTGCTGCGGCAAGCCCATGACCCGCACCAAGGAGGTCATCGACTGCTGGTACGATTCCGGCTCCATGCCCTTCGCCCAGTGGCACTATCCCTTCGAGAACAAGGACGTCTTTGAAAAGCGCTTCCCGGCCAACTTCATTTCCGAAGCCATCGACCAGACCCGCGGCTGGTTCTATACGCTGATCGCCATCTCCACCCTGATCTTCGGCCGCGCGCCCTTTGAAAACTGCGTGGTGCTGGGCCACGTGCAGGACAAGGACGGCCGCAAGATGAGCAAGCATCTGGGCAACGTGGTAGACCCCAAGGTGGTGCTGGAGAAGCAGGGGGCCGACGCCATCCGCTGGTTCTTCTACTCTTCCTCCGCCCCCTGGCTGCCCTGCCGCTTCCATGAGGACGCCCTGAACGAGGGCCCCCGCCGGTTCATGAGCACCCTGTGGAACACCTATTCCTTCTACGTGCTGTACGCCGATATCGACCGGTTCGACCCCACGAAGCACGACCTTTCCAAGTGCGCCCTCACCCTCATGGACAAATGGGTGCTGAGCCGCCTGAACACCGTGATCCGGGGCGTGGACGAGGATTTGAGCGCCTACCGCATCACCGAATCCACCCGCAAGATCAGCGATTTCGTGGACGAGCTGTCCAACTGGTACGTGCGCTTAGGCCGCGAACGGTTCTGGGGCAAGGGCATGGCGGCGGACAAGGAAGCCGCGTTCATGACCCTGTACACCGTGCTGGAAAAGCTCACCCGCCTGATCGCCCCCTACATGCCCTTCATGGCGGAGGAAATCTACCAGAACATGGTGCGCACCGTGAACCCGGACGCCCCCGAATCCGTGCATCTGTGCGATTTCCCGGTGTGCGAGGAGCAGTGGATCGACGCGGACGCGGAACGTCAGATGGCCGCCGTGGAAACGGTGGTGCAGCTGGGCCGTTCCTGCCGCCAGCTTTCCAACATGAAGGTGCGCCAGCCTTTGAAGATGCTCTACGTGTCCGGCGCGGACTTCGGGGAAGCCTATCAGGGTTTGGTGGAGAATGAATTGAACGTAAAGAACGTGCAGTTCATCGACGACGCGGGCGAATTTGTCAACTATGATTTGAAGCCCAACTTCATGACCCTGAAAAAGAATTACGGAAAATTCCTGGGCCGGATGCGGGGCGAGCTGCAAAAGCTGAACGGCGGCGAAGTGGTGGCCGCCTTTGACCGGGGCGAAACCGTGACCCTCACCATGGATGGCACCGACATCATCCTGACCAAGGAAGATATTCTGGTGGAGGCCATCAAGAAAGAGGGCTTCACCTCCCAGGTGGACGGCAAGCTGACCGTGGTGCTGGATACCACTCTGACCCCCGAACTGATTCAGGAGGGCTACGCCCGCGAGGTCATTTCCAAGCTTCAGAACATGCGCAAGGACGCGGGCTTTGACGTGACCGACCGCATCGCCGTCACCGCCCAGGGCGATGAGGAAGTGCTTTCCGCCATGCGCGCTTACCAGGATATGATCGAAAAGGGCGTGCTGGCTGTAAGCGTTTCCTACGAACCCGCCTCCGACGGCGCTTTCGCCCAGGACTGCGATATCAACGGCAAGCAAGCCGCCTTGAGCGTGAAAAAAGCGCTGTAAACAAGGCAAATATGAAGCAAGCGCCCGGCTGGAAGGATTCTTTCCCAGCCGGGCGCTGTTTCATTGAGGATGAAACGAAACCCGTTTTCCCCTGTCTTATGGATGTGTTGTGTAAACCATTTCTTTTTCACAGTCATTCAGCACAGCGCGGGGATCAGCGGCCCGATTCAGCCACTCGGCCCCGGTGTTTTCGGTGAAAATGACGGGCATCCGGTCATGAATAAAGGCGATTTCTTCTGTGGCTTCCCTCGTCAGGATAGAAAGGACAGGAAGCTTTTGCGTTTCTTCATAGCGATAAATCGCCGCTAAATACATGAGCCCTTTGCGTTTGGGACGAATGGCGTATTTGATTTTCTGTATGTTGCGGGGCCGCCCCCTGGAAAGGTTTTCCCGCTGGATCTGCAGGGAAGAAATACCGTCCAGCATGTTTTCCTGGCCGTCCCGCGTTTCCCATTCAAAATACCAGGAACAGGGGATCAGGCAGCGGCGTTCCAGCATGGAGGTGCGGAATGTGAGTTTTTCCAGCGCCGTTTCGCTGCGGGTATTGATGATCAGGCCCTTGTGATCGGCCCGATGGAATCCCCACTGAAAGGGAAACGCGCCGATTTTTCCATCCCTCCCCATGGCTAACGCCGCAACCATCGCGGAGGGGAACACTTCGCCTTTGGCAATCGTGCTTTCGCCCATGATCGCCTGCTGCCGCCTGGCCGCTTCTTCGATCATGGCGGCAAGCAATTCGCCGTCTTCTTCGTCAATAAAAAAACGTCCGCACATCGTATGATCCCTCTATTGATTCTGTCAAACGGGGACAAGGGCCGCGCGACGCTTCTATTTTCCCTGCATCCTTTATCCAGGTCAGGCAGAAGCGGATCGTACTAACCACCAGCGCGCGCTGCTCAAAGTAGGAAATCCGACAGGTTCAGCACATAATCGCCCTCCCCATTTTGCTGATATCCGATCTTTTCCAGATACGGCGTATGCATCGGGGCGTCCTGCCGGAAAATAAGGGAAGAATATCCTTCCCGAGCGAGCCAGCGGTATAAAAAGCGCCCCACAGAGGTATCGCGATAGACCGGCAGCGCATAATCCAGCACCACCTCCACCACGCCATGTTTCGTCAGTTTCCCCATAAAGAGACATGCGGGGCTGCCATCGCAGCACACCAGAAGAGCCAGATCTGCCGAAACATTCCGCGACGAAAACGCGGGAAACCATTGGCGGATATCCGCTTCGCTGTGCTGGATCAAAAAAGAAAAATACCCGTCCCGCGTGTCTACGGGGATCAAATCATATTGTTTCTGCTCCATCAGCAGCCGCCGCAGATGATAGATGTTGATCCCGGCAAGACAGAAGTTCATGATGGCGGTTGGGTAAGAGCGGATCATCAGCGCGTAAACCGCGAAAATGACACTGCCGGTCAGATTGATGACGCGCAGCCGGATAACGGAGGTCATCAGCATGGATATCAGCACCAGCGCGGAACCGATATAGCCAATGATTTCAATGATGATCTTTGTATCCATTCCTGTAATCTCCTTGCTTTCTGTTCTTTTGCCAGCTCGATGTTTTCCGGATCACCGCTGATTGCGGTAACGAAAAAACGGGCTGACGCAGATCATTCAATGCAAATGCTCCATTCCTTTAATCGTTTGCATTATACCAAATCCTCCATTTCCCGACAACCACCATTTTCGGCTGCCGGGACCATCAAGGACAATCTCAACAAAAAAGGCCGCGCTGCACCCTTTCCCGGATCGGGAGGGCCGCGCCAGCCTCTTCATGCCGCTGTTGCTGTCGGATCACTGCTTTTTCTTGGTGTCGTCATCCTTCGTATAATAACCGTAATGCGAATAGTAGGACTTATAAGAATACTTTTTGCTGAGGAAATGATCGTATTCCGTCATATTCATTACCGCGCCTAAAATGGGGCACCCGGTTTGCGCGATCTGGTCTCGGGCGTCGACCAATTCCTGACGCCGAACCGTGTTATACCCAACCACCAGCACGGTGCCGTCGCAGAATTTGGCGATTTGCGCGGCGTCAATCACCATGCCGATGGGCGGCGCGTCAATGATCACATAATCGAACTGCCCGGCCAAATCGTCCAGCAGCAGCTGGAAACGCTGGGAGTTGAGCAACGGCAGTGAGTTGGAAACCTTTCTGCCCACAGGAACCATGTAAGCGCCGGGAATATTCGTTTCGTAAAGCACACTGGCTTCATCCGCCATACCCGCCAGGAAATGGGACAGGCCCACCGCCTGTTCTCCCGAAGCAAACTGAACGCTGAATTTCTGCGCGATCGTGGACCGGCGCAAGTCGGCGTCCACCAACACCACGCTTTTGCCCAATTTTGCCATGGTACGCATGATATTCATGGACAGATAGCTTTTGCCCTCGCCAGCATGGCAGCTGGTTATCAGGATTTTTTTTACGTTTTCACCGGAGAAAGACAGGTTGGTGCACAGCATGTTCACTGCTTCCGCCCCGGCATAGCTCAAAGGAGAAAACAGATTGATAGACAGATTGTTCATGTCTTCCTCCTTTGAATTTTCTTCTTTTTATCGGACTTGAAATCCGCGTTCTCGCTGTCCTCGATCGGCACCACGGCCAGTGTGGCGAGACCTGCAAAGTCACGGATATCTTCGGATGTTTTCAGCTTATCGTCCATCATGTAGCGCAAAAACACAATACCGGCAGCCAGCGCGGCGCCAAGGGCAAAGCCCATAGTGATATTCCTGACCCTGTTGGGACTGACGGGATTGGTCGGTACCAAAGCCACGGACATGATGCTCGGCTTATCCACACCCATGGTTTCGTGAATGTACTCGCTGACAACCTTGGCATATTCGTTAGCAATGTCGGCCGCCTCTTGGGGGGAAGATGACGTGACGGAAATATCCAGCATCCGGGTACCGGAAGTGTTCGTTACCGTCAGCATGCCTTTCATCTTGCCGTAAGAATAATCCAGGTTGAGATTGGATAAAACCTCCTCGTGAACCTCCCACAGGTCAAATACCTTTTTATAATCGCTGGTCAATTGACTGCCCAACTGCAGGGACGACACATTGATGATAGAATCGGTATTCAATACATAGATGATCGAGGTGGCACGATATAGAGGCGTAACGAAATAAGTGGTATAAACACCGAAAGCAACGGCGAACACCAATGCCAGGCATACGATCAGCTTCCAATTGTCCAGCATCCGATAGAAAAGATCCACCAGATCGATCGTCTGTACATTATTGGGCTGCCGCAGGGCTGAAGGCGCCGCCGGCGAAATACCGTTCCGCGTCTTTAGTGGTTCTGACATATTTCTATCTCCGATCTCAACTCAGGTTGGATGGCTAAACGGGAAAACGGGGAACGGAAGCGGGAACCCACTCCCATTCCCCGAATGCGTTTTCCTCGGCCGCGGCCGGGAAAACCCTCCGCTTTTATTCCGCTTTCTTCACGCGGATGTCAAACTCCAGGGTGAGAGGTTTATCCGCGGCTGCCTTCGCTACCGGATCGGGAATAGAGAAAGCGAAAGCATTCGTGCCGTCATCCTTCGTAACGACAGACATGTCGCTCAGCTCATACTTATAGATAATGTCTCCGTCCTGGAAAACGAAGTAAACAACCAGATCCTTCTTCTCCAGGTGTTCCTTGAGATAGCCCGCGGTATACGCGCTCACGGGGATTTCAAATTTCGCGGGTCCTTCGGCCGCATCCTCCGCACGGTCATACTGGGGCAGGGGCGTGATGCAGAAAGTGCTCAGCTGATTGCCCGACTCGGGATTACCGATTTCTTTGCCATCACCGCCCACGTAAATGATGGTCACGGGCGACCCAACCGTGATGGCATTCGCCAGATCGATGCTCGGCTGAGAAATCTTTTCTTCAAATTTTACGCCTTCAGTCAGCGCTTTGATTTTGGAGCCGTCGATCGTGAGGATATCCAGCCCGACGGGACTTGCTAACGCGGAGACGGCGGCAAGGCTCAACACCAGGACGAGAATGATGCTAATCAGTTTTTTCATGTTTTTTTCTCCTTTCATACAGGCGGGCGGCTTCGCCGCCGCAGGTATCAGTAAAAACCCCTTGGGGCTTCACTTCACTTTTTTGTAGAACACATCCAGGATAGCTTGCTCCAGCGAAGCGTCGTCGGGCAGAAACTGCATGTACCCGTCGTCTCCCGTTTCATGGACGCCGTCAATCGACGCCAGGGGAAGACGGGTATAGTCTTTCGATAACCACGCTTCATTCATCATCTGCGCGCGGCTCATATTCGTGCACAGATAAGGGGAAAGCTCATCGAACAGGCTGCCGATGAACTCGCTGCTCTCGTGGATCCTGCCATTGAGCAATTCCGTCATCTGGCTCACATACTGCTGCTGACGCTTCATGCGGGCTTCGTTGGTTCCCACAGCCATGCTCATACGGCTGCGGACAAAGACTTCCGCCTGTCCGCCAACCAGGGTCATGGTCGTTCCCTTGGTCATGCTGGGATCGATATGGGAAAAATCGTCCTCCAGCGTCACCGTCACGCCGCCCAGTATATCGTTGAGGACGGATATACCGTCCAGGTTCATGGCGGCGTAGTACTTGATGGGCACATTGTACAGCAGGTTGGACACGGCTTCTACTGTGAATTCGCAGCTTTGCTCCCGTCCGTCGCCGAAGCTGTGGGAAAGGCAGATCTGCGCGGTTCTGTAGCCCAGCTTCGCGCCCATGGTGCCCAGCATGGTAATGGGCGTCATGGTGTCGCGGTCGATCTCGATTTGCGTGATGGTTTTTTCTGACGAATCGATCACCACCAAGCGCAGGAAGTCCGCCTGACCGCCGCTGAGATACTTGAGGTACGATGGTAATTCTTCGGTATCTTCATCCTGATCGATACCCATAAAAAGGATCGTGGTCAGGTTTTTCCGCTGCCGGTAGGTATGCCCGTTTATGGTCAGCTGTTCGTTCTCATAATGAAGCTGATAATCGCCGCGCGGCTCAGGGTTCGCGTTTTCGTTTTCCAGCCATTGCGCGCCCATGTACAGCCCCACCAATACCAACAGCACAACCGTCATGATGACGAGGATATCCCGCTTTTGCAACCGATAGGTTTTCCTCAAGGCATCACCCCCGCTTTCCTGTACGCGTTATCCGGAAAAGACGGCGCTTCGGCCGGCTTTTATCACCGTGAAGCGAACAAGCGACCGTGTGAGCAATAGCAAAACACGTATAGCAACACGCTTTTGCTACAAAGTTATTATAACTGCCGCATTGTCAAAAGTCAATCTTTTTTTCCAGGTTTATGAGGGTTACGCATCTGCCGCCGCAAATATTGAAAAAACGTTCATTTTTGCCAAAATCCACGCCCGCTTGCAAACCAACACACTGTTTTTTTCGGTATTGCGCGGGGATCAAAATTCAAAATCGCAGGCCACCGACGCGCTGCGCACCTCGTGCATCCGCTTTTTCACCGGCAAATGCACCGGATGGGTCTGATACGCCTGGAAGGAATCCATGCCGTCAAACACGGTGATCAGCGCCAGGTCGTAGGATCGTTCGCTGTGCAGCACGTCCTGCCCCGCTTCCAGGTCCAGCATGCCTTCGATTTTTCCCTTCATGCCATAAAAATTCTTTACCAGCTGCGGGATTTCTTCCTTATATTCATCTTTGATTTTGAACAGTACGATATGACGGATCATGGTTTTTCCTCCTTCTCTTCGATCGCCTGCGTTTCCGCCAGCATTTCATCCAGGATCGCCGCCGCTTCCTCCGCCAGCCGCGGGCAGGGGCGGCGGGCATAAAACTCCGGCGTTCTTTCTTCCGGCACGCCGCCAGGGGTGACGGGCACATCCCTGAGCAGTTCCCGGCAGACAATGGTTTCGTTCTTTTCCCGGAAGCGCCGGGCGTATTCCTGTACCAGCGCGTAATGGGCCTTTTTCTGCTCGGGGTCCTTGGGATCGTCGTACCCCCGCAGGATGCCCAGAGCCAGCAGCGCGCCGCTGACCGTGCCGCACACCTCCCTAAGCCTGCCCATGCCCCCGCCGAAGGAGGAGGACAGCCGCGCCGCCGCGTCGATGTCCATGCCCGTCAGATCGCAAAAGGCGCAGAACACCGCCTGGGCGCAGTTGTAGCCCTCCAGAAAAAGGCGCTTTGCTTCTGCCGCGTGATCCATAGAAACCTCCGGATTAGAGTTGAGAGCGGAGAGTTGAGATTTATATAGTCAATCAATAGGATTCTTTTGTGATAAACACGATTTCATATTAACTTTCAACTCTTCACTTTTCACTCTCCGCTCTGTAAGAAAAAGCGCTCCCGAAGTCACCCTCGGGAGCCGTGTGTTTTTGATAAGTTACTTGTTCATGGCCTGCTGCACAGCCACGGCCACGGCCACGGTCATGCCCACCATGGGGTTGTTGCCAGCGCCCAGGAAGCCCATCATTTCCACGTGGGCAGGCACGGAGGAGGAGCCGGCGAACTGGGCGTCGGAGTGCATGCGGCCCATGGTGTCGGTCATGCCGTAGGAGGCGGGGCCGGCGGCCATGTTGTCGGGATGCAGGGTGCGGCCGGTGCCGCCGCCGGAAGCCACGGAGAAGTACTTCTTGCCGGCTTCCCAGCGTTCCTTCTTATAGGTGCCCGCCACGGGATGCTGGAAGCGGGTGGGGTTGGTGGAGTTGCCGGTGATGGAAATGTCCGCGCCCTCGTGCCACATGATGGCAACGCCCTCGCGCACGTCGTCCGCGCCGTAGCAGTTCACCTTGGCCCGGGGGCCGTCGGAATAAGCGGTCTTGCTCACGATGGTCAGGGCGTGGTCTTCCTTCACGTCGGCAGACAGGTAATCATACTTGGTCTGCACATAGGTGAAGCCGTTGATGCGGCTGATGATCATGGCGGCGTCCTTGCCCAGGCCGTTCAGGATGACGCGCAGGGGCTGTTTGCGGGCCTTGTTGGCGTTCTTGACGATGCCGATGGCGCCTTCGGCGGCGGCGAAGCTTTCGTGGCCGGCCAGGAAGGCGAAGCATTTGGTGTCGTCCCGCAGCAGCATGGCGCCCAGATTGCCGTGGCCCAGGCCCACCTTGCGGTCTTCGGCCACGGAGCCGGGGATGCAGAAGGCCTGCAGGCCGACGCCGATGATC
>JAFXSH010000006.1 GCA_017525805.1 Clostridia bacterium | reverse complement strand
CCGAAAGGAACCCATGAAGCGGATGAACGGGATGATCTGTCACCGGTAATGGATATGAACCAGAATCCACAGCGGAGAGAATGAAATGAACATTTTACATTTGAAATACGTGATCAGCATTGCGGAAAACGGCTCCATCAATAAAGCGGCGGAGGAGCTGCACGTGGCCCAGCCCAATCTGAGTCGGGTGGTCAAGGAGATGGAAAGTGATCTGGGCATCCAGTTCTTTCGCCGGTCCTCCAAGGGCATGATGCTTACGCCGGACGGAGAATTGTTTGTCAATCAGGCCCGGAAGATTCTGGAGCAGATCGACGAGATGGAAAGCATGTATAAAGAGAAAAAGGCCGGCAAGCAGCGCTTTTCCATTTCCGTGCCCCGGGCCAGCTATATTTCGGACGCCTTCGCCGCCTTCTCCAAAACGCTGGGGAAGGAAAAAATGGAAATCTTTTATCAGGAAACCAACGCGCTGCAGGCGGTGAAGAACATCCTGGAGGTTGGCTACAACCTGGGCATCATCCGTTATGCGGCGGGCTATGATAAATACTTCAAGCAGATGATGGCGGAAAAAGGGCTGAAGGGCGAGCTCGTGGCAGAATTCAAATATGTGCTGGTGATGCGGGAGGACTGCGCTTTGGCAGCGATGGAAACCATCCGTTTCTCAGATCTGCAGCAATACATTCAGATTGCCCACGCGGACCCGTATGTGCCTTCCTTGCCGCTTTCCGCTGTAAGAAACGAGGAACTGCCACAGACCCCGCGGCGCATCTTCGTGTTTGAACGGGGCAGCCAATTGGATTTGCTGACGGAGAACCCGGAAACCTTTATGTGGGTGTCACCGCTGCCGGAACGCCTTTTGCGGCAGCTGCATCTGGTGCAGCGGGAATGCGCGGAGAACCAGCGGGTGTATCGGGATGTGCTGATCCATCGGCAGGATTATCAGCTGACCGAGCTGGATAAGCGCTTTATCACGGAGCTGACCCAGTCCAAACGCGCCTGCATCACAAGAAAAAAATAAAAAAATAATATGCTCATGAAGGCTTTGCTGTCAAATCTGGCGGCAAAGCCTCTTTTTATGCCATGAATCGAATGCTTGTTATCGATTGTGATATATCGATTATACGGTTTTGGTAATTCGCAAGGGCCGGACAATTCGATATAATGTGTATCGAAAGGAGGATGATCCTTTGCAGAGTACGCTTTCCAAGGCGACCCTGGGCCGATTGCCCATGTATTTGCAGTTTATCCGCAGAATGGACGCGGAGAAGGTTTCGGCCACGCAGATCGCCAAGGGACTGGGGCTGGGCGAGGTGCAGGTGCGCAAGGACCTGGCCAGCGTCTGTACGGCGGGGCTGCCCAAGGTGGGCTACCCGGTATCGATCCTGCGCCGGGATATGGAAAAGGCGCTGGGGGTGGATGTGCCGGTGCCCGCGGTGATCGTGGGCGCGGGCAAGCTGGGAACGGCCCTGATGGACTATGACGGGTTTTCGGATTACGGCGTGGAAATCGCCGCCGCTTTTGACCGCAGTGCGTCAGTTCCTTCGCTTCATGGCCATGTGCCTGTTTATCCCATGGATCAGCTTGACGCATTTTGCGCCTTGCATCAGATACAGACGGGCATCCTGACGGTCCCGGCTTCAGCGGCACAGACGGCGGCCGACGCCATGACGGCGGCGGGCCTGACGGCGATCCTCAATTTTGCGTCCTATCCCATCAAAGTACCGTCCGGCGTGACGGTGCATCCGGTCAATATCGCTTTATCCCTGGCTTATCTTCATCTGGCGGCCAGCGAGACAGGAAAACAGGAAGAGGAGGAACAGTATGGAACAAAAAGCATTTGACATGGTGGACAGCGTGGAAGCGCTGGAAGCGGCCATCGCGCGGGTGCGCGCAGCCCAGCGGGCCTTCGCTGCCTATACCCAGGAGCAGGTGGACAAAATCTTCCTGGCGGCGGCCACGGCGGCCAACCAGGCCCGCATCCCCCTGGCCAAGCTGGCCGTGGAGGAAACCGGCATGGGCGTGGTGGAGGACAAGGTGATCAAGAACCACTACGCCAGCGAATACATTTACAACGCCTATCGGGATACCAAGACCTGCGGCGTCATCGAGGAAGACAAGGCTTACGGCATGAAGAAAATTGCCGAGCCCATCGGCGTGGTGGCGGCGGTGATCCCCACCACCAACCCCACCTCCACCGCCATTTTCAAGGCGCTGATCTGCCTGAAAACCCGCAACGGCATCATTTTCAGCCCCCATCCCCGGGCCAAGAAAGCCACTATTGCCGCGGCGAAGGTGGTGCTGGACGCGGCGGTGAAGGCCGGCGCGCCGGAGGGCATCATCAGCTGGATCGACGTGCCTTCCCTGGACATGACCAACACCCTGATGCGGGAAGCGGATATTATCCTGGCCACCGGCGGCCCTGGCATGGTGAAGGCTGCCTATTCCAGCGGCAAGCCAGCCCTGGGCGTGGGCGCGGGCAACGTGCCCGCCGTCATCGACGACAGCGCCAACCTGGTGCTGGCGGTCAATTCCATCATCCATTCCAAAACCTTTGACAACGGCATGATCTGCGCCTCCGAGCAGAGCGTGATCGTGCTGGACAGCATCTATGATGAAGTCAAGGCCGAGTTCGCGGACCGCGGCTGCTGGTTCCTGAAAGGCGCAGAGCTGGACAAGGTGCGCCACACCATCCTGATCAACGGCGCGCTGAACGCCAAAATCGTGGGTCAGAGCGCCTGCAAAATCGCGGCGCTGGCCGGCGTTACCGTGCCGGAGGGCACCAAGGTGCTGATCGGCGAAGTAGAATCCGTGGAGCTCTCCGAAGAATTCGCTCATGAAAAGCTGAGCCCCGTGCTGGCCATGTACCGCGCCAAAGATCTGGAGGACGCCTTCAATAAGGCCGACCGGCTGATCGCCGACGGCGGCTACGGCCACACTGCGTCCCTGTATGCCGACACCCAGAAGAAGCCCGAGGTGCTGGATGCCTTCGCGGCCCGGATGAAGACCTGCCGTATCGTGGTGAACACCCCCTCCTCCCAGGGCGGCATCGGCGACCTGTACAACTTCAAAATGGCCCCCTCCCTCACCCTGGGCTGCGGCAGCTGGGGCGGCAACTCCGTATCCGAAAATGTGGGCGTCAAGCACCTGCTGAACATCAAAACCGTGGCCGAAAGGAGAGAGAACATGCTGTGGTTCCGCGCGCCGGAAAAGGTGTATATCAAGAAGGGCTGCCTGCCGGTGGCGCTGGATGAATTAAAGCACGTGATGGGCAAGAAGAAAGCCTTCATCGTGACCGATACGTTCCTCTATCAGAACGGCAATACCACGCCCATTGCCCAAAAGCTGGACGAGCTGGGCATCCAGCACGCTACCTTCTTTGACGTGGCGCCCGATCCCACCCTGGCCTGCGCCAAGGCTGGCGCGGAGCAAATGCGTTTATTCCAGCCCGACGTGATCATCGCCCTGGGCGGCGGCAGCGCCATGGACGCGGCCAAGATCATGTGGGTGCTCTATGAGCATCCCGAGGTGGATTTCCAGGATATGGCCATGCGGTTCATGGACATCCGCAAACGTGTTTACACCTTCCCCAAGATGGGCGAAAAGGCTTACTTCATCGCCATCCCCACCTCTGCCGGCACCGGCAGCGAGGTGACGCCCTTCGCCGTGATCACCGATGAACAGAGCGGCGTCAAATACCCGCTGGCCGATTACGCGCTGCTGCCCAACATGGCGATTATCGATACCGATTTCCATATGACCGCCCCCAAGGGCCTCACCGCCGCCAGCGGCATCGACGCTGTGACCCACGCCCTGGAAGCCTACGCCTCCATGATGGCTACGGATTACACCGACGGCCTGGCCATCAAGGCGCTGCAAACCATCTTTGAATACCTGCCCCGGGCCTATGACAACGGCCTGACCGACATCGAGGCCCGTGAAAAGATGGCCAACGCCGCCACCATGGCCGGCATGGCCTTCGCCAACGCCTTCCTGGGCGTGTGCCACTCCATGGCCCACAAGCTGGGCGCGTTCCATCACATCGCCCACGGCGTGGCCAACGCGCTGATGATCGAAGAGGTGCTGCGCTTCAACGCCGCCGAGGCGCCCACCAAGATGGGCACCTTCCCGCAGTACGATCATCCCCATACCCTGCGCCGCTATGCCGAAGTGGCCGAAGCGCTGG
>JAFXSH010000046.1 GCA_017525805.1 Clostridia bacterium | reverse complement strand
AGCGTATGCACGGCGCGCTACCATTTTATCTGAGGTGCTGCACACATGGAGATTTTTCAAGCTATCACAAATATGACTGCGGTAGGCTTGGCCCAGCATATGGTCAACGGTGTCTCCCTGGGGAGTCTGTACGCCCTTATCGCCATCGGGTACACGATGGTGTACGGCATACTGCTGATGATTAACTTTGCCCATGCGGATATCGTTATGATGGCCTGCTATTTTGCATTATTCGGCATAACAACGTTCCACATACCCTGGTATCTGACATTTGTCCTGACAATTGCCCTGACGGCCCTGCTGGGGGTAACGATTGAGCGGGCTGCCTACCGTCCGTTGCGGGATGCTCCCAAGAACTCCGTGCTGATTTCGGCTATCGGCGCATCGTTCCTGCTGGAAAACCTGGCCACCTATGTATTTACCGGCCGGCCCCTGCATTTTCCGGATATCCCGTTCCTGTCCAGCATGATTTCCGTGGGAGGGGTACAGATCCAGGCCATCTGTCTGTTTATTCCCATCGTTACGGTCATCTGCCTGACGGTTTTGCTGCACATCGTTAACCATACCAAGACCGGTATGGCTATGCGGGCCGTGTCCAAAGACTATGAGATTGCCCGGGTCATGGGCGTGAATATTGACAATATCATTTCCATTACCTTTGCCATCGGTTCCTCCCTGGCGGCCATTGGCGCCATCATGTGGGGCATCCGTTACCCCGGCATTACGCCGTATTTAGGTGTCATGCCCGGTCTGAAGTGCTTTATCGCGGCGGTTATCGGCGGCATCGGCAACATTAAAGGCGCGGTTATCGGCGGCTTTATCCTGGGTCTCGGGGAAATCCTGATCGTGGCATTTTTCCCGCAGTTCTCGGGTTACCGCGACGCTTTTGCGTTCCTTATGCTGATTTGGATCTTATTCTATAAACCTACCGGTTTATTAGGCGAAAAAACGACGGAGAAGGTGTAATCATGAACAAAAACAAACGCAATATCATGCTCACCCTGGCTGCTCTGGTCGTTCTTTTCGGCGTGGCCTGCTTTGCCCAGACGGAGATTGACTCCTATGTACGGCGTATCATCAACCTGTGTCTGATTTACGCCATCATCGGTCTGTCCATGAACATCACAAACGGCTTTGCCGGGCAGTTTTCCCTGGGGCAGGCGGGCTTTATGGCCATCGGCGCCTATATGGTGGGTATTTTTACGGTTCCGGTCAACCTGCGGGCTGACGTTTTTTACGCGACACCCATGCATCCCTGGCTGGTCAATATCTATATTCCGTTATGGCTGGCCCTTATACTGGGCGGTGTCCTGGCGGCAATGGTGGCCGGTCTTATCGGTACGCCTGTGCTGCGGCTGCGGGGCGACTATCTGGCGATTGCCACCCTGGGCTTTTCGGAAATCATCCGTATCATTATTACCAACGCGACATCCGTTACCAACGGGGCGCTGGGCATCAAGAACATTCCGCCGCTGAACGACGTGCGGTATATTTTCCTGGTGACGGCGATTTCCTACATCATCATCACGCTGCTGCTGAATTCTTCTTACGGCCGGGCGTTTAAAGCCATCCGTGAGGACGAGATTGCGGCGGAGGCCATGGGCATTGGCCTGTTCTATCACAAAAACCTGGCCTTTATGGTCAGCGCGTTCTTTGCCGGCATCGGCGGCGGCCTCTACGGCGCCCTGCTGGGTACGGTAGACCCCAAGAATTTCCTGTTTACCATTACGTACAATTTCCTGCTTATCATCGTGCTGGGCGGCATGGGTTCCATCACCGGCAGCATGTTCGGCGCTATCATCGTTACCGCAGGGCTGGAATATCTCCGTCTGTTTGACGAGCCCCTGGAACTCATGGGTGTTGCCATCCCGCTGTTCCGTCCGGGCCTGCGTATGGTGGTATTCTCCATCCTGCTGATGATCTGCGTACTGTTCTGGCGCCACGGCATTATGGGCACCAATGAACTGACCTGGGAAAAGATTCTTAATTTTGTAAAGCACCCGCTGGCGGGCTTCCGGAAAAAGGGGGTGCAGGGTAAATGATCCGAACCGTATTGAGAACCGAGCATGTTACCATGCAGTTTGGCGGCGTTATTGCTGTCAACGATCTGAACATCGTGGTAAAAGAACACGAAATCATTGCGCTGATCGGTCCCAACGGCGCCGGCAAGACCACGGCGTTCAACGACATTACCGGCGT
>JAFXSH010000045.1 GCA_017525805.1 Clostridia bacterium | reverse complement strand
ATCTCATAATCGGCATAGTAGCTGCCGCCGAAATTCACCACGGCAGGGATGGAAGCATTGTCCGCCACGTAGGTATCAGGCAGCGCGCCGGTGGCGTTCACTTCGCCCAGCAGCACTTTCGTAACGCCCGTGAGCTGATAGTCGTTGATGACGCCGATGTAGGCGATGCCGTCCACTTCATGGGCCCCGCCCTTGGCGATGTCCTTGAGCACCATGGTGTTGCCGGAGTTGATGAGCACCAGCACCTTGCCGCAGGTTTCCTTCGCCACGTCGATGACGGCCAGTTCGTCGTCAGACAGGGCCAGGGGGTCCTTGCCGGTGGCTTCGCCCGCATAGTTCAGCGCAGAGCCGGGAGCGTAGGTGTTGCCTTCGCCAGCGCCCCGGGCGAAGACCACGATGGCCACGGAACCGGCCTTGATGCTGTCCTTCCAATCGGCGGGAGCGCCTTTTTCCTCGAACAGTTCCGGGGGAACTTCCACGATCTGGTACTGGGCCATGTCGCCGGGGGCCGCCACATAGATGTTGTCATAGCCCACGGATTCCTGAAGCTCGCCCGTCCAGCGGTTGGGCACCATTTCCACATGCTTGTTCAGGATGCTGTTCATGTAGAAATCCTTCACGGTTTCGTTAATGGTCAGGCCCGCTTCAGTGAGGGCGGCTACCAGATCCACCGCGTCGGCGTTGCCCGCTTTCAGATCGCCATTGGCATAGGGGTACGGCGCGTAAGCGGCCAGGCCGAAGAGAACGACTTCGTTGTCTTTGGAGAGGGGCAGCACGGTGTTGTCATTCTTCATGACCACGGTGCCTTCCTCGCCCTCCCGGATGGCCAGGGCCTTGGCGGCGGCCATCATGTCCTCAATGGTGGCGTAGTCCTTCTGAAACCGGGCCGCGCTTTCATCGTTGATGGTCACGTAGCTGCTGGTGCCCAGCATCCCGTCGATCTGGCTGCGGTAGTTCTCCGTCAGGCCTTGGCCTAAGCTGGACAGCACAAACAGCACTGCCATCAGCGCGGCAACGCCACGGAACAGGGAAGCGGTTTTCTGGGATTTCATGCGTTGCTTCATCCTTTCTTTTGGATGGCCGGCGTGCTCGCTGCGCGGCCCGCCGGCACGCGCAACGGCTTCGCCGTTCGCTCATCCTGATTGTTTTGGGGTTCCTCCTTATAAAATGAATACGGTTTTTTCCGTATCACTTCCGATGGAAAAAGGGTGTTCAGTTCAGATCAAACGACAGGAAATCGAAGGTGCCGCCATTGCCCTCCACACTGAAATACAGGGCTTCCTTCGCGCCCAAGCCGTCCGGCAGTTTGCCGGCAAAGGCTTTTTCCTGCAAAGCGGTTTCCACAGGGATGCGGCAGACAGGTTCACCGTGTTCCTGCGTCCGGACGGTGATGGTGCAGCCGTTACCGTACCCTTGTAAATGGATGGTGATTTCCTTCGTGTCCCGTAGGTCGAAATACTTGAAGCCTACCGTGCAGCCGGTACAGAAATTGGACACGTATTGGTCCGGCCCTTCCTCCCGATCCTTTCCCTTCTGGGTCAGGAAAGGGTTGTCCGCCTTGGGATACTTGAACATGCTCATGAACCGGGTGCCGGATTTACCGTACACGTTGCAGGCGATGTAGGCAGGATAGCTGCCCTTGCCGGACAGAGGCCCGCCATTCAGGCCGCAGGAAGTCATTTCCGCCTGATAGAATTTTCCGTTTTCAAACCGGATTTCTTCGGCGCAGGCTTGGCGGGAGCTTTGCTTCCGATTGGAATGGCGGTGATAGAAAACATAATGCTTGCCGCCTATTTCAATGAGGCTGCCGTGGGTGTTGCCGGTGCACATCCGGGCATGCTTCACGTCCGGCACGCCGGGCAGGCCAATGTCTCCGCAGGAAACCAGAATACCTCCGTACTGGAAGCCCCCGTCGGGCCTGTCGCTCACCGCGTAGCACAGGTTGTGACTGTTCAGAGAGCTGTAAATGAAGTAATACTTTCCATTGAATTTGCGCATGGAGCTGGCTTCGCCAAAGGGCTGTTCCTCAAACGCCGTGCCCTTGGCCTCGTCCCCGGTCTTAACGCCGATATAACGGAGTTCGTCCCCGGAGATTACGGTGAGCATGTCCTTCGTATCCAGTTCAAAGAACATGGGGCCCTTTTTCGTGGGGGCGGAACCGTCCAGTAGGATGGGGTTGCCGCCGAAGGCAAAGCCGGTATACAGGTACAGCCGCCCGTCCTCGTCCATGAGGCACCCGGGGTCGAACTGGAAGGGCTCGTTCCGTTTACCGATGGGCGTGCCGTCCTGATATTTCACATAGCCGTAGAATTCGTACTTTCCGGCGGGCTCGTCGCATACCGCCACGGAAATCATTTTCGT
>JAFXSH010000044.1 GCA_017525805.1 Clostridia bacterium | reverse complement strand
GGGCAGTGGATGGTTCGTCGTCCGTGGGGGTGAGTAAGTTGAGCTTCGTTCTACCAGCTGTGCTAATGCCCCATTTGGTAAGATTTCCGACCAGATTTTCTATCGTCCACTGTGGCCGGGGCAATGGACGCTTCGCCGTCCGTGGGGGTGAGTAAGTTGAGCTTCGTTCTACCAGCTGTGCTAATGCCCCATTTGGTAAGATTTCCGACCAGAATTTCCATCGTCCATTGTGGTCGGGGCAATGGACGCTTCGCCGTCCGTGGGGGTGAGTAAGTTGACCTTCGTTCTACCAACTGTGCTAATGCCCCAATGGATTTGCGATCTATGTGAAACTCCTGGTGGGAGTGGAATTTCGATTGGGACAACAGGGACGGAAACCGCCATGCTGTGAACCCCTGAGCGGGATATCCCAATATAAGCACCCGGCTTCAAGGCCCCGGGGACTGCCTTTGAAGGAATTCGGACATACATCCGATCCTCCGATTTTCAGTGCCCGACGAATCGAGCGCTTTAGTATATTACCACCGAACCGGCCAAAAAGCAAGTGGAAAAATGAAAAAAGCAGAAATAATTATTTGCAGTAAATTCCCAGGCCGACTTCCGCTCTAAATTCCATTGAGGAACTTACTTATCAATTTGCTCAGCCGAAAAAGCTGAAAATGATCACGATCAAGATTGCGAGAGAAACGAAATTGCGCTATAATGGAAGCAATCCTAAAGCAGATCCTGCCTTTAAGCTGCGCATTGGGAGGATAAAGAAATATTTCTCTGTTCAGACGGTGGATTCGCCCTGATTTACCAGACAGAGAAGCAGCTACGGAAAAACGGCACATATGCGGAATACGAATCTTGCATGTACGGCAGCTATTCCAGAAGCGGGAAATTGACACCCTTGACCGGGAAAAGCGCAGAGAAAAGAAACTGGCTTAAAAATCGGACGTAGCTGGGAAAAGGAAAACCGCGTCACCTCACAGTGCACGATTTTCCCCAGAGCCTTTTCCGAGAAAGGCAAAAAGATAATATCAATTTCCATGAACAAAAACTGTACTGTGTGAAAAACAATACCGTGAATGGTTATCTTGAAAGGGGGACAGTGCTGTGAAGCAGCCTGTATTCTACTGTCAACTGGATTATGAGCACATTCCCTATCCGTCTCCCACCAGCCCCAAGGGAAACTTGGCGGACAACGGCTGCGGGGTATGCGCCGCCTCCATGCTGGTGGAAAATCTGCTGGGCCTGCCCTTCTCCCTGGAAAAAAGCGCCCGGCTGGCAACCTCCTGCGGCGCGCGGGAGGGCTTCGGCACGGATTTCTACATTTACGCCAAGGCGCTGGCGGAACATTTTCCCCTGACCGTGCATGATACGGAGGACGCGGCGGAAGCGCTGGCGTTTCTCCAAGCGGGAAAAGGCATGGTGGTTGCCAACACCTACGGCGACCGGGAAGGCTATACCGGCGTGTTTTCCGACGGCGGGCATTACATCCTGCTGATTGCCGCCGAAGGCTCCCAAACCGCCGTGCTGGATTCCTGCTACCGCCCGGGCCGGTACGACGTGCCGGGCCGCATCGGCAAGGTGCGCATGGAGGGCAACGTGGCCTGGGCCGATTTCAGCGTGATCCGGGACGACTGTCGGGAAAGGCCCTTTTTCCTGTTCTCAAAGAAGTAATCCAACAGGATTTATGGAGGTAAATGCATGCAAACAACGGAAAAAAAGGGCCGGTTTAAGGAAATAAGAGACCTTAGAATGAAAAACTTTCTTGTACTGACGCTTGCAGGCATCGTCAATTCGTTCGGCGTGTCTTTGTTCTTATTCCCCGTAAAGCTTTATGACAGCGGTATATCAGGTTTGTCAATGCTGTTGGACCAGATTACGCCATTACAGTTTACCCTGTCTCTTTTTCTGCTGCTTTTCAATATTCCGATTTTTCTTTTTGGTCTGAAAAAACAAGGTTTGCTCTTTACGATTTACTCGCTGTATACCATTCTTGTTTATTCGCTGGCCTCGTTTCTGATCATGCACGTATTGCCGATCGATCTGGATTTTGTATCGCCGCTGGCGGGTTCTGACTTGCTTTTGTGCGCTGTATTTGGCGGATTGATATCAGGCGTCGGCAGCGGTCTGACAATTCGATTCGGCGGCGCGATCGACGGCATCGACGTTATGTCTGTCATCTTTGCGAAAAAACTCGGGATTTCCCTTGGAACGTTTGTGATGCTTTTTAATACGCTGCTTTATATTATCTGCGGTATGGTGATCCATAGCTGGATTTTGCCGCTCTACTCCATCGTAACCTATTTTGTCGGTTCAAAAACGGTTGACTTCATTGTGGAAGGTTTCGACAGGGCCATGTGCGCAATGATCGTCACAAACCGGGCGGAAAAGATATCCCATGCTCTTTCAGAAACCTTCAAGGCAGGTGGCACAATTGTCAATGCGGTTGGCGGATATTCCAAAAATGAAAAACAGATTCTTTATTTTATCACCAATCAGTTTCAGATCAACAAACTGAAGAAAATCGTGACAGGAATCGATCATAGCGCTTTTATCTCTCTCATGAATGTTGCTGATATCGTCCGAAAACCATCATCCCAATTATGATATATTCCGTTTTATCAGCATAAGGAGGCGCGCTTACTCACCGCCTATTGGATGGTGAAAAGCGCGCCTTAACCGTTGATAGCTGGGAAAACTGATATGCGTCTTTGACAAAGAGGCTGTCAATCTTTTGGCTTGTTGATTTTCTCCAGCAGGGCGTCGAAACGCATTTCCTGCATGAGCCGGGCGTTTTCCGGGGCGCGGGACACGTCCCTTCGGCAGATGGCGGCGTAATCGCAGTATTCGCAGGGGCCTTTCAGCTTTTGATCGCACAGGGGGGCGGCGTCGATTTCGCCCGCCCTCATTTTTTCTGCCCACTGGGCGGCCATTTCCCCAGCGTAGCGGATCAGGCCGGTCAGGTCTTCTAAGGTGGCCAGCACGGCCCGCTGGTCAAAGCCCCCGTCGGCGGTGAGCACCTTGGGCAGGGTCAGGGGCGGCGTGCCGTCGTCCATGGCGCGCAGGATGGCGGCGTCCTTGAGCGCCACGCCCCGGAGGCACAGGGCTCGGGCCAACGCGTCCTCCACTTGGGCGGTATCCTCCTGGTCGGGCAAAAGGGGATCGGCCACCCGCATGTAAAAGGCCCCGGCAGGCTGGGCTCCTTCCTCCTGGGACAGGGCGGCCCGGAGATACAGCAGCAATTGCAGCTGCGCCCCCCAATAAATCCGGGCGGCGTCTATCTTTTCCGCGCCGGATTTGTAATCCACCACCCGCAGGTACACGCCCTCGTCGCCCGCATAGCGGTCGATGCGGTCGATGATGCCCCGCACGTAGACCTTTGAGCCGTCTTTGAGCGTCAATTCCACGGGCGGGATGCCGCCGGGATAGCCGAATTTTACTTCGGCGCTTTGGGGGGTGAATGCGCTCTGCTTGGCGCCCCGGGTGAAGGTCCAGGCCACCCGCTTTAATACCCGGCGGTATTTTTCTCCCTGGGCGCGCATGCGGGCGCTGTCGCCCATGACGCCGGACAGGAGCTGTTCAAACAGCGGCTCCGCCGCCTGATCCACCACAGCGTCGCAGGTTTTTCTGTCGATTTTGGGCCAATGGGGAATGGTAGGCAGCAGGCGGGTGAAGCCCTCCAAGGCGCTGTGATAGAAATTCCCCGCGTCGATGGGCGTGAGCGTCCATTCCTTTCGGGGCTTGGGGGCCAATCCCTGCTCCACAAAATGCTTGTAGGGGCACACCGCGAAGTTTTCCAGGCGGCTCACCGACATGACCCGTTCCATAAACAGCTCGTGGGTTACCTCCGGGGGCAGGGGCGGCGCGCCGGTTTCCGGCTGGAAGGCGGAAAGCAAGGCGTTTGCTTCCGCTTTTGTTTCCTCCGCCTGGCTCAAATACCGCCATGCCTGTTTCCATTCGCCCTCCAAGGGTCCTTCCCGCATTTTCATGCCCAAGGCGTCTAAGGCGGGCCGGGGGACCAGGGGAAACTGGACGGCAGCCCGCTGGGTCACGCCTCCTTCCTCCACCAGGCCGGGGAAGATAGCGCGGATCTGGGAAAGCCCGGCGAAAGGCCGCAGGGCCCCGCCGTCCTGGGTGGCTTGGGCTCGGGATAGATACAAATATTTCCGGGGGCTGGACAGGGCTTTCCATACGTCCAGCCAGGCTAAGGCGTCCTGGCCATCCGCGTCCAAGGAAAGATAGGCGTGCAGGGATTTTTCCGCTTCTTCCTGCTCCTGGGGGGACAGCAGGCCGGGGCCGGGAGGGGATAGCAGACCGTCCGTCAGGTTCATGAGGAACAGCGCCTTAGGGCGAGCCAGGGGCAGATTGCCCACCTGACCGCATGCCACCGCCCCGGCTGTGGGCGGCAGAGAGGAAAGCTCGCAGGCTTCCAGCCCCGCTTCCAGCCAGGAGGAAAGCTGCCGGGGGGATACCCGGCTGTCGGAAAGCAGCGCGTGGGCCTGGGACAGAAGCTGGGTCACCGCCTCCCACACCTGCTGATTCTGCATGGCTTCCGCCGCCATGTCATGGGAAAGCAGCGCGTCCACCTTGGCGGTGAGCTTCTCGTACAGCCCGGCGACGGTGAGATAATCGTACACGGCGGAAAGGACCTGGCCCGCGTTTTCCGCGTCCTTAAAGGCTTGGCGCAGGGTCTGCAAAGGTTCGATCAGCGCCTGCCTGGCGTCCTCCACCTGGGCGCACTCCTGGGCGCTGCCCCGGGCGAAGGGCGCAAGCCACAGCTTGCCCCGGATGCCGTGGGAAAGGATATAGTTTTCCAGATTCCAGGCGTCTTCTTCCGTGATGGGCGCGTAACCGGACTTGATCACGGAAATCATTTCCGGCGCGCTGTACCCTTCCGCCACGGCCCGCAGGGAAGAAAGCAGGAACCGCACGGCCCCATGGGTGACGATGGGCAGCTTTCGGGCTACGTAAGCCGGGACACGGTAAGAACGCAGCACCGCCGAGAGCACGCCGGAAAAGCCGGGGTCGCCCATGGCCACGGCCATATCGCCGAAATCGACGCCCTGCTCATGCAGCAGCACCATTTCCTGGGCGGCGAAATGGGCCTCGAAGTAGGGATTGGGAGCGGCGTAGAGCCGCAGGCCGGAAGGGATCCCTGCCCAGGCCTTTGGGGGATTGCGCGGATATTCTTTGGAAAGATGGGCGAGGGAGGGCGTTTGGCCCGTGTAATCAAAGGGCAGCATTTCCAGGCGGCAGGATACGCCCGTTTCTTCGGCTTCCTTTTGCAGGCGGCCCGCGCTGTCCCGCACGGGGGCAAAGGCCTCGTCCTGGCCCATCACCAGCAGCACCTGCACGTCCTCGCTCTGTCTTGCCAGGGCAAGCAGCAGCCGGTTCATCTGCCCGGTGAGCACATCGAAGCCGTACACCGCCGCCCGCGTGTTTTGGGCAATGCCGCTTTCCGGCAGGCGGCGCAGCATATCGTCCAATACGTCCTCCCCGTCCACGAACTGGCCGGACAGGCGGTTTTCGTATTCCGCGTACAGCAGGGAAAGGTCCATGAGCTTATCCTTGGACGCGCCCTCCTTCATGGCTTCCGCGTGGGCGCGCAGGGCCTCCGGCGTCACCTGGGCCTGCTTGAGGGTGGCGATCAATGTGCCCATGCGCTCGATAAAGCCCTGCCGGTCGATGGCGCTCTCATAGTATTTGAGGTCATTTTTGCATTTGAGCAGGACCCGCGCCAAGGTGAGCTGCTTGCCCCGGGCGTCGATGCGCACCTGTCCGCCGGACCCCGTCAGGGCGAACACCCGTTCCGTGAGGCGGGAAGGGGAAAGGACCTCCAAATCGAAAAAGCCGGGCAGGTTCAGCCCGTCCATCAGTTCCCGTTCGGTTTGCAGGGTATACTGCTCCGGCACGATCACGATCATCCGCCCGCCGGGAGCCGCCATGCGCAGCAGCTCCCGCCGCAGAGCTTCCTGATTGCCGCCTAAGACGGTGAGCATGGTGTTATCCTCCGATCATATCTTGCCGCAGAAAGCTAAGATTTCTTCCTTCCGGGCCAAGGCCGCTGCCCGGTTTTCCACGGAAGTAAGGCCTAAGCTGCCGCAGGGCTGAATCTCCAAATGCCCGTAAAAATGCTCGATGCTTTCGATGACCCTGGCGCATTCCTTCATGTTGGGGCCGGTGCGCAGCACGATAGCGTAACCCTTTTTTCCGCCCGCGATGCTGGCGTGCGGCTCGTGGGTGTTGCACCAGGGGGTGCAGCGGTCGATGAACGCCTTGAACTGCCCCGGAATGTCCGCCCAATAGGAGGGGGACACGCACAGAATAACGTCTGCTTCGTCAAATTCTTTCAGGATGCGGGGCACGTCGTCGTCCAGGACGCACTTGGCGGCGGTGTGGCAGGCTCGGCAGCCCCGGCAGAAGCCAAAGCGGTAATCGTCGATGCAGATGCTTTTTACGTCATGCCGATTGCTTAATGCTTCCGCCGCCATGCGGGCGATTTCCGCCGTGGCCCCGTCCCGCACAGGGCTGCAATTGATGATCAGGGCTTTCATAAAGCGTCTGCTCCTTTCAGTTCAGGGCGATTTCGTCCATGACGCGGCTGAACGCAGCCTGGGCGCTTTGCTTCACCATGGCCCATTCTTCCTCATAGCCGGGGGAACGCAGCCACTTTAAGCAGTTGGAGGTTTCCTCCAACATCTGCACGTCCGCCCCCAAGGCCATGCCGGGGATCAGGGTGTCGCCGTGCTGGCGGGTGCCGAGGAAATCGCCGGGACCCCGCAGCTCCAAATCCTTCTGGGCGATCTTGAAGCCATCGTTGGTTTCACATAGGGTTTTCAATCGTTCGTTGGGCGTGGCCATGAGGAAGCACCAGCTTTCGGTTGCCCCGCGCCCCACCCGGCCCCGAAGCTGATGCAATTGGGAAAGGCCGAACCTGTCCGCGTTTTCGATCACCATCACCGTGGCGGTGGGCACGTTCACCCCCACCTCGATCACCGTGGTGGATACCAGCACGTCCAATTCTCCGGCGGCAAAGCGGCGGATGGTTTCTTCCTTTTCGGCTGCGTCCTGTTCCCCGAAGGTGAGGCCCAATCGCAGGTCGGACAGGGGACCGGTGCACAATTCCGCGTAGGTTTCCTGGGCGCTGCGGGCGTCGATCTGCTCGCTTTCCTCCACCAGGGGGCACACGATGTAGGTCTGCCGCCCTTTGGCGGCTTCTTTTTTGATGAAATCATACAGCCCTTCCCGTCTGTCCTCCGGCACCAGGCGGGTCTTCACCGGCGTGCGGCCCGGCGGCAGCTCGTCCACCACCGAGATATCCAAATCGCCGTACAGCACCAGGGCTAAGGTGCGGGGAATGGGCGTGGCGGACATGACCAGCTCGTTGGGGGCATTTTCGCTTTCCGCTGCCTTTTTGCTCAAAAGGCGGCGCTGACGCACGCCGAAGCGGTGCTGCTCGTCGGTCACCACCAGGCCCAAGTTTTTGTATTCCACCCCTTCGGAAATCAGGGCGTGGGTGCCGATTACCGCCTGCCACCCGCCGGAAGCGATTTTTTCCAGCGCTTCCCGCCGTTCTTTGGCTTTCATGCCGCCCAGCAGCAGGCCGCAGGAGATGCCCAGCGGTTCCAGCATCTTTTTCGCGCTTTCCAAATGCTGCCGGGCCAGGATTTCCGTGGGAGCCATCAAGGCACACTGATAACCGGCCTGGGCGGTGAGCGCCATGGCCCCGAAGGCTAAGGCTGTTTTGCCGCAGCCCACGTCCCCCTGGATCATGCGGCCCATGGCGGAGGGCGCGGTCAAATCGGCGGCGATTTCCTGGAGCACCCGGCGCTGCGCCCCGGTGGGCGGGAAGGGCAGGGAGGACCAGTAGGCGTCCACGGCCTTTTCCGGCGCGTCGATCACGATGCCCTTTGCCCGCTCTCCCCGCAGGGATGCGGCGGCGGCCTGATACAGCAGCATGCCCTCGAAGGATACCCGCCGCAGGGCGATGGCCAAATTCTCTTTGGTTTCCGGGAAATGGGCCTGGCGTAAGGCAAAATTCCTTTCGCACAGGCGGTATTTCACGCGCAGGATATCCGGCAGGGTTTCGGGGCAGCAGTCCTCCAGCTGGGTCAGGGCCTGCCGTATCATGTCCCGCATGGTTTTGGGTGGGATGCCGTTTAAAGCCCGATACACGGGGATGATGCCCCGTTCCTTTACGATTTGCGGGCTGACCATGCGCACCCGGCCCTGCTTGTCCCGATCCACCTTGCCGTACAGGGTCAGGGGCGTTTCCGGGCCGATTTGGGTTTGCAGCCAGGGCTGATTGTACCAAACGATGGGCAGGCCGCCCGTTTCGTCGCACAGGCGCAGGGTCACGGAGGTGAGCCCGTGAAACCGGCTCAAGCGCGGCGCGGCCTTGGGATAGCCGGAAACGCAGATTTCCATGCCGGGAGCCGCTTCCGAAAGCGGCGTCACCGTGGACGTGTCCTGGTAGCGCGCTGGCAGGGTCAGCAAAAGATCGGCCAGGGTGCGGATGCCCGCCTTGGCCAGGGTGTCCAGCCGGGCCTTTCCGATGCCCTTCAATGCTTCCAGCGTCATCATTTTAAGATATTCAGCCCTTCCAACAATCGCCGCGTTTCCCCGAAATACCGCTCCACTTCCGCGTCGGTGAGCTTCATGTGCTTTTGCAGCAGGGCCACGATCTTCACGGGCCGCGTCCGGGCGTAGTATTTCACGGCGTCCACGTTCTGCCGCCACGCTTTCATGGTGAAATGGGGCCAGCGCTCCAAATGGCGGGGCAGCAGGGTTTCCAGCGTTTCTTCCCAGGGGGCAAAGTGTGCTTCCACATAGGGCCACTGGAACGAAAGCTCCAGCACCTCCGCGAACCGCGTCAGAAACGCCGCTTTCATCTCCGGCACGTTAAGCAGCGCCGCCAGGGGCTCATGGCGGAAGCCCTGTATTTTGTCCTTCACGTTTTTGATGTAGTAATTCATGGGGCCGGCATCCATGGACAGGAAACCCGCCTCCACGTCGAACAGCAGGTATTTCCATTTGCCCCCAGGCACCCGGTATACCCGCACGTTGGTGAAATCGTTGTTGCCGATAATGATTTCAAAGGCCGTGTGGGTGAACAGGCTGTCGATGTCCAGCCGGTCGGTGACGTATTGCAGGTTGTCCGGATCGTTCAGGTCCTTGGTCTTGCAGAATTCGCACAGGGCCAGCCAATCCTCGTTGCTGCCGTTCTGCACGAACTCGTCCCGCCCTGTGCGGGCTAAGATGTCGATGCTGTCGATCTCCTTTTCGTCGGTGACGCCCTCCCACTGGGCCACGAAATACTTGTTGATCTTTTCCCTTAAGTTGTAATGCCCCCAATACTGGCCATTGATGTAGACCTCGATGGCTAAGGCGTCCTGGTAGATGATATTCAATGGCTCCGCCAGGGAGGAAATCACCGGGTCCCTTAGGCGGGTGGAAAAGGCGTCGGAATTGGCGGAGCGAAGCAGTAAAGATTTATAGCTTTCATAATCCCGGTTGGGGAAGGGGTTGAAAGAAAACCTTTCCGGCCCGTAAGCCTTGCGGGCGTAAATGGCGATGGATTTCTGGGCGTTCTGCCGGGCGGAGTGGCCCGCCGCCGTGAAGGTGCCCATCTGGTTGATTTCAACTATGCCGTTTGCATCGAAATATTCGATGTTCACGGGGTATTCCCATTCCCGCTCGTAATTGGGATAATCGGCGTTGGTGCCCTTCACCAGCGCGCCGGTTTTCTTATCAAATAAATATTTTTCGTCGGTGATCAGGGAAACGACAGGCACCGGCTGTTCCAATCCGATGAAATAGGACGCCGATACCGTGGGGGAGGGGATTTTATCATCCTCGAAGGCCCGCACCCGCAGCACGGCAGTTTTGGTGAAGGTAAGCCCCTCTGATGGGAAAGCCTTGGATTTTGCCGTGGGGGTAGAGCCGTCTAAGGTATAGTGTATGGTAGATGCGGATTGAACCGTTACGGTCACAGGGCCGCTATAAAACCCTCCGGCGGTCAGGATCACCGGCGCTTCCACCTGGGAGGGATAGCCCGCTTTAGGGTTTTTCTTGCCCGGCGTGGCTTCCTCAAAGTACAGATATCCGGTGCCGCCCTCCGGCAGGCCCCAGGATACGTTGCCGTACTGGGCGGGGATTTCTACATACGCCGCCTGGGTTTCCCCGTCCGGCTCCGTCAGGATCAGTTTGTCCCCGGAAGCGGAGATTTTGAAGTTGGCGTAATAGACCCCGTTTTTCCCGGCGCTCATGTCCTCCCCCGTGCAGTAAACCAGGATGTAGTCCCCCGCCTTGACGGTGGTTTTCGCGGGAAAAGCCCACTTGGTGGGATTCTTTTTGCTGTCCGAAAGATAATAGCCGCTTAAATCCACGGCCTTTTTACCCGTGTTGTGGATTTCCACCCAGTCGTAGGCTTCCCCGTTGGTATACACGCCGTTAGAGGCCATGACCTCGCTGAACACGATGTCCGCCGAGGCAGAAACGGCAGTCAGGCAGACCAGCAGGACCAGAAAAAAGAAAAATTTGATGCGCATGCTTTTCTCCAATTTACAGAATGCCCGGCTGCTTCCGCTTCTGGTCCGGGTCGATGAATTCCACTTCCATCCGGTCAAAAGGCACGTCCTCCACAAAGTGCTCCTTCAAAAATCGCGCCTGGGAAAACTGGTCCCAATCCCGTTCATGGCGGGGCAGCACCAGGGGCTTGCCCATATCCAATTCATGGCAGGCCTGGGAAAGCGCGTCCTGCCAGTCTCCCTTGGCGCACGCCACGGTCACGTCCTTTTCCATGCGGTTCTTTTTCATCAGCCTGACCCAGATCCCGGCAGCCACAGCTATCCGCCCCCATTCTTGCTCGTTATCCATGCCCTTATTATGGCATAGACGGGGATGGAATGCAAGCGCGGTATAAAATGTAAAATATCTTTGAAGGTAGAAATTCAACTTGACTTGTGGTAAGATAAAAAATGTACGAAGGAGGCAGACGAGGGGCATGAACGTGAAACGCGGCAAAAGGCTGTTCTTTATCACAGTGGCGCTGATGCTGCTGTGCGTCTTAGGCGCGGCCCTGGGGGAAACGGCCCGGGTGGTCACGCCGGGGGGCGCGCTGAATATGCGGAAAAAGGCGGATGAAAAATCCAATTTGGTGGAATCCGTGCCCAATAAATCCCTGGTGGAGGTAGAAGAAATCGGGGAGGAATGGAGCAAAATCGTATACAAGAAAAAAACGGGCTATGTGAAGACCGGGTTTTTGAAGCTGCCCTCCCAGCTGCCGGGGCAGACGGTTTATTTGGATGGGGGATCGGCCCTGCTGCGTTCCGCGCCCGCGGAAGACGCGTCCATCCTGGGGCCCCTTTCCTGCTTAACGCCGGTGAAAGTGACCGCCGTGGAGGGGGATTGGGCCAGCGTCCGGGCGGACGGCGTGGCGGGCTGGGTGGAAACCAGCCATTTCACCTTTCAATATCAGGAACCTATGGGAGAACAGAACTGGATGGCGGAGCCGGGCATGGCGACCGTTGCCTGCGATCTGCTGGACATACCCCAAAAGGACGGTAAAAAAATAACGGCTTTGACACCCGGTACGCCGGTGACCGTTACGCTGATCGAAAAAGATTATTGTCTCGCGATGACGGAGGACGTCTGCGGATGGGCAGCCGTGTCCGCCATTGCTTTGACCGGCCCGGACGACGCGGGAGAAACAGCGGGGACTGTGCCGCCCATGGAAGCCGCCGCCGCCGCGGAAAAGGCCCTGACCAAGCAATTCAAAGCCTTTGGGAAAGCGAATCTATACTGCGCCGTGCAGCCGGAGGGAAGCGCCTACCGCTGCGGTTTCTTTACGGCGGAAGATCAATATGTTTACGGAGCGCTGGTGGACGCGGAAACGGGCAAGGCTGTATTGCTTCAGGATTATACCGGCTTCGCCGTGCCGCCCAAGGCGTCCGCCGCCCTGCCCGAGGGGGAAATGACCGTTTCTTTAAGCGCGGAAACCTTAGCGGTGGGGGAAGTGCTGGATATCACGGTGGCCGCCTGGGAAAACTGCCAGACGAAATATTCCATGAGCCTGAACGGGAAAACGGTCGCGGAAAGCGAGATAGGGGACCATTTCTCCGCCGCTTACCGGCCACGGCAGGCGGGGGAATATGTGATCACCGTTACCGTAACCGACAAGCAGGGCCTGACGCGCAAACAGGAAGCCGTTTTTACCGTGGACGGTTCCCTGCCGGTTAAGGATGGGCTTTCCGATGTTTACAGCCAGAAGGACGGCTGGTGGGCGGACAAGAAATACCGTCACAGCAATCTTGGCAAATCGGGCTGCGCCATTTTCGCCCTGTCCCACGCCCTGCAGCGCATGGGACACACGGAGGACGAAATTTTGCCGGAAAACTTGGCGGTCAAGTACGCTTATTGTCTGATCCCGAACGAAGGCACCAGCAACGAGTTGCTGATCAACACCGCCGCTAAGGATTTTGGCTTCACCACCCGGAAGACGCTGTATAATGAAAAAAAGCAGATCATTCAACTGTTGGATGAAGGGGCGTTTTTCAGCTTTTCCATTGCTCGGGGCCACATCGCCATGGTGTGCGGCAAGTCGGAGGACGGCACCATGATCCGGGTGGTGGATTCCGCCCCGGGGGCTACCTTTGAGCGCATCGTAAACTGCGCGCCCTATTACCAGACCCGCAGCGGGGCTTTTCGCGCCGCCCTGTCCCTGGACGATCTGCCCGGCGCGCGCTGGTATTTTGAAACCGATGAATACGGCGGCCTGGAATACTGGCTGCCCCTGGAGTATGTTGCCAAGCGCGGGGTGCGCCTGATCCAGCCAGTGACGGAGGAATGAGCATGATTCGGGTTTTGATGGTGTGTTTAGGCAACATCTGCCGCAGCCCCATGGCGGAATTCATCTTCCGGGACATGGCGGAAAAACGGGGGTTGGGAAAGGAATTTGCCGTCGCCTCCGCGGGTACCAGCGATGAGGAATACGGCAACCCTGTGTACCCGCCCGCCCAAAGGAAGCTCCGTTCCTTGGGCATCGACTGCCGGGGAAAGCACGCCCGGCAGATGACGAAAGCGGATTATGAAGAATATGATTTGCTCCTGGGTATGGAAAACCGCAATCTGAACAGCATGCGCCGCGTCTGCGGCGGCGACCCCAAGGGAAAAATCCACCTGCTGCTGGAGCACAGCCCCCGTCCCCGGGATATCGCCGATCCCTGGTATACCGGCGATTTCGACACAGCCTGCGACGATATTTTGGAGGGCTGCGCCCAATGGCTGGACAGGCTGGCGGGGACGGAAAAAGGGGAATCACGCGAACCGTGATTCCCTCGACTTTTTATCCTGTTCTTATTCCGCGCTTTCACCGGCGGCGAAATGCACCTGAACCCCTTCCGGCAGTTCAGCCGCCGGCCCGGAGGATTCCCAGGCTTCCTTCGTCCCATCATAATATACATGGGCCAGCGCGTCGCAGCCGGAGAAAACAGAATTTACGTATGCTGTCTTTTCACCGGCGAATTTGCCCAGCGTAAGCGTTTCCAACTGAGCGCAGCCGAAAAACATGGATTGCACGCTTTCGGTTTTAGAGAGATCGAACGCGGATACATCCATGCTTTTCAGGCTCTCGCATCCGGAAAACATCGAATTCATCTTTACCGTTTCTGCGGTATTGAATTGGTTCAGGTCCAGTTCGGTCAGGCTTTTGTCTAGATTAAACATGGAAGCCATCGTCCTTACGTTTGAGGTATCAAAGCCGCTAATATCCAGTTCTTTCAGCATGCCGCAGTTACTGAACATAAATTCCATGCTGATCACGTTTTGCGTGCTGAACCGGTCAAAATCCAGGCTTTCCAGTTTTGTGTCATACGCGAACATATAGCTCATATCCGTGGTGTTTTCGGTATGGAAGGCATGGTTGAAAGCAATTGTTTTCACACCCCTGTAGCCGCAGAACAGGCCCCGGCAGTGTTTTGGCGCGGTAACGCCGCCATCCGCCGCGATATACAGATCATAATTCCACTTGGCGCCGCCCACCCAGGCCAGAACGGAGCCGTCGCCGTTCTGCGATACATCCCACGCGCTTGCCGGCGCCACATTCAGCCGATCCACAAAGGTGATGGAAACTACTTCTTGCCGTGTGATCTCGCTGCCAAAGACGGGAAAATCGCCGCCGTTTATCGCGTCATAGCTTGTAATGCCATCTTCTGTCAGCACGCCGCGGCCCTGGCCTTCCTCCGCCGTGACATCCGGTATGAACGGGTCCGCCTGGAAATGCACCTGAACGTATTCCGGCAATACGGCTGCAATGCCGCTGGCTTCCCATTCCTCCTCCGTTCCGCCGTAATACAGGTCAGACAGCATGTAGCTGTTGGCGAACATATCCTTAATGCTGTAAAGTCTGCCGGTTTTTCCTAAAATGATCGTTTCCAATTGATCGCAGCTCTGGAACATCGACAGGACAGAAGTATTCGACAGATCGAACGCTGACAAATCAAGCAGCCTCAGGCTGTCGCAGCCGCAGAACATGCAGGTCATGCTTACTGTATTCGCGGTGTCGAAATGATCCAGGTTCAGTTCCTTCATTGCTGTACCGAAGAACATATAATCCATCTTGGTCACGGCGGATGTGTCAAAGCTGCTGATATCCAATTCCGTCAGGCTGAAGCATCCATAGAACATGTTGTTCATAAGCCGTACTTTCTGCGTGGTGAACCGGCTCAAATCCAGGCTTTTGATGTGCGAATCGCCATGAAACATATAGCTCATGTCCGTAACGTTTTCGGTATGAAAAGCGCCGTCGAATGAGATTGCTTTGGCAGACATATAACCGCAGAATAGCTCTTTGCAGTTTTCCGGCGCGGTGACGCCGCCTTCCCCGGCGATATACAGATCATACTTTTCTTCATTCGGCACTGTCCAGGCGAGCACGGCCCCGTCGCCGCGCTGGGACACGTCCCAGGCGTCCTCCGGCGCGCCGCTCAAGGTATCCAGGAAGGTGATGGAAACGATTTGATTCCGCTTGATTTCGCTGCCAAAGACGGGGAAAGTATAAGCGCTGTAGATTGAATTGCCAAGAAGGGTGTCGGCTTTCAACACGCTGCCGTCCTGCCGCGTTTCCGCCGCGTTTTCCGTAGGCGTGGGCCGGGGAGTGGGAGAGGGGACGGGCGTTCCGGCTGCCGCCGGAACATCGGCATCAAAGACGATGGACAGGATGGAGCTTTCACTTATCGCTTTGATCCTTCCGTATTTTGACATTGCGTAAATGCCGGAATAATAGTTGTTCATGCTGAAGTCGACGACTTCCCCGTTTTTCATGGTTGCCCGGAAATCCGTAACCATGTCGGTGGTAATCATGGATGAGGCCGATTGACCGCTTTGCCCGGTCACTTCCAGTTTGGCGATGGCATTGATTTTCGTGGGATAATCGGAGTAAGGCGTAAACTCATGTGTGATGCCCATGATGGGCAGAAAGGAGCGTGAAACATTGTAGGATAAGCAAAGGAAAGCTGTGGGTGTGCGAAAATAGCCCTGCTCCATATACACCGTACAGTAGGGAAGACCGTCCGTATTGGGCGTTTGCGTCCTGTCAAAAACGATGGACGCAACGTCTCCCGCCGTGATTTTTTCCGGTATGTACGCGGTGGTTTCGGTGATGAACCAGAACTGCGCGTCGTCGGGCAGGGTAAAGCCAGTTATTTGGTTCTCATCGTCCGTCGTTTCAAAGACGCCGTCCTTGTTGTAGATGGATGCGATTTCCAGGAACAATTTCATGTTGGAAAGATCATAGCTGTTTTCGATATCCGGCGTATCGATGCCGTCATACAGTTCTTCGTCGCCTTTCCTTTTCATTTTTTTCGAGTCAAGAATGAGCGAATTGGCGACAGCGTTATATACCGTTCCGTCCTTCATGGTGATCGTGGCGGTCCCGCTTGGCTCATAGCTTCCCCATTTGTGTTCATTGGTCACTTCGGGGGTGGCTGCAGGCGCGGCGGTTTCAACGGCGTCGGATACTTCATCCTCGATGAAACGGATTTCTCCCGTGTGCGTCTTTTTGAGCGCTTCATAGGTTTCGGAATCCTTGTGGCAATACACCACCACGTTGGGACAATCGATGAATACGCCTAAATTCTCGTAGGAATTGATTTGAATCGCCTTATTTTCAATGACCACTTTTTTGAGGTTTTCACATTTCATGAATACGCCGAAACCAAATTCCCGGAAGCAATCCGGCACCACGACGGATTCCACTTCGGATTGGTTGAACACGCCCGAAATGATTTTATTCCCGCGATAGGGAATTATTACATCCTTTTCGTTTCCCTCATATTTCATCAGTATGGAGCCGACAAATTTAAAACCGTCTACCAAAACACCGTTGCTCTTCGTTTCCGCCGCGTTTTCCGTCGGCTCGGGGGAAGGCGCGGGCGTTGGAGCGGGCGTTGGAGCGGGCGTGGGCGTATCGGTAAAAACAGGCGCGGGCGTATCAGTGGGCGCGGGGGACGCGGGCAGTTCCGTCGCTTGCGGCGGCGGATTACCGCCAAGGAATCGTTCCCAATAGCCTGTAAGCTGATCCCTGAAAGCGAAGCATCCCCCGGCGATGAGCGCGCATACCACAAGCAGAATGCCAAGGTTTTTTTTCCACGGTGACTTAGGAAGATGCGGCTTGGACTTCAAAAAGGAAATGATCCTTTCCACGATGGCGTCGAAGACGTCTTTATAGACCCTGATCCCGTTGATATACGCCACGTCTTTGATGTCGTCGGGCAGGTCCTTTGGGAAATCAAATTTTTCGTGCATCACCGGGATGATGTTTTTCCCGGCTTTCAGGGCGTGGGCCAATTCCTTGCGGACCCAATCTTCCTCGCTTTCCTTGCAGCGGTCCAGGCTATTGGGGGAAAGAATGATGATAAAATCCTGGCATTCATCGATATAGTGAAGAAGGGCATTGTTGAAATACCCGTTTTTCAGGTCGTTCATATCGAAGAATACCCAATATTTTTTTCCCACCAGAATATCCCGCAGGTGCTTGGCTGTTTCCCAGCCGCCGTCCCTGCGGTAGCTGATAAAAATATCATACTTTTCATTTTCGTTCTGCCCGGCGTTTTCCTGGGGAATTTCTTTTTTCTTCATGAGCCCGCCTCCTTGATGCGCCTGCGGTGCTGTTCTTTAGTGATGATGAAAAGCCGAGGGCTGCCTTGAGCGGTCACTTCAATTTGTAGATCCGCACGCCGTCGTACTTTTTCAGCAGCTTCAGCATGCTGTTGAAGGGCTTCCAGTCCTTGCCCTGCTCCTCCGGCGAAAGCTGGTCGTAATGGATATGGATTTCATTTTCGTCCTCCCAGGAGTCCATGCACAGGACATGCTGGCGCAGCTGCTCCCGGAGCGCTTTTCTTTGCCCGGCTTCTTCATGCTCCAGCGGCACGGTCTGGTACAGATCGCCGTAGTACCAGCCCATGGACTTATGCTCCCGGATCCAGCGCTCATGCTCCAGGGGGGCGAAAACCTCGATCTGCATGGCGGTAAAGCGGTCCAGCATGTTGTAGTCCACCGGGCGGTCCGTGTAGAAGCAGCCCAGCTGGTCCAAATACCGGGCAAAGCTCTTCACCTGGTTGATGTTGCTGAGCTTATATTCCAGGGACATGCTGTCAAACTCTTTTTCCAGTTCTTCCGTGGAAACGCTGTTTTCTTTTCCCTGATGGCTGTACCGGCCGTTCACGGCGACGGCGAAATCATACGTATGCAAAAAGCTGCTGGCGGAAAGGTAGGTATGCTTGCTGGCCCGATCCACCGGTTTCAGCGCGGTTTCCACGGTAAACGGGATGCCGCTCAGGTCCACGATCTTTTCGATGTCCGCCTTGAAACGCTGCTCTTTTCCGGCCATATCGCTGTAAGCCTTCAGCCTTGGGGGCTTGCCCACGCGGCCCGCGGCTGCCCAGGCGGCGTATTTTTCGTTCAGCACGGCGATTTTTTCTTTTTCTTCGTCGTCATAATAGTAAACGGCTTGAATCTTTCCATCGGAGAAATCAAAGTCTGCCGCCATGGGATGCAGCTCCGTCCGGGAGTTCCGGCCATAGGCGGTCCTGTCCCAGCACTGCAATTCGTCGCAGAGCATCAGCAGATACGCCAAGGGATGGAGTTTGGCTTTGAGCGGCGCTTTTTTCTTTTGGGGGTCCTTGTAGAAAGCGATGGCAAATTTAAACATGCTGTTGTGCAGCATGATGGCGGTCAGGGCGTCCACGTGCGCTTTTTGCAGCTTCTCTGCATGCAGCACCGCTACAAGCTCCTGATAGAGACGGGCGGCGCTGAAAAAGGCATGGTCCATATAATAGCCGAACTGATCCGGATGGACGGGCTTGCTTTCAATGGTGCGCACAAGGTACGCTTCCGTCACATGGTAAGGCTTTCCCAGCCTGTCGGCAATGCCGAAGGCCAGCAAATCGCTGACGGAATGGAACGCGCGGCGGTAAAGCTTCGATAACCGCTTCTGCGCGTTTTCATCGACGGTGGTGAGGCGGTCCAGACCGTTATAGGAAATATACAGGCTTCCGGGGCCGCGTTCCAGGCGGTCCACCTCAAAATAGGCCAGCACCTGTTCAAACGGAATCTCAAACGGATAACCGATATCGTGGAACAGCGCCGTCAATCCCCAGTACTCCAGGAAGAAAGCGGCGGCCCGGTGGTTGTCCTCCTCTTCGTCAAAGCCGTAAGCGTGATTGAAAACGCCGCGGAATGCGTCATTGGCTTCATAGATCGCCAGGCCCAAAGCAAACACATACACGGAATGGGAATAATGATCCCTGTGCTTCATCAGCAGGGTGCTGGCATTGGATTCAAATTCGCTGAGCAGCTCCACCATCTTCTGGGACTGTCCAAATTCCCCCATGAACATTTCCAGCCAGGCGTAATAAACGGTGTAAGCGTCCTCCGCGGTGCCCGAATCTATGAACTTTTCCAGCTCCCGCGCCAGGCACAGCCGGTCAATATCCTTCTGCATGTTATAGGGGATCTGGTTCGGCAAAAAGCTCGTTCCCAAATAGTGGCCTTTGGTGGCTTCCGTGGCTGTCACCGTGTCGCTGAAACGCAGCCCTTCACACCGCGCATGCAGAAAACGGAGCGCTGCGGATTTCAGATCGTTTTTTTTCATGATATCCGGCGGCAATTCGGGCTGCTTTGGCCCCACATCCCCGCCAAAACGGGCTTCGTTCACCCTTCGCATATCTTCCAACGCCGTATAGCTCATCTTTCGTCCTCCTTTTATTCATGGGCTTTGCTGTTCATCCCCGATATGTAAATAGAAAAAACGCCCGGCTGTAAGCTGCTGCGGCGCTCCGCGGCACGTTCTCTGCTTACTTTTCTATCCGTGTAACCATATTACCACACGGGCCATGCGTTTGCAACGGATATTCTTTGCCGGACGTATATTTTTATGGAAGACTTTGGAAAGCAAAAACCAGCCTGCTGACAAATTATCCCTTCAAGCCCGTCGTGGCGACGCCTTCTACCAGATAGCGCTGGAAGATCATGAACACGACCACCACGGGGATGATGGACAGGGTGGTCATGGCGAACAGGCCGGACCAGTTGGTCTGGGTGTTGGGGTCGGAAAACATTTTCAGGGCGATGGAAACGGGGTACAGGCGGGGCTTGCTGATATAGATCAGGGGCTGTAAAAACTCCTGCCAGCTCCAGTAGAAGCCGAAGATGCCGGAGGTGATCAGGGACGGGACGGAGAGCGGCAGCATGATCCGCAGGTATTTATACAGCCAGCCGCAGCCGTCGATTTCCGCCGCCTCGTCCAGTTCCTTGGGAATCCCCCGCATGAATTGCAGGCTCAGGAAAACGAAAAACGGCACGCCGCAGAACTGGGGAATGATGATGGGCAGGTAGGTGTTGATCCAGCCGAAGGTCTTGAACATGATGTACTGGGGGATCAACAGCACCTGCACGGGCAGCAGCATGGTGCCCATGAGGATAGCAAACCATCCGTATGCCGCACCCGCAGGCGGATCACGCCGTGATCCAGCTTCTTCATGAGCCCATAGCGCACGGAGTTTTCCACCAACGGCTGCAAGGTCATCCGGGGCAGCGGGAGGCCGTCGTCGTCCGGGTCGTAATCGATCTTGGCCGACAGCCGGGCCCCAAACCGGATGCGGTAAATGGCTAAGTATTCCCGCACCAGGGTGATTTCCTGCTCCAAGGCGGCGTACATGGAATCCCGGAAGGAGGCGCGCACAAGCCTTGACAGGCTCATGGTGATGCGGCTGACCTCCCGGTTCCCGCTTTTTTCGCTCAAGGCGTAGATCGTTTCCAGGGTATTATAAAGAAAATGGGGATGGATCTGGGCCTGTAACATCCGGCACCGGGCCCGGGCGGCCTGCAATTTTCCCTCCAATTCCCGATGGATCAGGTTGTCGATCTGATCCATCAAGTGCTGAAACTGATTGGCTAAGATACCGACTTCATCATCCGCCTGCAAAATATCCGGCGGGAGCGTTACGCGGAAATCCCCGGCGGGGGCGTCTTTCACGGCTTCCGTCAGCTTTTCTAAATGCCGGAAGATGCGTTTTGCCACGAGCTGGAAGAAGGCGGCGGAAAAAAGGATCAGCAGAAGAAAGAGGAACAGCAGGTTCCGCCCGGCATTTTGCAGCACGCTGGTCAGGCGGGAATAATTGACGTAGCTGACCAGGGAGAGGCGGCTGTCGAGAAAGCTTTGGGAGGATACGAAGTAGCGCGTGCCGTTCATGGAGATGATTTTCCACGGGGCCCCGATGTCCAGCCCCACGCTTTCCTCCGGGCATTGCGCGCCCCGATAGAAGCATGTTCCGTCCAAATACGTTTCCAAGCTGTCCGCGAAGCTGGAGCCGGAGGGCTCCGCCTGGCGCAGCATCTGCTGGAAATGAATCAGGATCATTTCATAGCCCAGCACGTCTAAGCTCAGGTTTTTCGTTTCCCGTATGGCGCGGCCCAGCACCAGGTACGGCTGCCCTTCCCAGTCCAGCAAAAACCATTGGGCCTTGCCCGAATCATCCGTCTGTTCGATCAGATGCTGAATGGATTCCTGCAGCCGGGCGTTTTGGGGGATGCCGCCGAAGCTGTAAACGGCCCCGTGACAGTCCGATACGATCACGCTTCGAATATAACTATAGCTGGAAATGCCCGCCACGGACGCCACCACGGCGTCGTGCAGATCGGTCTTCGCCTGGGCCAGCCTTGTGCCGCTGGATACCATGATCTCACGCAAACCCTGCTGGATGGAATCATCGGCAATGATGCCCAAAGAAGTGCGGGCGGCGTCTTCCATGCACTTATCGATATAGTGATAGTAGCTTTCCAGCAGCTCGTTCTGATTCCTGGCAAATTCCGCGTAATAGCTGTTACAGGAAATAGAGGCCCGCCAGCCCCACGATCAGAAAAAGAAGGACGCAGAAAAACATGGCGTACAGGATCAGCCTGCGCATAGACCGCCCGCCGGGCTTTTTCCGTTCATCTTCTTCATTTTCCGATCACCTCGCAGATTACCTGATTAAAGGAAGCTTCGGCTGGTCAGGCCACAGGGCGGGGTCGGTAGAGTCCACCCCGTTGTAGCATTCGGGAAACAGCCCGGCCAGGGACGCGTTTTCATTGCCCATGAGCAGATGGCTGATGTCCCCCAATCCCACGCAGCGGAATTCCACTTCGCCCTTTTTCCGCTCCTGGGTCACCACGGTGGTCACGGCGGTGGGCAAACAAAGGAAGCTTTGCCACAGGGGCAGCGGGGAAACGTTCATCAAACGCGCTAAGATGGCCATGCCGATTCCGAAGTGGCAGAAGATCACAATGGTGTCGTTTTTGTTTTCTTCGCACAGATAGACGCCGCCCTGCCGGACATAGCCGTGCTTTTTGAGCAGCTTGTCCATGCCGGTTTTGGTTTCTTCCCAGATTTCCGCCACCGTGCCGCCCTGTGTGAGCGGATCGTTTAGCCATTCGTCACGGTCCAGCAGTTGCTTGTGATCGTACCATGTCTGCATGGGATAATCCCAGGGGATGCGTTTTTTCCCGTTCTGCACGGTGTACCCACGAAATTCCGCCAGCCAGGGCAGCGTTTCCGCCTGTTTTCCCACGATGCGCAGGGTGTAATCCGCCGTTTCTTTCGCCCGGCCCAGGGGCGAAACGTAATACGCCGACGCCGGGATTTTTGCTAAGCGTTCTCCTAACAGCAGCGCTTCCCGCTCCCCTTTTTCCGTAAGGGAATCGTGAATATAATCGGGTTCGGCGTGCCTGACGATCAATAGCCTCATCTGATTTCACCTTTCCTTCAATCTGCCCCACGAGGCGAAGAACTCCGCTTTCGTCGTATAACGCTTGCCGTGCACGCATTCGCAGCCCGGCAAGACGGCCACCGCGTTTCGCGCCGGCTGCCTCGTTATTCTAACATCAAATAGTCCGATAATCAAGGAAAACAGGGCGTTGAGGCATATCAGCGCCAGCTGTCACGACCAAAACAAAATGGTACGATCATATGACCGTACCATTGCAGCGAACGTGCTGGGAGATGATTGATTTTTTCGTTTATTTTCCTGCCTGGGCCAGGGCGTCGTTCACGGCGGCGATCAGAGCTTCGGAGGTTTTGGTAGCGCCGGACACGGTGTCCACCTGGGTGGAATTGGCGGCGATGATGGCGTCGGGCAGGGTCTTGAAGGCAGGATCGCTGATGCCGGCGGTTTCACTGTGGCTGAGCACTTCGATCTTGGCGATCTTATCCCCGTCCATGGTCACCTTCACCTTGATTTCACCGCCGATTTCGCTCACGCCTACGCCGATGTATTCGTTGGCGGCCAGGGTATCGTCCGCGGCGGGCGCTTCTTCCACGGGTTCGGGTTCTTCAAAGCCGAAGTGGATGTTCAGCAGCGTGATGGCTTTTACGGCCACTTCCGCCGTCACGGCGGCGCAGCGGGCCTTGCGTTCGGGATCGGCCATCTTATAGCCGGTAGCGGCCATATAGGTGCCCACGGAATCGATGCAGTTCACGCTGTGGGCCACGGTGGTGATGGACTGGTATTCCGGCTGATACTGGGGAAATTCATGCTCCCGATACCAGGCGTACAGTTCATCCCGGATGGCCGCCGCGTCAGCAGGCTGGCAGAACAGGCCGATGGCCGCCAGCGCGCCGCCCAAGGAGCCGCACAGGCTGCTGGCACCGTAACCGCCGCCCGCGTGGGCGAAGACCTTGCCGGGAACGATGGTGCTGTAGGGGATGCCCGAGACTTCGGAAATCAGTTCGATGATGCCGCCGAAGCAGCCGCCGCCGCAGCCGCCATACTGATAGAACATTTTATAGCAGTGTTCCAGCAGCTGGTCCTTGTCCACCTGCACATATTTCCAGGGCCATACCGGCAGTTCCTCAGCGGAAGCCATGGAGACGGGAACGGTGGTCAGCGCGGCGGCTCCCAGGGTGATCCTGCCGGCGTTGCGCAGGAAATCGCGGCGGGTCAAATCTTTCTTCATAAACGTCCTCCACATTTGGATTTTCTGCTTCAAGTATAAGGGAAACCATAGGGGTTAGTCAAGGGTAATTCCACAATTCTCCATGACCATGTTACGCCTGTTTCTCAAACACCATCACGCAGGAAGCAAAGTCCCCATGGGGGAAGGAGAGCGGCACGCCGGCCCGTATGAGGTCGCCGGCGGAAAGGCTGCCGCCGTCCGGAGCCGTATATACGCCCTCCGGTACGTTCCGGAGACGGATGAAAGCAGGGGCGGCGTTGGGGTGGTTCAGCACCCGGTATGCGCAGAGGATCACCCGCTGATCGTCGGCAAACTGCCAGGCGGCGATATTGCCCTCAAAGGGGCTTTGCAGGCGGGTGAACACGCCCTGCTGGGTGGTGCGGCGCAGAGCCTTCACCTGCTTCACCTGACGGCGTATCTCCTCCATTTCCTCCGGGGTTTGGGCGGACAGGTCCAGTTCATAGCCGAAATTGCCGCCCAGGGCCACGTCGCCCCGCATGCGCAGGGAGGTGACGCGGCCCGCCTGGTGGTTGGGCACGGCGGACACGTGAGCCCCCATGGCGCTGGTGGGATAGCACAGGCTGGTGCCGTATTGGATGCGCAGGCGCTCCACGGCGTCGGTATCGTCGCTGGTCCAGGTCTGGGGCATGTAATGCAGCATGCCCGCGTCGAAGCGCCCGCCGCCGCCGGAGCAGCTTTCAAACAGCACCTGGGGGAAAGCGGAAGTGATTTCCTCCAGCACCCGGTACAGGCCTAACATGTACCGATGGCCGATTTCCCCCTGCCGCCCGTCGGTCAGCAGGGCGGAGCCCGCTTCCTTGAAGTTGCGGTTCATATCCCATTTCACGTAGGCAATGGGCGCGCTCCGCAGCACATTGGACACCGCTTCGATCACATAATCCTGTACGTCCTTCCGGGACATATCCAGGATCAGCTGGTTCCTTGCGGTGGTGCGCCGCCTGCCCTCCGCGTGCAGGCACCAATCGGGATGGGCACGGTACAAATCGCTGTCCGGGGATACCATTTCCGGCTCGAACCACAGGCCGAATTTCAGGCCCAATTCGTTGATGTCCTTTGCCAGGGCGGAAAGGCCGCCCGGCAGTTTGTCCCGGTTCACCACCCAATCGCCCAGGGAGCAGTTGTCGGTGTTCCGCCTGCCGAACCAGCCGTCGTCCAGCACGAACAGCTCGATGCCCGCGTCCGCCGCCGCCCGGGCGATCTTTATGATCTTATCGTGATCGAAATCAAAATAGGTGGCCTCCCAATTGTTGATCAGGATGGGCCGCTCCCGGTCCCGCCAATACCCCCGGCACACGTGCTTCCGGATCAGGCTGTGCATGGCTTGGCTCATGGCGTTCAAGCCAGCGTCGGAATAAACGATCAGGGCTTCGGGGCTTTGGAAGGTTTCGCCGGGGGCCAGACGCCAGGAAAAAGTACGGGGATTCAGGCCTAAGGTCAGGCGGGTGGAGCCGTAGGCGTTTTCATCGGCGCTGATCAGGAAATCCCCGCTGTATACCAGAGCCGCGCCTACGCATTCCCCGGAAAACTCGCCCGCGTCCGGGGCCGCCAGCACGGCGAAGGGGTTATGCTCGTGGCCGGACGCGCCCCGGCTGGAGGACAGGCATCGGGTCAGGACGGCGGGGGAGATGCGCTCGATGCTCCTTTCCTTGGCCCAGGCCCCGTGCAGATGCAGCAGATCATACCGCCCCGGCAGGGTCACGCAGGCGCTGCCCGCGTTGGTAAGCGTCAAGGCTTCCTTTTCGCCGTTTTCATACAGAATGCTTTCGGCGATCACGGGCAGGCCCGCGAACAGGGTATAGCGCAGGCGGGCGGTTAATCCGGTCAACCCGTCCCGCAGGGCGATTTCCAAGGTTTCCGCATCTTCGGTTTTTTCCACATAGGAGGCGGGCAAACCAACCAGCGGAGGCTTTCCCGCTTCGATCCTGTGGCTTTCATAATACAGTTCGGTGCACCGCTGGCCCTGCCCATCGACGGCGCACACCAGGGCGGGCCGGTAATCGCCCCGTCCCTCGGTGGGGCAGGCGTAGGGGAGCACCTGGCGCAGGGAATCAAAGGACGCACCTTCATGCACCGGGATCAAATGCAGGCAGGCGGCGGGGTCGCTGAGCGGCGCGCCTAAATACGCCAATAGCAGTTCTTCCGTCTCCCCGTCGGCCCTCAGGCACAGCACCAGAGAAATGCTTTCATTGTACAGGTGAAACAGCCTGCGGGCAGGGTCAAAGGTAATCATCGCAATCTCCTCCATGATCTTTTATTCTTCTTGGGCAAAAGCCGTTTTCAGTCGTTGGGGGAACAAATACAGTGTCAAGGCCGTGGAGTGGATGTTCGGCTGACGCACTTGTCAGCCCCCATGTGCTGAATGAGATATTCCCACACCTGGGCGTCGCTTGCGTTTGCCTGGCCGTCGGGCAGCAGAAACGCCTTGACGGGGCTCACGTACAGATAAATACAGCCCTTCGCCCGGAAGGCCCGCTGGGTTTCCTGCCAGGAAAGACGCAGCAGGTCTTCTTTTTTCTGCTTGTTTTCCGCTTCTATCCCTTCATCGGTGAGGCGCACGGTGTAAACGGCCCTGGGCGGGTCCAGCCGCTGCCGCAGGGCCTGCATGTTCACCTGGGACAGGAAGGTGCCGAAGTACACGAGAGGCAATCCCAGCCCCACCGTCAAAAGCACCGCGGCGATCAGACCGGACTGCTCCTTTTTGGCAAACAGCGCGACGATTGCAAAGGCCGTCAGCAGCAAAGAAAAAATCAGGGGGCGCACCCAGTGCCTGCGCAATATGAACATGTCAAAGCGTGCGAAACGCTTGAAGGTTTTTTCGTCCAACTTCACGGGGATCATGATTTCCTGGGGCATTTGAGACGCTTCCTTTCGGGAGGATGTACGCTCACTATACCAGATTTCCCGCTCCGGCGCAACTGCCGGTATTAGTAAAAAACGGAGAAGTCCTGACAAGATTTGCCCATAATTTCATTGCAATTTCTCATTTGGTGTGCTATACTTTTTTCATCAAAGCGGTTTCCCAAGGGAAGCCAAAATAAAAAGGGAGGATTTTTCTGATGAAAAAACTGTTTGCCCTGATGCTGGCGCTGGTTCTGGCGCTGAGCTGCGCCTCCGCCATGGCGGAAATCACCCTGACCTACGCCGAAGTGAACCCCGTGGACGGCACCATCGTTGGCGACATGGCCCTGGCTTTCAAAGAAAAAGTAGAAGAACTGTCCAATGGTGAAATCAAGATCGATATCCAGGCCAGCGGCGTGCTGGGCAATGAGGAACAGATCATCACCGGTATTCTTTCCGGCGACAACACCGTGGATGTGGCCCGCATTTCCACCTTCGCGCTGAACCAGTACGGCTGCGCCAAGAGCGTGTTCCTGTCCCTGCCTTTCGTATTCGAGAGCGAGGAGCATTATTGGAAGTTCGTTGAAAGCGATCTGGCCAAGGAATTCCTGGCCGAACCCCAGCAGATTGGCCTGCCCCTGCGTGGCCTGTGCTTTGCCGAGGAAGGCTTCCGTCATTTCTTCTTCAAGACCGAAGTGAGGACCATTGAAGAAATGAAGGGCATGAAGATCCGCGTTTCCCAGGATACCATTATGCCCAAGCTGGTGGAAAGCTTAGGCGCTTACGCTACCTCCGTTTCCTTCGGCGAACTATACACCGCCCTGCAGAGCGGCGTGGTGGACGCGGCTGAACAGCCCCTCGTCAACTACCTGAAGAATTCCTTCCAGGAGCCCTGCCCCTATCTGCTCAAGGACGGCCATACTCTGGGCGCTATCGAAATCATCGTGGCTGATTCCGGCTGGAACAAGCTGACCGCGGAACAGCAGGGCTGGCTGCAGGAAGCCGCCGACTATGCTTCCAAGGTTGTGAAGGACGACGTGGTCGTGCGTGAAGCCGAAGCCACCGCCATCCTGCTGGAAAAGGGCTGCACCATCATCGAAGTGGAAGACAAGGCCCCCTATGTGGAAGCTACGCAGAAGATGGTTCAGGATGCCATCAAGGGTCAGGAAGCCGTTTATGAAGCAATTCAGGCGCTGAAATAATCCCGACCAACATAGATGCTTTGACCGGAGCACGGGGATGATTCCCCGCGCCCCGGTTTTCTGAAAGGAAGGATATTCATGCCTGCTTTTTTCCGCACCCTGGAAAAAATAAAGCCTGTGTATGACTGGACGTACAAGGTGATCATGTTCATATGCAAGCTGCTCCTGATCGCCGATATCATTATCACCGCATGGTCGGTGGCCGGGCGCTATATCCACTTTATCGTCGATCCCAAATGGAGCGAAGAAGTCATCCTGACCCTGATGGTATACATGGCGGTGCTGTCCGCCACGCTGGCGATCCGCAAACGCGCGCATATCCGCATGACCGCTTTTGACAAGTACCTGCCCAAAAAGATGCTGCTCTGCCTGGACCTCCTGGCCGATATCGCGGTGATGGCGCTTGCCGTCGTCATGGTGACGGTGGGCATGCAGGTATGCAACGGCCCCCTGGCGACCTTCGGAAAGTATTCCTCGATTCCCACACTCAGCAAATTCTGGCAGTATTTCCCCATTCCCATTGCCGGCGCGGGAATGATCATCTTTGAATTGGAACAGGTTTTCCAGCACATTGAGGAATTCTTTGTGAAGGAAGATGGAAAGGAGGGCAAAGCCTGATGGACGCTGAAACCCTATCCACAATCATTCTGTTGGGCAGCTTTCTGATCATGGTGCTGCTGCGCTTCCCGATCGCCTACGCCGTAGGCATTTCCACGGTGCTGTGCCTCATCTCCACCGGCAACGCGCTCACCGCCCTCCCCCTGCAGATGGTGAAAGGCATTTGGTCCTTCTCGCTGATGGCGGTTCCCTTCTTCATTACCATGGGCGTTCTGATGGGATCGGGCGGCATATCCGATAAGCTGATAGCCCTTGCCAACTCCCTGGTTGGCTGGATGCGCGGCGGACTGGCGATGGTGAACATCGTGGCCTCCTACTTCTTCGGGGGCATTTCCGGTTCCGCTTCCGCTGATACCGCCTCCTTAGGTTCCATCCTGATCCCCATGATGGTGGACGAGGGCTACGACGCGGACTTTTCCACCGCTGTCACCATCACTTCTTCCTGCGAAGGATTGCTGGTGCCCCCCAGCCATAACATGGTCATTTACGCCACCACGGCGGGCGGCATTTCGGTGGGCGCGCTGTTCATGGCGGGCTATCTGCCCGGCGCGCTGCTTGCCATCGCGCTGATGGTGGGTTCCTATATCATCTCCGTGAAGCGCAACTACCCCAAGGGAAAGGCCTTTAATTTGAAGGATTTCGGCAAGCAGATTCTTACGTCTATCTGGGCGCTGCTGGCCGTGCTGGTCGTGGTGGTCGGCGTGGTGGGCGGCATCTTCACCGCTACGGAATCCGCCGCTATCGCCGTCATTTATTCCCTGTTCGTTTCCGTGTTCGTCTACAAGGGCCTCAACTGGAAGGGCGTTTGGAAAGCGCTGGACAACTGCGTGGAAACCCTGGCCATCGTGCTGATTCTGATCGCCACGTCCGCCGCCTTTGGCTATTGCCTCACCCTGCTGCACGTGCCCGCCAAGGCGGCCCAGCTGATCACCAGCATTTCTTCCAGCCCCATCGTGGTGATCCTGCTGCTGAACCTGATCCTGCTGATCCTGGGCATGATCATGGATATGGCCCCCATCATCCTGATCGCCACCCCCATCCTGCTGCCCGTAGCCCAGAGCGTGGGCCTGCATCCCATTCAGTTCGGCATCATGATGGTCTTGAACTGCGGTATCGGCCTGCTGACGCCTCCCGTGGGCGCGGTGCTGTTCATCGGCTCCGCTGTGGCTAAGCGGCCCATGGAAAAGGTGGTGCGCGCCACCTTGCCCTTCTACCTGTGCATGATTATCGCCCTGCTGCTCATTTCCTTTGTGCCCGCTATCAGCCTGTGGCTGCCTCAGCTCACGGGAGCGTTATAAGGAGGACAATGAATGAAACCATTCCTGGATCAGGATTTCCTGCTGAATACCGAAACCGCCCGCGTGCTGTATCACGAGGCGGCTGAAAAGTGCCCCATCATGGACTATCACTGCCATCTGAGCCCCAAGGAAATTTACGAGGATATCCGGTATGAGAACATCACCCAGGTGTGGCTGGGCGGCGATCATTACAAGTGGCGGCTCATGCGCAGCGCGGGCGTGCCCGAAAAGTACGTGACCGGCGACGCTTCCGATTACGAAAAATTCCTGAAATACGCCGAGGTGCTGGGCAAGGCCATCGGCAATCCCCTTCATCACTGGAGCCATTTGGAGCTGCGCCGCTTCTTCGGCTACGATGGCATCCTGAATAGGGACACTGCCCCCGAAGTCTGGAAGATCGCCAACGAAGTGTTGCAGAAGGACGGCTACACCAGCCGGGGCCTGATCCTGCGCAGCAACGTGGACACCATCTGCACCACGGATGACCCCATCGACACCTTGGAATGGCACGAAAAGCTGGCGGCGGACAAGAGCTTCCCCGTCACCGTGCTGCCCGCCTGGCGGCCCGACAAGGCCATGAACCTGGAAAAGGACACCTACCTGGACTACCTTTCCAAGCTGGAAGCCACCGCCGGCATGGAAATCAAGACCTTTGCGAACCTGAAAAAGGCCATCGCAAAGCGGCTGGATTACTTCGCCGCCCATGGCTGTTCCCTCAGCGACCACGGCCTGAACTACGTGATGTACGCCCCGGCTTCTGAGGAAGAAGTGGAACGCATTTTCGCCGAACGTCTGCAAGGTGTGCTGCCCGACGCGAAGGAAGAAGCGGCTTTCAAGTTCGCATGCATGGCTTTCCTGGCGGGCGAATACCATGACCGGGGCTGGGTTATGCAGCTGCATTACGGCTGCCGCCGGGACAATAACCCACCCATGTTCCGCAAACTTGGCCCCGATACGGGCTTTGACTGCGTGGACAACACCGCTCCTTCCACCGAAACCGCCGCTTTCTCGGGTTTCCTGGAGGACGCGGGCAAGCTGCCCAAGACCATCCTCTATTCTCTGAACACCAACGACAACGCCGCCATCGACACCATCTTAGGATGCTTCCAGAACGACGAGGCTGTGGGCAAGATCCAGCACGGCTCCGCCTGGTGGTTCAACGATCATTTCGACGGCATGACCGAGCAGCTCAAATCCCTGGCCAGCCTTGGGTATTTGGCGGGCTTCGTGGGCATGCTCACAGACAGCCGCTCGTTTTTGAGCTATCCCCGCCATGAGTACTTCCGCCGCATCCTGTGCCGCGTGTTCGGCGAATGGGTGGAGGGCGGCTTCTATCCCGAGGATATGGACACCTTGAAGGAAATCGTGCGGGATATCAGCTTTAACAACGCCGACCGGTATTTCGCGTTCCCGAAGAAGAAAACCTGATCGGACAATCTGAAAAACACCCCCTCCGGCGGACGGCTTCAAAACCGTTTCGGAGGGGGTTTTTCGTGTGTTATTCCCGGATATACGCCGCCCAGCCCACATAGCATTTGGCTTCCGGCGTCACAAGAATGCCAAATGCTGGATCACGGCCGCAGATCAGCAGGCATTTTTTGATTTCTCCATCATCGCACAAAGCCGCTGAACCCTTGATGAATTGCCGGTCAACGGTCATGTCGGTAATGAAGTTTTCAAAATCGATCGCCTGCAATCGAATTGTTTTTACGATTTCATAGGGCTGTTCATCGGCTGCATCATGCAGCACGATCAGATCATCGACTATCCGGGGATGCTGGATAAAATAAGCATAACCGTTGCTGTCCATTTCTCATATGTCCTTTCTTTTAGAAATGGCAGATATACCGTATATCCACTTACAAGATTATAACACACAACAGGCATAAAATAAACATACAATATATCTTTGAGGTGTGCTTTATGCCTGTAAAAAGTGTTTCTATCCGTATTGAAGATGAAATGTTAAAGAAATTGGGATACGTGGCGGATTATGAAGGGCGCTCCGTCAACAGTCACATCTTGGTTCTGATACGGGAAAGCATCCGGGCTTTTGAGGAAGCGCATGGAGAAATACAGGGCAGCATCAGCGCTGACGTCAATGTGAAGCCCGCAAGAAAATAATTGTCTGAACCGAAAACGAGAAAAGGGACGATTCTCTGTGCTTGGAATAGAGCACAGAAAATCGTCCCCTTTATTTGCTTTCCTTGAAAATCAGGCGATTTTCTTTGTGGCCGCGTTGATGATGATCAGGGTGATCACCATGAGGGCCAGGGCGATGGGCAGGGCGATCCAGGCGTTGGGGATGAATCCGGCCACGATATACGCCACGAAGGACACGCCCGCGCAGGTGACCGCGTAAGGAAGCTGGGTGTTCACGTGATTCACGTGGTCGCACTGGGCCCCGGCGGAGGACATGATGGTGGTATCGGAGATGGGGGAGCAGTGGTCGCCGCACACAGCGCCCGCCATGCAGGCGGAGATGCACACGATGGCCAGGGGATTGTCCATGGAGAACACGCTCTGCACGATGGGAATCAGCATGCCGAAGGTGCCCCAGCTGGTGCCGGTGGCGAAGCTGAGCAGGCAGGCGATGGCGAAGATGATGGCGGGCAGGAACTTCTGGAGGGAACCGGCGCTGCCCAGAACGATATCGTGCACATAGGTCTTGGCCCCAAGATCGATGGTGATATTCTTTAAGGTCCAGGCGAAGATCAGGATCAGGATGGCAGGCACCATGGCTTTGAAGCCGTTGGGCAGGCATTCCATGATGTCGTTCCATTTCATGGCGCCGGAGAACAGGTAATACAGCGCGGTGAACACGATGGCGCAGAAGGAGCCGAGCATCAGGCCGATAGAAGCGTCGGAATTGGAGAAGGCGGTGATAAAATTTTCTCCGCTGAAGAACTGGCCGGTGTAGAGCATGCCCAAGGTGCAGCACACGATCAGCACGATCACGGGCAGGATCAGATACAGCAGGGAACCCTTTCCGCCATCCTTTTCTTCCGCTCCGTCGGTGGCGTAGGGGTTCTTGCCGGAGAACAGATCGCCCTGGTGCGCGTTGACTTCAAAGCGCTTCATGGGGCCGTAATCTTTCTTGAGCAGCACCATGCCCACCATCATCACGATGGTCAAAAGCGCGTAGAAGTTGAACGGGATGGCGCTGATGAAGAGCTTGAGACCCACGCCGTCGTCTGCGAACGCAGCGACCGCCGCCGCCCAGGAGCTGATGGGCGCGATGATGCACACAGGGGCCGCCGTGGCGTCGATCAGATAAGCCAGCTTGGCCCGGGAAATCTTGTGCTTGTCCGTCACGGGACGCATGACGCTGCCCACGGTGAGGCAGTTGAAATAGTCGTCAATGAAAATCAGCACGCCCAGCAGGACGGTGGCCAGCTGCGCGCCCACGCGGGTTTTGATGTGCGTTTGGGCCCAGCGGCCAAAGGCGGCGCTGCCGCCCGCCTTGTTCATCAGGGCAACCATCATGCCCAGTAGCACCAGGAAAACCAGGATGCCTTCATTATAAGAATCGGTAACGGAGGCGATGAAGCCGTCGGTAAACAGCCGGTTCATGGATTTTTCCAGATGAAAATTATTCAGCAGCAGCGCTCCGGTGGCGATCCCGACGAACAGGGAGGAATACACCTCCTTGGTGATCAGGGCCAGCACGATGGCGATGATGGGCGGCACCAGCGCCCAAAAACTATTCAGAAACGGGCTGACGGCTTCCGCCGCTTCGGCGATTTCTTCGGTCCCTTCCGCAAGGCAGGGGATGAAAAATACCGACGCAGCGGCGAGCAGACAGAAAAAGAGCATGAATTTGCGGTGTTTTTGCATGGTTTTCCCTCCGAATTATGAAGTATGATGATATGAAAAACCTTTGTCATTGTAAGCCGGCATATGGGAACGATCAAGCCCAAAAAGACAAAAGCACAGGGAAAGAACAAAAAAACGGCTATCTGCCGCCATGAAATCTGCTGAAAAGCAGGTATTTAATCGTTTTTTCGCTCTGGCACTGCTGCGCTTTTCTTTTTTTCAGCTTGACTGGAACGAAGAAATCCACGTTTTCGACGATACCGGGGAGCTTCTTTAACTCCCAGTCCCATCGGAAAAGGATACCTTCCCCGATGGGGTCTGGGGGCATAGCCGCGACGGCTCCCTGCTTTTGAGGCGTGCAGGCTGATATGCTCAAAACTGCGCATTCCTCATTTCATCATCATGCTTTAGATTCTCTGTTTCAGGAAATCCACCGCCAGGGCGATATCCGCTGTGGGATCGTCGCCCACCTCGCGCTCGATGGTCAGGAAGCCGTGGAAGCCTTCTTCTTCCAGGGCGTTCAGGTACTTGTCCCAGGGCACGCCGCCCTTGCCCAGGGGCAGCTCCAAATAAGCGGGGCCGTCCTCGGTTTTGTTGTTGCCGTGCATGGTTTCGGCGTAGATGTCCTCCGGGTTGGTCTTGCGGCACATGATGCCGTCCTTGGCGTGGGTATGCACGATATACGGCCCTAAGTTGTGCACCGCCTGCACGGGATCGTCGCCCGCCACCATCACCAGATTGGCGGGGTCCAGGTTGATGGACACGCCCTTGGAATGCAGCCCGTCTAAGAAGGCGCGCAGGGTGGAGGAAAGCTCGGGCCCCGTTTCCACGGCGAAGCGGGCTTCCATTTTGTCCGCGTAAGCGGCCAGCTCGCCGCAGGCGTCCTGAATGACGGCATAGTGGGGATTCTTGGGATCTTTGGGCACCACGCCGATGTGGGTGGTGACGATATTGGTTTCCAGTTCCTTGGCCAGGTCCACGATCATCTTGGAGCGGCGGATCAGCTCGGGATTCATTTCCGCGTTGGCAAAGCCCCGGCCTAAGTCGCCGCACAGGGCGGAAATCACCAGGCCGTTGTCCTTCACCATGTTCAGGAAATCTTTGCGTTTCTGGCCCACCAGATTCTCGGGGGACATTTCGCCCCGGGTGGCGTACACCTGAATGCCCTGCGCGCCTAACTGACGGGTCAGCTTCAAGGCTTCCGGGAAAGGCTTGCGGAAGGAGTCCAAAATAATACCGATGGAAAATCTGCTCATGGCGATTACCTCCTGATGAACAATAATGGATGTTGTTGCCGTCCATATTATACTGTAATTTCCGCGATTCAACAAGGATCAATTTGCCGGATTTTTGCCGTTTTTTCTATTTTTGTGTTGATGTATCTGCGCTTACAGTACGCCTTTCAAGAATTGCCCGGTGTAGCTTCTTCTTTCCTTTGCCACCTGCTCGGGGGTGCCCTCCGCCACGATGGTGCCGCCGCCGTCGCCGCCCTCGGGGCCCAAGTCGATGATATAATCGGCGGTTTTGATGATGTCCAAATTGTGTTCAATCACCAGCACGGTATTGCCCGCGTCGGTGAGGCGCTGGAGCACGTGCACCAGACGGCTCACGTCGTCCATGTGCAGGCCGGTGGTGGGCTCGTCCAGCAGCACTAAGGTGCGGCCCGTGGCCCGGCGGCTCAATTCCGTCGCCAGTTTGACGCGCTGGGCTTCGCCGCCGGAAAGGGTGGTGCTGGGCTGGCCAAGCTTCATGTAACCCAGGCCCACGTCGTACAGGGTGCGAAGCTTCTGCATGATGGCCGGGTGCGCCTCGAAAATGCCCATGGCTTCTTCCACTGTCAGGTCCAGCACGTCGGCGATGGACAGGCCCCGGTACTTGACTTCCAGGGTTTCCCGGTTGTAGCGCTTGCCCCGGCAGACTTCGCAGGGCACGTAAATGTCCGCCATGAAGTGCATTTCGATTTTCAGCAGGCCGTCGCCGGAGCAGGCTTCGCACCGGCCCCCCTTCACATTGAAGGAGAAACGGTTTTCCTTATAGCCTCTGATTTTCGCCTCTGGCAGTTGGGCGAACACCTTGCGGATCAAATCGAACAGGCCGGTATAAGTGGCGGGGTTGGAACGGGGCGTGCGGCCGATGGGGGACTGGTCGATGTTGATGATCTTGTCCAGTTGTTCCGCGCCGTCGATGCCGTCATAGGCCGCTTTCCGGGGCTTGGCCCGGTTCAGCAGATGGGCCAGGGCTCCGTACAGGATGGCGTTGACCAAACTGCTTTTGCCGCTGCCGGACACGCCGGTGACGCAGCAGAATACGCCCAAGGGGAAGTTTACGTCGATGTTCTTTAAATTGTGTTCCCTGGCGCCCCGTACCGTCAGCCAGCCCTGGGGCAAACGGCGATCCTTCGGCACGGGGATGCTCTTTTTCCCGCTCAAATACTGGCCGGTGATGGAGCGCGGCTCCTTCATCACGTCCTCCACCGTGCCCTGGGCTACCACCCAGCCTCCGTGTTCCCCCGCGCCGGGGCCGATGTCCACCAAATAATCGGCGCTGCGCAGGGTCTCTTCGTCGTGCTCCACCACGATCAGGGTGTTGCCCAATTCCTGCAAATGCCGCAGGGTCTTTAATAATCGCGCGTTGTCCCGCTGGTGCAGGCCGATAGAGGGTTCGTCGAGGATATACAGCACGCCCACCAGGCCGCTGCCGATCTGGGTGGCTAAGCGGATGCGCTGGGCCTCGCCGCCGGACAGGGTGGCGGCGGCGCGGGAAAGGGTCAAATAGTCTAAACCCACGTCGCACAAAAAGCCCAGGCGGGCGTTTACTTCCCGCAGGATGGGCGCGGCGATCATGCCGTCCTTTTCAGAAAAGGTCAGGGAATCCAGAAAGCGCCGGGTCTCCTTCACATTCCATTCGCTGATTTCGGCGATGTTTTTTTCGCCCACGGTCACGGCTAAGGATTCGGGCTTCAAACGCCGTCCCTTGCAGACGGGGCAGGTTTCATGGGCCATGTATTCCTCATAGGCGGCCTTCATGCTTTCGCTCTGTGTTTCGGCGTAGCGCCGCTCCAGAGAGGGGATTACGCCCTCGAAAGTAGTCTGATAGGTGCCCGTTTCAAACACGATTCTCAGCTTTTGGCTGCCGGTGCCGTACAAAATCTTTTTTTTGATTTCTTCCGGCAGGGTATAAAAGGGCGCGTCCATGGAAAAATCGTAGGCGTCCGCCAAGGCCTGGAACATGCTGTGGGAGGTGGAATTGCTTTCGGCGCTGCTGTTCCAGCCCATGCAGGAAACGGCCCCTTCGTTGAGGCTTTTGCTGGGGTCGGGCACCACTAAATCGGGGCTCACCTTCATGGTTTCACCGAGGCCGCTGCAATGGGGGCACGCGCCGTAGGGATTATTGAAGGAAAACATGCGGGGGGCAAGTTCTTCGATATTCACGCCGCAGTCCGGGCAGGCGTAATTCTGGGAAAACATGATTTCCTCCCCGCTGGGCGTCAGCAGGACGGAAGCAAGGCCGCCGGACTGCTTCATGGCGGTTTCCAGGCTGTCGGTCACACGCTGCTGAATGCCGGAGCGCACCACAAGCCGGTCCACCACCAGATCGATCTGGTGTTTTTTCTGCTTGTCCAGAGCGGGCACGTCGTCCAGCTCGAACATGTCCCCGTCGATACGAACGCGGACGAAGCCTCCCTTCCGGGCGTCCTCCAGCAGTTTGGTGTGTTCTCCCTTCCGGGAGCGCACCACCGGGGCCAGGATTTGCAGCTTCTGCCCTTCCGGCAGGGCTAAAATGGCGTCCACCATCTGATCCACGGTCTGCTGTTTGATCTCCTTGCCGCAGTTGGGGCAGTGGGGCTTACCGGTACGGGCATAGAGCAGGCGCAGATAGTCGTGGATCTCCGTCACCGTTCCCACGGTGGAACGGGGGTTCTTGGCCGTGGTTTTCTGATCGATGGATATGGCGGGGGACAGGCCGTCGATGGAATCCACGTCCGGCTTATCCATCTGGCCCAAAAACATGCGGGCGTAGCTGCTCATGCTTTCCACATAGCGCCGCTGGCCCTCGGCGTAAATGGTATCGAAGGCCAAGGAGGATTTGCCAGAGCCGCTCAGGCCGGTAAACACCACCAACTGATTGCGGGGAATGGTGATGCTCACGTTTTTCAGGTTGTGTTCCCGGGCGCCCCGGACAATGATCTTGTCTTCCATGCTGTCCTCCGTCTGGTTGGTGTTGCCAGGCTATTATAGCACATTTGTTCCCCTTTGTGAAGGGGATTTCCTGAATTCACCGGACAAATGCCGCCTGGAAAACCGCGCCATCGGAAAAGGCTTGCGTTCAGAAGCAGGCTACATGTATAATTGTTTTGGCGTATGCCGGACGCAGACGCTGGTAAATCGGTTATATGAATAGGAGGCGCGCATGAATCCTGTTTTGCTGCTGGTCGAAGACGACGCCGTGCTGCGCGGCGGACTTTCGGAACTGTTCACACGGGAAGGATACCGGGTGATCGAAGCCGGGTCTGTGCGGGAAGCCCGGCAAAAGAAGGATGAAACCGTGCAGGCAATCGTCCTGGACGTGGGCTTGCCGGACGGCGATGGAGTGAGCCTGTGCCGTGAATGGCGCGGTCAGGGCGAAACCCGCCCCATTCTGTTCCTGACCGCCAAGGATGAAGAATTCGACGTGGTGCGCGGCCTGGATTCCGGCGGCAACGATTACGTCACCAAACCTTTCCGGATGCAGGAATTGTTGAGCCGGGTGCGTGTGCTGCTGCGCGGCAGCCAGCCGAAAAAGGCCGCCCTTTCCCGCACCGGATTTGACCTGGACGAAGAGCGG
>JAFXSH010000005.1 GCA_017525805.1 Clostridia bacterium | reverse complement strand
TCTCGATGAGCTGACCGATGATGTTCTGCTTCTCTTCACTCAGTCCGTTGTTTCTCTTCCTGCCCATACTCTGCCTCCTGTGATCTCTCTATTTTATCACAGTCCGCAACACTCTTTACAGAAATGTTTGAATAGGCTCGTCAGAAATGGCGGATTTTTATATAAGTAATAGCATTCAATCAATGTCAAAAAGCTCCTTAATGAATACATTATCGTTGCATTTGCTTTGCCTTTTCAGAGCGAGTTTCTACTTCTTTCCTTTGCACAAGCTCTACGCAATACTGAACGTTTCGCATTTCTTGCAATCTTTCCCGCAGAGATTTGTATTCGTCAGACATGGCTTTTTCTTCTTCACGCAAGGCATCCTGTTCCTTCTGCCATGCAGGAATATCAACCTTCGTCACGCCATGATTCTGTTTCAGAATACGCTTTGAAGTATAGTACAAGTCAATTTCTCCTTGATGTGCTGCCCGAAACTTTTCCCGGCTTCCTTTCCAATGAATGGTGTTCATCTTGTCGATGAGGGGCTGGATGCGCTCCACGTTTGTCCCGAAGATGATCATTTCTTGGAGCTTTTTCACACGGGCGGAATTTGCGTTTACACGGGCAAGCAGGTCGTTCGTTTCTTTTGAAAGGTTCTTCACCCGTTCTTCCAATTGCGCTACTGTATGCAGGTCGTTTTCTTCCAAAAAGCTGTAAGCGGCGAAAAACCTTTTCGTGTTTTGATTCTTTGCTTTTTGGCTCCATGCTCCGCGATTCCGCTCCAGATAGTAATTTCCGATCAGTTCGATCAGGTAGGGTTCGTGTTTCTCGGCTTCCTCGATTTCTTTCTTTAGCGCGGCGATCCAGTTGAGCAAAGAACGGATTCCCTTTTTCACGGCGACGATCAGGCGATTGGTAGTTCTGATCCAGCGATTCAAGTCGGCTTTCCGCGTGCGAATACCCCGCTTCTCCATTTTCTGCACCAAAGGCCCTTCATGAACGGTGGGGATTTGTTCAATGCCCTGGGTCTCGTAGCTGCGGTGGTCGATACGGACGGCAATACCTTTTCGCTCAAATTCTGCGTTCACCATCCGACACCATGCTTCCCGCCAATGGTCAAGGGTTTCCGGCTCGTGCCAATCGGTGGTGTGAACGGCGGTGAAGATGTAGGTTCCGTTCTCGTCCTTCTTTCGTTCCCCTTTTTCGTCCAGAACATATTCACGGCGCTGCTTGTTGCCCCAAGTCCCGTCCGGATTCAATGGCCGCATGGTAGTCAAAACATGAAAATGTGGATTGGAAATGCCGTTCTCTTTATCCGGTTCGTGTACGGCAAGATCGGCGATCATGCCCTTGCTTACGAAGTGTTCCTGAACGAAACGCCGGGCCAGCGAAATGTTTTCTTCCATAGACAACTCATTTTGCAGCGCAATGTCAAAGCTGTAGGCAAGCTGGGCCTTTTTGTTTTTCTCTGCCTTTTCCACCGCGTTCCAAAGGGTTTGCCTGTCTTTGTATTCCGGGGAAGCATGGGGCGGCAGCAGGATTTCGGTATACAGCACGCCACCTTTGCGGGAATAGTCGTTTGTTTCCCCGTAATACTCGCTGTATAGCTTTTCCCCTGCCCGGTATGCTGCGGCGGCAATGGAGCTTTGCCCGGCACTGCGTTTGATCTGGTCAACGTGAAAATGATACAGCGCCATTATCCAGCCTCCGGTTCTTTCTCGCCTGTTTCATGTTGAAAAACGGCGCGGTGTACCAGATCGAGGATGCCGGGAGAATCCGCCATATGCTCGGCCAGTTCATAAAACTCCCGCTCCGTCAAGGGCTTGACCTCGGGGAAAACGCTCTCCATGGCCGCTCCTCTGGTAATCAGCCGGTGATTCCGCTGCCTGCGGGCGGTGGTTTCAAAGTATTCCTTCCGATTCTGCAATCGCTGCTGACGGTGCTGTTCCTGGTCGTACTGCCGTTGGGCCTCGGCCAATTCGTTTTGTAATTCTTCCTTCGTTTTCTTCATCGTGGGTTTCCCTCCCTTTTTGTCGTTCTTGCTTCGTCGATCCTTCTTCGTCCGTTTCCGCTTCGTCCGTTCCTGCTCATGGGATAGCCGCGAAGCGGCGCAAGGGCCGCAGCCCTTGGAGGGAGGGGAAGATGCCGTTGCTTGCACCGGTAGGCATTTTCCCCTCCGACCTGTCTGCTGTGTTCGGACACAGCGGACAGGGGCCTCGCAGAGCGCACTTACAGGTGGAACACCTGTATAGAAGTGCGCACTTCCGTGATCTTAATGGAGCGTCCCGGTTCCCCTTTCGGTTCCTCGGAACGCCCCTGGTTAGTTCTATTGATTTTCGGTAACTGGAAAAGCCTTTTTGCCGCAAATGCCTTCGTATTTTCGTGCTATCTCTCTATTTCCTGTCTAAACGTCAGATTCCGGGAGACACCAGAAGGGACGCACTCGACACTTACTTGGTTCTTAGAGCATGTGCGCCTTGTTCTGTCAATACCTGGAGTGTGTCACAAAGCCATGACCGAACTTTTTCTTCATCTGACAATTCCGAATGACCCAAGAACGTGATAATCATTTCTTTCTCCTGTTGCTGCAAAGAATTTTCCTTGATATGTTCTATAGCCGTATAATACGGATATAGATTATTATAATGTTTTCTCTCCGTAGTTACAATAAGAAAAATTGCAGCGAAGGGGGAAAAAGAATGGAGTTGGATTACAAAGCCATTGGCAAACGAATCAAGATTGCCCGGATCAACGTGGACATGACGCAGGAAGCGCTGGCTGGAAAAATCGATCTTTCTCCCTCCCACATGAGCAATATCGAAACAGGCACAACAAAAGTAAGCCTGACCACCATCGTGAACATCGCCAACGCTTTATCCGTCACAGTAGACGATCTTCTTTGTGATAATCTTATCCGGGCCAGGGTGCAGATGGAACGGGATATTCAAGCCGTGCTCGAAGGGTGCGACGATTATGAAATTCGAGTGGTCAAAAGCGTGGCGCAGGCCACCGTTGCGGCGCTTCGCCAGAACAAAGCGCTGAAGGATGAGTAAATGCCAAAAAGGAAGAAGCCCGGCTGGAGTTTCCTTTCCAACCGAGCTTCTTCCTTTTATATTTTGTTATTCGTAGATCAATTCTTGCAGCACCGCTTCTTCAGCGCGGTTGTGGATGCTGTTCATCCGGCGCACCCATTCCATTTGGTTCTCCGCTTTCAGGTTCTCGGTTACGCCTTCCACTTCGGCCATCTGCCGGACCAGCAGTTCCATCCGTTCGTGACACGTTCTGTCAATCTCCCGAAGATGGGAAAACAGCTTGCCGGTGAAAACCAAGTGGCTGTAGAGCACTGGCCGATGATCTTCTAGATACCGCCTTCTCATTCGCCCATACTTCCCGATGGGCTCCTTGTCTTCTTCGGGCACAGTAATATTTGGATACAAGTATCCGCCCTTCCGGGAATAAGTTCCGCCCATTGCTTCAAAGATCGTATTCATTTTTCGCTCCTCCTGTGGTATAATTCGCCTATAAAGGCTCGGTGATGGGTTCTGCATAGCTGCAAACCCCTTCCTGCCACAGATGAGCCGCCAGCTATGTTGTATTCAGGCGGTTTGAAAACCACCCTTTACAGCATAACTCTGAATAGTATTACCGATGTTTGGCCGGATGGACAGGATTTATATCCGGATGAATTGAGCATACCGACGCAACAAAAAAGCAGGCCAGCAATGGCCTGCTTTTTTATACGGTATATATTCCTTTTCCCGGCTTGTTTTTCCCGCCGCCGTGATGTATACTGTGCGGGCCGGATTTAACCGGCGAAAGGAAGAAGGAAAATGAAGAAAGCGCTGCTGTTTCTGAAAAAGGAACCCATGCTCACCGTATCGGTTTTGGCGGCGATCATCGCCATGGTGATCACGCCGCCCACGGAAAAGCTGATTGAGGATATCGACTGGCGCACCTTGGGCACGCTGCTGATGATGCTGTGCGTGCTGGAAGGATTCAAGAAGGAAAACGTGCTGAAACCGGTGGTGGGCCTGGCGTCGCGCTTAAAGCATATGACGGCGCTTTCGCTTTTTTTGGTGTTCGGCGTGTTTTTCACGTCCATGTTCGTCACCAACGACGTGTCGCTGATCATTTTCGTTCCGCTGACGATCCTGCTTTTCCGGAACGGCGGAAAGGAGCATTACATCCTGCCGGTCATCACCCTGGAAAACATCGCGGCTATTCGCGGCTCCATGCTCATGCCCTTCGGCAGCCCCCAGAATTTGTTCCTCTATGGGCAGGCGAACGTGACCGCCTGGCATTTCATGCTGCATATGCTGCCGCTGAGCGCCCTGTCCGGGCTGCTGCTGGTGGGCTTCGTGTTCTTCCTGTACCGCAAAAACCCCCGGGAAGAAATCTTTGCCGAGGGGAAGGACGCGCCCTGGCAGGACGCGGGAAAGGTGCGGCGCGTCGGGTATCTTGTGCTGTTCGCGGTGATCATCGCGGTGATCGTCACCCGCACTTCCCTGTGGCCCTACGCGGTGCTGTTGGTGCTGGGCGTGATCGCGATCCTGGACCGCAAGCTGCTTTTGCAGGTGGATTATGTGCTCCTGGTCACGTTCCTCTGCTTCTTTATTTTCTCCTCGTCCATCGCGGGGAATGAAAAAATTGCCGCCGTGCTCAAGCAGGCGGTGGCCGGGAACGAATACTGGTGGGCCATTGGGCTAAGCCAGATCATTTCCAACGTGCCCGCCACCATTGTGCTGTACCCCTTTACGGAAAACTTCGCCGGGCTGATCTACGGCGCGGATACGGCGGGCCTCTGCTCGCTGATCGGTTCCCTGGCCTCGGTGATCAATTATCGCATCTATGTGCGCGAATACCCCAAGAACGGCGGGAAATTCATCAAGGTGTTCACCCTGATCAGCTGGGCGTTTTTCCTGATCGTAGTGATGGCAGGGTATTTCCTGAGCCGGTGGAATTTCTTTTGACGGTGCCCATTGCTTGGCGCGAAAATACGGCCTCCCTTTCCGGGGGGCCGAATTGAATTTGGAAAAAATTTGGTTATAAGACTACTTGGTTCCGTCCGTTCATCTTGCCGTGATACAGCTTTTGATCCGCCTGTTCCAAGATGTCCGCTGTGGCGGAGTGGAAATCGTTTTCCGCCACGCCGATGGTGATGGTGATGGAAAACGCCGTCCCTTCGTATTCCAGCCGCATCTTTTTTACGGCCTGCTGCACGTCGAACAGGATGACGCCGGCTTCGTCCAAGTTCTTTCCGGGCAAATAGAAGCAAAATTCCTCGCCGCCCCACCGGCACACGCTGTAATGCTCCGGGGCGAAGGACAGGAACAGAGCAGCCAGCTCCTTTAAGGTATAGTCGCCGCAGCTGTGGCCGTAGGTGTCGTTGACATTCTTGAAAAAATCAATATCGGCGATGGCAATGCTGTAAGTCTCATTGGGGGCGCCCCCCAGAAGCTGCAGCATGGAACGGCGGTTGGGCAGGCCGGTCAGGGGGTCGGTGTCCGCTTCCTTGCTAAGCTTCTGGTTGTCGATCCGCAGCTGCCTTTCCGTAGCCTGCAGGTTGGAGCTGAAATGGGCGAAGCTCACGGCCAGCACCACGAAGGTGTACAGGCTGGTAATGGTCTGCACCACGATCAGCGATCTGTGGCCTAAGAGGATGATGGGGGAGTAATCCATGCTGTAGGCGAACAGGCCCATGCGCAGGCCGATCAGGGCCAGGAAAGTGAGGATCTTCATCCACGGCCTGTCGTAGATATTGAAAAAGCAGAACATCAGCACGGGGATCAGCAGATGCTGTCCGCCGCAGGTCCAGCCAAAAGTGACGATATGCCAACAGCAGAAGGAAACCAGCGCCGCCTCATGGGCGTAAACGCTCACCAGCGCGTTCACGCGGCCGTTGGCCCAGATGCACGCCAGCACGGCGGCCAGCATCACCAGGGGAAAAGCCAGCCATTGCCGCGCCGTCCAGCCCACCAGAATAAAGGTCGCGGCAAAAAAGCCCGCCAGCAGCAGTTCACTTACGGTGAGGGCGTGCTTATAATAGGCGGGCATGTCCTTTCCGGCCTTCGGTACATGCTGATTCAAAAATTTTTTGATCACAAATTCCTGCTTCATTATCGAATCACTTTCGTCGCGGCTTCCTATGATATAACAATGATATGATACCATATTTTGCCGGATTGAGCAACAGGAAAAACGCAATCCGACAGGGTTTACGCGTGAATTACAAACGGGGATATGGGGGTTTTATTGGGGGCTCTCCGCCCCCACCCCCCTGACCAAAGGTCTTCGACCTCTGGACACCAAAAGGCGAAATGGCTTGGTTTGTAGTAAGCCCCGCGCAATCCGAATCATCGTGGTTCATGAAGATTCTTTTCGCTCAGATGTTCCTCGCTTGCCGATTGATCAGCATCAAAATCGCGGTCACGGAGAAACCCAAAGAGCAGAAAGCAAGCAGCGCCGTGCTGCCCAGGGATTGCAGGATCACGCCCGCCAGCATGGAAGCCACCGGGATCATCCCCTGGGCCCCGATGCTGGTGATGCTGGTGACCTTGCTGAGCTTGTCTTTATCCACAGCGCGCATCAGGGCGGTGGAAAGCGGGATATTGATGAAGGAGATCAGGCATCCCAACGCAAGGGCCACCAGACAGAACGCGATCAGGAATCCGTTGATCCCCGCGCCGCGGTCAACAAACTGCCAGTAGCAGACCGTCAGCGCGATCATCAAGGCGGCTACGATACAGAGCCGGACGGCTGTTTTGAACCCGCATTTTTCCTCCTGCTTTCGGGCGCTGAGGATCGCCGCGCCGGTCAGCGAGCTGACGCCGACGCATACGCTGACAACGGAGGACCAAAGCTCGGGCGTCAGCACATGATCCAGGAGATAGGACGGGGCGCTGGCCAGATCTGTTTTGATGAAGTACGGAATGAAATTGCCGGTAACAGGCGCAAAAAAGAAATTGATGAATAATACCGCGCCGATGATCGCCATGAGCGCTTTTTTTGTTTTCAGGTAAGCCACGCCGTCGCGCATATCCCGGACCGCCGTCTTGAACGTGAGCTGCTCCGATGCGGGATGATAGTCATAGCGGATCAGCATTTCAGAGACGCCGGACGCCACAAAGCAGACGCCGACCAGGAGAAAGAGCGTATGGATCGGCAAGGCGGCGTACAGGATACCGGCCAAAATGACGCCCAAGATGCTCACCAGGGAGTTTTTGACCGTAAAATAGGAGTTGGCCTGCTGCAGCTGCTCTTCCTTCACGATATGGGGAAACAGCGCGCCGGACGCCGGGTTGAATACGCCGCTGACCGCGTTGCCTAAGATGCCCAGCGCGAACAGGATCGCGATATGCGCGTCCGGCTCCCGGAAAACGAGCATGAGCGCGGTGGCCAGCAGGATGGTGCCGCCTTTCAGATAATCGCAGAGATACATGATCTTCGCTTTGTTGAAGCGATCGCCCAGCACCCCGCCGATGGGAGTAAAAACCAGCATGGCTGCCCCGCACAGCGCCAGGTACAGCCCTTGCAGGAACGCGCTGCTGCCGCTGATCTCCAAGATGTAAAAGCTGACGGCAAAGCTGTACAGCAGCGCCCCAAGCTCCGATACCAGCGCGCCGAGAAAAACCAGCCGGAAGTTCCGGTTTAAAAATACGTTTTCTCTCTTTTGATGCTGATTGCTCATGGTGACAAGTCTCCCTCCGGATGGTCGGTGAAGTGCTGAAAAGAACACTTTAACGCACTTACGGAGCAGGGGCCTCCGCGGCCCCAGTTCCGCAGGCTCAATAGTCGCAAGTCCGCTTCATGCGGAAATTGCTCCTTTTCGCCTGATCTCACCGCCGATGAAATTCCCGCCGCAGGCGGTCATCGGCGGTTCGTCCCCGCACCAAAGGACTTCGTCCTCTGGACTCCATCTCAGAAAAAAAGCTTGACGACATTTAGTTTCTGGCCCGGCCGCTGAAAGCGGCCGACCCGGATGCAAAGCATCCGGGGAAAGCACGGGAATAATCCCAAGGGGAAAGCACGCTTTCCCCTTGGGATTTTCCCGGCTTTCCTTGGGTCAGAAACCCGCTTACTTTCCGTTTCCTCAACTGACTGGCAGCGTTTCTTGGCTCTTTTAGAGCAGTTACTTTGCCAAGTACGGGTCCAGGGTGGTTACCACCCTGGCGCGGGTCTGGGGGCGCGGAGCCCCCAGTGTAACCCTTTGTAAGTGATTTAAAGCGTCCTTTAGAAATCGACAGTATTATTCCTCAAACTTTACGTCAATGCTGCCGTTGCTGGTATGCACCCGCAGGGGTTTTTGTCCCGGCTGATGGTTGGGCAGATTGTTGCGTCCGTTGGAGGTGCCGCTTTCGATCTGCCAATCTGTCTGACGGCCCGGCAGGACGCCGGAAATGTCGCCGTTGGAGGTTTTGAGGGTCACAGCCGGGGCGTCGGCGCCGTTGATCTTGATGGCGCCGTTGCTGGTGGTGAACCGCAGTTCGCTCCGGGCGGAGCAGCCGGTGGCTTCGATGCGGGAATTGGAGGTGGTCAGGGTCATTTCCCCGCCGCTGGCTGCGGTCACGGCTTCAATGCGGCCGTTGCTGGTTTTGCCGCTCAGGCTCTGCTTGGTTTCCACATTTTCCAGGGTGAGCCGGGCGTTGCTGCTCACAGCGTCCAGGGTCTTGCACTTCACATCATCCAAAGCGATGCGGCCGTTGCTGGTTTTCAGCTCTGTACGGCATAGCGCCCGGGGGCCTTTGATCTTGATGGACGCGTTGGAGGTGCGGGCCTCCAGGTCCAGCAGGGCGTTTTCGGGTACATGCAGCTCCACCGTGGGAGAGGGCTTGTTCCAGGCCATCCGCATGATGCCGCCCAGCACGGAGAAGGTGAACCTCGCCAGTCCGCCGTTATTGGATTCCATCCGGCGCAGGGTGAGCACGCCGTCCCGTATCTCCGCCTCATAGGGGTCCATATCGCAGGTATAATAGATCAGGGTCACATCGTTCCCTTCGGCGGTCTTCACCACGATGGGCATTTCCCCGCAGGTGAGGCGCACCGCCCGCAGGCTGTCCGCAGGGCTGGTGACGGTCAGCTTCCTATAGTCGGCCAAATCCTGCTCCTGAACCGTGAAGGATTCCTCCGCCTCGCGGCGGATGGCTTCCGCTTCCCGGCGCATCCCTTCCGATTCCCGGCGGATGGCTTCCGCTTCCCGTCGCATCTCTTCTTCTTTCCGCCGGATCCTTTCCGCTTCATGACGGAAGGATTCTTCCGCGGTCTTGGGGAAAGACGCGCTTCCTGACGCCTGATTGAGTATTTTTTCTGTGGCTTCCAGGATATTCCCCGCCAGGGAAGAAAACTTCATGGCTTCGTCGGTCATGGGTTCTGCCTCGGTTTCCGGCGCGGTTTCCTGCCGGGGCGCGTCCGCCCGCTGCTGGGCGGCGACAGCCGCCGGGCTTTCCATGGCCGCCACGGCGGAAGCTTCGTCCATGCCGTCCTCCATGCGGTCGTCGATCATTTCGCCGTAGTATTCCAGCAGCGCCGCCCGCTGCTCCTCGGCCAGAAACTGAAGCGCTTCGTCCAGCGCCTTCATATATTCCTTCCGCGTCATTTCCTTTTTCCTCCCTCAGCCGTTTGCGTGAGTAAAATCCAATCCTCCCATTCGGGATGGAATACTTCCCGATCCGGTCCCATATGGATGATCCGCCTCTGCGGAGCCTCCCTGCCGGGCAGTGAAAATAAATGCCGGTTACGCATGGCCCTGTACCCCCGCGATAAAATCGTACACCCGGTTCACATCCGCCCATTCCTCCAAAAAGGCGGCGATGCGGGCTCGGCCCGCGTCCGTGATGGCGTAATACTTCCTGAGGCGGCTGTTGTGCTCCACAGAATACACCGTCAGGCACTGGGCCGCTTCCAGCCTGCGCAGCACCGGATACAGCGTGGATTCGGACAGCTCCATGATGGGGGCGATGTCCTTGATCAGCTGATAGCCGTAGGAATCTCCCCGGCTCAGCAGTGACAGGATGCACACCTCCACCATGCCTTTTTTCATCTGCGCGTCCATGGCTTCTCACCTCCTGACAATATTATATTTTACATAGTATTATTTGTCAAGCATTATTTTTTAAAAAAATTATTATTTCTCTCCCAATATTTTCAGATGACCGGCGGAGCTTACGCGGCAAAGCCGCTTCTTTCTTTGTTCTGATTGATTTTGTCAATTTCGCTGAAATATTGATCGTTTTTCCCTTTTTTTTGACGGAATATGGAAACGTTTGGTGAATTGGCCTTCGGGGTATTGACTTGCAATTTCGGGCAGATTATAATAACGCGGTTCAAATTATCATGCGGCGCAAGGCTTTTTGACCTTGGCGTTTCGCCCGAAAGAGAGGAAAAACATGGGCAAGTATTTTGGTACGGACGGTTTTCGCGGAGAAGCCAATGTGAACCTGACCGTGGAGCACGCTTTCAAGGTGGGCCGTTATATAGGATATTATTATGGCCGGGGCCACAAGGCCCGGGTGGTGATCGGAAAGGACACCCGCCTTTCCAGCTATATGTTTGAATACGCCCTGTCCGCCGGGCTGACCGCCAGCGGCGCGGACGTGTACCTGCTGCATGTGACCTCCACCCCCTCCGTGGCCTATGTGACGCGCACCGAGGACTTCGACTGCGGCATCATGATTTCCGCCAGCCACAATCCCTACTATGACAACGGCATCAAGCTGATCAACGGCAACGGCGAAAAGATGTCCGACGATGTGACGGATCAGGTGGAAAAATACATCGACGGCGAGCTGCCCGAAGCGCCCTACGCCACCCGGGACCGCATCGGCCGCACCATCGACTATTCCGCGGGCCGCAACCGCTACATCGGCTACCTGATTTCCCTGGCCCGCCACTCCTTCAAGGGCGTGAAGGTGGGCCTGGACTGCGCCAACGGCAGTACCTGGATGATCGCCAAATCGGTGTTCGAAGCCCTGGGCGCGGAAACTCACGTGATCAACAACAGCCCCGACGGCGTGAACATCAACACCAACTGCGGCTCCACCCACATCGAGAACCTGCAGAAGTTCGTGAAGGAAAACGGCCTGGACGTGGGCTTTGCCTATGACGGGGACGCCGACCGCTGCCTGGCCGTGGACGAAAAGGGCAACCTGATCGACGGCGACCAGATCCTGTATATCTACGGCGTATATATGAAGAAACGCGACAAGCTGACCACCAACACGGTTGTCAGCACCATCATGAGCAATTACGGCTTGGGCGTGGCTTTGAAAGAAGCGGGCATCGACTGGATGCAGACCCAGGTGGGCGACCGGTTCGTGTACGAATGCATGCGCCAAGGCGGCCATCTGCTGGGCGGCGAGGAAAGCGGACACATCATTTTCAGCAAGTACGCCACCACCGGCGACGGCGTGCTCACCTCCATCAAGCTGATGCAGGCCATGCTGGATCAGAAGCTGCCGCTCAGCAAGCTGGCCGAACCCATCGTGCTGTACCCCAAGGTGCTGAAAAACGTGCGCGTGAAGGACAAGAACGCCGCCGTCAACAACCCCGCCGTGCAGGCCGCCTATGAGCAGGCCCAGAAGGAGCTGGAAGGCCTGGGCCGCGCCCTGCTCCGCAAGAGCGGCACCGAGCCCGTGGTGCGCGTCATGGTGGAAGCCCAAGACAAAGCCATTTGCGAAAAGTACGTGAACCAGATCGTCGAGGTCATGAAGGCTGAAGACCTGATCGCTGAATAACAGCGCGGAGGCAATATGTACAAGACAAAGGATTTATTCGACCTTTCCCACACCTTAGCCGCTCCCCTGCTGGAAAAGACGGAATACCCCTGGGAAGCCCTGGACGGCATCAAGGAATTCATTTTGGCCTTAGGCCCCACCCTGCCCAAGGACGAATTTGACGAGGTGGCCCCCAACGTGTGGGTGGCCAAGGACGCCAACGTGTACCCTACCGCCTATTTAGGCGCGCCTTGCATCATCGGCCATAAGACCGAGGTGCGCCACTGCGCTTTCATCCGGGGCAGCGCGTTGGTTGGCGACGGGGCCGTGGTGGGCAATTCGGTGGAAATCAAAAACGCCATCCTGTTTGACGGCGTGCAGGTGCCCCATTTCAACTATGTGGGCGATTCCGTCATGGGCTACAAGAGCCACATGGGCGCGGGTTCCGTCACCTCCAATGTAAAGAGCGACAAGACCTTAGTGGTGGTGAAGGACGGCGCGGAGCAGATCGCCACCGGCCGCAAAAAGTTCGGGGCCATGGTGGGCGATTTCGTGGAGGTGGGCTGCAACAGCGTGCTGAACCCCGGCACCGTGCTGGGTCCCCACGCCAGCGTGTACCCAACCTCCTGCGTGCGCGGCGTCATCCCCGCGGGCCACATCTTCAAGGACAAGGACCATATCGTGCTCAGAACGTAAAAATGCATAAGCAATAGCGCCGGATCGGCCTGCGGGACGATTCGGCGTATTTTTGTCCCGAACGCGAGAAGAAGTGAAAAACCCCTGTGGACAAGTCCGAAACCTCCGTGGTATGATAAGCGCGAAAAAAATTTATATTTTTTTGTAACGAAACCGCGATTCGTCCGTCTAACCGGTGAGTCGGGATGAGGGGAGGTGAGGAACGTGACCCAGGAAAACAGCGGGAAGCTGTATGAAGCGTATTATATGCGCGTGTTCTCCTACGCCATGACCTTAGCGGGGGACCGGACCCAGGCCGAAGAAATCACCCAGGAAACCTTCTTTCGGGCGTTCTCCAAGAAAAGCGCTTTTCGCGGGGAATCGGACGAGGCCACCTGGCTGTGCGCCATCGCCAAGAACTGTTACTTGGACGAAAAACGGCGGCAGGGCAGGAGCGAGCCCATGCCGGAGGAACTGCCGGACACCGGAAAAGGCGTGGAGCAAAGCGTGGCCGACCGGGATTCCTCCCTCCGCGTTCACATGGCCCTGCACACCCTGGAAGAACCGTACCGGGAAGTGTTCGAGCTCCGCGTTTTCGGTGAACTGAGCTTCCGGGACATCGGCATGATTTTCAGCAAGACCGAGAACTGGGCCCGGGTCACCTATCACCGCGCCCGGCTCAAGCTACAGGAAAGGATGGATGAAAAATGAAGATGGACTGCGAAGTGATCCGCGATCTGCTGCCGCTGTACGCGGACCAGGCGTGCAGCGAACAGAGCCGCGCCCTGGTGAACGAACACCTGCTGGACTGCGCGGACTGCCGGGATATGCTGCAAAAGATCAAAGAAAATGAAATCGAAAACGGCTTGAAAAAAGAAAAAGACTCGGTGCTGCAATACGGCGTCAGGCAATTCAAAAAGCGCACGGCGGCGGTGGGCTCGGCGGTATCCGGCGCGTTCCTCATTCCGATCCTGATTTGCCTGTACCTGTTCGGCTCCCCCATGGGCTGGATCGACATCGTGCTGGCTTCCCTGTGCGTGGCCGCGTCCGTCAGCGTGGTGCCCATCGTGGTGCATGAGGACAAGCTGTTCTGGATGTTCTGCGCGTTTACCGCCAGCTTGATGCTGCTTCTGGGTGTGATTTGTATCCACGGCCACGGCACCTGGTTCTGGATCGCTTCCAGCGCTTCCCTGTTCGGCTTGGCGGCGGTGGGCCTGCCCTTTATGATCAAGGCGCGGCCCATGCAAAAGCTGCTGGGCGACGCCAAGCCCTGGGCGGTCATTACCGCCCTGGACATCGCCCTGTTCGTGAATATGATGAACATGATCAGCGCCCACGGCAGGATCACCCTGGGTACCATCCTGTTTTCCATCGGCGTGTTTGCCGGGATCGCGCTGGTGATTGCTGAAATCATCCGGAGAAGCAAGCGAGGAGCGTAAAGGACACTTTAAATCACTTACAAGGACACCCTGGGGCTATCCGCCCCAGACCCTGACCAGGGAGATGATCTCCCTGGACCCACACCTGTGGAAACAACATAACGCGATAAAATAAACAAATTCCCGCTGTTACTTGGATTTGCCGCATTTTGCTTCTGGCCCAGCCGCTGAAAGCGGCCAATCCGGATGCAAAGCATCCGGGGAAAGCACGGGAATAATCCACAGGAGAAAGCAAGCTTTCTCCCTGGGATTTTCCCGGCTTTCCTTGGGCCAGAAGCCCTCAAGCTCTCGTAATTCCAGCGCAGCAGGCGGAGGTTGCTGGTGTTCCCATCGGCGCCGTTTCGCCAAGTGGGATGCAAGGGATGAAATCCCTTGCCGCGGGATTCAGGGGCTGCGGAGGCCCCTGCTCCGTAGGTGATTTAAAGTGCTCTTTACGAATCAACTGAACAAATATTATCTTTGAACCATACGACTTATAGAAAGCAAAAATGTCTCCCGCCATTGAAAACAGTGGCGGGAGGCGCTTTTTTGTGGTACAATATGTTCAATTTTAAGATTATTTTAAGTTTGCCGTGTATCATATGAATTGGAAACAGAAACGGCGCTTTGCTATGCTGAAAGGAGAGGGGACGCGGCATGAACATATTATTGGCGGATTCCAACCGGGATTTGCTGCAATGCTATCGGAAGCTGCTGACCATGGACGGGCATACGGTCACCACGGCGTTTGACGGGGCCCAGGTGGTTTCTCTGCTGGGACCGGAGAAATTCGATATGGCCATTTTAGAGGAGGCCCTTCCCCGGATCGAGCTGGATCAGCTTTTGCAGGCCCTGAACAGGGAGCGCATTCCGGTGATCGTCCTGGCGGACGGGATCGCGACGGTCAAAATGCTGCTGGCGCCTACGCTCCCCAACGCTTATCTTTTCTTTCCCTTTCTCCCGGCGGACTTAAAGCAGATCATGGGGGAAGTGGCGGAAAAAACGCGCTCGGCGGAACCGCTGAACTGCTGCGGCGTGGATGTGGACGTATCCGGCTTTTGCTTTACCGGCACAGCCACCCGCCTGACCAACGGGGAAATCAACCTGCTGCGGGAATTAAAAACCCCCCGGCGCGCGGCGGGAAAGCGGACCCGCGTCATGATCCAGGCGCTGAACGAAAAGCTGAAAGGCATTGGGAAGCCCGCGCGGATCATTTACGAAATGGAGAAAGGATACAGGCTGGTGAACGGTTATGAGTAAAACAAGGAAACGATTTGTTATTTTTGCCACGCTCTGCGTGTTCGTGCTGCTGTTTGTGCTGCTGGGGATCATCAACGGCGTGAACTTCACCATGGCCAGCGGGGACGCGGATCAGCTGACCGAGATGCTGGCGCAACAGCAGGGCACGTTCGGCAATCCCGCGCTGCCTGCCCCGGATCTCCAGGGTTTCACCCCGCCGGAAGGCGTTAATCTCCCGGAAGGCGTCAATCCGCCGGAGGACTTTTTCCCCGGCTTCATGGGCCCCATGGGGCCCGATTCCCCGGAAATGAAATCCTCCCTGCGGTACTTTACGTTCGCGTTTGATAAAGAGGGGAACGCGGAGTGCATCGCTTTACAGATCAGCGCGGTGACGGAGGAGGAAGCCCTTGCCTGGGCCAACTCCCTTCGCAAGGAAAACAAAACGGGCTGGACCCGCGCCACTTACCGCTACCGGGTTTATAAAATCGACGGGAGAAAATATGTCACCGTGATCGACCAGGGCCGGGAACTGCTGCCCTGCTTCCGCATCCTGCTGATTTCCGGCATCGGGCTGATCGTGGGGATGGCGGCCAGCTACATCGCCCTCATGTATATCGGCAAGAGGCTCTTTCAGCCCCTGGAGGAAGCGGACAGAAAACAGAAGCGCTTCATCGCCGAGGCGGAAAAAGAATTCAAGGTGCCCCTCACCATCATCAACGCCAACACGGAGATCATGGAACGGGAGACAGGGGAAACAGAGCAGACCCAGTCCATCAACCGGCAGGTGAAAAAAATGATCGGCCTGGTGAAAAACCTGTCCACCGTGGGCGTGTTCGATGAAAAGGAGCTGTCTATGCTCCGGTGCGATCTGTCCGCCCTGGCCCAGGCGGCGGGCGACGCCGTCAGGAATCAGTTTGAAGAAAAGGGCTGCAGGCTGACCATTGCGGCCGATCAGCCCGTGATGGTCATGGGCGACAGCGAAGCCATGAACGACCTGATCTCCGAACTAATGGACAACCAGCTGAAATTCGCCTCCTCCTGGGCGGAACTCAAGGTGGGGCAGGAGGATGGCCACTGCGTGATCACCGCGTCCAATGATACGGACCTGCCGGGCGGCAATTTAGATCAGGTGTTCGATCGGTTCACAAGGCTTGAGAACGCCGACAGCGTGCCCGGCGCGGGCTTAGGCCTGAGCCATGTGAAAGAAATCGTACAGGCTCACAACGGACGGGTCAGCGCCAAGGCGGCGGACGGAAAATTCCTCCTCCGCGTGATCCTGTAAGACGGGAGGCGGTACTATGGCGGAACCGATCGTCGTGATGAAGCGTTATGAGCTCAAATACCTGCTGGACGGCGCGCAGACCGATTTTCTGGTAAAAAGCTTGGAGGGCCACATGAAGCTGGACCAATACGGCCGCAACTCCATCGCTTCCCTGTACTACGACACCCCCAATTATCAATTGATCCGCGCCTCGGTGGAAAAGCCGCCCTTTAAAGAAAAGATAAGGCTTCGGTCCTATGGCCTGGCTACCCGGGAATCTCCCGTGTACCTGGAGCTCAAACGCAAAGCCTACGGCATCGTATACAAGCGCCGGGTGCAGAGCACCATCCCCCTGGTGGACAAGTTTTTCGCCGGGAGCGGCGATATCTGCGCGCCGGGGCAGATCAACCGGGAAATCACCTATTTTCGGGATTATTACAAGACTTTGGTGCCCGCCTGCCTGATCATTTACGATCGGGAAGCGTTCTTTGAGCCGGGCGGCGACCTGCGCCTGACCATCGATCACTGTCCCCGCTACCGCACCGATCATCTGGACCTGACTTCTTCCATGGACGGGCTTCCCCTTCGTCCGCCGGGACACACCATTTTGGAAATCAAGGTGCAGGAGGCCATGCCCCTGTGGCTGACCCACATTCTGGATGAAGGGCAGATTTACAAAAACAGTTTTTCCAAATACGGCGAAGCATTCCGGCAGCAGCTGCTGAACGCTCAAAAAGCAGGATAAAAGAAAGAGAGGCTATCATCATGTTCGATTCGATTTATTCCTCCTCCGTTACCCCCAGCCAGTTTTTGATCATGGCCGCCGCGTCCCTGGTATCCGGCATTCTTTTTTCCTGGCTCATGAGCTTCCGCGTCCGCGCCAAGAGCCGTTTCTTCATCGTCACCTCCGTCATCCCCTTTGTGGTGGGCATGGTGCTCACCTTCGTCAGCGGGAACATCGGCGCGGCTGTGGGCTTCGGCGGCGCGCTGGCCCTCACCCGGTTCCGTTCCGCCCAGGGCAGCGCCGATGAGATCGCGGCCATCCTCATCGCCATGGCGGCGGGCGTGGCCTTCGGCATGGGCTATATCGCCTACGGCGTGCTGGCCCTGGCGGGCCTGGGCCTCATCTTTATGGCCATGTCCAGCGTGAAGCTCTTTGACCACGCCGCCCAGCAGGAGGAAAAGCTGCTCAAAATCACCATCCCCGAAACCCTGGATTATGCCCGGGTGTTTGACGATACCTTCGCCCATTACTTAAAGAGTGTGGAAAACGCGGGCGTAAAAACCACCGGCATGGGCAGCATGTTCCGCCTGTCCTTCAAGATCAGGATGAAGAACCCCGCCGAGGAAAAGGAAATGATCGACGAACTGCGCACCAAGAACGGCAACCTGGAAATCTCCGTCCTGCCTTACGTGGAGCCCCAGAACCTGCTGTAATTTTCTCGCGAACATAAAAGAACAGCCATGCCGGGCACGCAACCGGCATGGCTGTTGGCATAATGCTGTGTGTTTGTTCACTTTCCCTGGCTGTGCAGCGCTACCACCAGGATGGCCGCGCCGCCGCGGTAGCGGGCGGGGGAAGCCTGGCGGAGGTACATATTCATGGGGCCTTCTTCTTCGGTGAAGCAGCTGTAATTGATCCAGCCCTCCGCTTCGCAGCAGCGGACCGCGGCGGACATAAAATCGTCGGGCGCGTTATCCCCCAGGGGACGGAAGGGCGTGTTTTCCGATTCGGGGGCCAGGGCGCCGATGCTCTCCAGCATCCGCAGGAAGCGGGCGTTGCCGCGCAGGCAGGTCAAATGCCCCTCGCGCAGCTCCAGCACCCCGGCGGGCACTTCGCTGTCTACCCGTGCTTCCACCACGCCGCCGTGGGCCAGGGGTTCGCTCAGGTCGATGCGGCCCACGGCTTCGTAGTAGGGGGCGGCTTCCGGGTCCTCGAAGGTCAGGCCCGTTTTGTGCAAAGCCCGGTCCACGATATACGCGAAGGAATTGGGCCTGTTGAACAGGTAACCCTGGATTTTTTCACAGCCTAAAGATTGCAGGATCTGATAGTGCTCCCAGCTTTCCACGCCCTCGATCAGGGTGGTGATGCCCATGCGCTTGGCCATATCCAGAATATCGGAAATGATGATGTAATTCTTGCCGTAGATGGAAAAGTTTTTCATGAACTGCATGTCGATCTTGATCAGGTCAAAATCCAATTCTTGCAGCAGGTTCAGGGTGGAATATTCGCTGCCGAAATCGTCCATCCACACGTCGAACCCGTTTTCGCGGAACCGCCCCACCTCGCGCTTGAGCAGCTCCTGGTTTTCGATGAAAGCCGATTCGGTGATTTCGATTTTCAGCATCCGGCGGGAAAAACCGGACGCGTCCACCATGTCCGTGATTTCCTGCACCATGTCGCGCTTTTCAAAGTCCCGGCGGGACAGGTTCACCGAAACGGGCACGATGGGCACGCCTAACTCCTGCCTGCGCTTAAAATCCCGCAGCACTTGGCTCACCACGAACAGGTTCACCTTGTACAGCAGGCCGTCGTCCTCCAAGGTGTGGATGAAGCGATCCGGCATCAGGAAGCCGTACTTGGGATCATCCCAGCGGGAAAGGGCTTCCTCGTTGCATACGTGGCCGGTCACCGTGCGGGCGATGGGCTGGTAATATACCTGCAAATAGCCCTTCTCTATCGCCTCGTCCACATGGCTGATGATATATTTGCGGAATTGCAGCTCTTGGTCCATTTCATGGTCGTAGTAGCAGAAAACGGCATCCTTGCCGATAAGCAGGCTTTTTTGAGCGATCCGCGCCCGATCCAGCAGGGAAATGACGCTTACGCCATCCACGCACCGGGCGAACCCGGCTTTGCCGGCCACGGGAAAACCGGGCTTATAAGCATGCAGAGCGTCGTTGACTTTTTTCAGCGCGTCCTCCACCTCGTTTTCGTAGCACAGGATGCCGAACTGGGCGGCGGTGATATGGCAGATATAGCGGTTGGTGAAATGCTGCTGCAAAAGCCGGGCCGTTTCCGCGATCAGCGCGTCTCCCTGGGTATAGCCGAAAGCGTCGTTGAAAGCCCGCATATGTATCAATTGGAAGCAGCCCACCACGGGATGCCGGGAAAAATCGGCCACCTTGCTCAGCAGCGCGTCGGACCGGCTGACGAAATAGCTCATGCCCGGCAAACCGGTGAGCTGGTCGATTTCCGAAGCCTGGGCGTGGGTATTCAAATTGCTTTGCGCAATGCCGGCCCGCAGGGTCTCGGGGCTGAATTCGTCGCCTAAGAGCCCGCCGGGACCGGCTTTTTTGGCCTTGTGGGCGTTGATATCCGCCAGCTGGATGATTTCCCGAAATTCCTTCAGCGTGGCGGGCGTGCCCGTGGCGTAGCCGAAAGCGCAGGTGAGGGGCAGCTTTCTTTCCTCCAGGCAGAATCCGCTCAGCGCTTCGCGGCACTTGGCGATTTTCTCTTCGCAAGCGTCGGGCCAGGATCCCTTCGCCACACAAAGGAATTCATCGCCGTTGTAATGATAGGTTTGATCCGGCCCGAAGCAGTCCATGAGGGTGGCGGTGAAAAAATCCATGATCTTCTGCCCCGCTTCGTGGCCGTAAAAATCGTTGTAGAGTTTGGAACGATCCAAATCCGCCAGCAGAACCGTCACCTGCTGGCCCGTGTAGGCGGCGGCCCGGCTGGCTAAGGCGTAGCGGTTCAGGCACCCCGTGCGCTGCTCATGCTCCAAATGGTATTCTTCCCGCAAAAGATGCCGCAGGGATTCCATGCGCACCCGCATGATCACGTTTACCAGGGCCACGGTGGTAACGTAAAACTCCATGATGTGCACCACGTCCGTGGCCCATACGGATCGATCCTTGAACAAAAAACACAGGGGCAGGAACGCCGCCACCCATACGCCGGAAAACAGCACCAGGCGGATGGGACGGTCCATAATGAACACGGGCAGAGCGATCAGGAACAGCAGCACCATGATGGCTTGCTGTCCGGGGTCCAGCACCGTTCCCAGCAAAAGGGACATCACCATCACCGGGCTTTCCAAAGCATACAGCAGGCCCGTGGCGCGGGGATAATCATTCGGCAGCCAGAAATGCTCAGCCAGAAGAAATACAAGAAAATACAGGGTCATAAAAAGGCTGCACGTCAGCGCCGGGCCGACCCCCGAGGTGGCCAGCTGCGCCGCCGCGTTCATCATGCTCAGCGGAAGGCCCGCCAGGGCCAGCAGATGGATGGCGATACGGTTTTCCTTGTTGATCTCTTTTTTGTACCGAACCCATTCCTCGCCCTGGTAACTCCGTAAGGCGTTCAATTTCAAACCATCACGTCCTTTGCGTCAAAAAACGTTTATAGCCGTCCGGTCAACGGATGTACGCTCCGCTTTCGCCGCTCACGGCCTTGCCCTGTTGTTTATTTTTTCCATTATATCAAAAATAACGCCGGGAAGCAACAAAAAACAATCAAAACGCGCGTTTACGTCCATTACTTGCCAGAAAAGGCAGATTGCGGTACAATAATGCCCACAAACAGAGTCGGAGGAAAGCGTATGCAGTGGACGGAGGGGCAGCGGGCGGCCATTGAGGCGCGGAACGGCAGTGTGCTGGTGAGCGCGGCGGCAGGCTCGGGCAAGACGGCGGTGCTGGTAGAACGGGTGCTGTCGCTGCTCCGGGAGGGCGGCAGGATCGATCGGATGCTGATCGTCACCTTCACCCGGGCCGCGGCGGGGGAAATGCGGGAGCGCATCGGGCGGCGGCTGGAAGCGGAGGGCGCGGAAAACGCCCATCTGCGCTTGCAGGCCATGCGGCTGAACCGGGCGGCCATCTGCACTTTGCACGTTTTTTGCTCCCGGGTGCTCAAGGAGCATTTCCAGGCCGTGGGCATCGATCCCCTGGCCCGGATCGGGGACGAGGATAAACTCGCGGCGCTGCGCCGTCAGGCACAGGACGAAACGCTGGAAAACGCCTACGCGGCACCCAGTGAAGACGAAAAAGCGCTGTTTTCCCAGTTTGAGGACGCCCAAATCACCGCCCTGATGGACGAATTGTATGGATTCCTCATGGCCCAGGCGGACCCGTGGGCCTGGACGGAGGAGCAGTGCGCGGGAAAGCGCGCCCGGCTGGACGCCTGGTCGCCTTTGCTGCGGGAATTGTGCCTCGCTCAATTGGAGGGGGCGGCGGAACTGCTGCCTGAAATGGAAGCGCTGCTGAACCGGGCGGACGGCCCCTTGCGGTATATGCCCGCTTTCGAGGCGGACCGGGCCATGACGGAAGAACTGCTGGCCCAGGCCCGGGAAGGGCTGCCCGCCGGAGGAAAAACGAATTTCGCCCGGCTGAGCACCAAACGCGCCGCGCCGGAAGAGGACCCCGACGTCGCCGCCCGGTTCAAGTCCCTGCGGGAGGAATGGAAGGAACGTATCTCCGCCGCCCGCCAGCCCCTGCCGGTCAATCCGGAGCGGGCGGAAGAGGACTTAAAACACACCCTGCCCGCCCTGCGCGCCCTGTGCGGCCTGGTGAAGCGCATGGACGAAAGGTATTTTGCGCTCAAGCAGCGGCGCAATTACCTGGATTACAGCGATTTGGAGCATCTGACCCTGAAAGCGCTGAACGATCCCGACGTGCGCGCCGCGGTGGCGGGGAGCTTCGACGCCCTGTTCATCGACGAATACCAGGACGTTTCGGGCATTCAGGAAGCCATCCTGCGCAAACTGCATGAAGGAGAAAAGAACCTGCTGTTCATGGTGGGGGACGTGAAGCAGAGCATTTACCGCTTCCGGCTGGCCGATCCCACCCTGTTCCTGGAAAAATATCAAAGCTATTCCCTGGATGAAAAAGCGGAAGAGCGGAAAATCCTGCTCCAGCAGAATTTTCGTTCCGATGAAAACGTGCTGCTGTCGGTGAACGAGGTATTCGTTCACGCCATGCGGGAAAAAGAAACGGAAATCGCCTACGACGAAAGCGCCATGCTGCGCCCCGGCGGGGGACAGCCCTTGGGCGCGCCTGTGGAAATCCACCTGATCGCCGCCCAGGAGGAGGAAGAGGGCGAGGGCAGCGAGCTGACCCAGGGCTACCGGTACGAAGCGGCGTTCGTGGCCAAGCGGATCAAGGAGCTCATGCGCTTCGCTTCCGTGCGGGAGGGGGAGGGCAGCCGCCCCCTGCGCTTCCGGGACATCGCGCTGCTGCTGCGCTACGCTTCGGGCCGCGCGCCCTACATCGCAAGGGCGCTGCAATTGGAGGGCATTCCGGTATACAGCGACGCCGACGCCCAGTTTTTCGATCTGCCCGAGGTGGCTGATTTGATGAACCTGCTGCGGGTGATCGACAATCCCTTGCAGGATATCCCGCTGCTTTCGTCCCTGCGCTGCCCCTGCTTCGGCTTTACGGAAGAGGAGCTGGCCCGTATCCGCCTGGTGGGCCGCACCCCCGGCACGCCCTTTTACGCCGCCTTTGAGGACGCTTTGACGGAAGAAAGCCCCTTGGGGGACAAGGCCCGGGCCGCCTGGGACAAGCTTGCCTGGTGGCGCTTCTTAGCGGGCAGCCTCACGGTGGATCAATTGGTGTGGCGGGTGCTGGAAGAAAGCGGGCTGTACATGCGCGCCGGGGCCCTGCCCGAGGGGGAGCTGCGCCAGGCCAACCTGCGGCTGCTGGCGGAGCGGGCCCAGGGCGAAAGCGCCATGGAGGGCTTGGGGGCGTTCCTTCGGGAAACCGGGCGGCTTCACGGCTCCGACGACGGCAAAGCCGCCAAGACCTTGGGAGAAAACGAGGATGTGGTCCGCGTCCTGACCCTGCACAAATCCAAGGGGCTGGAATTTCCGGTGGTGTTCCTGCTGGAAATGGCCCGGAGCTTCCGCAAGGGCAGCGGCAGTCAATTGCGCCTGCACGCCCACCACGGCATAGCCCTCCAGTACATCGACGGGGAACGGCGGGTCACAAGGGAAACCTGCGCGTTCAGCGCCTTGGACGGCGTGGGTGAAAAGGAAGCCCGGGCGGAGGAAGCACGGCTATTGTACGTGGGCATGACCCGAGCCAGGGAACGGCTGATCTTAGTCGGTTCCCCCCGCAGGCTGGACGCTGCCCTGGAAAAATGGGCCCGCCCTGCCACGGCTTACGCCGCCGGGGCCGCGGGCTGCATGCTGGATTGGGTGATGCAGAGCTTGGGCGGCTTCCGGGAAGGGGAAACGATCGGCAAAAACGGCAGCGTATGGCGTATGCATATGCAAAAGGCGGAGGATCTTTCCGCCCCCGCCCTTGCCCGCGTGGTCCCGCCCGTGCTGGCCTTAGACGCGGCCCCGGACGAACGCACGCTGGCCCGCATGACCCGAAAGCTTCCGGTGAATCCGCCCCTGAAAACCTCCGTTACCGCCATCGCCAAAACCCTGCGGGACGAAAAGGACGAATGGGAATCCCCCGCCGACAAGCGCCGTCTGCCTCCGGAACCGCCCAAGCCCGCATTCCTTACGGAACAGCGCGTCACCGCCGCCCAGCGCGGCACCATCACCCACCGGGTGCTGGGCCAGATCGATTACGCCCTGGTCCGCCAGGGAAAAATCACCCAGGCCCTGAACCGATTGCAGCAGCAGGGCGTGCTGACCGATTCGGAACGCGCCAGCCTGCGCCTGCACTGGCTCACCGGTTTCTTTTCCTCGCCTTTGGGCCAGCGGGCCTTAGCGGCAAAGGAAGCGCACAGGGAATGGTCCTTTAACCTCCGGGGAGACCAGGGCAGCCTGATCCAGGGCGTGATCGATCTTTGCTTCATGGAAAACGGCCATTGGGTGCTGGCCGATTATAAAACGGACACCGCCACCGAAGAGGAACTGCTGCGGCGCTATGGGCTGCAATTGCAATGGTACGCCAAGGCCCTTTCCCAAATCACCGGCATCCCCGTGGGCGAAACCCTCATTTTCAGCCTGCGGGCCGGAAAAAGCATAGAAGTATCACGGCCTGACTGAACCGCTTTCAGTCAGGCCGCTTCATTTTGTCGATATCCTCCCGGATCAGGCCCCAGATGTTGTAATCGCAGTAAGCGGACACTATTTTCCCGTGCCGGATGGTGCTTTCAGCCGGTCCATGGCCGTTTCGGAAAAGATGAAATCCACCACCCGGCCCAACCATGTACGCAGATCGTCCGCGTCCTCCGACGTAAGTTTGCGAAGAATCAGCCGTTTCGTTTCCAGCGTCGGAATCCATCTACATACCTTTATGGGTTTCCCTCCCGGTTCTGTATCCGGCGATCATCGGTTTTTCCGCAAGCGCGCCCGGTCAATAATCAAAGCCCAGGATGATCTTTTCCCCGATTTTTCCTTCCCAGCGCCCCTTTTATTTTTTGTTCATCGCGTTCCTCTCCGTTTGTCAGTTTCTGAGCGCATCAGATGATTTTGTTTTCATAATCCTGCAATTCATGAAAAATGCCATCAACGATCACAAAATTTTTTTCGATCCGATACAGCATGAAGTATCTGTGAGATAAGAAATGGATCTTTCTGTAACCCTGCGCTTTCAGCTTTGGATTATCACACAGCTTTAAGCTGTCGGCAACGCGGGATAAGCTTTGTTTCGTCACTTCAAAATCATCCAGCACGTTGGATGCTGCCTGCTCGCTTTTCTTTTCGTACAGCAGATAACGGATGAATTGGTTCAAGTCCTCTTCCGCGTCAGAGGTAAGTACAACTTTATAAACCATATTTCCCCCGAATATCCGTTATGACTTCATCCGCGTCTCTGTACTTGCCCTGTTTGGCGTGTTCCCTTGACCGCTCCAATTTCAGCAGAATTTCGTCTTCTGACATAGCCGCGTATGGATTTGCGGACACTTTCCTGATTTCAAAAGGAAATCCATTGTTGGCAACAGCCTGCGTTAAAAAAATTCGTATGGCTGACGTTGTATCCGTCCCCAAGTCTCTGAACAGCATGTCTGATTTTTTCTTTAACTCATGATCAACCCTGATTTGAATGGTGCTGGTCATATTCCTGCCTCCTTTCCTGATTCACGTCTATTATAATACAAAAATAGTACATTTGCAATAATCTGATATGCTAAATCATGTTTTCCTGTTCCGGGTGCGCCCAATCATACACCGCTTTGGACGCTTTGGCGTTCATGCCGGACACCTTTTGCAGTTCTTCCAAGTCCGCTTCCCTGATGGCCTTGACGGATTTGAAGTATTGCAGCAGCGCCCTCCTTCGGGCGGGGCCGATGCCGGGAATGTCCTCCAAGGTGCTGTGGACGGAGGCTTTGCCCCGCAGGTCGCGATGGTAGGTGATGGCGAAGCGGTGGGCCTCGTCGCGGATGCGCTGGATCAGGTGGAGCGCCGGGGAATGATGGTCGATGAGGATGGATTCCTCCCGTCCCGGCAGGAAGATTTCTTCCAGGCGCTTGGCCAGGCCGAACATGGGCACGTCGGCCCCTTCTTTCAGCATGGCTTCCCGGGCGAAGGCCAATTGCTCCGGCCCGCCGTCGATCAATACCAGATCGGGCAGGGGCCAGCGGTCCTTTTCCTCCGCCGCGAAACACCGCCTAAACCGGCGGCTCAACACCTCGTTCATGGAGGCGAAATCGTTGGCTCCCTCGAAGCTCTTGATGCGGTAATGCCGGTATTCCTTGGGCGCGGGCTCACCGTCGATGAACACCACCATGGACGCCACGTTCTGGGCCCCCTGGGTGTTGGAAATGTCGTAGCCCTCGATGCGCCGGGGCACGGAATCCAGCCCGATAGCCTTTGCCAATTCTTCCACCGCGCCGATGGTGCGCTCGTACTGCACCTGTTTTTTGGCGTTGCGCTTTTCCAGGGCGTCACGGGCGTTCTTTTCCGCCAGCAGGGTAAGCGCCCGCTTGTCTCCCCGCTGGGGGATGGTCAGGGTACAGGCTCCGCCCTTCTGCCGCCGGAGCCATTCTTCCAAATCAGCGCTGATTTCAGAGGGCAATCCGGGGCACAGCACTTCCCTGGCGGGCTTGCGCTCGTCATCGTAAAACTGCACGATGAAATCGAACAGCACTTCCCCCGGTTCTTCCTTCCCTTCCCTGGGCAGGGCGAAAGCGTCCCCGCCCAAGATATGGCCGTTGCGCACGTACAGCACCTGCGCCATGGCGTCCAAATCGTCCTGGGCCAGGGCGAACACGTCCTGTTCCGCGCCGCTGGTCTGGATGGCCTGCTGGCGCTGCATGAGCCCCTCGATATCCCGGATCTGATCGCGGAGCCTTGCGGCCTTTTCAAACTGCAACCCAGCGGCGGCGGCCTTCATGTCCTTTTCCAGTTCCGCCGTCACTTCCTGGTACTGCCCGCCTAAGAATTTCAGCACCCTTTGCACCACCGCCCGGTATTCCGCCTGGCTGCACTTTTCGCAGCAGGGGCCTAAGCACCGGCCGATCTCGTAATTCATGCAGGGCCGCTTGGGGCCGTGCTCCGGCAGGGCATGATTGCACGTGCGCAGGGGGAACAGCTTTTTCAGGTTTTCCAGCGTTTCCCTTACCGCCGTGGCCCCGATGTACGGGCCGAAATACTTGGCCCCGTCCGCCTGCTGCCGCCGCGCCAGCGTCACCCGGGGATAAGCCTCGTTCAGGTTCACGCGGATATACGGATAGTGCTTGTCGTCCTTGAGCAGGATGTTATAGTAGGGCTTATGCAGCTTGATCAGGTTGCATTCCAGGATCAGCGCTTCTAAATTGGTGCGGCACAGGATGATATCGAAATCCGTGATATGCGAAACCATGGCCGCCACCTTGGGGGTGTGGTCGCGGCCATGGAAATAGCTTCTCACGCGGTTTTTTAAATTGACGGCCTTGCCCACGTAGATGATTTTCCCGTTCTCCTTCATCTGATAGCAGCCGGGGGAATCGGGCAGCAGGCGCAGCTTCTGGGCGATGGTATCGTTCATTTAGATGTTTTTTCGGGGGAAACCTCTCTTTGAAGCTCAAAGAGAGGTTTCCCCCGAACCCCCTTCCGAGAAAAGCGCAAGGGGCGTCTGGACTCTCCGTGTGCTTTATGAAAATTATTCTTCTTCGTCGTCTTCGCTGTCGAACGTGGCTTCCACCACGCTGATCAGCTGATCCATCAGGTCCTCGTCCACGGGCACGAATTCTTCCATGTCCTCGTTGCCCTCGCCCTCCATGGGCTGCACCTTCATCACGTACCGGGAGACTTCCGCTTCGTCCTCCACGTCGCAGGCGTCGCTGAGCAGCACGTATTCGTCCCCATTGTAGAAGAAATACCGCTCCACACACAGGCGGATGGGCGAGCCATCGTCGCCTTCCAGCTCAATGATATCCCATTCTTCCTGATTGCTCATGTTTCTTCCTCCTCTTTGCAGCATTCTACCGTTATTATAGCCCATTTCCGGGAAAAGCACAAGAAAAAGCTTGACTGGACCGGCGTTTCAAAAAGAAAACCCCTGGGGGTCAGGGGCTTTTCATCAGGCGGTTTACGCCGCTTTGTCCCGGCGGGCAAACAGCTCGTCCAAAGACATGCCGCAGTTCAGCGCCTGCTGGATGCGGCGGGCTTCCTCCAGATGCAGAGGCGACGTGCCCCGCAGCTTCCGCCGGATGGAGGTGTAGCTCAAACCCGCCCTGTCCGCCAGGGCCCGATTGTCCCACCCCTTCAGATACATCTGCACCATCACCTGCATATACACACATTCTCCGCGCATTTCTGTTTCCTCCTTCTTTTAAATGAGAACATTTGTTCTTCTTTTCGGCAACAGTATATCACATTTTTCCCCGTTGTCAATTCCCCGATGGGAGGGGAGTGCAATTTTTTCCATAAATGTTCATTTCCGCCCCTGAATGTGCGGATTTGTCCGCTGCGAAATTGGGCGGAAAAAAAACGACGTTTTTTGGGTTCAACGCAAAAGTTTATCGACTGTTTCCCGTCTGCTTTTTTCCGAACAAAATTTTACAAAACACTGGAAATATTCGTATTTTTGTGATATACTCTCTCCTTGTCAGGCCCAAGCGGGAGAGAGGATGAACGAGCATCATGGACAAGATCAAGCGCAACGAGCGGCTGGCCGTCATGACCCAGGTTTTGACCCAGTCCCCCAACCGGATTTTTACACTGTCCCATTTTTGTGAGATGTTTTCCACCGCCAAGTCCACCATCAGCGAGGACGTGGCCATTTTGCAGGACACCATGAAACAGTTCCGGCTGGGCCGGCTGGAAACGGTCACCGGCGCTGCGGGCGGCGTGCGCTATCGGCCCATGGGGCTGGGGGCTTATGACCGGGAATTCATGGAAGGTATCTGCGAGCGGCTCCGGGAGCCCGCCCGTCATCTGCCGGGGGGCTACCTGTATTTTTCCGATATCCTGTCGGATCCCCAACTGGTGCACGGCATGGGAACGCTGATCGCCAGCCAGTATTACGACGCCAACGCGGATTTTGTGCTCACCATGGAAACCAAGGGCATTCCTGTGGCCATGATGACGGCGGAAGCCCTGCGGGTGCCCCTGATCATCGCCCGCCACGCCACCAAGGTGTACGAGGGCAGCGCGGTGAACATTTCCTATGTGTCCGGCTCGGGCCGCATCGAAACCATGGCCCTGTCCCGCCGGGCTGTAAGGGAGGGCCAGCGCGCCCTGATCGTGGACGATTTCATGCGCGGCGGCGGCACTGCCCGGGGCATGATCGAACTGATGAAAGAGTTTTCCGTTACCGTGGCGGGCATCTGCTTCGTGCTGGCCCTGGAAAACCCCAAGCGCCGTCTGGTGGAGGGCGAAAAAACCCTGATGCTCCTTTCCGATATCAAGGACGGCGAAATGCTGAATATCCGGCCCGCGGACTGGATCAAGTAAACAGGAGGGAACCGCCATGCTGATTCACCAAGCCGCGTTCGAGGGCGGCGCGCCGCTGCTCAAGGGCAATCTGCATTGCCATACCACCCGCAGCGATGCCATTTCCTCGCCGGAAACGGTGACGCGGCAATATGCCGCCATGGGCTATGATTTTTTAGCCCTGACGGATCACCGGATTTATAATTACGCCAGCTACGCCCCGGATACGGGCCTGCTGGTGCTGCCCGGCATGGAGCTGGACGCCAATCTGCCCGGCCCCGGCTGCCACTGCGTGCATCTGGTGTCCTTAGGCCCGGAGCGGGAGAAGGGCAACGGCTTTGCCCAGGATCAGCGGTTTGAAAGCGTGAAGGCGGCGGACGCGGCGGAAGTGCTGCCCATGCTGCGCACCATCCAGGAAGCGGGCAACCTGCCCATGTTCTGCCATCCGGAGTGGAGCGGCAACACCGCCCAGGAGATCCTGGCTCTGCCGGAGATCGGGCTCATGGAAATTTGGAATTCCGGCTGCGCGGTGGAAAACGGCCTGGACATGCACGGGGCTTACTGGGACGAACTGCTGTGCGGGGGCCGGAAGGTGTTCGGCACGGCGACGGACGACGGCCACCATCCCTATCAGAACGGCTTAGGCTTTATCCGGGTGCGGGCGGAAAAGAATCCGTCCTCCATCCTCGACGCCCTGCGGCGCGGCGCGTTTTACGCTTCCTGCGGCCCGGAGATCTACGATTTTTACTTGGAGGACGATCAAGCGGTCATCCTCTGTTCTCCGGTGGAAACCATCCGCTTCCGGCATTTCCGCGTTCCCTATGCGGAACGGAAGGGCCCCGGTATCATGGGTCACCAGACCGTGCCTGTGAAAGGCACCAATTATATCCGCGCCGAAATCGTGGACGCCCAGGGCCGCATGGCCTGGACCAACCCCATTTTCTTAGACGAAGCGCATTGGAAGCGTTTAGAATAATAGGAGGAAAAAGGAGGAAAAAACATGGAAAACTGCCTGTTCTGCAAAATCATCGCCGGGGATATCCCCTCCACGAAAGTGTACGAGGATGAATACTGCTACGCTTTCCGGGATATCAACCCCCAGGCCCCCACCCATGTGCTGGTGGTGCCCAAGGATCACGTGGAAAGCATCGCCGAAGCGGGGAAGCTTTCCCCCGAAGCCCTGTGCGCGGTCATTGCCGCCATCGGCAAAATCGCCGCCCAGGAAGGGCTTGAAAAGGGCTTCCGGGTGGTCAGCAACTGCGGTCCGGACGCCTGCCAGAGCGTGCCTCATCTGCACTTCCATATCTTGGGCGGACGGCAGATGGCGGATAAAATGGCGTGATTGGGAAAAATATTTCCTGATTATCGGTGAAAGTGTAAAAACATTTTCACGCCCTGAAAAGGCTGTTGACACTCCCGCCCGAAAGCGTTATAATACAGGCACGGTCGCCATCCGCCGGTTAAACGGCGTCGCACCGTAAATAAACGGTGTTGTTTCAGGCGAGATGAGCGAAGGGAGGGAAAACAAGTGTCTGAGGTTCATGTCAACAAGAATGAATCGCTGGAAAGCGCGCTGAAGCGCTTTAAGCGGCAGTGTGCCCGTGCCGGCGTACTGGCTGAGGTTCGTAAGCGCGAACATTATGAAAAGCCCAGCGTAAAGCGCAAGAAGAAGGCGGAAGCCGCTCGCAAGCGGAAGTATTGATCCGTCTTGGCCAAGGCCGCCCGGCAATGTGCCGGGCGGCCTTTGTAAATTAGAAATGATGAAAGACCTTTGCCGGCAAGCGTGAACAGTATCCGTTTCCCGTGATTGACCCGTTCCAATCATACCGCATTGATGGAGGTGTATTTCATGAAAAGGCTGCTGGCTCTGCTTTTGATCGCGCTGCTGCTGCCCTGCTGGGCGGCGGTGGGTGAAGAAAGCGCGTATCTGGCCTCTAAGGCCGCCACCCGCACCGGCCCCGGCACCCAGTATTCCGAGAATTTAGGCACCCTGGAGCCGCCGCTGAACCTGACGGTCATTTCCTATGCCTGCCCGGCGGAAACGGAATGGTATCATGTGGAATTTACCCGACACGGCAAGCTGTACCGCATCTACCTGCTGAAAAGCAAGGTGAAGAACGCGGGCGAGGTACGGGCGGAAAGCACCGCTTACACCCAGGATACCCTGGCCGCCGCCGCCAAAGCATACTACGGCCCCGGTGAACACTACGCCGTGCGGCCCGGCACGCTGCCCGCCCAAACGGTGGTGAAGGTATTTGAAACCGAAGGGGAATGGGCCCTGTGCGAATACCGGGAAGATTGGCGCTGGGCCCGGGGCTACATCCATGTGTCCAACCTGACCTATACACAGGCCGCGCCCCTTGAAACCGCCGCCCCCGCGCCCGACGAGCGGGAGGGCTGGATCGTGCCGCCCGATGAAACGGAGCCCGCCGCGCCTTCCGAAGCCGCTGGCCAGAGCCTGAACGCGGACGCGCTGCCTGCCGTCAATGCCGTGGGCGTGTTCTTCCTCACCGTGCCCGCAGATATTTACTTTGGTCCTGGCGAACAGTATGAGATTCAGACGTTCCAGGAGGACCTGGCGGCCCTGGGCATCCTGTCCTCCGGCGTGCGGGCCTACGGCCAGGAAAACGGCTGGGTGCTGATCCGTTATTCCAACGGCACCCCCGGCGAATACCGTTATGGCTGGATCAGCCCCGAGGCCCTGTCCGGCGTCAGCGAAGCCTTTATCCCGGTGCTGGCTTTCAGCTATCAGCCCGCCGCCCTGACCCAGGACACCTGGGTGGCCAATGATCCCGATATCCTGGATACCGAGATCAGGCTGCCCGCCCATACCGCCGTCACCGCCCTGGCCTGCCTCAATTCCGATCCCGCCTGGGTCTACTGCGAATATACCCGCCTGGAAAACAATATCCCGGTGCTGGAACGGGGGTTCCTGCCCGCGGAGACGCTGGTTACAAGGTAAACCATTCAGCAAATGCCGCGGCCTGTAATCATCTTTACAGGCCGCGCTTTCTTTGGTAAAATGGAACTGCTTGGAAGCAAAAGAGGGTACGCTGGGGCCTCCGCGGCCCCAGACCTGCGTCAGGGGCGTGACGCCCCTGGACCGCACTCCTGGTGGAGGTTTGGAGGCAAAGCCTCCAACGTATCCTTTTCTGTCAGGAAGGGTGAGGCGTATGGAAGGAACGGATAGAAAAAACGCGCGGGAGCGGATGCAGGGGTGTCTGCTGTCGCTGATCCTGCCCGCCGGTGTCATGGCGGGGCTGGACACGGTGAAGGACTGCATGCGGGACCCTGTGCTGCGGCCGTTCCTGGGACACGCGCTGCTGAAAGAGATCATGCCCTCCATGGGCTTAGGCAAGGAAACGCTGGAACCCCTCGCTATGGAAATCTGTGGGGAAATGGAAAACCCCACCGTAATCCAGCCTTTGGCATTGCTCATACCAAACGCTGTGCGCGCCTGGCGGGAACAGGTGCTGCCGGTGCTGAAAACGTATGAGGAAAGGGAATGCGAGCTTCCACCCTGCCTGTGCATGAGCCTTTCCCTGCTGATCATGCTGTTTTCCGGGGCCCGGCAGGACGATCAGGGCCGGTACACGTACCTCAAAAACGGGGAAACCTGTTATTTCAGCGAGGACGAGGAAATTTTGTTTTCCTTCTCCCGTCTGAGCTGCGATATGCCGCCGGAATCCTTGGCCTACGCCGCGTTAAGTGACCGGGCCATTTGGGAAGAAGACCTGCGGGACGTTCCCGGCCTGGAAGACAGGATCGCCGGCCAGCTTCGGGACCTGCAATTGCTGGGCCTGATGGAAGCTGTCGAAAAAGCCTGGAAAAACTACGAAGAATAAGGAATAATTGCCGCTATGCACGTCGTTTTATATGCGCCGGAGATCCCGCAGAACACCGGCAATATCGCCCGCACCTGCGCCGCCACCCGTACGGGACTGATCCTGATCGAGCCTTTGGGCTTTCAGCTGGCGGATAAGTACATGAAGCGGGCGGGGCTGGATTACTTTTCCATGGTGGATATTCAGGTGCTGCCGGATTTTGAAGCATTGATGAAGCAATATCCCGGCGCGAATTACCATTTCGCCAGCACCAAGGCCCCCCGGGCCTACACGGAAGCGGCCTACAGTCCCGACGATTTTCTGGTGTTCGGCTGTGAAACCAAGGGCTTGCCGGAATCCCTGCTGCAAAGGGTGTATGACCGGTGCGTGCGCATCCCCATGCGGGAGGACGCAAGGAGCCTGAACTTGGCCAATTCCGTGGCGATCCTGGTCTATGAGGCCCTCCGTCAGCAGGGTTTCCCCGGCCTTTCCGCCGAGGGCAGCCTCACGGGGCGGCAGGACGAAGCCAAGGCGTGGATGGACTATGTATAAAAGAGTGGAGTGTGTGTGAAAGTGATGCAGCCCAGCCGTCAGGAATACGAGCAGCGCAAGGAATGGGAGCGCCAGGAAAAGCTGGATCATTTCCGCGTGGCGGCGAAAATGATGGAATTTGTGGGGGTCGTGGTGGGCGTGATCGCCATTTTCGTGCTGCTGGCCCTGCTGTTCAGTCTCATTGCCTGGCTGAGGGAGGATATCGCCAGCACCTTTTCCATTCTGCGGACGCGGTTCCAGTGAAACGTGATCAGTACGCCGCGCGGGGGAAAAAACGATATGGAGAATCAGGAAACCATTCTTTTTAGAAACGTATTTGCCCCCACCAGGGAGCATTATATCCAGGGGTATCGCCGCCTGCTGTTCAGATGGTCAATACCGCCTGTTGTTGGCGTGCTCGCGTCTCTGGCATCGATCCTGCTTTTGGCCTTTTTGCCCCGCCTGATCCTGGGGCGGGCGATTTCAGCCCGGAAAAACACCATTCTGTTCGCCGTGCTGCTGGCGCTGATCGCCCTGACGTGGCTGCTGTATTTCTGGCTCCCTGCCCGATCGGCCAAGAACACGCTGAACCGGCAGCGGAAGGGTTATCTCCGGGCCGTTTCCCTGGAAACCGCCTTTTCCGAAAACGGGGTGCATATGCTGAACATCGCGACCGAGGGCGAAATGCACCTGACCTATGACGCTTTTGTCTACTGCACGGAAACGGAAGAACTGCTGCTGCTGAAAACCAAAGGCAAGCAGGTGCTGATGCTGCTCAAATCGGGATTCAGCTTAGGGGATGAAAAAGAATTCAAGGCGTTTATGCGGCGAAAATGCCCCGGCGTGCGGTTTTTCTGGAAGAAAGCCTGACGCAGGGGACATACTAAGGAGGCGGGCGCATGGAGGTTTCCTGGGATTCGCTGCACGCGGACATTGCGGCGTGCGAAAAGTGCGATTTGTGCCGCCGCATCCATCATAAAGTGCCGGGGCAGGGGGATGGGAACGCCGACCTCATGTTCATCGGCGAGGGCCCCGGCGCGGACGAGGATTTGCAGGGGCTGGCTTTCGTCGGCGCGGCGGGGCAGCTATTGACCAAGATGATCGCCGCCATCGGCCTGACCCGGGAGCAGGTATACATCTGCAACGTGGTCAAGTGCCGTCCGCCGCAAAACCGCGTGCCCACCCCCGAGGAAGCCGCCGCCTGCCTGCCCTACCTGCGGGCCCAGGTCGCCCTGGTGCGGCCCAAGGTGATCGTGCCGCTGGGCGCTACCGCCGCCCGCGCCGTATTGGGCGATCAGGTGCGCATTACCCGCGACCGGGGCCAGTGGGTGCAACGCAAGGGCGTTTGGATCATGCCCACCTATCACCCCGCCGCTCTCCTGCGGGACGAAACCAAGAAGCGCGACGCCTGGCACGATTTGCAGGCCGTCAAGGCAAAGTTAGACGAGGGAAACGCTGGGGGAAACCCACTTTTTTGAAAAAAGTGGGTTTCCCCCAGACCCCCTTCCCGAAAAACACCTCGGGAATGATCTATTCGGGTCGAAAAAACGGGCTTCCCCGTGCGACAAAGAGTTTCAATTGATGTTGGGAAAATAGTTTCCCAAAGATGCTTGTGGAGAGGGGTCCAGGGGAATCATTCCCCTGGTGGGGTCTGGGGTGAAACCCCAGCGTCCTCCCCATATAGGAGGTCACAATGCCGGGATTGCAGGCCGTATACAAAGAAATGTCAGTCTTTTTCCAGCCCCTATGGCCGGGGGAGGACAAACCCCTGGTGTTGGGGGAGGGCAGGGAGGATTCCCCGGTGCTGATGCTGGTGGGGGAAGCGCCGGGGGAGACGGAAACGCTCAAGCGCCGCCCCTTCGTGGGCAAGGCGGGCAAAAATTTGGATGAGTTCCTCACCCTGGCGAAGCTGAACCGGGAAGAGATTTTTGTCACGAACGTTGTAAAAATCCGGCCCACGGAAAAGGGCCCCACAGGCCGCACCCGGAATCGTGCCCCGAATAAGGAAGAACTTTCCCTGTTTGTGCCCTGGCTGCTCAAGGAGATTCAGGCGGTGCGCCCCCAAGCGCTGGTCACATTGGGCAACGTGCCGCTCAAAGCCTTAGCGGGAGCAAAGTACTCTGTGGGCGGCTGCCACGGTCAATGGCTGGAAAGCCAGGCAGGGGTCCCCCTGTTCGCCCTGTATCATCCCGCGTCCATCATTTACCGCCGCGCCCTGGCCCCCATCTATGAACAGGACGTGCTGACCCTGGCCGAGGCCCTGAAAAAGGGAAGCCCTTATCAAAAATAGAGCAGAGGAAAAGCGGCGCCTTTCTCTCTGCTCTTTATTTGCCGGTAGAAAAATATCCTTACACCGCGTGCTTCACGCGGTCGTGCTCCTCGGCCCGTTTGGCGTTGTTGAAGCGGTCCAGGGTGCCCACCAGGTAGCCGGTGATGCGGCGGATGCGCTGGAAGGGCATATTGCCGAAATCGTAGGAGAGCTCCACAAAGTCGCCGTCTACCTTGATATCGATGCCGTGGGGCTTGGTGCCGAATTTTTTCTCCGCCCGGTCGATATAAGCCTGAATTTCCTCCTGGGGCAGTTCGCCGCCCGTAACGCGCACATCGCAATTGGTCATGATGCATTCCCCTTCCTGTCGGTTCATTTTTGTAAAGCGGCGTTGGCCGCTGGTGTACAGTCCTTACGCTATAGATTATACACCCATTTTTCCTGCTTGAAACAGGTGAGAAAAAATTTCGCGTAAAATTGTAAAAAATAAAAATTCATTGCCTGACGCGCGTACATCATGTATAATGGGACGGAAAATTCTGGTCTCGCCAGCCGGTTTTTTCGGATTTATTTGATGAAAGGATCATTCAACATGCCAAACGTCGCCATCCTGATCGACGCGGAAAACGTTTTGCCCACTTTTGCCGATCAGATTTTTACCCACGCTTCTTCTCTGGGCACTGTGACCCAAAAGGAAATCTACGGCGCGGCCGCCGCGCTGAACGCCTGGGTGGAGCCGGTGCTGAAATACGCCATGCACCCCAATTTGACCATCCGGCCCAGCAAATACAAGAACACCTCCGATATTGCCCTGGTGATCGGGGCCATGGATCTGCTGGCCGGTCAAAAAGAGAGCGGCACGGACATTATGATCATCGCCTCCAGCGACAGCGATTTTTCCGCCCTTTCCGTGCGGCTGCGCACGGCTGGCGTGGAAGTGGTGGGCATGGGCACGGACAAGTCCAACGAATTATGGCGCGCCGCCTGTTCTTCTTTCGTGACCTTGCAGCAGCCGTCCGCCCGGCCCGCCGCCCAGTCCCGCAAGCAGGAGCAGCCCCGCCCCGCCCCGGAAAAAACGCCGGAAAAGAATGCTGAAAAGGCCCCCGAAAAAGCGGTGAAGGTGACGCCCACCCACACCGGACGCATCGCCAATATCCGCGCGTTTATCCTGAACCAGCTGTCCTCCCGGGAAGGACGCATGACCAGCCACGCCCTGCTGAACCTGCTGAACGAGCTGCCCGATTACCGGTACGATCAGCAGCGGTCCAAGCGCAAGCCCCTGGATTACCTGGCCCGGCAGATGGGCGGCGCCCTGAAATTTGAGGAAGCGGAGGGCGGCACCTGGGTTTCCGCCTCCGCCCCGGAAAAAGCGTCGGAAAAAGAAGAGGAAAAACCCGTTCCTCCACAGGAAGAGGCCCCCGCCGCCCCGGAATCCGCGCCTGAAATCCCCGCGGAACCGGAAGAAACGCCCGAACTGGAAATCGCTCCCCCGTCCCCTGATCCCATCGCCTTGCTTGTCAATGCCGGCGTGCCCCAGGAAGCGGCCCGGCAAATCGCTGCCATCTGCACGGAAAGCGCCGACCGGCGCGCGGTGTACAATAAACTGCGCAAAGCTTTCGGCACCGCCGACGCTCGGAAATACCTGCAAATGCTCAAGGAATTTGCCGGGGAATCCTGATCGCAAGGCGCTTATTTGTCCATTAAAAAGCGCTGAGAGCTCTTCGCTCCCAGCGCTTCAGACTGTCGACAAACCCCTGGGATGCATCGAAGGGCCCGCAGGCCCTTCGATTGTAATCCGCAGGCGGCGGCGTGTACGTCGCCGAGGAGCGGCTGAAAGCCGCTTCCCATATCAATTTCTGGCCGTAAAATGAGCGTTTCCGACCTTTCAGGCCGGAAACGCCATTTTACAAGAAATTGATGCAGCCCATCGAAAGACTGCTTTAGCTGACTTTCGATGGCAGGTTGTCGACTTTGTCGACAACCTGAAGCGCTGAGAGCTCTCCGCTCCCAGCGCTTTTTTTATCTTCCGACCTTTTTCACTCTCTTTTCCCGGTACAGCGCTTCATCCGCCCGGGCCATGAAAGCCTCCAAGCTTTCCCCGCGTTCATACGCGCAGCAGCCCACGCTGATGTTCAGCAGGTAGGGCAGGCTGTGTTCCTCGTTATACTGTTCCATACGGGCCCGCAGCGCATCCTTGAATTCCGCCGCCGCCTCATTGCCGGGCAGCATAGCCAGGATCAGAAATTCATCGCCACCCACGCGCGCCACCATAGCCCGTTTGCCGTCCGCAGCCTGAGCGAACAACCGGGACGCCGCTTTCAGCGCTTCATCCCCCGCCAAGTGACCGTAAGTATCGTTAATGCTCTTAAAATCGTCCAAATCCATCATATACAGGTACAGCACCGAGCCGGGCGCTACCTGCCGGGTGTATTCCTCAAACACGGAGGGAAGCATTTTCCGGTTGTTCAGGCCTGTCAGGGTGTCCCGAACGATTTCCCGATCCTGGGAATCGATGTACATGAGAATGATGGATACGGCGGCGCAGGTCCAGGTGCCCGGCATGCCCGTGATCGGCATCGATGCCAGGGTGCCCACCACGGGGATGATATAAAACCCGATCAGATCCAGCACCACCCGCCGGGGTACGGTTTTCCTTCCGTTGAACAGCCGGATCAGGCAATGCACCAGCGACGAAAGCAGCACGGAGAGCGCCGCCAATGTCTGCAGCCAGAACAAAGGGCCGCGCATGTACACATTTTCTTCCGAGATATAAAAAATCCAGCCGGTCTTGATGGAAATCAGGTTCAGCGTGGTAAACACGATAGCCGGGGACATGATCCCCAGCGTGAGCTTCCGGGTGATGCGGTAACCCAGCGTTTCCAGCACGTACAGATACCATACGCATCCGATCACGATTCCGGAGGCCAGGAACAGCGCGTTCACGATCTGGTTGACGGCCACATCCAGCGGAAACCTTTTCCCATCGAGCAGTTTCCACAGGGTATCCAACACCAGACTGGACATGATGCCGTAAGCGGTGTACCGGAACAGCACCCGCCGCATCTGCTGGTTTTCGTTTTTCGCGCTTTGATATACGATCCTGACCAGGATCAGAAAAAACAGGATATTCAGCTCTATATGAATAGCGGTTGCCATCTTGCCGCCCACTTCCATTCTTTGGGAAATATACAAATTAATTATATCAAAAAATCATGTGAAAATCAACAAAAAAGCTGATGAAATAACCGTCAGGGTATTCTTTCCCCGGAAAGAAAAAATCCGCCCGAAAAGAGCGGATTCTTTAGGCAGGATGGAAAAGCGGATTATTCCTCTTCCTCGTCCATCATCGCCACAAATTTGTCGAACACGGCCTGGGAAACGGCCTCGTCGTCCACGGAAACGTAGATGTCCTCGTCGGTTTCCGGGTCTTTTTCGATTTTCAGGATCAGCACTTCGCCGTCCTCGTCGTCGCTTTCCTCATCCTCCAGCAGCATCAGCACCACGTACAGTTCCCCTTCGTGGTCGATGGTGGTCAGGTATTCAAACTGAGTCGTCACGCCGTCCTCATCGGTCAATTCGATGATGCCTTCGGGCAGCTCATCTTCGGGGATATTGTTGTTGATATCGTCTGCCATAAAATGTTCCTCCAATTTATTCGTTCATGCCGCTTCCGGCAGGAGAACCGTTGCCCTGCCCATCCAGGAAAGTTTGCAGGATCACGGCGGCGGCCACCTTGTCCACGGTTTCCTTGCGGCTGTCCCGCCGCATGCCGCCCTCGATCAGGGCCTGGTGGGCCGATACGGTGGACAGCCTTTCATCCTGGAATACCACCGGCAGCCCCGCTTTGCGCAGCTGTTCGGCAAACCCTTTTACCTTTTCCGCCTGAAAGCCCACCGATCCATCCATATTTCGGGGGAGGCCGCACACGATGAGCGTTGCGCTGACTTCTGCATACAGGCGCTGGATGTGTTTTACGTCGGGCCCCCACCCCACCCGGGTGTATACGCTGTGGGGCGTGGCGATCAGGCGGGTTTCATCGCTCAGGGCGATGCCGATGCGCACGTCGCCCACGTCCAGCCCTACGATCCGTCCGTTCATCGGTCCAGCTTATTTTCTACATAGAAGCGCACCAGCTCTTCCAGGATCTCGTCGCGCTCCAACCGGCAGATCAGGCTCCTGGCGCCCTGGAAACTGGTGATGTATGTAGGATCGCCCGTGAGAACAAAGCCCACCAGCTGGGTGATGGGATCATAACCTTTGCCCTGCAGCGCGCGGTAAACATGCGCGAGAATATCGGAAGCGGTGTCGCTTCCCTCCGGCAGCGGGCGCATCTTCATTGTTTCAAATCGATCGGTCATCGCGCTCCCTCCTTCTTTTTCATTATACACGATTTGTGATGATACCGCAAGGCATAAAAACCCATAATCTCGGCAAATTTTCGTCAAAATGCGCAATATATAGTGGAAGAAGCTGTTTTCTTTACTGTTCCTTTTCCCCGGTTTCCCACAGTACCCTCGCCGCCCCGCGGAGGCACACGTAGGCGGGCACCGCCGCCACCATGCCTCCCAAGCCGAACAGCAGCCCGCCCGCCGAAAGCAGCAGCAGCACGGAAACGGGATGCAGCCCCGTAGCTTCCCCCATCAGGCGCGGGGAAAGAAAATAGCCCTCGATCTGCTGCACCAGGACCGTCACGCCTAAGCCCCACAGCAGGGAATGAAAGCCCATGGGCAGCGAAAACAGGGCGATGGGCACGCCGCCGATCAGAGGGCCTATATAAGGAATAAACTCGCACGCCCCCATCAGCAGCCCCAGCACCAGCCAGGCGGGGATGCCCACGGCCAGCAGCCCCAGGGCCGTCAGGATGCCCACGGCCAAAGCTACCAGCAGCTGGCCCCGGATATAGCCGCCCGCTTCCCGGCGCATTTCCAGCAGGGCATGCAGCATGCGCCGGCGGTGCTTCAGCGGGATGCACAGAGACATGCGGTAGCCGAACATCTCCCGGTCCCGCAGGAAGTAATAGGCGAGCCCCGGAGCCAAAAAGGCCCGGCTCAGCGCGTCGATGCCGTTTCCGATCCCCGCGATCAGACCCGGCAGGCTTTCCCGCAGCCACCCCGTCAGCTTTTCGATCCACAGCGCCGGCGCTTCCGCGCCAAGCCCCAGCAGGCGCGCCCATTCCCGGCTGGCGAGACGGTTCCACAGCTCCTGTACGGTGGAAAGCAGATGGGGCGCTTCCGCGATGATCAGAGAAATCTGGGAAATCACCATGGGCGCTACCAGGCCGATGAGCCCCAACAGACCCAATACCAGCACGGACACCGCGATTCCGGCGGACCAGGGACGCGAAAGCCGCGTTTCCATCCGCCTGCAAAGGGGCAGGGCCGCCGTGAATAAAAGGAGCGCCAGCAGCAGCTGCCCCATCAGCTTGCGCAGGGCGCTCCCCGCCAGCGCCGCCAGAATGCCCGCGCTGATACCCACAGCCCATCGGGCCTGGCGGGATAATCCCCGGGACGCTGGCAAAGAGGTCATATCAGACGCTTCCTTTCCCATTAGAACATGCGCATCATCCGCAGCACATGCTTTTTCATCCGGGCCCAGCACAGCTCCCTGGAAAACGTCCTGTGCTTCATGCCCAGCAGATAGCCCGCGATCCCGATGATCAGCAGCTTGCTCATCCTTCCTTCACCTCCTCCCGTCCGCGGGGCACGGTCACGTGGCCGTATTCCCCCCGAGGCTGTACGTGATAGGCGGTGGCGTACCAGCGTCCGTCGATCAGGTCGTCCAAAGGACCGCAGGAGATTTCCAGGGCCGTCACCCGCAGCGTTTCTTCGTGCAGCAGCGCGTCGGTCACGATGCCCAGCCGCAGGCCCTCCCCATCCGATACCCGGAACAGCCGGTAGTCCGCGTCCCGGGGCACCCGGCTGGCTTTTCCACTGGCGATCACCGATATTTTGCCCACCAGGGCGATTTGTTCACGGGGTACCCACCGGGCGCCGCGCAGCCCGCCCCGCACCACGATGCCCCGCAGCCCGCGTCCGTCCTCCGTCAGCACGCCCCGCATCACACTGCCGATGGCTTTTCCGTTCAGGATCACCGGCAGCCCCGTCATTTTTTTCAGCCCTGTCATCACCATCACCCGGGATTATTGTGCCTGCGGCGGGAAAAATTGATGCTGGAAAAAGGAAGAAACAAGAACGTTTGTTCTTTAAAAATCCGAACGATTGAGAGAAGGAGTGCAGAGAAAATGCGGAATTTTTTGGGTTATGAGGGAGGAAGGAAGAGATCAATGTTCGTAAAAAGAGGAAGAAATAAAAAACGGGGAAGAAAAATGAAAAAAGCTGTTGACATAGGCGGGCGTACGTGGTATTATATTCGAGCGCTCGAAAAACGGGCCTCGCGAGAGGGACGTGGGGGGCGCGGGAATCTTGAAAACGATACAGAGAAGAGAGAGAAACGACAGTTAATTCTGAAATGAGTTTT
>JAFXSH010000043.1 GCA_017525805.1 Clostridia bacterium | reverse complement strand
ATCTCGATGAGCTGACCGATGATGTTCTGCTTCTCTTCACTCAGTCCGTTGTTTCTCTTCCTGCCCATACTCTGCCTCCTGTGATCTCTCTATTTTATCACAGTCCGCAACACTCTTTACAGAAATGTTTGAATAGGCTCCATTAAGCAACAGCCCCTGCTCTATTTACAGAGAGTTAATAACTTCTGCCATGACGATCTCTTCGGCTCGGCTACAGATGTTTTTCATCCTACCGACCCAGACCATAGGCTGTTCTGCTTTTAGCTGTTCCGTGATGCCTTCCTGCTTTTTAATCTGTTCTGTCAGCAGTTCCATCATGGCCTCCGCTCTCTCATTCGCGTCAGCCAAATGCGTGTGAAGGGTGGCGTTCAGGATCAGCCTTTCATACAGACCGGGATGCACTTCCTTCAGGTATGTCCTATGCATCCTGCCCCATTTTCCGATGGTCCTATGGTCGTTATCATCAATCGTCAGGTTCGGATAGTACATGCCGTCTTTGCCCAGGGTATAGGTTCCACCAAGCTCTTCAAACAGAGATTTCATTGTGTTTTCCTCCATAATTCAGTATTGACCAATCCGGCACGCAGATGCCTTTTCTGAATTTCTGTCTAATACTGTTTTATGGAAAACCGGCTCATCACCGAGCCTTTCGTGACCAACCTGGGCATCCACATCGTGCTCTATCAGGAAGACCTTCCTTCCGGCGTCCATGAACTGACCGAGGAGGAACGGGAGGCCCTGAAAGCATCCGCCCTGGAAGCCAAGCAGATGGAAGTGCTGCAGGGCTTCCTGGCGCAATGGAAAGAACAGTACAAAATTGAAACCCATCCGGAAATGCTGCGGTAAAGACGTTTAATGGATCGATACCTGGCATTGAGATGGACAGACGGGAAAAAAGAAAAAGCTGTCAACTGGAACAGCTTTCATTTGGATGTATGCGGCTATGCGATGCTCCGCGATTTGCTGAATTGGGAACGCTTTTACCATATATACACCCAGTCGACCAGGTTTATGACAGAGAGTGCCGACGATGAGACAAGAAAGAACTGCACCGCACTGGAGAATACTCTTGAAATGATCGAACTGGAGCCGCAATCCTCTCAGGCAGAACTATCCTTCCCGGAAAGTGTACTCAATCTGTACTCAAAAGGCAATAGGGTAGAGGGAGGGTTTTAGCCATCGCCCCTCCCATTGCACCGTAAACAAAGCAAGCTATGACAAAGCGAAAGAATATCGCGCGTCGGGCCAATGAAACGGTTGCGAAAAGGGCGTTTTTATGGTAAAATTATGGCAAACGAAGAAAACGGAGGACTGATTCCCATGACTGAAATGATGAAGCAGCTGAAAAAAATCGGCATTATCCCCGTGGTGGTATTAAACGACGTGAAGGACGCTCTGCCTCTGGGCGAATGCCTGATGAAGGGCGGCCTGCCCTGCGCGGAAGTCACCTTCCGTACCGCCGCCGCCGAAGAATCCATCCGGCAGCTGGCGAAAGCGTATCCCGATATGATCATCGGCGCGGGCACCGTGCTTACCACCGAGCAGGCCGACCGGGCCATCGATGCCGGCGCGAAATTTGTGGTTTCCCCCGGCTTCAATCCCAAAGTGACCGAATACGTGCTGAAAAAGGGCGTTCCCATGACCCCCGGCGTATGCACCCCCACCGAAATCGAAGCGGCCATGAGCTTGGGGCTGGACGTGCTAAAATTCTTCCCCGCCGAACCCTCCGGCGGCCTGAAAATGATCAAAGCCGTATGCGCCGCCTATGTGAACCTGCAGTTCATGCCCACCGGCGGCATCAGCGCCGCCAACGTGCGGGACTATCTGGCCTACGATAAAATCGTGGCCTGCGGCGGCAGTTGGATGGTGAACGGCGCGCTGGTGAAGGAAGGAAAATTTGATCAGGTGCTGGCTCTCGTAAAAGAAGCCTCGGATATTGTAAAGGAAATCCGTGGATAAAACCCCCTGACATTCTTTTGGGCGATGAACAGAAAACCGTTCATCGCCCACTTTTCTATAATAATGTAGGAGTGACAGCATGCATTTTGTGAACGCAAAGGGCATCCTGACCGGCGGGAACGGGTACTTTGGCATGAACATATACCGAGGCTGCACCCACGGCTGCATTTACTGCGACAGCCGCAGCCTCTGCTATCAGTTTACCCACGCGTTTGAGGATATCGAGGTAAAAATCAACGCGCCTGAGCTGCTGGCGTCTGCCCTCAAATCCAAGCGGAAACCCTGCATGATCGGCACAGGCTCCATGTCCGACCCCTACATGCACTGCGAAGAGACCCTGCATCTGACCCGCAAATGCCTGCAAGTGATTGAAGAATACGGTTTCGGCGTTGCTATCCAGACCAAATCAGACCGGATTCTAATGGATGCCGACCTGCTGGACGCCATCAACCGCAAAGCAAAATGCGTGGTGCAGATGACGCTGACCACCTGGGACGATCATCTTTGCCGCCTGATTGAGCCCAATGTATGCAATACGCAAAAACGCCTGGAAGTATTGGAAGAAATGCGCCGCCGGGGCATCCCCACGGTGGTATGGCTCACGCCCATCCTTCCCTTTATCAACGACAAGGAAGAAAATATCCTTTCTATTTTGAAAGCCTGCGCCGAAGCGAACGTGAAAGGAATCATTTGCTTCGATATGGGACTGACCCTTCGGGACGGGGACAGGGAATACTATTACGCGGCGCTGGACCGGTATTTTCCCGGTCTGAAAGCAGCTTATATGCAGCGCTACGGAAACGCCTATGAGGTGCCCAGCCCCAACAGCGCTGCGTTGATGAAGCTGTTCCATTCCTTCTGCGAGGCCCACAGCATGCTGCATACCCCCGAAGCCTGCTTTGACTATCTCCGCGATTTCCCCGAAAAATACCGGCAGACCAGCTTATTTGATCTGTGACGCACACATATTTTATTTGCGTTTTTTTCCTGAATCCGATATAATAGCAGGGTTGAAACAGCAAGGAGGAAACGCTCGTGGAAGACCGTTTGAACCGTATCCGGAATTTTTGCATCATCGCCCATATCGACCATGGCAAATCCACCCTGGCGGATCGTATTTTGGAAAAGACCGGCGTTTTTGAGCAGCGCCAGATGGTGGATCAGATTTTGGACTCCATGGAGCTGGAACGGGAGCGGGGCATCACCATCAAGTCCAAGGCCGTGCGCATGCAGTACAAGGCCAAAGACGGGGAAACCTATGTTTTGAATCTGATCGACACCCCCGGCCATGTGGACTTTTCCTATGAGGTCAGCCGTGCCCTGGCCGCCTGCGAAGGCGCTTTGTTGGTTGTGGACGCCACCCAGGGCGTGGAAGCACAGACCCTGGCCAACGTATATATGGCCCTGGATCACGACCTGGAAACGGTGCCCGTGATCAACAAGATTGATTTGCCCTCCGCCCAGCCGGAAGAAACCAAACAGGAAATCGAGGAAGAAATCGGCCTGGACGCCGCCGACGCGCCCCTGATTTCCGCCAAAATGGGCATCGGCATCGAGGACGTACTTGAAGCGGTGGTGAACAAAATTCCCGCGCCCAAGGGCGACGAAAAAAAGCCCCTGAAAGCCCTGGTATTTGATGCTGTTTACGATAATTACCGGGGTGCCATCTGCTTTGTTCGGGTCATGGAGGGACGGGCTTATCCCGGCATGCGCATGCGCATGATGCAGACCGGCGCGGAATTCGACGTGGTGGAGGTGGGCACCTTTTCCCCCTCCTATAACCCCAGCGAAGAGCTGCTGCCCGGCGACGTGGGCTATATTTCCGCCTCCATCAAGGACGTGCGCGATACCCGGGTGGGCGACACCATCACCGACGCCTTGGCCCCCGCCGATACGCCCCTGCCCGGCTACAAAGAAGTGCAGCCCGTGGTGTTCTGCGGCATTTACCCCGCCGACGGCGCGGATTATGATAACCTCCGCGACGCCCTGGACAAGCTGCGCATGAACGACGCTTCCCTGTCCTTTGAGCCTGAAACCAGCGTGGCCCTGGGCTACGGCTTCCGGTGCGGTTTTTTAGGATTGCTGCATATGGAAATCATCCAGGAGCGGCTGGAACGTGAATTTGACCTTGATCTGGTGACCACAGCACCCTCCGTCATCTATGAAATCATCAAAACCGACGGCACGGAAATGCGCATCGACAATCCCACCAACCTGCCCCCCGTCAACGAAATCGCCGAAATGCGGGAGCCTTACTGCCGGGCAACCATTTATACGCCCCAGGATTTCGCGGGCACCCTCATGCAGCTTTGCCAGGACAAGCGGGGCACCTTCATCGATATGCAGTACGAGGGCAAGCGCATCAAATTGCTCTACGACGTGCCGCTCAACGAAATGATCTTCGATTTCTTCGATCAGCTCAAAAGCCGTTCCAAGGGCTACGCCAGCTACGATTACGAAATCACCGGCTATAAGGCCAGCGAGTTGGTGAAAATGGATATTCTGCTCAACGGCGATATCTGCGACGCATTCACCATGATCGTGCACAAGGACAAAGCCTATGGCCGGGGCCGGGCCATCGCGGAAAAGCTGAAAGACGTGATCCCGCGCCAGCAGTTTGAAATCCCGATCCAGGCGGCTATCGGCGGCAAGATCATCGCCCGGGAAACCGTGAAGGCCGTGCGCAAGGACGTGCTGGCGAAGTGCTACGGCGGCGACATCACCCGCAAAAAGAAGCTGCTGGAAAAGCAGAAGGAAGGCAAGAAGCGCATGCGCCAGTTCGGCACCGTGGAATTGCCCGGCGAAGCCTTCATGGCCGTGCTGAAAATGGGAGACGATTAGTTTTGGTCGCTGTTTGAATCGTTTTGCAGGAAAAGGCTTTCCCGCTTCGTTAAATGACTGAATGATTCTTTCAGGAGGACATGATGAACATCAGCATGAACGTCATCGATATCGTGATCCTGGTCATTATGGTCGCGAGTATTGTATACGGCCTGTACCGTGGCTTTCTGCATACCCTGCTTTCCGTGGCCTGCTGCCTGATTTCGGTGCTGGTGGCCTTTGCCTACGGCCCCAAGCTGGCCGATCTGGTAAGCTCCAGTCAAGGCGTTTCTTCAACTTTAGCCACCTATACCGACGCCGTGACCCGGGTAGGTGATTACAGCTTAGCTTCCACCCCGGTCAGTCAGCTCTCCGACGGCGTGATCCAGCAGGTGCTGGACAGCGTGGCTCTGCCGGAATCCATCGCTTCTATCCTGCGGGGTAACCTGAAAAATCAAACCTTCGAGGGAACGGGACTGACCACCGTGAACGATTATGTGTCCAACACTGTGGTGGCCGTAGCGGTGAACATCCTATGTTTTATCGCGGTGTACGCCCTTTGCTATCTGGTACTTTCGGTGATCGTGAGTCTGATCAAGCACGTATTCGAGCTGCCGCTCCTCAAACAAATGGACTGGCTGGCTGGCGGCGTTTTCGGGCTGGTTCGCGGAGGCCTGTTGCTGTATGTGCTTTTCCTGCTGATCCCAATTCTGAGCACCATCATTCCCATGGATGCTTTCAACGATATGCTGGCCCAAAGCACCCTGGCCCCCATTTTCCAGAGCGACGGCTTCTTTGCTCAGGTGATTGCTGGAAAGATCCAACTTTTCTGATTTTTCTCGCTGCCTTCGGGCAGCTTTTTTTGTACGAAAAAAGCGGCCAGACCATGCTGACCGCCTTCTGATTCAGAAAATCAATATTCGCTGCGATGCTTGGCCAGGCACTCACGGCAGTACACGGGCTTGTCGCCGCGGGGCTGGAAGGGCACCAGGGTGCTCACGCCGCAGTCCGCGCAGATCACTTCGTACATCTGGCGTTCGGTGCGGTTGCCACCGTTCTGACGGCGGGCGGCACGGCAGGCGGGGCAGCGGCCAGGCTCATTCTGGAAGCCTTTTTCGGCGTAGAAAGCCTGTTCGTTGGCGCTGAAAACGAATTCGTTGCCGCATTCACGGCAGGTGAGGGTCTTGTCCTGATACATGGTGGTTAAACCTCCTGATTTTTATCGCCAAACCGCGTGATACGTTCCGGTAGTTCGCTGAGGCTCTACGCATCCGTCTGCTGACGATGAATCAAACCGGGAGAACACCTGAAATTCATTGGCTTGGTCTACGCTGGGTAGTATAACACAGCTTTTTGTGCTTGTATAGCCCTTTTTTAAATTTTTTCCTGTTTTCACGCAGGTTTTGGGCTGTTTTTATCGGAAAATCACGGTTTGATGGTCTTGAGATAATTTTCCACCTTTTCCAATTCTTCCATGGTGTTCACGCCCCAGTATTCCGGGCTGTCGCCGGTCACCACGGCGTGATTTTTAAGGCCCATATCATGGATCACCTTCACCACACCGGTCAGGTAGTATTCATGCTTGGGGTTGTTGTTCTGCACTTTTTTCAGCGCGTCCCACATCACGTCGCCCCGCATCACCTGGATGCCCACGTTCACTTCGTCAATGAGCTTCTGTTCTTCATTGCAGGCGCTCTGCTCCACGATATCCATCAATTCGCCCTTTTCGTCCCGGATCAGCCTGCCGAATGCGGGAATGGGATGGATCCTGGCGGCCAGCAGCGTATTGGCCGCGCCCTGCTCCACATGCTCCCGCACCATACGGCTGTAGGTAGCCTGGGAAAGCAGGGGCATATCGCAGTACAGGCACAGCACCGGCCCGTCGAAGCCGGAGGCGGTGGGTTCGGCGCAGAGCATGGCGTGGGCAGTGCCCTTTTGCTCCTTCTGCCACACGTAGTTGTACTTATCTCCCAAGTAAGCCTGAATCTTTTCTCCCAGCACACCGATCACGATGGTGATATCCTCAGGCTTCACAAAGCTGATTCCGTCCAGCACATGCTCGATCAGCGTTTTATCGCCCACCCGCCGCAATGCCTTTGGAATATCATCCTTTTCACTTTGCAGCCGGGAACCTTTTCCGGCCGCTAAAATCACCGCGCGCGTCCTTTCCATGATTGTGCTCTCCTTTTCTCGCTTATTTTCTCATGTTGATCCAACGCATCAGTCTGCGTCCATCCATCCGCAATTGCAGCCATGCCGTTTTCCCGAAAAACAGGATAAAGGGCAGGAAAGAAAATACCAGGGCTACCTTGTAGGACCAGGGGATAACCACAAGCTGATACAGCAGATACAACCCCCACGCCCAGCCGATCCACCGCACCTTTACCGGCAGGAAGAAAAACAGCATGAATTCCATATCCGGGTACAGCACGGCAAAGGACAGCAGCAGGGACGTGTTCAAATAGCTGTTGGTGGCGCTCCCCGTCAGGAAACCAGCCACGATATTGCCCAAAATGCCGATCCCGTAATAAATGTTAAACCGGGCTCCGCCCCAATGATTTTCCAGGCTGCTACCCAGGAAATAATAGAAATACAGGCTGAGCAGAATGAAAATCAGGCTCCCGCTGGGCGGCAGGAAAATAAACGTGATCAGACGCCAGATTTCGCCGCGCAGGATCAGGTCCCGGTCAAAATACAATAGATACCAGGCGCTTTTGGACAGGGGCAGATATTCCAGGATAAACACGCCCAGCATCGCCAGCGTCAGGTATTTCATCAGATTGGGGATATAATGCCGCCCGATCCGACGCTCCAAGTCATTCAGCCAACGCATGTTTTCACCTCTTCCTGTCTCCCATTATATTCCTTATCAATCCTCTGGTCAAGCCCCCATGCGGATGAACACGTATAAGATAGCGGCCACGATACCCGCCCCGCCCAGCAGCAGGCCGAAGGAAATAGCGTTGGTCAGATAGGTGCCGTAGCGAAGATCATCGGGAGATTTATGGTGAATATATTTCTTTGGCAGCAGCCCGATCACATGCAGTCCCTCCGCCACGGCCCAGGCCAGGCGGGAAAACACGCTGTGGTTTCGGGTGCGGTCCAGTTCTTGACGGTTGGTGAGGAACAGTTCCTTGATGAACAGCATCATGTGGTCCACAAGTTCGTCAAAGACGCGGACGAGCGCCACGCAGACGCCCGGCAGCACCTTGGAAAACAGCTTCGATTCCGGCAGCCGGTCCAGGAAGCCGAAAGCCCAGGAAACGCCCTTGGGAATCCATACCTGGATCGCTTTGTTGTCCGGCAGGCGATCCAGGAAACCGAATACAGCGGAAACGCCTTGGGGGATCCAGACCATCACCAATTTGCTGTTGGGGATGCTGTCCAGGAAGGAAGCCACGGTGCAGCCCAGCCAAGGCAGGAACCGGGTGAATACGGGACGGTAGAACAATTCCTCCAGGTCCACCCGCTGAGGCCACTTGTTGAGATAGCCTTTTTCCTTGTCATACAGGCATTTTCTCACGAAGAACAGATAAACCAGGATACCGATGGCTAAGCTGATCCCGCCGCCTATCAAATTGGTCAGGGAGAAAAATTCCACCTCATGGGACAGGGCGGGCCGATTCAGGAAAGACGCGCAGGCGTTGGTCAGGGGCAGCAGCACGATATTGGGGAACAGGCCGACGGCAAGCAAGGGGTATATGGTGAGCTCTACGATCAAGCCAGAACGAACCGTCAGGTCGTTGCCGGTTTTTTTATCGTAATGGGCCTGCCGGTGTTCGTCCGGGTTCTTCTGCCAGAACAGGCAGATATAAAGCTTGAGCATATAAGCGGTGGTCAGCCCCGCCGCGAACAGGAAAACCCATTCGCACAGGCGATACACGGAAAAGCCTTCGATTTCCTCCGCCAGTTCCACCAAGCCCTCGTGGATCATGGTTTTGCTGGTGTAGCCGTTCAGTCCCGGAACGCCCATCAAGCCCAAAGCTCCGATCAGGAACACGATATGCATCATATATTTTCCCCGGCCATAGCCGCGCAGTTCGCTTAGGTCGAGGGTATGGGTGTTCATGTAAATCGCGCCGGCGCACAGAAACAGGCAGAGCTTGAGCAAAGAATGGTTCACCATATGGCCCACCGCGCCGCCAGCGGCCAAGGCGCCATGATGGCCAAGCAGCATAGCGCAGGAAAGCCCCACCGTGATATACCCGATCTGGGACAGGGAAGAGCAGGCCAGGGTGCGCTTGAGGTTCACGGAGAATACCGCCAGCACCGCGCCCAGGGTCATGGTGATCAAACCAAGGGCTAACATGACATGACCAAAGACGGCGTTCTCCCCCATCAGGTTCATGCCGATGGCGATGACGCCGAACAGGCCCGTTTTGGTGAGCATACCGGACAAAAGCGCGCTGGCCGGGGCCGGGGCTACGGGGTGTGCCTTGGGCAGCCAGATATGCAGGGGCACCATGCCCGCCTTAGCGCAGTAACCCACCAGCATCAGGCAGGCGGGCAGAACCAGGGCGCTGTTCTCCCCCGCTTCCCGCAGATCCGAAAAGGCCAGGCTGCCCGTTTCCTTCCAGCACAGGAACATGCCCATGAGCGTGACCATACCGCAGGCCACGGACACGCCCAAATAGGTTTGGGCCGCCCGCATGGCTCCCGGCGTTTCTTCATGCGCCACCCAGGGATAGGAAGCGATGGACATGATTTCAAAGAACACGAAGGTGGTATATAGATCGTCGGACAGGAACACCCCCACCACGCCGCACAGGGTGATCAGCGTAAAACAGGCGTACCGGCCCAGGTGGGTACCGTGGCCCGCGAAATATTGCAGGGAAAACTGGCACGCCATAGCCCACATAAAGCAGGCCAGCGCCACATACAGCGCGCGGAACACATCCACCCGGAAGGAAAGGCCTAAGCCAAGCATGCCGGGGGCGTTCAGTGCGATTTCTTCCCCGTTCCATACCCGATAAAACAGCCATCCGGCCAAGCCCAATTCGGCCAAGGTAAACAGCCGAAGGAAAAATTCCCGAACAGCGCCCTTTTTCAGCCCTGCCAGCGGGGCAATCACCGCGCCCAGCACGGGAAGCAGCAGCATCACCACCAGGATCATCGGATCACCCCTCCCGCCAGGTTCGCCAAGTACGCCATCACCGGCCCGGCAAAAATTCCCGCGCCGATCTGGAGGACTGCCAGCACCGCGAAAACGATTTTCATGCACGCGCCGGGATCACAGGGTTCATCTTCCCCCTGCGTTAATTGGAGCTTCATGAAAAATGCCGGATAAGCGATGGTGAAAACATAAATCACCGTGAGCACCGCCGCCAGCAAAATCGCCACCGCTCCGCACAGAGCCGGAACGCTGCCCTCCGCAAAGGCGGCTGTCACCAGTGCGTACTTGCTCACGAACCCCGGCAACGGCGGCACACCAAGGAGCGATACGCCCGCCAGCAGGAAGCTCAAAAACACCACGGGCATTTTCCGGCCCAGTCCTTGCATCTCCCGCACCTGGGTGCGCCCGGTCTGCACCAGCACCGCCCCCGCGCAGAAGAACAGGATGATCTTGGTCAGGCTATGGAACACCAAATGAGAAAGACCCGCCGTCATGCCCTGGTCCGTCAGCAGGCACAGGCCCAGCAGCATATAGCTCAGATTGCTCACCGTACTCCAGGCCAGGCGGCGCTTTACGTGCTGTTCCCGCACAGCCATGACCGCCGCGAACACGATGGTGGCGGCGCAGAGGGACAGCATCACCGTTTGCACCCAGGTGCCCCGCAGGCTGGATGGGGAAATCACATCATACAGGAAGCGCATCACAGCGAACACCCCGGCGTTCACCACCGCCACGGCGTGGAGCAGGGCGGTCACCGGCGTGGGGGCCACGGAGGCTGTGGGCAGCCAGTGACACAGGGGCAGCACCGCCGCCTTGACCCCAAAGCCTAAGAAGCCCACCATGCAAAGCACCCGGAACCAGGCTGTATCCGGATTTTTAGCAGCGGACAGGGAATGAAACGCGCCTAAGCCAAAGCCGGAAAGCCCTGCCATGGCAACAAACCCCAAAGCGGCCCCGCCAATGAGATAGAGCATATATTTGAGTACCGCGCGGTTGGATTCCTCATCCCGCTTGTGCCACACCAGGGGCACGGTGCACAGGGTCAAAAACTCATAGCCGATATACAGGGTAAACAAGTTATCCGCACAGCCTAACAGGATAGCCGCGCCGTAGGTGATAATAAACCAGGCAAAGAAATTGCCTTCCCGTTCCTCGTGGGCCATATACTCCACTGCATACAGCACAGCCAAAGGCCACAGCACCGCCGCCACGCCCAAATAGACCTTCCCCGTCCCGTCCAGCCGGAGGGCAAAGCGGAATACATCGGAAAACCGGATCAGCTTCGCCGCGCTTTCGCCCTGTTCCGTAAAGATCAGATACAGCAAAAGCCCCGAAACGGCGCAGGAGGAAAGCATGGCGTACACCATGCGAACCGTTCGGCTTTTTATCCGCAGGAAGGGCAGCAGCCCGCCGAGCACCACCGGCAGCAGCCCGCAAATCAACAGCAGCATGTTTTACTCCTTACAGCAGCGTCTGCGCCAGGGATTCCAGATAGGAAATGATGGGGCCGGAGAACACGCCCAGCAGCACGATCAGCGCCGAGAAAACGCCCATGGGGGCTAGCATGCGGACGCCCGCCTCACAGCTGGGTTCAGGCTTTGCGTCCTCCCCGGGGAAGCAGCCCTTGATCACCACCGTGAACAGGTAGGCCGCCGTCAGGATGGCGGAAATCAGCAGCACCACGGGGCCAATCCAGCTGAAGGACAAGCCGGTAGCCAGCGCGCCCTGGGCCAGATTCCACTTGCTGATGAAGCCGCCGGTGGGCGGGATGCCAACCAAGCCCAGGGAAGCCACGGTGAAGAAGGCGTAGGTCCAGGGCATGCGGCGGCCCAAGCCGTCCATTTCGCCCACATAGGTTTTTTCCGTTTTATGGATGATGGAGCCCGCCCCCATGAACAGGGTGTTCTTCATGAGGGAATGGAAAAGCACGTGGAGCACGGCGCCCACAAAACCGATTTCCGTCATGGTGAAAAGGCCGAACAGCACATAGGAAACCTGGGACACAGAGGAATAAGCTAAGCGCTTTTTGAGCTTCTTTTCCTTGAGGGCCAGCAGGGAGCCCATGAGGATGGTGAGCAACGTCAGGCCCAGCATCGTCATTTGCACCCAGGTGCCCCGCAGGCGTTCCACCCCGGCGATGGAATACAGCACCCGGATCACGCCTAACACGCCCATTTTGGTGATCACGCCGGACAGCACGGCGCTGGCCGGGGCCGGGGCTACGGGGTGCGCGGTGGGCAGCCAGCCGTGCATGGGGAACATACCGGCCTTTACGCCGAAGCCCACCAGCATGGCCATGAAAATACCCATAGCCAGCCCTTCCTTGCCCGCTATCTGCTCGGCGGTCAAAGCGCCCGCCGCAAAGTCCCCGGTGCCGCCAACAGCGCCCACGAAGAAAATACCGATCAGGGCGGCGGAAGCACCGATCACCGAATAAATCAGATACTTAATGGAGGCGGCCACCGCTTCCTTGTCCATGTTGTGCAAAACAAGCGGCACCGTCAGCAGGGTCATGGCTTCATAGAACATGTAGAAGGTGACCAGATTGCCGCTCATGGCCAGCCCGTGCAGCACGCCCTGGGTAATGGTATAGAACAGGAAGAACCGGCCAGGGTTTGGATCATGCTCCAAGTATTCCGTGGCGTACAGCGCAACCCCGGGCCAAATCACCGCGATGAGCAGCAGCCACACGCGGCTGAGCCCGTCCACCCGCAGGGACAGGGTGAGCATATCGGTCCAGCGCAGAGAGATTTCTCCTTCCAGTGGCAGCAGCGCGGAAAGCGCGGCCAGACACGCTCCGGCGACGACGGTGCACAGGGTGGCCTTGTTCAGCCTTTCCCCCTCCAAATGCCGGAAGCGCCACAAAAGCGCCAGCACGATGGGCAGCAGTACGGATAAAACCAGCAATAAGGCCTTCATACGAAAATCCTCCCGTTACAATCAGGCAAACAAACGGATGCCTTGTTCGATCAATTGCAGGATCGGCCCGCCCAGCAGGCCAAGCAGCAGGTTCAAAATAATCAGCGCGGCGATAGCAGCGGCAAAGAAACCGTCCCGGCAAAGCGTACTTTGGTCTGTTTCTGACCCTTCTTCCCGCTGCCGGTACAAAACCAGCAAACTGCGCAGCATATAGGCCACGTTCAGCAGCGTGCTGACTGCCAGCACGCCTAACGTCACCGCCATGCGCCATCCGCCCAGTTCCACACCGGCAAAAGCTAAATAAAGCTTACTGGAAAACCCTCCCAATCCCGGAATACCCACCAGGGAGCAGGCGCCCACCGTAAAAGCCAGCCCGGCCAACGGTGCGCGCAGGGCGCTCCCCCGCAGCGCCGCAAAGGTATCTTCATCTCCCGAGGCTTCCCGCAAGCGGTTAGCGGAAAGGAACAGCATGGATTTGGCGGCGGAATGGGCCAGGATATGATAGACGGCCGCCGCCATGCCCGCCTCCGTGCCCAGAGATATGCCCAAGAAAACATATCCGATCTGCGCCACGGAGGAATAGGCCACCATGCGGGTCAAATGGCGCTGCCGGATGGCGTGCGCCGAACCCATGATCATGCCCGCCGCCGCGTAGAGCAGCAGCACGTCTTCGATCCTGCGGGCGAAAGCTTCCCAGCCCGCCGCGCGGATGAAGATCTTGATCAGCAGGAAAATATACAGCTTGGACACCAGGGAAGACAGCACCGCGCTGGATGTAGCAGTGGCGTTGCCGTAGGCGTCCGGCAGCCAGGTATGGAAGGGATACAGGGCGCTTTTGACGGCGATGCCAAAGGTCATCAGCAGGAAAGACATATACAGCGGCACCGGATACCGCTGACCCTCCAGCAGCTTGCGCACGCCCTCTCCCAGCTGGGGAAAGAGCAGGTGCCCCGTGAGGCAGTACAGCATCGAAAGCCCCAGCAGGAACAAACCGCTGCCCATCAGGTTCATGATCATGTACCGCGCGGCGGAAAACAGCGTTTTCCCCTGATTGCTGGCGCAGATCAGAGCACAGGCGGCGATGGTGGAAATTTCAATGAACACGTAGGCGGTGAACAGGTCGTTGGTAAACACCATGGCCGCCATGGCGGTCGTCAGCAGGCAGATCACGGAGTCGTACAGGTTCATCCGGTTGGGGGCCACGTCCGCGGTCAGCTTTTTCCAACCGCCTAAAATGGAGGTAAGCATCACCAAAGAAAAGCCCAGTCCAACAACCGATTCCAGCAGGCCGATACGCAGCTCGTTGCCGAATGGCGCGCCAATCTCGCCCATGGCGTACACAAAGCTTTCATCCCCCACCGCCGTATAATATAGCAGAATGCCCATCCCTAAGCATTCCAGCCCGGCCAGAACGGTCATCACCACGCGGGCCGCCTTGCCTTTCAGTGCTGAGCAGACCGCCGCGCACATCAGGGGACACAGGATCAGAAACAGGGGAAGATTCTGCCACCACGTCATGGTCATTTCCCCTCTCCCCGAATCCGTTCGGCAATTTCGTCCATATCCAGGGTGCGGTAACGCTGGTACAGGCGCACAGTCAGGCCCAGCATCACCGCCGTCACGCTGACGCCCACCACGATGCCGGTCAGCACCAGCCCGGCGGGCAGGGGGTTTACGTAAGCGTTCGGGTCCGTGATCCCATCGGTATAAATCGGTGCCAGGCGCGATTCGATATAGCCGTAGGAAGCTAAAAACAGATAAATCCCGCTGTCCATCATGGAAAAGCCGATGATCTTCTTGATCAGGTTTTTATCCAGCAGCAGCAGAGTAAAGCCTACGCCGAACAGCACCAGTGCCGTCACCTCGTCCAGGTGCTCGTAAATCAGCTTTTCCATCAGAACTCCCCCTTTCTGAACATGGTATACAGGGCGTACATGGTGCAGGCCACCACGCACCCCACCGCGCAGTTCAGCGGCAGCAGCAGCCCGGCGGAAAAGATGTTGCCCGCCACGCCGGGAGAAATGCCGTTTTCCATGCCGTTGGCCCCGGTAAAGAAATGGTAGCCCTTGGCGGCGGAATAAAACAGCAGGGAGCAGACCGAGACCCACCGGAAGGTTTTGTAAGTGAAGAACCGTTCGGTTTTCTCATAACCGAAGGCGTTCTGATACAGAATCAGCCCAGCGCCCAAAATGGCCCCGCCGGAAAAACCGCCGCCCGGGGACAAATGTCCGTTGAAAATGATATACAGGCCGAACACCAGGGTCAGAGGCGACAGAATGCAGGCCGCCGATTGGAGGATCAGGTCATCCCCCGGCTCGAAATGCCGCTCGTATTCATTGGCTTTGAGGCGCAGCGCTTCGTTTTTTTCTCCCCGCACGCTGAGCATCAGCAGCACTGTGCACACGGCGATGAACAGCACGTGGGATTCCCCTAAGGTATCGAAGCCGCGGTAGTCCAGAATGATGCCGGTGACGATATTCACCGCGCCGGTTTCTTCCAAAGTATGCTCCACATAAAATTCCGTCAGCTCGCTGTCAATCAGCGTGTCCGCGTTGCCGAATTCCGGCATGCGCACGACGGTGTACAGCAGCAGGCCGATCAGAGAGACGCAGATGGCCGCGGCGCAGAGCCGGTACCACCAAGAATCCGCGTAGGCGCGGCGGACCCTGTTTTGACCGGCGTTTTTCAAAGGCTTACGTCTGGGTGCCTTTTTTTTCTTTTTGGCCGGTTTTGCTTTTTCAGGACAGGATTCTTCCGAAAGCCCGTCCTCCATCTCGTTATCCAGGGCCTGATCCCCGTTTTCCAGCCAATTGAGCAGACGGGAAAAGGCGTCATTTTTCTTTTTCATCCGTCCGCTCTCCTTTCCCATCGATGGCCCGGATTTTTTTCAGCGCGGCGAACATCAGAATGGAGGAAACGCCCGCGCCCACGGCGGCTTCCGTGATGGCCAGGTCAGGGGAACGAAGCAAAATCCATACCACTGACAGCACCAGCCCCTGGGCCATAAAGATGATCACGGCGGACAGCAAATTCCGGGTAACGGCGACCGCCGCGGCGCAGACGATGATGAACAAAAGCAGGATCACGTTCAGGGTTTCCATTCCTTCGCCTCCGCTTCAAAATGTTCTTCATCCGTTTCCCGCACCAGCCTGCCGATCAGATGGCTGCACACCGGGCTGGTGATCCAGAACAGCCCCACCACCAGCAGGATTTTCACCGTGATCCAGTCAAACCCGGCGTATACCACGGCGGCAAGCGCCATGAGCAAAAGGCCCAAGGTGTCGGCCATGCCTGCCGGATGCATGCGGTTCACCGCGAAGCGGAACCGGTTCACGCCCAGCACCGCCGTCAATTGAATGATCAGCCCCGCCAGAAGCAGGATGCCGAACAGGCCAAGCCTAAGGTATTCAAGCATCCCTGTTTTCCTCCTTCTGCTTTACGGCCCTGTGCGCGCCGATGGATATGCGGCACAGCAGCACCACGGCTAAGAAACTGAGCATCGCGTAAATCAGCGCGATATCCACCAGGTATCCTTCCTTGAGCAGCAGGGCTAAAAACAGGATCATGGTGATCACGATGGTGCCCGTCATGTTCACGGCGATCACCCGGTCCGCCGGGGTGGGCCCCCGAAAGGCGCGGAACAGGCAAACGAACAGGCATATGCCCAGCACGCTCATGGCGATGATCAAAAGCAGCGCGTACACGTTATCCAAGAAGCGTCGCCTCGATTCTTTCCAGCTTGGTTTCAAAGATGAGATGGTCCAGGCTCCCGGCCAATGCCGGAGTCAGGCAATGCACGGTCAGCGCGTCGCCCTCGCAGGCCAGGGTGATGGTGCCGGGGGTCAGGGTAATGGCGTTGGACAGCGCCATTCTGGCAAAACGCGTTTTCAGGGCGGTATGGATGGTGCGCACCCGAGGATCGGGTTTCCCGCCGTATACCAAGCGGCACATGGCTAAGTTCGCCTTGATGATCTCCCAAATCACGGTGAATGCGTAATCCAGCAGCAGCGGCAGCGCGGCGTACAGCCTGATTTCTTTTTTCAGCGACCAATCGCACGCGCGGCACAGAAACACAAAAGCGGCTCCTGTCACCGCCGCGCCCAATCCCGCGATTTCCCAGGTAAGCCGCCCGTTCAGGGTGAGCCAAAACAAAAAAATCAACAGCCCCATGTCTTCCTCGTTTCCAGCGAAAGCGCGCGTTTCCGCTATAAAAGAAAACGGCGCGGTCCGCATGGTTTTCTACAAATTAAATACCGGAGTGTACGGTCGGCATTTAGTATACACGATTCGGCGCGAATGCACAAGCCCGGTTTGCGGAAAACTTTCCCCAATTTATGTCTGAAACAATACAAATTTATGCCGTTTATGTTAAGAATTTGTTTCATAAAGTTGCAATAATTGTGTGAAAAAACATCTTGTACACTTGTTTTATCTTTGATATAATACAAAAAGAAATAACTGCCCTGTCTTTTTGTGGCACTTATTTGCATAATTTCGTGGAAAGCGAGGGCCTCATGAAACTGAAATCCGTTACTTTTCTGTGTTTTCTGCTGACCCTGACGTTGACCCTTACAGCGGCTTCCCCCATGGGTATTTCCGAAAATGTGTATACCAAGTTTTCCCGCCGCGCGCTGGACGTTTTTAATACGGAAATCACGCTGATCGGCTATACCCGCACACAGGAGGAATTTGATCAGGCCTACGAGGATACCATGGCGCTGCTGCGCCGCTGCGACCGGATCTTCGACGCCTATCACGGCTATGAGGGCCTGAATAACCTGTATTATGTGAACCGCCACGCGGCGGAGGCTCCCGTGGAAATCCCCGAAGAGCTGTTTGATTTGATATCCTGGTGCAAGGAGCAATGGGACAAAGGCCTCCGCAGCACCAACATCGCCATGGGCGCGGTGCTGTCCATCTGGCATGAATACCGGGAAGCGGGCCTGAACGACCCCGCGAACGCGAAGCTTCCGCCCATGGACGCCCTGCAGGCCGCCAGCATGCATACGGATTTGGGCCAGGTGATCCTGGATGCCGAAAAACAGACCGTATTCTTCGCCGATCCCGAAATCACGCTGGACATCGGCGCGGTAGCCAAGGGCTGGGCCGCGGATGCGGCGGTGCCCTATTTATCGGAGCATATGCCCTCTTTCCTGCTTAGCTTAGGCGGCAATGTCTACACCGGCGAAGCGCCCCTGGACGGGCGCGCCAATTGGGCCGTGGGCGTGCAGGACCCGAGGCCCGATGAATCCGGCGCGGGCAGCCTGTACAAGGATATCGTGGATGTGCGCGGTCTCACCGTGGTCACCAGCGGCGATTACTGGCGCTACTACATAGTGGACGGGCAGCGCTACCACCACATCATCGACCCGGAAACCCTGTTCCCCTCCACCAAAATGATTTCCGTGACGATCATCTGCGAAAGCTCCACCCTGGCTGACTTTTTGAGCACCACCCTGTTCGTGCTGTCCGCTGAGGACGGTTTAAAGCTCATTGAAGGCATGGACGGTGTGGAAGCCCTGTGGATGCTGTCGGACGGCACGGAGCAGGCTTCCTCCGGCATGGGTCAGTACCTGCGGTCTCTTAAAAACGCGGGAGGCGCGGTATGAAGCCCGGAATGAAAAACGCGCTGGTCATCGGTGCGATGCTCCTTGTTTCCTTAGGGCTGATCCTGGCCACGCGCTTCCTGCTGCCCGGCGCGGAACGCAGTCAGGAAGAGATCATCCAGCAAATCGAAGAACTGTCGCAGGCCTCCCCCGCGCCCACCGCTTCCCCCGATGAAGGGCAAAATGCCAAAGGACCGGAGGCAGAAGCTTACCTGTATATCATCGTAAATGGCCGCATCTCAGGCATTTATCCCATCGGCGAAGAGGGGGACGTGACCGTAGATCAGGGGAACGGCAAGGTGAATGTGATCCACCTGACGGAAAACGGCTTTTATATGGCCTCCTCCACCTGCGATAATCAGCTTTGCGTGCAGCAGGGCGAAGTGACCATCCACAATTACCAGCAGCGCATTTTGGGTACTTCCGTGCTGTGCCTGCCCAACAATGTAGACTTGGAACTGGTCGTGCCCAGCCATACGCCGGATCCCAATGCGCCGGACATCTAAGGGATAGAGCGGAGAGTGAAGATACTATATAATTTGTATCTTTCCATGAATCATAATCAATAAAAAATCTCCGCCCCTCACTCTCCACACTTCACTCTTACAACGTTTCCATAGGGTCAGGGTTGGCCCTTTTCCCGGGCGTACCGGGGATAAAGAAGAAACAGTGTTTCCCTTTCCTTCCGGGAAACAGAGCAAGGAGGACGGAACCACGTGAAGAAACAGCTTCCTGGTTGGGCCGTGCTGCTGATCATCACTTTGGCAGCAGGCCTCGCCCTGGGCGGTACCTACGCCCTGACCCAAGAGCCCATAGCACAGCAGACGCTGCTTGCGGCGGACAATGCCCGCAAGGCCGCGCTGCCCGATGCGGACAGCTTTGAAGAACTGACGCTGAATGAAGGCGCGTCGGTGGATTGGGCCTATGCCGGCCTCAAAGAGGGAAACACCGTGGGTTATGTGGCCCAGAAAACGGTGAACGGCTTTGGCGGCAAGGTCGAGGTGATCGCGGGCGTGGACACCACAGGCGCGCCCGAAACCTTCACCATCGGCGGCATTTCCGTGGGCGGCTCCAGCTTCTCCGAAACGGCCGGTTTGGGCGCGCGCTCCAAGGAGCCCGCCTTCACCGATCAGTTTGCCGGAAAGGTATACCCCGTCAGCTATATCAAGGCGGGCGGCACGCCTACGGAAAGCACGGTGGACGCTTTGACCTCCGCCACCATCACCACCACCGCCGTGGTCAACGGCGTGAACGACATCGTGAAATACATCAAGGCCGACGTGATGGGCATTGCCGGTGTGGAAATGCCTGAAAAACCCGCCGACGGCGTGTTCAGCGCGTCTGAAAAAGGCTTCCGGGGCCCCGTGTACGTGGAAGCCGCCTTTGACGGCGCCGGAAAAGTCACCTACATCAAGGTGGGCGACGAGAACTTCGCCGAGGACATCGGCGTGGGCGTGATCGAGCCCGACTTCATGATCCAGTTCATCGGCAAACAAATGCCGCTGGAGGTTTCCGACATCGACGTGATCGCCGGTGCCACCATTTCCTCCACCGCCGTGGTAAAGGCCCTGAACAGCGCTTACGCCATCGCGGGCGGCGCGGAGATCGTGGTGCCCGAAACGCCTACCATGCCCGAAAAGCCTGCCGAAGGCGTGTACAGCGCGACGGCCAGCGGCTTCCGTGGCCCGGTGTATGTGGAAGCCGCCTTTGAGGACGGCAAGGTTTCCTACATCAGCGTGGGCGACGATTCCTTCGCCGAGGACATCGGCGCGGGCGTAGTCGAGCCCGACTTCATGTATCAGTTCATTGGCAAGCAGATGCCGCTGGAAGTGGCTGATATCGATGTGATCACTGGCGCCACCATTTCCTCCACCGCCGTGGTGAACGCCCTGAACGACGCTTACGATGCCAGCCAGGGCATTATGAAGGAAGCTGCGGAAGTCACCGTGCCCGAAGCGCCCGAAGAGGGTGTGTACACCGCCAGCCAGCAGGGCTTCGGCGGCCCCGTGGCCGTGTCCGTCGCCTTTGACGCGGACGGGAAGATCACCTATATTTCCATCGGCGATGATTCCTTCAATGAAACCACCGGATTGGGCGCGAAAGCGCTGGAAGATGAATTCCAGGCGCAGTTTATCGGCAAACAGGCGCCGCTGGCCCTGGCCGACATTGACGCCATTGCCGGCGCGACCATTACCAGCACCGCCGTGGTAGACGCCCTGAACGCCGCTTACGAAAAGAGCTTAGGCGGCGCGGAAGCTGAACCCGCCGAAGAACCCGCGAAGGAAGAAACGGCTGCGGCGGCCCCCGCCTTTAAGGATATCCGCAATTCCGTGAGCATCGCCACGAAGAAGAACGATCTTCAGGTGAAGGTTTCCTTCGTCTCAAATACTGTGGCAGGCCTGGTGGTCATGGATCGCCCGGCGGGCACGGATCAGGATTACACCCTGAGCGAGCTGGATACCGAAATGAAGAACCTGTTCCTGGCCGCCACCCTGCCGCTTTCCGCGGAGGATCAGGAAACCGCCGAAGCGGCTCTGGTGGCCAGCGCCATCAACGCGGCGTATTACGCCCAGGGCGGCGCGGTGAAAACCAAGCCCGTCTCCGCCGCTGAACCTCAAATCATCGGCGGCGCGGACAAACCCACCGCCATCGTCGTGACCCAGCCCGGCAGTGAGGACGATTGGTACACCAGCGAAGTGCTCTGCTTCTTCACCGCCATTCAGGTGGACGCCCGTTTTAAGGACGGCAAGGTAGACGCCCTGATTCTTTCGGACAAGCAGGCGGGTCTCGATACGGAATACGCGCCCAGCAGCCAGCAGGAGGCCATGGAAGCCCTGTTCGTGGGCGCGGCCCTGCCCCTCGATAATAACCAGATGACGCCCTATGCCTCCGCTGTGGCGGTCGCCCTCAACCAGGCGTTTGGTCAAACCGGCCAAACGCCCGGCCAGGGGGATGTTCTGGCTGATGTTTCCGGTGATTCCGATTCCTCTCTCAGCTATGGCAGCTGCGTCATGTTCTTCTCCCAGTACAACGTGCTGGCCGGATTTGACGGCGGCAAGCTGAGCGCTGTGATTATTTACACTTCTCCTGCCGGTATTCCCATCGAAAAGCTGGAAGGGGAGGATGTTTCCATGCTGAATGACGCGCAGCTCAATGCCGCGCTGATCGGCAAGGAACTGCCCTTTGACCCGGCGGATTTCTTGGGCAGCATCGGCGATGTGCCCGCTTACGCGGTAAACGCCATCGTGATCGCCATCAATCAGGCTTACGAGCACCCCGTTCCCGGGCAGCAGTGACCGGGCGAAATCGAGAAGAAGGAGGCACGGACATTGCTTACGAAAACATTTAAGCGGGGGGTGCATCCCCTGCATAACATGCACGAGGGCAAAAGCGCCACCCGCGATTTGCCCGTCCGGGAATATGTATCCGATACGGTGGTCATTTCCATGGCCATGAACATCGGCGCGCCCGCCAAACCCTGCGTAAAGAAGGGCGACCACGTGGATATCGGCCAGGTGATCGGCGAGGCTCAGGGCTTCATGAGCGTGCCGGTACACGCCAGCGTCAGCGGCGAGGTCATTGCCGTGGATTCCATTCCCTCCTTAGGCGCGGGCAACGTGCAGGCCGTCACCATCAAAAACGACTTCGCCGATACCTGGGTGGAGCTCCATCCCCTGGGCAACGTGGAACAGGTGGACCCCAAGCTCGTGATCCCCGCCATTCAGGCCGCGGGCATCACCGGCATGGGCGGCGCGTCCTTCCCCACCCATGTGAAGCTCACCTTCCAGCAGGGCGCTACCTGCGACACCATCGTGGTCAACGGCGCGGAATGCGAAACCCACCTGACGGCGGACTATCGCCTGATGCTGGAGCATTCCACCCGCATCGTGGACGGCCTGCGGGCCGTGATGCGGGCCCTGAACGTGGAAAAGGGCGTCATCGGCATCGAGGATAACAAACCCGAAGCCATCGCGGCCATGATGAAGGCCGCGCAGGGCCGAGCGGGCGTATCGGTGCAGCCCCTCAAAACCAAGTACCCCCAGGGCGGTGAAAAACAACTGATCGAAGCCATCACCGGCCGTCAGGTGCCCTCCGGGGGCCTGCCCATCGCGGCCCACGTGGTTGTACTGAACGTGGGCACCTGCGCCGCCATCGCCGACGCCGTCATCGACGGCAAGCCCCTGATTCAGCGCATCTGCACCGTCACCGGCTGCGTGCGCAAGCCCTCCAACCTGATGGTCCGCGTCGGCACCATCACCGAGGACATCATCGGCGAATGCGGCGGCTATTCCGAAACTCCCGGCAAGATCGTATTCGGCGGCATGATGACGGGCATCGCCATCCCCAACGACCAAATGCCCGTTTTCAAATCCAGCAACGGCATCGTGGTGCTGAATGAAAAGCAGGCCAAGAGCAGGGACGAAAGCCCCTGCATCCACTGCGGGCGCTGCGTGGCCGCCTGCCCCATCGGCCTGAACCCTTACCAGATCAAGGTGGCCGCCGATAAGAGCGATTTTGCCGCCGCGGAAAAGCTGCATGTGATGGACTGCATCCTGTGCGGTTCCTGCGCCTACCAGTGCCCGTCCCGCCGGTGGCTGACGCCGTCCTTTAAGTTCTGCAAGGATCATATTACCGCGGAAGCCAAGGCCAAGGCCGCCGCTGCCGCTGCGAAAGGAGGCGCGACCAAATGAGCCTGAGAATCTCCACCGCCCCGCATATGCATAACCCGCTGACCACGTCGCGGCTGATGCAGAATGTCGTCATCGCGCTGATGCCCACGGTGCTGGTCGGCGTGTACGCTTTCGGCTTTCCTGCCCTGCTGGTGCTGGCCGTTTCCGTTGCAAGCGCGGTGCTTTCCGAATTCCTGTGGCAGAAGATCGCCCGCCAGCCCGTGCGGATCAACGATTTTTCCGCCATCCTCACCGGCCTGATTCTGGGCCTGAACCTCCCCTCTACCGCTCCCTGGTGGATGGCCATGATCGGCAGCGCTTTCGCCATCATCATCGTGAAGCAATTGTTCGGCGGCTTGGGCGATAATTTCCTCAATCCCGCTTTGGCGGCCCGCGCCGTACTGCTGGCCTCCTGGCCGGTGCATATGGCCGCTTCTGCCTATGTAGCCCCCACCTTCTTTGAGGCGGGCGTGGACGCGGTATCCGCCGCCACGCCCCTGTCCAGCCCCGGCAGCTACACCCTGATGCAGCGCCTGCTGGGCCAGATCCCCGGCACCATCGGTGAAGTGAGCAAGATCGCCATCCTGATCGGCTTCCTGTTCCTGGTGTTCACCTCCACCATTTCCTGGCGCATCCCAGTGATCATGGTAGGCAGCGTGTACGTGTTCACCCTGCTGATCGTGGGCGAAGGCTTTGAATCCGCCCTGATCGCCACCCTGTCCGGCGGCGTGCTCTTCGGCGCGGTCTTCATGGCCACCGACTACGTCACCTCCCCCATCCGGCCCGTGGCGCAGATCATCTACGCGGTATTGATCGGCCTGATCATCGTGCTCATCCGTCAGTTCGGCAATTATCCCGAGGGCGTCACCTACGGCATTCTGCTGATGAATATTGCTACCCCCCTCATCGACCGCTTCCTGCCCCAAAAGATTTACGGCTATCAGAAGAAGGAGGCTAAGAAAGCATGAGCGAGAAAAAGAGCCTGGGGAAAGTCTTCTTCAATGGCATCATCCCCGAAAACCCCACCTTCCGCCTGGTGCTGGGCACCTGCCCCACCCTAGCGGTCACCTCCAGCGCCCTGAACGGCTTAGGCATGGGCGCGGCGGCCACCTTCGTGTTGGTATGCTCCAATATCGCCATTTCCCTGCTTCGGAAATTCATCCCCGATCAGGTGCGCATCCCGGCTTTCATCGTGGTGATCTGCACCTTCGTGACCATGGTGCAATTGCTCATGCAGGCGTTCCTTCCCTCCCTGTATGAGAGCCTCGGCATCTTCATTCCCCTGATCGTGGTGAACTGCATCATCTTAGCTCGGGCCGAAGCTTTCGCCAGCAAGAATCCGCCCCTTGCTTCCGCCTTTGACGGCCTGGGTATGGGCATCGGCTTCACCCTGGCCCTGACCCTTATCGGCACCATCCGGGAACTGATCGGCAGCGGCAGCGTATTCGGCATCAATGTGCTAGGCGCGTCCTACGAACCCATGTTGCTGATCGTTCTGGCCTCCGGCGGCTTCCTGACGTTTGGCCTGCTGCTGGGCGTGTTCAACCTGATCGTTAAGAAAATCGAGAAGAAAAACGCGGCGAAGGAGGCGCAGGCGGCATGAGCATTACTGAAATCCTGCTGTTCATGGTCAGCTGCATTCTGACCAATAACTTCATCTTCTCCCGTTTCTTAGGCTGCTGCCCCTTCTTAGGCGTATCCAGCAAGGTGGAAACCAGCGTGAGCATGGGCCTGGCCGTTACCTTCGTCATGACCATCGCATCCCTCTTCTGCTGGCTGATCTATAACCTGCTTTTGCTGCCCTTGAACCTCACTTATATCAGCACCATTTCCTTCATTCTGGTCATCGCGGCCTTGGTGCAGTTTGTGGAAATGTTCCTGAAAAAGAGCAGCCCCACCCTGTACAGCGCTTTAGGCATTTACCTGCCCCTGATCACCACCAACTGCGCGGTGCTGGGCGTGGCCACCCTGAACATGAACAATGCTTACGGCCTGCTCCAGGCCGTGCTGAACGGCACCTTCTCCGCCCTGGGCTTCCTGCTGGCCATCGTGCTGATGGCGGGCGTGCGCGAACGGCTGGAGAGCAGCAAGATCCCCGCCTGCATGAAGGGCTTCCCCATCACCTTGGTTTCCGCTGGGCTGATGGCCGTGGCCTTCATGGGCTTCCAGGGTTTGGTATAAGGAGGGAAACGAAATGACCATTCTGTATGCCGGTATCCTGTTAGGGGCGATAGGTATCATTTTCGGCGCGGTGCTGACCTTTGCCAGCAAAAAGTTCCACGTGGAAGTGGATGAACGGGTGGCCCAGGTGCGCGAATGCTTAGGCGGCGCCAACTGCGGCGCCTGCGGCTATCCCGGCTGCGACGGCTTTGCCGCCGCCGTGGTCAAGGGCGAAGCGCCCATCAACGGCTGCGCCCCCGCCGGGGAAAAAGGCGCGAAAGCCATCGGCAAAATCATGGGCCAGGAAGCCCAGGTCGCCGAAAAGTTGGTCTGCAGGGTCCTCTGTCAGGGCGAAAATGGCATCGCCAAAGAACGCTACCAGTACGACGGCTACCAGAGCTGCTCCACCGCCGCGGGCCTGGCTGGCGGCCCCAAGGATTGCCGCTTTGCCTGCCTTGGCCTGGGCGACTGTATGGATAAGTGCGCGTTCGGTGCCATCAGCATGAAAAACGGCATCGCCCACGTGGACCCCGATAAGTGCACCGCCTGCGGCTCTTGCGTCAAAGCTTGTCCCCGGGGCGTGCTGAAACTGCTCCCCGTCAGCGCCAACGTGATCGTGCGCTGCCGCAACAGCGACACCGCCCGCACTGCCCGCGCCGTCTGCATGGACGCCTGCATCGGCTGCGGCCGCTGCAAAAAAGAATGCCAGTACGAAGCCATCACCGTGGAAAACGGCTTCGCCCGCATCGATCCCGAAAAGTGCACCCACTGCGGCTCCTGCGCCGCCGTGTGCCCCTGCAAGTGTATCACCATTGAGTAAACAAAAAAGGATTCTGGGGGAAACCGTTCTTTGGATGCCAAAGAACGGTTTCCCCCAGACCCCCTTCCAAGAAAGCAGCCTTTAACGCGAATGACGGTTTTCGTTATTCGTTATTTTTTTGATAACGGCAGATATTGATATTCTTCCCCTGGTAAGGCCCAATGCCTTCATACATTTTGATAAATCCGCACTTTTCCATCACCCTGCGGGAAGCGTAATTCTCAGCCACGCAGATGCCGATGATCTGGTTCAGACGGTGTTCCTGCATCATCACCGGCAGGAACGCTTTCACCGCCTCGGCGGCATAGCCCTTGCCGGTGTACTTTTTAGCGATATGGTAGCCGATTTCCCATCCATCCTCCACCGGCGCCAGCTGCACATAGCCGATATTCGTTTGGTCCGCTTTCAGCAGCACCGGGTACACGAAGGGCCCTTCGGCGCTCCCATAGCGGGACATGAGAAATCCGACCGTTTCCCGGGCTTCCTCCACCGTTTCAAACACTTCGTCCGGCACGAACCGGCGGTTGTCTTCGTCCAGGGAATTTTTTTGCACGTCTTCCGCCATGTCCAAGGTAAATTCCGTAATGGTCAGGCGTTCCGTTTCAATCGCAAGCATCTTCGTCAACCCCACAGCACCGCCAGGGCGGGCACCATCTGCTTTTTGCGGGAAACAACGCCCTTTAAGAACACATGGCCGCCATCGATCGCGCCCATATTGAACGCCTGACGGATGATTTCCTTATCGCCCAAAAACAGCAGCTCCGTGCCCTCCCGCAGCACGTCGGTAATCATGAGCAGCATCATATCGTACTGCTTTTCTTTCTTCACCTTCTCCATTTCCGCCAGGAATTCATCCTTGCGAAGCAGCATATGGGCGGAATCCATGGTGGTGATCTGGCTGATGCCGATTTTGTGCTCGGCGATATTAAATTCCTTAAAGTCCGTTTTCAGCAGCGTTTCCGCGTCCTTGTCCGCGTTGCTGGCGGAGAACACTTCCCGGCCCAGGGCCTCCAGGTCGATTCCCGCGATGCGGGAAAGCCTCTCGGCAATGCGTTTGTCTCGGTTGGTGGTGGTGGGCGACTTGAACATGACGGTGTCGCTTACGATAGCAGCCGCCATGAGGCCCGCCATTTTTTCACTGGGCATCAGGCCGTGTTCCTGGTACATGGTGGCTACGATGGTGGTGGTGGAGCCCACGGGCTCGTTGCGCATGAACACGGGATACCCGGTCTGCACGTCGGCCAGCCGGTGATGGTCGATAATCGCCACCAGCTCCGCCTGATCCAGGCCCGATACGGACTGGGCCAGCTCGTTATGATCCACCAGCACGATTCGCTTGCGCCGGGGCCGCAGCAAATGGAAGCGGCTCAAAGTGCCGATCACCTTGTTGTCCTGATCCAGCACAGGATAGCTGCGGTAGCGGCTCTGCAGCACGGCGTCCCGCACGTCGTCCAGGAAATCTTCCTCATGGAAGCACACCAATTCATCTGTTTTGGCGATGCGGCTCACGGGCGTGGCCTGATACAGCATGCGCGCCGTGCGCCAGGCATCGTAAGGCGTAGAGATGATACACGTGGAGGAGGAATAGCCATGGTATTTTTCCGCTAAGCTGCTCTGGCACAGGATGATGCAGTTGGCTTTCAGCTCCAGCGCTTTTTCCACCACGTTTTCCTGCTCGCCGCAGATCACCACGGCCCCTTCTTTCACGCCCCGCAGGGGTTCGCTGGGGGTGGGCAGGGCGATCACCACTTCACCGGAGATAGCATCGAACACGTTGTCATGCCGGTTGAGCACGTGTCCCTCCAAAGCGGACAGCACGTTGTACACCGGCGCGTCCTTCAGCACAGGCACCTCGATGGCGCGCATATCGCTTTCGGCGATACCGCCAGCGGTGATCATGCCCAGAAGCGATCCGTCCTCACGGGTCACGGGTAGCGCGCTCAGATTGGGGTTTCCCTGCATGATTTCCCAGGCGTGGCTCACCGGTACGCTGCCGCCTAAGCGGGGAGGCCGGTCAAAATCGATATCCTTCACCTGGGTGCGCACGGTGGTGATATAGATGGGCGGCTGGAAACCAAAGCGCTTGAGCAGGAAGCTGGTTTCATCGTTCAAATGGCCCAAACGGGCGGGAATATAGTCATTTTCGCCCAGGGTATTGCAAAGGGCGGCATACGCCATAGCGGAAACGATAGAGTCCGTGTCCGGATTGCGGTGGCCGCATACGTAAGTCGTAGGCTGCATGGATGTCTCCCCCTTTTCTGGCGGCGGATTGCTTTGCCAAGGATTGATAACAGCTTCATTGTAAATGCTTGCAGCGGAAAAATCAATACTGCGCACAATCCTTTTTGCGGGGTTTTGCGCATTCCCGCGTTTTGTCATTGTAAAAATGATAATTTTATATGAAAATCCTCAAGAATCACTTGCGTTTCCAGCCTTTGCAGGGTACAATAGCAGGGTATGGAACATTGGCTTTTTTTGTTGGAAACGGTCCGCGCGTCCTGGAAATCCTTAGGATCGCCTCCCCGCGTAATGGCCGCGGTGTCCGGCGGAGCGGATTCCGTGGCATTGCTGCACGCCTTGCGCGCTTTATCGGAACAGGAAGGGTTCTTTCTTTCCGCCGCGCATGTGGATCACGGCCTGCGTCCCACTTCCGGTCAGGATGCCGCTTTCGTGGAACAGATGTGCCGGGACTTAGCCGTCCCCTGCCGGATATACAGGGTCCAGGTGCGGGGCAAAAGCGAGGACGCCGCCCGCATAGCCCGCTACGCGGCCCTGCGGGAAGCATGCTTGGAAAACGGCACGGTGATCCTGGCCCTGGCCCATCACCGAAAGGACCAGGCGGAAACCATGCTGCTGCACCTGTTCCGGGGCAGCGGCGGCGGAGGCTTATCCGCCATGGCGAAGCGTCCCAGACACGGCGAAGGGATCGTTCTCTGGCGTCCATGGCTGTCCGTACCCCCGGAAATCATCCGCGCCGCCCTGCGGGAGAATGGCATTTCCTGGCGGGAAGATGAAACCAACGCCGGGGACGATTACCTGCGCAATTATATTCGCCATCAGGTGCTTCCCGCCGTTGCGGCCCGGTTCCCCCGCGCGGAGGAAGCCATGGGCCGCGCCGCTAAGATCCTTTCGGAAGAGGAAGCCTACTTCCGCCATGAAGCGAAGCTGTTTTTGGAACGGGAGAACAACGCCTGCCTGCATGATCCCTGCCGGTGGGTTCGGTATGATCCGCTTCTGCGGCTGCATCCCGCCTTACGCCGGCACGCGCTTCGGCTTTCCTGTCCGGTGAAGCTGGACTATGAAACCACGGAACGATTGATGCACCTTTCCCCCGGCCAAAAAATGAACCTGCCTGAGGGCTGGCGGGCGGAATGTTCCAGGGAGTACCTGCATTTTCTGCCCCCGGCGGATCGGGAAATCCCGCCCGAGCCCGGCACGTTGTACGCGCAGCCCTGGAACGGGGAAACAGGGGACGGAATCATGTCGCAAGCCATGAAAAAAAGCGTGTATGAGCAGTGCAGCCTGCGCTTTACGCAGCCAGGCGACAGAATTCATCCGCTGGGCGCTGAAGGAAGCAAGTCCATGCAGGATTATTTCGTGGATAAAAAGATTCCCCGCCCCTTCCGCCGCTATGTTCCCTTGCTGTGCGTGGGTGATAAGGTCGTTTGGGCCATCGGCGTGGGCGCGGCCGAGGCGGCCCGGGTCACTCCTGGGGACGACGCCGTGCTGATCACTTATGAAGGATTCCTGCCGGGTGAAAAATCCTGCGTGCCCGTTCAAAATAACGATAGATAGGAGAAAAGGAATGGATACCAACGCCGTACTGTATCAGGATCTGGAAAAAATCCTGGTGACCCGGGAAGAAATCGCCAAGTCCGTGAAGGAGCTGGGACAAAAGCTGACGGAAAAATTCCGTGGTGAAAGCCCGGTGTTCGTGTGCATCCTGAAAGGGGCCAGCGTGTTTTTCACCGACCTGATCCGGGAAATCGACCTGCCCCTGACCACCGATTTCATGGTCGTTTCCAGCTACGGAAGCAGCACCAAAACCACCGGCGTGGTCAAGATCGTCAAAGACCTGGACAAACCCGTGGTAGGCAAGCATGTGGTGCTGGTGGAGGATATCGTGGACAGCGGCATGACCCTGTCCTACCTCAAAAAGGTGTTCGCCAACCGGCAAGCCGCTTCTATTTCCATCGTAACATTGCTGGATAAGCCCGCCCGCCGGAGGGTAGAGCTGAATGTGGACTATTCCTGTTTCGACATCCCCGACGCCTTTGTGGTGGGCTACGGCCTGGATTTTGATGAAAAATATCGCAATCTGCCGGATATCGGCGTGCTGCATCCCCGGATTTATGAAAAATAAGTGCCGGGACCGCTGTCCTTTTTAGGCGATTTATGTTATAATCATTATCTGATTCACGGAATTTTAGGAGGACAGGATTTTGCGAAAAGTATCTCGTGGGCTGATCGGCTACGTTATCATGATCGCCGCCTTTATTTTCCTGATCGTGGTTTTGTCCGGCGGGACCAACACGGTAGACAAGCGCATCGAGTATCCCGACTTGCTGCAAATGATCGAAAAAGGAGAAATCGACCGGGTATCCATCCGCGGATATAACCTGGTGGGGCGACTGAAGGACAGCCGTATTTCCCGTTCCGATTATCCCTCCCGCGCTTACGATTTTGAAACTACCATTGGCCCGGATTTTTATGATACCGTGCTCACTTTAAGAGCAAACGAGCTGGGCAAGGACATCGATATCGTGTCTGTTGAGGATTTGACCTTTGAGATCGAATATCTCGCTCCCGTCACGACACCCTGGTATCTGGAACTGCTGCCTTATCTGATCCCCGTGGTGCTGCTGATGGTCATGTGGTGGTACATCATGCGCCAGCAGACCGGCGGCGGCGGCCGGGTGATGAATTTTGGCAAATCCCGGGCCGCCATGGTGGACCCCAGCAAAAACAAGGTGACTTTCGCCCAGGTGGCCGGCGCGGAGGAAGAAAAGGAAGAACTGAAGGAAATCGTGGATTTCCTGAAAAATCCCAAGCATTATGTGGACCTTGGCGCGCGCATTCCCAAGGGCGTGCTGCTTGTGGGTCCTCCCGGCACAGGCAAAACGCTGCTGGCCAAGGCCGTGGCTGGAGAAGCCAACGTGCCCTTCTTCTCCATTTCCGGTTCGGACTTTGTGGAAATGTTCGTGGGTGTCGGCGCCAGCCGCGTGCGCGATTTGTTTGAGCAGGCCAAGCGCAACGCCCCCAGCATCGTGTTCATCGACGAAATCGACGCCGTAGGCCGTCACCGTGGCGCGGGCTTGGGCGGCGGACACGACGAACGGGAACAGACCCTGAACCAGCTTTTGGTGGAAATGGACGGCTTCTCCACCAATGAAGGTGTGATCGTGATGGCCGCCACCAACCGGCGGGATATCTTAGACCCCGCTTTGCTGCGTCCCGGTCGTTTTGACCGCCAGGTGACGGTAAATTATCCCGATATCAATGGCCGCGTCGCCATCCTGAAAGTACATTCCAAGGGCAAGCCCCTGGGAGAGGACGTGGACCTGGAAAACATCGCCAAGCGCACGCCTTACGCCACCGGCGCGGACCTGGAAAACATCATGAACGAGGGCGCCATCCAGGCAGCCAGGGAAAAGCAAACCGTCATCACCCAGGCGCATCTGATCGAGGCTGTGGAACGCATCCAGATGGGACCCGAAAAGAAGAGTCACAAGGTGCTGGAAGAAGACCGCAAGCTGGTGGCCTATCACGAAGCGGGCCACGCCATCGTGGGCCATTACCTGCCCCTGTGCGATGATGTGCACACCATCACCGTGGTTCCTCGCGGCGGCGCGGGCGGCTTTACCCTGTCCCTGCCCAGCAAGGAGCTGGATAATATCAGCCGCAGCCAGCTTTTGCAGCGCACCGCTATGAGCTTGGGCGGCCACGCGGCGGAAAAGCTGATTTTCAACGATATCTATACCGGAGCGCAGAGCGATTTGCAGCATGCTACCAGCATCTGCCGTGCTATGGTGACCCGCTACGGTATGAGCGAAAAAATCGGCACCATCTTCCTGGACAGCGAACAGGAAGTATTCTTGGGCAATAGCTTTGCCCAGAACCGCGAATTCAGTGAGGAAACCGCCGCCGCCATCGACCGCGAGGTGGGCGATCTGCTGCGTTCCTGCTATGAACTATCCATGAACACCCTGAAAGAACATCAGGAAAAGCTGGAAGGCTTGGCCCAGCTGTTGATCGAAAAAGAAACCCTGTCCCGGGAGGATTTCGTGGCGTTTATCGACGCGCCCGACCCTTCCTCCCTGCCTGAACAGACACAAGAGGCAGGATCGGAGCCTGCCATGGAGGAAACCCAAGAATGATCCGGCCTGACCTGCACCTGCATACCACCGCCTCCGACGGGCTTTTTGACGCCTTTCAAATTGCCCGGCTGGTGCAGCGCGCCAACGTTACTTTTTTCTCCGTCACGGATCATGATACCCTGGACGCCCTCCCGCAGGCTGCCGACGCCGCTTACGACCGGGGTTTGGCCTTTCTGCCGGGGGTGGAAATCAGCACGGAGGGCGACGACGAAATCCATATCTTAGGTTACGGCGTCAGGTACGGCGATGAGGTGCTCACCGCCTGCTTGGCCCAGGCTGCCCAGGACCGGCGGAACCGCATTCTTGCCATGGCCACCAAATTGAAAGCCTTAGGAATGGAGCTTCCCATAGAGGAAGTGGTAACCAGCGCGGGAAGCAGCTTGGGGCGGCCCCATCTGGCCCGGGCGATGATGGAACGGGGCTTTGTGGAAAGCGTGCAGCAGGCATTTGACCAGTACTTGGGGAAAGGCAGGCCCGCTTATCTGCCCCGCGCCTCCATGACCGCCAGCCAGGCTATTTCCCTGCTGCGGGATCGCGGCGCTGTGCCCGTGCTGGCGCATCCCGGTCTGATCCGATGGCCCTTGGAAAAGCTGCTGCCCATGCTGAAGGTATGGCAGGATTCGGGGCTGCGGGGCCTGGAAGTCTATCATCCCGCCAATCAGGGCAACTATCCCTATTGGGACAGGCTTGCTCGACAGCGCGGGTTGCTTGTGACCGGCGGCAGCGATTTCCACGACGGAACATCCAGCCACGGCCAGATCGGCGAAACAGCCGACTTTTGGCCAAACGCCTGCGACGACGCCTGGGCGCTGTACCGGACAGCAAAATCAGCTTACGCACCATAAAAACGCGCTTTGTCCTTTTGACGGCGGCGGAAATGACGTTCACGGAACGCCGACCGAATCAAAAGGGCAATTCGCGCTTTAAGGAGAACGGACATGAATTTCCAGCAAGGCTATCAGCCGCCAAAGAAAAAGAAAAGCAAAGCGCTGCTGATCGTGATCATCGCGGCGGCATTATGCGCCGCGTTGGCGAGCGGTTACACGCTTTATCAATATACCCAGGAAAGAAACCGTCAGAATACACTGGCGGCGGAATTAGCGCCCTATCAGCAGGTTTTTCTTCCAAACATTTATGTTGACGGCATTTCCCTGGGCGGCTTAACGGCGCAGGAGGGCATCGACGCCGTAGTGCAGCAGATCAAGGCCCGCGAAAACAGCTGGAGCCTGTCCCTGACTTATCAAAACCACGTGTTTTACACCCTGAGCTACGCTGATTTGGAAATCTCCACCGATATCGGCTCCGTTTACTCCCTGCTGGAGAATTTGTATAAAAAAGGCAAAACAGGCACCCTGGACGAGAGAAAGTCGCAATTGGATGCGCTGGCCGCGGCGCCCGTCTATGCTTATACCACCGCGAGCGATTTAAAGGAAGAACGGCTGGATCACATACTGAGCCAGATTCAGGAACAATTGACCTATGATCCGGTGGATGCTTACCTGGTGGGATTTTATCCTGATCAGAACGATCCGTTCCTGATCCAGGGCGATATTCCCGGCTCCACGCTGGACACGGAGAACTTGAAAAACGAGATTCTGGCCATGGCAGCCTCCGCTCAAAGCGGCTCCCTGGAGGTACGGCCCACCGAGGTCCCCGCCAAGGTGAAAACGGCGGAGATCCGCAGCCAGGTCGCTTTGCTCCACGAAGCCACCACGCCCGTTTCCTCCACCTCCACCGCCGACCGCACCGACAACATCCGCACCGCCTTTTCCCGCATTAACGGGCAGATCGTGGAACCGGGCAAAAAGCTCAGCTTCAATACCGTTACGCTGGACCGCACCCTGAAAAACGGCTACAAATACGCCATTGAATACGAGCTGGGCCGGGAAAAGTTGGGCGTGGGCGGCGGCGTATGCCAGGCAAGCACCACCCTGTATTTGGCGGCGCTGCAATCCAACCTGGAAATCGTCAGCCGCATTTCCCATTCCGATCCCGTGTCTTATACCGTTTTCGGTCAGGACGCCACCGTGGTGTATGGCAGGCATGATCTGGTGCTCCGCAATAACAGCACCGGCAGTATCTACATTACCGCCCACGTGCGGGAAGTGAAAAAGAACAAATACGAATGCGAGGTCCGCATCTACGGTCCCAGTTTAGGCGACGGCATCAGCTATTCCCTGCGCACCGAAACGGTGGAAACGATCCCCGCTCCCCTGTCGGATACCTACGAGAAAGATACGGATCATACCTACGTTACCTATAAAGACGAGGAACCTTATCTGGTGCGAAAAGCCCGGGATGGCGTAATCAATGAAACCTACCTGCAAAAATGGCAGAACGGCGAATTGATTTCCGAGAAATTCGTCAGCCGGGATGAATGCAAAGCCCGCGGCAATCTGTACCTGACGGGAACCATGGACCGCTAACCGAATCGCTTTCTCTTTTGCTGCCGCTGCAAGCGGCAGTATTTTTGCATGAAAAAACTTCCCGGCGCTTTGCCGGGAAGCAAGTCATAGATCATCGATCAGTTTTTCAGGGAGATCACCACATGCCGGTTGGGTTCTTCGCCTTCGGAATGGGTGGTGACGGTGGGATGATCCTGCAGGGCGCTGTGAAGGATGCGGCGCTCGTAAGGATTCATGGGCTCCAAGCTCACCTTGCGGCCCGTCTTCTGGGCGCGGTTGGCCATCCGGTTCGCCAGGCGCACCAAAGCTTCTTCCCGCTTCGCGCGGTATCCTTCGGTATCCAGGGTCACGCGGGTGTAGTTGCTCTGGCCCCGGTTTACCCGCAGACTGGTGAGATACTGCAAGGCGTCCAGGGTTTCGCCCCGGCGTCCGATCAGGATGCCCAAGGTATCCCCATCCATGTTCACGCGCACGTTGCCTTCTTCATCCGTTGCTACGGCTACGGATACGTTCACACCCATCAGCTGGGTCAGTTCCTGCAGGAATTCCTGGGCACGTCCGGCAGCGGTGGCACGATCCGCCTGTTCAGCGGGAACGATTTCCTTCGCTTCCACCGGCTCCTTGGGTTCCTTGGGAGCTTTGGCAGCCTTGGGTTCCCGGGGCTTCCTGGGCTTGGGAGCGGGCTTTTCCGCTTCTTCGCCTTCGGCCTGTTCCTTTTTCGCCTTAGCGGTTTTGGGGCTCTTTGCGGCTTTTTCAGGCTTTTCAGCAGCAGCGTTTTCCTGCTTTACGGCGAACTTTTCCGCCTTGGGCTGCTGCTTGGGCGCTTCCTCGTTCATCACGTCGGCCAGGATCGAACGGGCAACGTTTTCAACCGGCTGTTCCTCTTCCATCAGCGTGAGCCGGACCTTCGCGGGACGGGAGCCAAACAGGCCGAACAGACCCTTGCTGCCTTCCTCGATCACATCCACCTTTACATCGCTGATGGAAACGCCTAAATGCTCCAGGCCCTGGGAAACAGCTTCTTCAATCGTGCGGGCGGATACTACGTAATCTTTCATTATTTTATAGACCCCTCTCCGGCAACAGCCTGCGCTTGTTCCTTATCCTTCTTTTCCAGGTATTTGGTGATCAGCACGCTCTGGATCCACATGATCACGGTGGACGCCACCCAATACACGGCAAACGCCGCGTTAGAGGTCAAGCACCAGAACACGGACAGGATGGGGAAGAAATACTTCATGAAGTTGCCCATGCCCTGACCCTGACCGTTGGCAGCAGTCTGGTTCTGATCCTGCATGGCGGGATTGAACTTGTATTGGAGCACCTGGGATACGCCGGCCAGGATCGGCAGCAGCAGCATGCCGTTATACTGCTGGTACAGCGTAATGGAAAACAGATAGAAATTCAGGCCGCTCCAGCCCGCCACAGGCTCCACAGCCGCAACATAAGCGGGCACCTGGCCCAAGGCGGTGATGATGTTCTGCACGCTGGCCTGATACGTGCTGGCGCCGAAGTCCAGGGCGCTTTCGGAAACCAGGGCGATATTCTGGGCGATGGCCTGCACCTGGCTTTCGGAAAGCAGGTTATAGGCCTTCTGCCACACGTCCGCCGTCAATTGGTTCAGGGCCTGGGCCGTGGGCACCACGGGCGTAAAGAAGGAATCCGTCATCCAGATATTCTTGACCCACAGGAACCGCTCCGCAGCGGTCACGATCTGCGTCTCCCCCGCCAGATACCGGAACGCCTGCATGGCAAGCTGTTCATTGGCGATGACACGCATGGCGCTGAACATGGCGATCATGATGGGCCAGGTCAAAAGCAGCGGCAGGCAGCCGGACAGGGGATTGTAGCCTTCTTTGCGCATCAATTCCGCCTGCTTCTGCTGGAATTTCTGCTTGTCATTGCCGTATTTCCGCTGCAGCTCGTTCAGCTTGGGCTGGATGGTGCTCATTTTGCGCATGCCCTTGCGGCTCTTGTAGTCAAAGGGCATGCAGATCATGCGGATCAGCATGGTAAACACGATGATGGACACGCCGTAATTGCCAATCACGCTGTTGATGCCCACCAGCACGTTGTACAAAAAATCATTTATGGCACTCAAGGATTTTCGTCCCTCCTAATGATAGCGCTGGGTGCTTCCGGCACCGGATCGTATCCTCCCTTGAAAAAGGGATTGCAGCGCAGGATGCGCTTCATAGCCATGGCGCCGCCCCGGGCCGCCCCGAAACGTTCAATGGCTGTCTGCGCGTATTCCGAGCATGTGGGGATATAGCGGCAAGCCGGTTTTGTATGGGGGCTGATGTTCCGCTTATAGAACCGGATCAGAAACAGCATCAGTTTCTTCATTGCTTTTCTTCCTGATACAGCCCCTGCTTTCTGAGCAGGTATTTGAGGGATCCCGCCAGCTTATGGTAATCCGCCTGGGCGGACGGCTCCCTGGCCGTGACCACGTACAGGCCTTTTTTGAGGCCCGGCAGCTCCAGGCGGAACGCTTCCCGCAGGCGGCGCTTCACCCGGTTCCTGGTCACCGCGTTACCGATTTTCTTGCTCACCGCGAATCCGGCCAGCAGCCTGTTGCCTTTCACATAGCCCAGAGAGATTTCCTTGCAGGCGCTTCCTTTTCCTTTTTTGTATACATAGCGGAACTGCCCGTTTTTGCGCAGGCGATACTGCTTTTCCATCTCATCCTCCGGGCGGAATTACGCACGAACAAACCCGCCCCCCACAGGTCAGACTCTTCTGGCAAGCGGCAGGGGCGGGCTAAGCCATGCAATGCAAGAAAGCTGGAGCGAACGGATCAGACCGTCAGTTCCTTCCGGCCGCGGTTGCGGCGGCGGGACAGCACGCGCCGTCCATTCTTGGTGCTCATGCGGGCGCGGAAACCGTGCACCTTATTGCGCTGGCGTTTCTTGGGCTGATAAGTACGTTTCATGATGGCAACAACTCCTTCTAAGTTTCAAAATGCCTGTTTGGCATTCAGCTTGCGCATTGTGATCAGATCGCCACAAAAACAGCTATTACAGTATAGCCGTCCAACGGCCAGATGTCAAGGGATTTTCCGAATTATTCCCGTGGTTTTCCGAATTTTCCGAATTTGTGGATTCCCTGATAACCGTTATCCAACAGGCGTCTGACCGGCGATAATAATTTATTTGATTTCCGGCCAAATACCGGCTATAATAAACAAAAGCCAATACCTTTTCCGCACCAAAAAGAAAAATCAGGGGGAAACGCCATGAACGTTTTTGACATCATTGGCCCTGTAATGATCGGGCCATCCAGTTCCCACACAGCGGGTGCGGTGCGCTTGGGGCGGGTAGCCAATAAGCTGATCGACAGCCGAAAGCTTCGCAAGGTGGAAATCACCCTGTCCGGCTCCTTTGCCCAGACCTACAAGGGCCACGGAACGGACCGGGCGCTGCTGGCGGGCATCATGGGCTATCACAGCTATTCGCCGGAAATCCGGGACGCCCTGACCATCGCGCGGGATCGGGGCATCGCCTACGAATTTATCAAAGAGGACATCAAGGACGCCCATCCCAACACCGCCCGCATCCATTATTTCTTGGAAGACGGCGGAGAGGGCGTAATGCAGGGCGCCAGCGTGGGCGGCGGAAATATCCTGGTGAACCAGATCGACGGGATGAAAGTGGAATTCAACGGGGAAAACAACACCATCCTGGTCATGCACCGGGACAAGCCGGGTGTCATTGCCGCAGTGACGCAGCTCATGCATTGGGAATACGCGGAGCTGAACATATCCAATTTTCATCTGACCCGGCAGCGTAAGGGCGGCGACGCAATCATGACCATTGAGATCGACGGCCAGCCGCCGGAAGAGCTGATCAGCGCTATCCGGCATATTGAACACGTTACCAACGCGATTCTGGTGCGCCGGATATAATGGAAGGAGCGAAGAAAGATGCTGACATACGATTCCATCGGCGAACTGGTGCGGGAAGCGGAAAAGCGGGGCTTAAAAATCAGCGAACTGGTGCTTGCCGATCAGGCCGAAGCCATGGAGCTTTCTCCCATGGAGCTATATGAAAAAATGGAACTGGATTTCCTGGTGATGAACGCCTCCGTGAAAGCGGGCCAGGAGGAAAACCAGAAATCCATGTCCGGCCTCACTGGCGGCGAGGGTTATAAAATGAAAGCCTACGCCGAACAAAACGGCGGGGGCTTATGCGGCACGCTGCTGTCAAAGGCCATTTCCCGGGCGCTGGCCGTAGCCGGATGCAACGCTTCCATGGGCAAAATCGTAGCCGCCCCCACGGCGGGCAGCTGCGGCATCCTGCCCGGCTGTCTGGTATCCCTATGGGAGGATCGGGGATTTGATGAAAAAGCCGTGGTCATGTCCATGTTTACCGCCGGGGCTTTCGGCATGGTGATCGCCGGACGCGCCAGCGTGGCGGGAGCCCAGGGCGGCTGTCAGGCGGAATGCGGCAGCGCCGCAGCCATGGCCGCGGCGGCCCTGGTGGAGTTGATGGGCGGCACCCCCGCTCAGTGCGCGGACGCCTGCGCCATCGCCATCGCCAATCAGCTGGGGCTGGTATGCGACCCGGTGGCCGGGCTGGTGGAAATCCCCTGCATCAAACGAAACGTATCCGGCCTGGTGATTGCCTTTTCCAGCGCCGATCTGGCCCTGGCGGGCATCGAAGCCAAAATCCCCGTGGACGAATGCTTGGACGCCATGCGCAGGGTGGGCGACGCGCTGCCTGATTCCCTTAAGGAGACGGCCAAAGGCGGCCTGGCGGCGACGCCTACCGGCCAGCGGCTGCAAAAGCAGGTTTTCGGCAACGGCCAGGAAACCAATCCCGCATCCTGACGCCGTCCTTTTGCGTCAATCAAACACAACAGGCAGAAAAATTCGTTTTTTTAACCAGCCTTGGCAATGAGCGTTATTTCACTTATGATGAAGCGGAGAGAACAGGCCTGCTCTTTGGCAGGACTGTGCTTTCATACTGAAGATGCGTACAGGAGTGATACAAAATGAAATTCTGGAGCGACTTTGCCGAAAAGCATCCCGCCGCCGCCAAATGGATTCGGGAGGGCGGGCTGTTTGTGATCGTGAGCAACGCGGTCACGGTGCTCAAATACCTGATTCTGCAATTCCTGCCCAAACTGCTCACCAGTCTGCCCGAAAAGGATTTTGGGTGGCCGGGCATTGACGTGACGCTGTTTGGAGAAACCTTCAAATGGAACATCTTAGGCTATGACGCCGCCCACGGGGGCCTGAGGTACTTCGTAGCTTACATGATCGCCATGGTGATCGGCGAGTGCATCAACTTCCCCATTCAGCGCAGCCTGGTTTTCCGCAGCAAGGGGAATATCTGGTATCAAATGCTGTGGTATCTGCTGGCGTTCATCGTGATCACCTGCATCGTGAATTCCATCAACTGCATCTGGGTAGCCGTGGCCGCCAAGTTCGTACCCGACTGGATATACAACATCGGCACCACCGTCCTCAACGGCGGCGTATCCATGGTGATCTTCTTCTTCGTCAACAAGATCATCTTCCCCGAAGCCAAGGAAGAAAAAGCCGCTTGATCCATTTTGACCCGGTATTTAAGGGGCTGCCGCGAAAACGGTGGCCCTTTATCGTATACAATTTCTTCGCAAAGCTGTCCCGATGAGGGGAAATATTAAGCGCGTATATTTCCAGGTGTTCCCGCATAACCATGGACAGGATTGATAGGAGGGAACGATATGGAAATGCAATGGATTCGTGAAAATATGGAAACAGAGCAAATCATTTCCGCCAAGCCCACCCAAGTGACGGTGGAGGCTGAGGTAGCGCTGCCGGGCGGACTGCGGGAAGAAGCAAGGGTCTATTACACCGACGCGACGGTGCAGGTGAACGGCGGCGAGCTGGCGGGCAGCCGCATCACAGCGGACGGACGGGTGACCTTTCACGTATTGTACGCCCAGGGCGATCTTGCCCGCGTGAACGCCCTGGAGGCGTCGGCGGACTTTTCCCAGGCCATGCCCCTGACCGTGGAGGATACCCCTCCCGCCGCGGTGCGCTTAAAGCCACGGGCGCAGGTGCAGCGCGCCTCTGCCAAAACCTTCAACGGACGTCTTCTGCTCCAGGCCATCGTCAATTTGACGGCGGAAGCTGCGCTGCCCCGGTCCGTATCCTATATCCAGGACGCGGCCCCGGATATGCCCGTGGAGCGGGCCACCCAAGTCATCGCCTTGCAGCGCACGGTGGGCGAAGGAGAAAGCCAGACCTTGCTGCGGGAAGAATTTGAACTGTCCGACGTGCTGAAAATCAAGGATACTCTTTTCGCCACAGCCCAGGCGCAGGTGGAAGATATTCTGGCGGGCAGCGACGGTGTGGCTACGGTGACCGGCACCGTGGCCATCGAAGCCTGTCACACTGCCGATCTGCCGGGCCGTCCCCTGGTATACACCCGCCATACCGCCCCTTACGAGCAGCAGGTGACGCTTTCCGGCGCCATGGGCAGCGCGCTGACCGCCCGCACCCTGGTACGGGATACGGCGGTGCTGAGCCAGGAGAGCGAAAACGGACGGATCATGCGGGCGGAAATCCAGTTGACCACGGAAATGACCGCCGTGGAGGACAGCAGCCTGACCGTGCTCAAGGACGTATTCACCACCGAAGGGGACGCCTTGGAAACGCGCGCTCAGCAGGTGGTGTTCCGGGACGGTACCGTAAACGAAACCGCGGCGGAAAGCGGACGCACGGTGCTCACCCTGCCGGAGGGCAGCCCCCGGATGAAAACGGCGCTGCTGGCCTTCGTGCGCCCCGTGCTGGTGGAAGCCCAGCGGCAGAAGGATAAATTGGCGGCGGACGGCATTCTGGATATCACGCTGATTTATCAGACCGATGACAGCGCGGTCCCTGTAAGCGTGCGTCAGGAAGAACCCTTCCATATCCTGTTCGACACCCAGGCGCTGCCGGAAGATCATCTATTCCTTTCCGCGTCCCAGGTAGATCCCAGCGCGGTGACGGGTGACCGGGCCGAAATCAAATATATCCTGCGCCTGAACGCCGACGGCGTGCGCAAGCAGGAAGCTCAGGTGTTAGTGGACGCGCAGCCCGTACCGGCCCAGGAAACGTTTCGGGGCATCACGCTGTATTACCTCCAGCCGGGTGAAACCCTGTGGGACGCGGCCAAACGCTGCCGCCTGCCGCTGGACGAAATCAACCGGCTCAATCCATCTATGCCGGCCTCTCCCCGGGCCGGTACGCCGGTACTGGCTTATAAACGATAATCGATGGGGACTGAAAAAAACAAGAGGATCGGCCTTTCCTGGCCGGTTCTCTTGCTTATGCTGTCCATGCTGACAGATCGCGTATCGTCACACCGTCACGCTCACGCCGTTCACCTCCACGCCCTCGTCGGCGCGGATGAGAATGTAGGCGTGGCCGTCGATCACCCGTGTTTCCACCAGGTCGGTTCGATCGGAATTGATTTTGATCATCACGCTGGGCGTTTTTACCTCAAACTGCTTGGGGCTGGTGATGTTCACGGCGCTGATGCGGGCCTGTTCGCCGAACGCCTGGTCGTACTGATCATTAAAGGCTTCCATGCGGGCGGTGGATACGCCGCATTCCGCCAGCACGTCCGTCACATCATACTTGGTCAGCTTTAAAGGCTCGGCATGCTTGTCCGCCTTCTGTTCTTCCAATTTTTCCATTACCTGCTCGTGCACCGCCTGCATCACTTCCATACTGCATTCCTCCCGCAGCGTTTGCTCCAGCAGGGTTTGGAATACCTCCCGCTGCTGTTCCGCGGGCATGGGCAGGTCGGACCGGAACACAGCGTTTACGAAATCATCATGGCTTTCCGATGTGTCCCTGGTATAGTAAAGGGCTTGAGAAATATTAGCGGCCCTTTCCTCAAAGGCAGGGAACAGGAAACCCATTTCCGGCGCTCCCACGATCCAGTCCGACTCCTTGCTGCGGAAATCATTGCTGCCCGCGTCATAGGAAAGGGTGGGCTTGGTGAGCTTTACCGGACATACGCTGCACAGGATGTAATGAAACACCTCGTCGGACATTTCCAAATCCTTGCTGTCATCCTGCTTGGAGCGGTAAGGCACGTCGTAGCCGTCGTGCATGAGAAGGATCAGATAATGGTCCTCCATTTTCAGATTGGCGATGATCTGCTGAAAGAAATATTCCACCGTTTCATCGTCCTTGAGAGCGGTATCCTTAAGGGCGGTCAGCAATTGATGCTCGGGGGACCCGGAAATCCGCTCCGGGTCGAAATCGATATCGATCAGGTTCTGCCCCTGGGTTCCGGACAGGGTGCGCTTAAAAATCGCTAAGTATTTTTCCGTTTCTTCCTGCGCCATGCCCACCAGAGAACGGCTGAAAGCGGAAATCACTTCCCCCTGATTGTTCACATAGCAGCCCCGGATGCAGGTGATATTGTTGTGCTCCAGATTGAAACGGCGCTTGATTTCGCCAATATCTTTCTTATTCATAGCTACCTCTTATCGTTTTTTTGGTAATCGCGGAAAACCGCCAGGAAAGGATTATAGCACATTTTTTTGAAAAAGGGAAGGAAACCGAAAGAAAAGAAAGAATACAATACCGTCTGATGAATCACACTCACTCCGAAGGGAGGTTTTTCTTTTGCCGTCTTTTGCCCAAAAACACCTGAAAAACGAGCGGCTGATCGCCTATATTGAAATCGTGCTGGGCTGCCTGATCGGCGGCACGGCATACCCGCTGTTCCTGGTGCCCAACAATATCGCCCCCGGAGGGCTTACAGGCATCGCCACCATTTTCAATTACTTATGGGGCTGGCCGGTGGGTATCACCAGCATGGCGCTGAACCTGCCTTTGTTTGTGATCGGCTGGAAAGCCATGGGCAAGGTGTTCGTGTTCCGTTCCCTTGTCGCAACGCTGCTGTTTTCCGCGTTCATTGATCTTTTGCGGCTGCCGCCCCTGACCGACGATATCCTGCTGGGTTCGGTATACGGGGCGCTGGTACTGGGCGTGGGTTTAGGGCTGATCCTGCGGGGCGGGGCCACCACCGGCGGATCGGACATGATCGCCCGCATGGTGCATAAAAAATTCCCTATCGTTACCGTGGGCATGTTCCTGTTTATGGTGGACTGCGCCGTGATTCTTTGCGCCGCTTTCACCATGAGCACCCGTGCCGCCCTGTACGCCCTCATTTGCATTTTCGTCAGCGCCAAAGCGGTGGATCTGGTGCTGGCCGGCTTTGGTTCGTCCAAGGCATGCTTCATCATCACCAACCAAGCAGAAAACATCTCCGGCCGCATCATTCGGGAGATGGAACGGGGCGTCACCATGCTGTCCGCCACCGGCGCGTACAGCGGGAAAAACCACACCCTGCTCATCAGCGTGGTGACCCAGCGGGAAGTGATCCCCATGAAAAAAATCGTCCATCAGGAGGACGGAAAAGCTTTCATGTTCATCACCGACACCCACGAAACCTTGGGCGAGGGGTTCAGCGCCCTGAACGGGGATAACTGAGAACGCCGCAAAACGCCTCTTGCATGTTTTTTCCAGTGGTGTTATGATGATATTGTCGTTTCGCGCATGGAACGGAGAAAGGACCAAGATAATGAATATTATCCAAACAGCCATTTTAGGCGTGATCCAGGGGCTGGCAGAATTCCTGCCCATTTCCTCCAGCGGCCATTTGGAGGTAGCCCAACGGCTGATGGGCTCAGAGGCTGATTCCATGTCCATGATGCTGCTCACCGTACTGCTCCACGTGGGCACGCTGACTGCCGTGGCGGTGGTCTTCTGGGAAGACTGGATGGGCATCCTGAAAAACCTGTTCCGGTCCAAGCTGTTGGGGCTGCTGATTGTGGCCTCCCTGCCCGCTCTGGTAGTAAAGCTCGGCCTCAAGGCCGTTGACATGGATATCGACACGGTATTCGGCGGCGGATTTCTTGGCATCGGCTTCCTGGTAACCGGCGTGTTCCTGCTGCTGGCCGAAATGTTCAGCAAGCGGGGCAAGCATGCTCAGAAAAAACAGGTGGGCGTAACGGATGCTTTGGTCATGGGCTGCTTTCAGGCCGTGGCCATGATTCCCGGCGTTTCCCGCAGCGGCTCTACTACTTTGGGCGGAACCGTCACAGGGCTGACCAAACGCGACGCCATCAAGTTTTCTTTTCTTATGAGCGCACCCGCTGTGGTGGGCAGCCTGATCTTAGAGGGGAAGGACGCTTACGAGCTGGGCGCTTTCGGTTTCCTGACCGAAAACCTTGTTCCCATTATTGTGGGCGTGGTGCTGGCGGCGGTGGTAGGCTTCTTTACCGCCCGTACCATGCTGAAAATCATCAACAAGGTTTCCTTCGTCTGGTTTGCCCTGTATGTGTTCCTGATCGGCGCGGCGGTGATCGTGCTGCAAGTGACCGGCACGGCGGGCTTCCCGCCCATCTCAACGCCGTTATCCTGATAAATAATCAACGCGCCGCAAGCGGCGCGTTTTGTATTATTGTTCCAGTGATCTGCATTCCTGCAAAAGCTTGATGATGGGCAGGTGCTGGGGGCAGACAGATTCGCATTGGCCGCAGCCGATGCAGTCTCCCGCTCTCCCCTTTCCACGGGTAACGATATTGTATTCCCGCACCGTGCGGAATTCCGCGCTTCCCTTGCGCCGATTCACCACATTGAAAATTTCGGGAATCGCGATGCCCATGGGGCAGCCTTCCGTGCAGTAATGGCAGGATGTGCAGGGGATGGATTTATCGTTGTTCAGCGCTTCCTGGGCTTTCCGGATCACAGCCTCCTCTTCCGCGTCAAGGTGCTTAAAATCCTTCATGGTGCGCAGGTTATCGTCCATCTGTCCGATATTGCTCATGCCGCTGAGCACGGCCAACAGATTGTCTAAACTGGCAGCATAGCGGAGAGCCCAACTGGCGCAGGACCAGCCCTTGCCGGACTGATCAAACACCGCTTTCACCTCGGGAATGGTATCGGCCAGCACGCCGCCCTTCACCGGTTCCATGATGATGACGGGCTTGCCGTGGGCTTTGCAGATTTCAAAGTTCCGCCGGGAAGCCACGCCGGGATTCTCCCAATCGGCATAATTGATCTGCAATTGCACGAATTCCACGTCCGGGTGAGCGGTGAGCAATTCTTCCAACAGGTCTGGATCAGCGTGGAAGGAAAAGCCCCAATGCTTGATGAGCCCCTTGGCTTTCTGCTCTTTCACATAATCCCACAAGCCGTAAACATCATATTTCTGATACGTGGTCCGCTGGAGAGCGTGCAACAGGTAATAATCGATATATCCCGCTCCCGTTCGTTGCAGACTGGTGAACAATTGCTTTTTGGCGCTTTGCTCGTCCTTGCAGTCCGCCGCGGCCGCGTTCAGCTTGGTTGCCACCGAGTAAGCGTCCCGCGGATACCGGTCCGCCACCGCCGCTTTGAACGCTTTTTCACTGGCTCCCCCGTCGTACACATAGGCCGTATCAAAATATGTGCCGCCCGCCGCGATAAACTTGTCCGCCATTTCGCATACCTGAGGCACGTCGATGCTGCCGTCCGGATTCTTGGGCAGGCGCATGAGGCCGAAGCCCAGCCGGAAAGGATTGCTTTTCGGATCAACGCTCATTTTTCTAACCCCCCTGTTTTATACCAATTCTTCACGATTTGTTCCGCTTTTTTCCCTGCAATGCAGAATCCTAAATCGGGATTGCGATTTCTCAGGATCGTGGGCCAATCCCACCAGAAGAACCCGGCAAGCCAGGGTTCATCCCACAGGGATAGGAAGCAGGATTCGTAGAAATTCGCCTGCTCGTCTTCGTCGTAGGGGAATTCCCGATGGGAAAAATCATAGGGCATCATGGCGCAGCCACGGGCGCTGCGGCAGCCGATTTCCATGAAAATGATCCGCTTGCCCAATTCCTTTGAAAACGCGGCCAGGCTCTTCTTGTGCCGGTCCCATTCCGCCAGCATGCTTTCCACAGACGCCCCCGGCTCCTTCGCTACGCGGTAATAAGCCGAGGTTCCGATATAGTCCACCGCGTCCCACCAGGTGACGCTCTGTTCCTTGCCGTGGTTGGTATTGTACACCAGGGAACCGTGATAAATCTTCCGAACAGCTTCGACTGCTTTCCGCCAGTGCTCTTCCTTATGCTCCGTGCCCAGCATTTCGCAGCCCACGCAGAACATCTCGCATCCGGTATCCTCCGCGATTTCCGCGTAATGGCACAGGAAAGCGGTATAGGAAGAAAACCATTCGCCCCAATAATCCTTGTCGCCCCATTCCGGTTCCGGAAAGGAGATTCTCGCCCGCCAGACGCCGTCCATGCAGTTGACCATGGGCTTCATGCATACCTTGAGGCCCAAGCTGTGCAAATGCGAAACGGCGGCGATAATATCCTTGTCCGTGACGGTGAAGCGGTAATCCGGGCGGATGCAGGTGGAACAAAAGCTGTCCTGCGTAACAACAAAGGCCAGGGCAGCCCAATCCCCGCCCAAGGTCGCCAGCCTCTCCCGGGATTGGGCTGCTTCGGGCATGCGGTACATGCCGCGCCTGCCGTCGTAGCCGTAAGTAAAGCCCTTCATGAAAAGCTGTTCCTGATCGATCATGCTATCACCCTATCCCAGTATACTTTTTCCAGGATTTCCCGTCAACTGTTTTTTTGCCTTGCCTTTGCTGTTATTTTGCTTTATAATTTCTGTATCCATCAATCGTTATGTGGAGGCGCAGTTATGAATAGACATCCCGTTCTGAGCGGCATCGACCGCATCGATCTTTCCGACGCGCAATTGAAGGGCCGAAGGGTGGGGTTGATGACCAATCCCACCGGCATCGATCACCAATTGACCAGCACCATCGACATCGTGAACAGCCGCTACCATCTTTCCGCTCTCTACGCCGTGGAGCACGGCATCCGGGGCAGCGCCCAGGCGGGGGACAAGGTGGAAAACGCGATCGACGAACAGACCGGCGTGACCGTATACAGCGCTTTTGGGAAAAACTGCCGCTTCACGGACGAAATGCTGGACGCTTTTGACGTGCTTGTGTTCGATATTCAGGACGTGGGGGCCCGCTTCTATACCTATCTTTATTCCCTCTCCTACGCCATGGAAGCCTGCGCCCGCAAAGGAAAATCCATGGTGGTACTGGACCGGGTGAATCCTGTGGGCGGGAAAAAGGTGACCGGAACGGTATTGGACCTGAATTTCCGCTCCTTCGTGGGGGATTACGAGCTGCCCACCCAATACGCCCTGACCATCGGCGAATACGCGCTGTATGTAAAGGATTATTTGGGCTTAGACATGGACCTGACCGTGGTGCCCCTGTCCGGCTGGAAGCGGGAATATCTTTTGGACGATACGGACCTGCCCTGGGTGGCTCCTTCCCCCAACTGCCCGAACTTGGAAACGGCGCTGTGCTACACGGGCAACTGCATCTTTGAGGGCACCAATATCAGCGAGGGCCGGGGCACCACCCTTCCCTTCCAGGTGATCGGCGCGCCATTCATCGACGGGGCTCTGCTGGAAAAGGAAATGAACCGCGATCCGCTGCCCGGCCTGCATTTCCGAAGCGTTTCCTTCTGCCCCACCTTCTCCAAGCACCAAGGCGAAATGTGTCACGGCGTGCAGATGCATATCACAGACCGTGAGATCTGCGATTGCTCCTTAGGGGGCCTTGTGCTGATGGAAACCATTTGGCGCTTGTACCCCGAACAGTTTTCCTTCATCAAGTGGGAGGGAAGCGATATCTATTCCGTGGACAAACTGCTGGGCGCCGATCTTTTCCGCACGGGCAAAATGACGGCCAGGGAATTGATTGATCATTTTGAAGGTCCCCGCCGGAAGTTTGAAGAAGACACCCAAAAATTCCGCTTATACGATTCAATTCATTCTTTGGAAGTGAACGCATGATCCGCAGACGCTTTTCCTTTACCGGCAGCGTGCAGGGCGTTGGATTCCGCTGGCGGGCCCGGCAGGCCGCAAACCTGTTCGGCTGCACCGGCTGGTGCCGCAACGAGTGGGACGGTTCCGTGACCATGGAGATTCAGGGCGAGGCCGAGCAGATCGACCAGGTGATTGAGGCCATCCAGCGCGGACGCTTTATCGGCATCGAAGGGATGGACGTGCAGAACATCCCGCTCAAAAATGAACGGAGCTTCACGACAGATTGACCGGAGGGCCCTGTATTTAAAGGAGCATGAGAAGCATGAAAAGGAAATCCATCGGGCCGGGCCTGTCCATGTGCGTACAGCCGGCGTTCATCATTGGAACGAACAATGCGGATGGGTCCAGCAATTTCGCTCCCATCACCTGGGTCAGCGTCACCTGCGAAGGAGGAAATGATTATCTGCTGGTCATCAGCATGTACGGCACCAAGATGACCAAACAGAACGTGATCAGGACCGGCCTGCTGAGCGTCAATTTGGTGAGCGCGGATATGCTGCCTTTGATGGATTATTTCGGCACCCATTCCGCCAAAGACGGAAAAAAGGACGGCGCGGCATACAGCGTAAGCCGGGGAAAAACGCTGGATGTGCCCGTTCTGGATGAAAGTCCCTGGGTGTATGAATGCGAAGTAAAGCAATCGGCGGAAACCGGCGCTTCCACCACCTTTTTCTGCCGGATCAGAAACATCCAGATCGATGAAAATCTGCAAGTGCCCGATTCCTTTCATGTCGACCTGACAAAACTGAACCCCGTCGTTTATTCCGGCATGTATCACAGCATCGGGAAGCTGCTGGGCCAGATCGGCGATTTCGCCCCCGCCGTTCTCAGTCCTGATTGATTTTCAGCTTGATGCCCGCCAAGCCCACGCTATCGTCCGCGCCCGTGATGGACAGCACCACGATGGCCGTGGCCACCGTGCCGGTAATGGGATTTCTGCCGATGCGGCGGGCCATGGAATGCACGATGGATCCGTCCGGCATGCACTCGTCAAAGAACAAACGGTTTGCGTCGTTGCAGCATTGCCGCACCTGCTGCAAGAAGAAGGCGCCGGGGCCAATGGGATCCTCCAGATACTCCGAATTCTTCTCGGACAGATCAATGCCGAAAAACCGCTTGATAAAATCCCGGTACGACTGATTGGTGCGCACGAACCGCACTTTGCTGTCCTTGATTTCCATAATGCCCATCGGCAGCGTGCTGAAGATATTTTGGAAAGCCTTTTCATCCTCGCTGGCGATCACCGCCAAGTCAAACAGGTTCACACGGCCGATGGCCTCGAAATAGGAGGATTCCTGCGGATTTTCATATCCGATCTGGAATCCTTTTTTCTGTCTTTCTAAGATGCCGTCCAGGGGAAGCGGTTTGCTGTAGTAATATCCCTGAAGCTTGGAACAGCCGATTTCCTGCAGGAAACGCACCTGCTCTTCCGTTTCCACACCTTCGCATACCGTGTCCACACCTAAGGCGGTGGCCATCTTCATCATTTCCGTCAGGATGATCCTGCCGTCTTCGCCTTCATCCAGCCGCTTCATGAAGCTCATATCAAATTTGATCAGGTCAAAATGAATGCTCTGCAGCACGTCCAAAGAAGAATACCCGCTGCCGAAATCATCCATCCAGACCGGGAAGCCAAGCTTCTGGAATCGTTCCACCTGCTCTTTCATGAAATCGAAATCGCTGCCGATCATGCTTTCCGTGATCTCGATGGTGATCCTGTCGCGTTCAACGCCCGCTTCGTCCACGCGGCGGCGGATTTCTTCCACCATATCGCAGGCATCGAAATCGGATCGGGAAAGGTTGATGGAATGCGGCACGATGAAAAGCCCGGCTTCCTTCTGCCGGTTTATTTTTTCCAATACCCGGTCCAGTACGTACAAATCGAGTTTGTAAATCAGCCTGGCGTTTTCCAGGATCGGAATAAAATCGTCGGGAGGCAGCATGCCCTTTTGCGGATCGATCCAGCGGCTCAGCGCTTCCTCGTCGCACACCATGCCGTTCACCGCCCGGATAATGGGCTGATAGTATACCTTGATCCACTGCTCTGAAAGCGCCTGATCCAGATGCCGGACGATATATCGCTGGTTTTCAAGCTCCCTGAGCATTTTGCCATCGAAGAAATAGAAGCCGGACACAAAAGATCCGCGATGCCGGTCGCAGGCGTATTTCGCCCGGTCGCAGGCGATGCTGATCGTAACATCCTCCGTCCAGTCCGAATAGATGCCCGCGCGGACGGCCAGCGTTTTTCCGCCGTTCGCGTCGGCGCATTCCCGGAACACTGACCGCAGCCCCTCTTCCAGATGATCTTCATCGGTCATGACGACAAAATGATCCTCGCTGAGACGGCCCATGCTTTGTTCGCCGTAATGTCGGGCAAGGATTCCCGCCACCGCGCGAATCAGCCTGTCGCCCTCCTCAAACCCATATTGACGGTTGTAATGCTTCATGCCGATCAGATTGAAATACAGCAGGGCGGGGCGTTTGCCATCCTCCAGCATGCATTGGCGTTCCGTTTCAGCCAGTTGGAAAAAGTGCCGCATATTGGGCAGGCCCGTAAGATGATCCGTGCGGATGCGGCGGTTGAGGTCATCAATATTGCTTTTGAGCTGATCCCGCATGCGTTTGAAAGCGTTGGTCAGTTCGCCGATTTCATCCGCGCTTTGATAATCCAGCTCCACCTCGTAGTCTTCCGCCTCCAGCTTCCGGGCGGCGGCGGTGAGCCGTTTCAGGGGACGGGTGATCACGCGCATCACAAACAGGAGCAGCACGGCGTAGAATGCCGTTACCGCCGCCGTGATGCGCAGAATCACCCGTGCCACCTGCGTCCAGGGCATATTGATTTCATCCACCGGCACGCTGATCACCAGCTTCATGCCGTTGGACAGGGTAAAGAAAGCGAGCTGCCTTTCTTCGCCATTGGCCTTATAGCGGAGCATTTCATCGCCGCTGTTATCCTTCCCCAGGATTTCCTCGCTGCTGAGAGTCAGCCCCGATTGATCCAGCGTGCTGCCAAAGGGCTTCTGCGGATGGTACAGCACCATGCCGCCGGCATCGAACAGACTGGCGAAGCCCGTTTCGTACACATGAATGCTGCTGACCTGCGAAATCAGCATATCGCAGGAAATATCCATGCCCATCACGCCAATCAGGGCGCCCGCCTTATAGATGGGCACCAGATAGGAATAAATCCACATTTCATTCAGGAAATGCGCCGTATAGGGGCCCACCCAGGAGGGGCGGCCGCGCTGGATGGGCGTATAATACCAGGTGGTATGCTCCATATCCTCCGGGTCCAATTCACGCGCGTCCAGGGGTTGCTGCCTGTCAAAGCCCGTTTTGCCTACCTTAGAATAGAAAAAGCCGTGTTCCGTCAGGCTGATTTCGGGATTGATGCAGTAATAGTAGGTAATGATGCCCTGGGTATGGCTGGCGATGGTAGCAAAAGATGCCTGCAGCCTATCACAGTACCCGGCCATGTATTCGTCCAGCCTCGCGATCTGTTCGGCTGTCCGTTCGTTTTGCCGGGCGTATGCGCCCGCCGCGCCGCATTCCACCAAAACAACGCTGTCCAGGCTGTCGCTGGCGATATTTCCGGCCATTTCCACAGACTGTTCAATGCTTTCTAAGTATTTTTCCAGGGATTTCCTCGTATCCTGACCGGTCAGATTCATCATGTTCACTGAAATCCGGTCGTTTTCTGCCTGAATCGTGGAATAACACGCCACATATACGGACAGGATACTCGTCAGAATTGCGATGACGGTGATCGCGGCGATCTTAACCCTGATCGATTTCATCCTCATCTCCTCCGTCCATGTTTCATTTCACGGAAAAATAGCGGAAACAGTTTTTGACCGATCCATTCCAGGTGACCTGGAACCCCTCCATCCGCTCCGATACCACGTAATGCCGCAGCCGGGAAAAGAGGGGAATCCATGCCGCGTCGTCCTGTACGATGATCTTTTCCAGCGCCTGATATTCCTTCAGGCGCGCTTCGGCGTCCGATATCGTCCGCGCCTGACGCACCCGCGCCATGATTTCTTCGTTGGCATAACAGAGGCTGCGGAAAGAACTGTTTTCCGAGTTGCCGAAAAACGTGTAGATAAAATTGTCGGGATCATTGAAATCCGCCGTCCACATGGCGGTATAGCAGGAAAGGCTTCCGTTTTTCCGAAGGCGCATAAACTCGTTTTCTTCCATCACCTCGATGGAAGCGCGCACGCCGATCTTTTCCCACATGGACACGGCCATCTCCATCAGGATCATTTCCCATTGGGTAGAGGATGATTTCACGCTCACGGTCAGGTCAAAGCCGTCGGCATATCCGGCCTGCGCAAGGAGCGATCTTGCTTCATCCGGATCATAAGGGATTTCGGGAAGCTCCGGGTTAAAGCCATACAGCCCGTGGGGAAAAATCCCGTTTTCCACGGTTCCCCGTCCGCTGTACACCGCGTCCAGCAGCACGACGCGGTTCAGGCCCAGCTGCAGCGCCCTGCGCACCCGCACGTCGTTCAGCGGCGCTATAGATTCGTTCAGGGCAATGTAGGTGATGCCGATGCGCTGCACCTGATGAAGTCTGTCCTGATAAATATCGCCGTGGATAAAGAATTCCGCCGAATTGCCCACTTCGTCCAGGTCCAGGATATCCATATCGCCCTTTTCAAACATCGCCCGCACTTCTTCCGGCTCCGTCATGAAAAGCAGATTCACGCCTTCGCATCCGGGTGTCCCCCACCAGCTGTTTGGGTTCGCCCTGAACATCATGCCCTTACGCGGTTCCCATTGCCACAGGATAAAGGGTCCGGTCCCGATGGTCCATTCAGGGTCCAGGCCGAAGCGGTTTCCCGCCGCTAAAGTAGTCTCCTCATCCAGGATGGAAGCGCCAGGCATGGACAGGCAGGCTAAAAACGCCTCGAAGGGCTGATTCAGCGTGAGCGTGAAATCCAAATCGCCCAGCAGCGCAAATCCTTCCAGCCGGTCAGCTTCACCCCTTTCCAGCGCTTCCGCGCCTACGATATCATCAGCAATATCACGATTGCAGGAATCGGGATGAGTCAAAAGCCGCGTCAGGGTATAGAGCACATCCGAAGCGGTCAGGGGAGATCCGTTGCTAAATGTCACATTTTCGCGCAAATGGAAGGTATAGGCGCGCCCGTCTTCGGACACTTCCCAGGATTCAGCCAAAGAGGGCACAATCTTTGCATTTCCCTCCGCGTCGGTTTTCATCTCCACCAGACGGTCAAACACATTGGTGGCTACGGTGTAGTAGATCGTAGTGCACTGAAAATCAACCGTATCCGGTTCGTCTTCCATCATGGTGATGAAAAGTGATGTATCCGGCTCAATCGGAGCAGTTTGGGGCTGACGCGGGCCATCATTTTCTTCGGGGGCGGAACATGCGGTAAAAAACGCCGATAAAAGGGCGAACGCCAACAGCAAACACAGGATCGTCTTGATTCTTTCCCGTGGATTCAAAGCGCTTCCCCCTTTCATCGTCATTTGACGCGCCATGCCGTTCACGCTTCTGCGCCAGTGTTTTCCCTGTCTAATATTATGTTTGACTTGGCGGTTTTTTTGCCATTTCTATTATAACGGAAAGAACAGTTTGTGGCAAGCATTTTTTCGTACCCGTTGCGCGTTTTTCCGCTTCCCGGCTTTCTTTCGCAGGCGGCGCTCCCGGGCGTTCCGTATAGAGCACATGTTTTGCGTCCTTTTCAGTGTTTTCTTTTATCAGAAGTGACGGTGCGATTTTACTTACCATTCTGCCTGTATTCGCGTATAATAGGCTCTGAAAAGTTTATGGGGAAGCGTCTGCTCTTCGGAAGCATATCTGGCCGAGTACCGCTTCGTCGGCATTTGATTTGCATGGAACACCCCCCCTCATACAGAGTTTTTATCATCCGCAAAAGATGCGCTTTGCGCGGAGCTGGAGGCTGATTATGTTCTATATTTTTCCTGTCAGGAGACTTTCGGCGTTCCTGCTGTTCCTTGTCATGGCGGCGGCTTTTTTCCCGCAATCCGCGGCATACGCGCAGGACGCCGGAAAAACCGTGCGCGTGGGCTGGTACGAATCGCCCTTCAACGAAATGGACCAATCGGGCCGGCGTTCCGGCTACGCCTATGAATACCAGCGGAAAATCGCCGCGTACACCGGCTGGAATTATCAGTATGTAACAGGAAGCTGGCCGGAACTGCTGCAGTTGCTGGCAGATGGGAAGCTGGACCTGCTGAGCGATGTTTCCTATGCGGAAGAACGTACTTCCTATATGCTGTTTTCTTCCCTGCCCATGGGAACGGAAGATTATTATATTTTTATATCGCACGGCAACACCGAAATCACGCCGGAAGATCCTTCAACGCTGAACGGAAAGAGAATCGGCGCGAACAAGGGCAGCGTTCCGATCACTTTTTATCAGAGCTGGGCGAATGAGCACGGGGTATCCGCGGAATTGATCGAACTGACATGCACGCAGGAAGAATCGATACAAATGCTTGAACGGGGCGAACTGGACGCTTTCATTACCCTGGATGTTTATGGCGGCGTTGATACCGCCGTGCCGGTCCACAAGGTCGGCTCGTCCGACTTTTACTTCGCGGTCAGCATTTCTCGGCCCGATCTGCTGGATGAGCTGAACGCGGCTATGCGAAGTATCCAGGATGAGAACCGCTATTACAATCAGCAGCTGTTTGAAAAGTACGTCCGAGCCACCGGCGCCAATTTGTTTCTCAGCGCAGATGAAAGAGCGTGGCTGAACGAACACGGCGTGATCCGCGTGGGGTATCAGGACAACTATTTAGCGTTCTGCGCCGTGGATGAAAAGACGGGCGAGCTGACCGGCGCGCTGAAGGATTATCTGGCCTACGCTTCCGACTGCACTGCCAACGCGCATCTGGACTTTGAGGCCGTGGCCTATCCCACGGCGTCCGCCGCCATTGAAGCGCTGAAAAAAGGGGAAGTGGACTGCATGTTCCCAGCTAATCTCGGCGTTTACGACAGTGAAACGATGGGCCTGACCATGACGGCTCCGCTGATGCGCACGGAGATATACGCGGTAATACGTCAGGCGGATCAGGCAGTGTTTTCCAACCGCGAGCATGTGATCGTCGCCGTCAATGAAGGCAACCCCAATTATGACGCTTTCCTGATGGATCATTATCCCGGCTGGCGAAAGGTATACTATTCGGACACGGGTATATGCCTCAAGGCGGTGGCCGAAGGCGTGGCGGACTGCGTGCTGATCAGCAATTACCGCTACAACAATATTGCCAGGCTCTGCGATAAGTATAATCTGACGACCCTGCCCACGGGCGAGGGCCTGGACTACAACTTTGCGGTGGTCAGCGGTGAAACGCATCTGTATTCTATCCTGACGAAAGTCGCCGGGCTGGTGCCCGCCTCGTCGGTCAGCGCCGCCCTATCCCACTATATCGCGGAAGACGCGAAAACCACCCTATCCGATTTCATCATGGACAATTTAGCCGCGGTCATGGCTGTGATCGGCGCTGTGGTGCTGGTGATTTTGATCCTCCTGGTGCGAAGCTTGCGGTCGGAGAAAAAAGCCAGCAGGCTGATATCCGCCACAGAAACCGACGAACTGACCGGACTGTACAGCCGCAACTACTTCTTTCAATATGCTGAGCGCATGTACCGCGAGCATCCGGACACGCCCATGGACGCCATCGTGGTGAACATCGAGCAGTTCCATTCCGTAAACGCCATGAATGGCCGCGAATTCGGCAATCGGGCGCTGCGGGCGCTGGGAAATGAGATCAACGCCATTTCAAACGAAACGGGAGGCATCGCCGGGAGATTTGAGGCGGACCGCTTCGATATATACTGCCGTCATACATCGGATTATCAGGCGATTTTTGACCGCCTGCAGGGAAAGCTGGACGCTTTGGCCGCCAATGCCAGTATCCGGCTGCGCATGGGTGTGATGCCGTGGCAGGCGGGCATTGACCCGATACAGCTTTTCGACCATGCGCGCGTCGCGTGCACCATGGCCCGCGGACACTATAAAGAGCACCTGATCATATTTGACGAAAAGGTGCATGAACGGGAAATGTACGAACAGCGGCTGATGAATGACCTGCGCCGCGCTGTGGACGAATACCAGTTTGAAGTGCATTATCAGCCGAAATACGATATTCAGTGCGATCCGCCCAAGCTGGTGAGCGCCGAAGCGCTGATCCGCTGGCGGCATCCGGAGCTGGGCATGATCTCGCCGGTTGATTTCATTCCCCTGTTTGAACGCAACGGCCTGATCGCCGACGTGGATAAATTCGTCTGGTCGGAAGCGGCGCGGCAGGTCGCCCGCTGGAAGCAGCAGTTCGGCTTGCTGATCCCGATTTCTGTCAATCTTTCGCGGGTGGATGTGTTCGATCCAGCGCTGGAGAAAACCCTCGACAGCATCCTGCAATATAATGGGCTGGAGCACGGCGCCCTCAAGCTGGAAGTGACGGAATCCGCGTACACTGAAAACTCGGATCAGGTGATCCGGGTAGTGGAACACCTGCGCCAGAAAGGCTACGAGGTGGAAATGGATGATTTTGGTACCGGCTATTCCTCGCTGAATATGCTGTCCTCCATGCCCATCGACGTGCTGAAAATGGACCGGGCCTTTGTGCAGAATATCGATCATGAGGAAAAGGATATTCAATTGGTGGCGCTGATATTAGGGATCGCGAAGAATTTGAATGTCCCCGTGATTGCGGAGGGCGTGGAAACCGAGGAACAAATGAAGCTGCTCAAGCAACTGGGCTGCAAGCTGGTGCAGGGATATTATTTCTCCCGTCCGCTTCACCCCGCTGACTTTGAAAACATGATCATTCGGGAAACGCAATCTATCTGAAATATTTGGCTTGGAGCAGAGCACAACATTTTTGAGGGGTGAGATGCTATGCATTCCCTGCGGACAAGAATCACGCTGATGACCGTTTGCGTGGTCGTAGTCGCCGCGGCCATCATCACGCTGCTGAGCGTACTGTTCATCAAAAAAACAGAACGCAATAAATCCGATCAGACACTTCTTTTGCTTTGCGAAATCGGCGAAAGGAACATCGACTATTATTTCAGCAGCGTGGAAAAGTCCGTCAAAAGGACCTCTTCCTATGTGGAAGATGACCTGGAAGGCGTGGAGGACGAACAGCTAAAGCGGCATATGGACCGCGTGGAAAAATATTTCGAGCAAATGGCCTACAAGACCAACGGCGTGCTCACATATTATTATCGGATTGATCCCGCTGTTTCCGAGTCGGTCAAGGGGTTCTGGTACACAAACCTGGATGGGGAGGGTTTTCAGCCGCATGAGGTAACGGATATCACCCTCTACGACACAAACGATACATCAAGCCTGGTTTGGTTCACCGTTCCCAAATTCACCGGCAAATCCATTTGGCTTCCGCCCTACGTCACAGATAATTTAGACGTGCGCGTGATCTCCTACAATGTTCCCATCTACTGGCAGGGACAGTTTGTGGGCGTGGTGGGCATTGAAATCGACTATTCCACCATGGCGGAACAGGTGGAAAGCATCCGGCTGTACAGCAACGGCTACGCGTTTATCACCGACGCGGAGGGAAACCTCATCTTTCATCCCCGCATCGATGTTACGCGGCTGGCCAGAGAAACCACCATACCCAAACCGCCGGAGGGAATGCTCAGCAGCAGCACCTTTTACAGTTATACGTTTGAGGGCGTGGAAAAGCAGGCGGCCTGGCTGACGCTGTGCAATGGCATGCGCCTGAACGTTTCTGTACCGGTTTCCGAAATGGAGGGGGACTGGCACAGCCTGATCCGGGAGATCGTGATCGTGTCAGCGGAAGTTCTGATCGTTTTGACCATCTTTATTCTGCTCTATACCAAACAAATCACAAAACACCTGGAAAAGCTGACCGCCGCCACCGAACAGGTTGTCCAGGGCAATTATGATTTTGTGCTGGACTACAATGGCAACGATGAGGTGGGCAAGCTCACGAAAACCTTCAAGCGTATGGCGGACCATACCCGGGAACATATCAGCGATTTGAACAAGCGCGCCTATGTGGACGCGCTGACCTCCGTTCGGAACAAGGGCGCTTATACCGAATATATCGAAGACCTTCAAAAGCGGTTGGAAAACGATGATCCATTTGAATTTGCCATGGCCATGTTTGACTGCAACAACCTCAAGCAGATCAACGATCAGTACGGACACGATAAAGGAGACTTGTATTTGAAATCCGCCTGCCAGCTGATTTGCCGCACATTCCGCCACAGTCCGGTTTTCAGGATCGGCGGCGATGAGTTCGCCGCGGTTTTGCTAAATGATGATCTTCAAAACAAGGAAACGCTCGTGAAGCAATTTGAGGATGCCCGGAAGGAAATATGCGCGTCGGCGCGGCACAAGTGGGAAGAAGTGAACGTCGCCATGGGCATTGCGGCGTATGATCCCCAAGCGGACGCGACCGTGATCGATACGATCCGGCGCGCGGATAAAATGATGTATGAAAACAAACGGAACCAGAAGGAAAAAGCTTGAACAATTCCAAACCAAGCCGGATCATTCTGAAACACCGCTTCTTCGGAGGCGGCGTTTCTTTACGTCGGGCGTTTGTTCTGCCGCCGTTTATAAGGAAGAAAATACTTGATATTGCCGCTCCATGATCGTATAATGGAAATGAAATTTCCCAGGGTGATACACGCGCGGCTAAACCAGGAGGTAGGTGCTTTATGATGCAGATTGCGCGATCGGCTTTCCCCGCAGCGGCGGCGCTGCCGCGTTTGCTCGCGTGGATGACAGCCATCCTTCTGCTTCTTCCGGCTGGAGCGATGGGCGAAGAAACGCCGATATACATGGAAAACGAATGGAACTACGTGGACGGCTCCATGGATGTATCGGGCGGGATTCCCGAAAATGTGACCGGGCGGCTTGCGAAAATCCGCAACGCCGGAAAGCTGACCGTGGCCACATCGCCCTACTATGCGCCGCAGGAATTCATCGATGAAACCCAGACCGGCATGGACCGCTTCGTGGGCGCGGATATGGAGCTGGCGCGGCTGATCGCGGCCTGCATGGGCGTGGAATTGGAAATCGTCCCCATGGAGTTTTCCGACGTGCTGTCTTCCGTCGCTGACGGGACATACGATCTGGCCGTCTCCGCGCTGTCGTTTACCTCCGGCCGCGCGGCCGTGCTGGAAATGTCCAAGGGATACTATTATTCCAACGAACAGGCTTCCAGCGGCCTTATCATCCGTGCGGAAAACGCGGCAGACATCCGCGCGGTGGACGACCTGGCACAGCGTGATATCGTGGCGCAGAGCGGCTCCCTGCAGGAAACCATCGCTGCGGAAAACATCTTCTATTACCGCAAATTCCGCAGGCTGTCCTCCGCCAGCGAAGTGTATGACGCGGTCATGGCTGGAAAGGCGGACGCCGGGGTGGTGGATATCGGGATCGCGCGGGTTTATATCGAGAATCATCCGGACTGCGGACTGATGATCGTGCCTGATGTAGTTTTTTCCTTACAGCCCCAGTATACGGGAGACCGGATCGCGGCGCAGAAGGGCGAGATCGAGCTCATCTATTTCGTCAACGGCGTGATCGACGAAGTCCTCGCGTCCGGACAGTACGAAGCCTGGTTTGATTATTACGCCCAGCTCAGCGCAGCGCCGGATAAGGAAGTTTAGACGCTTCCAATGCCCGCGTTATTATCCCACAAATATTGTTCCGCTTTCTGGGGAAGGAGGCCGTGAACGGATGAAAAAATGGAAGACCTGGCAGATCATTCTTTTTACCGCAATGTGTGTGTCCCTGAACGTAGGCGGACGGCTGCTGGCCGTTTGGCTGGACCTGCCGCTGTGGCTGGATTCGTTCGGCACCGCGCTTTGCGCTTACATTGGCGGTCCTGTATGCGGCGCCATTGTGGGCGTGACGGCGAACTTAGCTTACAGTGTGATCAATCACCTTTCGGCAGCCTATTCGATCACCAATATCGCTTTGGGCATCATCATTGGCATCGCGGCGCGCCGTCACTGGTTCGATCAGTTCTACGGCTTCATGAAAGCGGCTTCCATGGCTGTGTTCACAGCGCTGATCGTGTCTGTGCCGCTGAATTTTATTCTCACCGGCGGTTATACCGGCAATGCCTGGGGAAACGGCTTGATCGACTATCTTTTGGAAAAAGGGTGGCCTTCATTCCTGTGCAGCATTTTAGGCCAGCTTTCTATCGATTTTGCAGATAAAACGCTCACCATCACCGCGGTGTATCTGATGATCCTGCTGCGCCGCTGGCAAAAAAAACATGCTCATGATAGAAAGATACAGCGGGGCAGCGCGGCGGCCGCCGTTCTGATCCTGTGTTTGGTTTTGGGCGTGTCCTCACCCGGCCGGGCGGAGGAAATCCCGTCCACCGAAACAAAGGATTATAACGATTATGTCCAAAGCGTTTACAGCAGCAATAACGGCTTGCCCTGCGGCGAAGCCAACGACATTGCCCAAACCAACGACGGCGTGCTCTGGATCGGCACCTATGCCGGATTGTACCGCTACAATGGCCGCGAGTTCCGCTGGGTGGACAATTATGAATCTGTCCGGAACGTGAACTGCCTTTATGTGGACGAGGAAGGCCGCCTTTGGATCGGCACCAACGACAACGGACTGGCCATCGTGATCCGGGAAAAGGTTGTAAATGTGCTCGATCAGTCCAGCGGCCTTCCGTCCAATTCCGTGCGCTCCATCATCCGGGCGTCGGACGGGTACTACTATGTGGGCACTACCGGCAGTATGATGATGCTGGTCATGAATAATGGCCTGAAAACAGCCAATACCTTACAGGAAGTCAATTACGCCGACAGCATCACCGCCGATGATCAGGGCAATGTCGCGGCCATTGCCACCGGCGGGCGGCTTTTCCTGATAAACAAGGGAAAGATCCAGTGTTCGCTGCGGCTGACGGAAGGGCAGGAAATCTTCAACTGCTGCGCTTTCGCGCCGGATGGAACGCTGATGGCCGGTTCTTCAACCAACCGCGTTTACCGATATGATGTTTCCAACGGTGATTTTGAATTGCTTGACGTTATGACATGCGAAGACGTCGCCAGCATCAATAACCTGAACTACCTGAGCGACGGGACGCTGTTCATCTCCACCGACAGCGGCGTGTCCTATGTGGACGGAAACGGCTATCATCGCGTAAACACAAACGATTTCAACAATTCCATCGACAATATGCTGTATGACTATCAGGGCAACCTGTGGTTCACTTCCTCGCGCTTAGGCCTCCTCAGGCTGGCCAAATCGGCATTCAAGGATGTTTACGGCACCATCGGCATGGACCGCCGGGTGGTCAACGCTATCGTAATGTGGCAGGGCTGCTATTATATCGGAACCGACAAGGGGCTGGACGTGGTGGACAAAGCCTGCCGCAATCAAATCGAAAACGATCTGACCGAGGCGCTGGACGGCAAGCGCATCCGCTGCATGTATGTGGATGGTAATAACCACCTGTGGATATGCACTTACGGCAGCGGACTGATGGAGTTTTCACCGGCTGGCGATAGCTGGGTGTATAACGCGGAGAACGGCAGCTTTGGCAACCGCGCCCGCATCGTGACGGGCCTTTCAGATGGAACGATTTTGGCGGCCGGCGATACCGGGATCAGCTATATTCAGGATCATCAGATCCAGCGAACCATCCGCAACGAGGACGGCCTGATCAATTCCATGATCCTGACTATCACGGAACGAAGCGACGGAACGATCCTGGCCGGTACGGACGGCGACGGCATTGCCGTGCTGAAAGATGGCGAAGTGACAGAGATGCTGACCCGGGAGGACGGGCTCAGCAGCGGCGTGATCCTGCGCACGATCAAAGACCCCAAATCCGAAGGCGTGTTTATCGTCACCAGCAACAGTCTTTGCTATCTTGACCCGGAAGGCTCCATCCGTGTGCTGGAAAAATTTCCTTACTTCAACAACTACGATATCTGGGTCAAGGATGAGGACACCCTGTTCGTCATGTCCAGCGCCGGAATTTATGTGGTGGAACGCGACGAGCTGGTGGCGGACGGCGATATGGCCTGGGAACTGCTGGATGCCCGGCGGGGCTTGGGCACTTCTTTAACTGCTAATTCCTGGAATTATTACGACGGCAGCGGCGAACTGTTCCTGCCCTGCGATACGGGCGTATATATTATCGACGTGGAAAAATACAACAGCGATGTCCGTTTTTACCGCATGCAGCTGGCTTCCGTAAAAATGGACGGCGTTATGCAGCCCATCGCCCGCTTAGGGGCCATTACGGTGGGCCAGGGCGTCAACCGCGTGGAACTGGGACCGGAGATTTTAAACTATACCATCCAGGAACCCAACGCGGGCTATTATCTTGAAGGCTATGATACCCAATGGACCATTGTGCCCCAAAGCAGTCTGAACAACATCATCTATACCAACCTGCCCGCGGGGGATTACACCTTCCACCTGGCGATTTTCGACAGCGCGGGTGAGCGCGTGCTGGAGGAACGGAAGTTTGAGCTGATCAAGGAAGGCGAAAAATACGAGCAGCCCGGCTTTACCCTCTACATGCTGGTGCTCCTGTCCCTGTTCATCATTTGGTTTACCTGGCTCGTGGTGCAGCGGCAGCTGAACAAACAGCAAATCAAACTGAATATGGCCAACGAGACCGTCATGGCCATCGCGAACGCCGTCGACGCCAAGGACGTGCGCACCCACCAGCATTCCATGCGCGTGGCGGAGTATTCCGTGCTGATCGCGCAGGAAATGAACTGCTTTAAATGGTGGCAGCGCCGCAAAATGCTCTCCAACCTGCGCAAAGCCGCTCAGATGCACGATATCGGCAAGATCGGCATCCGGGACAGCGTGCTGAACAAGGTGGGGCGGCTGACGGATGAAGAATACGCGGAAATGAAATCCCACGTGACGCGGGGCGCGGAAATTCTGAAAGACTTTACATTGGTGGAGCACGTGGAGGAGGGGACCCGGTATCACCACGAGCGCTACGACGGGCGCGGCTATCCAAACGGACTGAAAGGCAACGAAATCCCCCTCTTTGCCAGGATCATCGGCGTGGCCGACGCTTTCGACGCCATGACCTCCAACCGCGTATACCGCAATCATATGGATACGGATTACGTCATGACCGAAATGCTGCGCGGCCGGGGCACGCAGTTTGATCCCGATGCGCTGGACGCTTTCAAGCGCCTGGTGGATAAAAAGGTGATCGATCTGGATAAGATCTACGCCCAGAAACGCGCAGAGATTCAGAACGCCGATCAAAAAGCGCAGGATGAGCTGAAACGCCGCGTGGAAGAAGATAAACAGATTCAGGCCGCCGAGATGAAAAATGAAGAAAACAAGGCCCCAACGGATGAGAAAGGAGCATAAGGTATGAAGCGTGTTTATATCGCTACCGCGCTGACGTGCCTGGTTATCCTGGCCGTTATCATCGGCTGTTTCCAGCTTTTGAATCTATCCGGCAGACGGGACGGTCTAAAAATCGGGTTCGTCTATGATAACGACGAAAGCACGCCCTATACCTATAACTTTTCTCTCGCTAAAGACGCGGTGGAAAGGAAATATGGGGATCGGGTGGAAATACTGACGTGCAGCAATGTGCTGGACGATCAAATCGAGGGGCCGATCCGGGAACTGGCGGCAAAAGGATGCGACATCATCTTTTTCAACGGCTACAGCGAGCTGGTGGCGGAAATGGCCCCGGAATATCCGAATATCCAGTTCTGTCAAACATCCTATATGGATATGAGCGGCCAAACCGTGCCCGCCAATTACCATACTTTTAAAGGCGAAGCATATCAGGGCCGGTATGTGAGCGGCATCGCGGCAGGCATGAAAGTCAAAGAAATGATATTGGAAGGGATCATTTCGGAAGACCAGGCCATCGTGGGCTTTGTGGCGGCGTTCCCCACCTCCGAGGTTATTTCCGGCTATACCGCCTTTTTGCTCGGCGTCCGCTCCGTGATGCCAAAGGCGGTGATGCGCGTTCATTACACGGAAACCTGGAGCAGCTATGCCCAGGAAAAAAGCGCGGCGCAGCAGCTGATCAAGGACGGCTGCGTGATCCTTTCCCAGCATACGGATACCATCGGCCCTGCTATTGCCTGTGAGGAGGCTTCGCAAAGCAAGCCGGTCTATTTTGTCGGCTACAATCAGAGCATGTCGGAGGTGGCCCCCGGAACTTCTCTGGTCACATCGCGGATCTGCTGGGAACCGTATGTCCTTTCCGCCGTGGACGCGGTCATGAACAGCAAAAAGATCGAATCCGTCGTTTCCGGGCGCGTTCACGGAACGGACGTTTCCGCCGGCTTTGAAAAAGGATGGGTGGAAATTGTTGACCTGAATCTGCAAACCGCCGCGTCCGGCACCCAGGAAGCCATGGACAGCGCCATCGAACAGTTCCGGCGGGGCAAAGTGGACTTTGTGTTCCAGGGCGATTACACCGGCGTAAACCCTGACGACCCAACGGATATCTGTGACCTGCGCCAAGGTTATACGGAGAATCAAAACACCTCCTTTCCCCTTTTCCATTACATCCTAAAGGACATTATCACCATAGAATAATGATGGAGGAAAACATCGATGGCAATGATGGAAAGGCCGCTGGTGCGGAACACGGACGGCGGAAAATGCTGGGAGCATGCCTTTGAAGCGTTCGATTTGAAGGTGTTTGTGCCGGATAGCAGCCTGGATGGGCAAACAAATAACTACGGTTTCCGCGCGCCGCTGCTGCTGGTATTCGAGGAAGAAAAGCAGGACATGGAGCAGGCGATCCGTTTCGCGAAGGAAACCGGCCTTGCGGACATCGCGGCAAACGCCGATTCCAGCGTGCTGTTCGTATACCCGAAAAACGGCTGGTCCGGCGCGGACGAAAGCCTGTACGCCGCTGTGATCGCCGAAATCAAGATGATCCAGGTGTATAAAGACGGCATCGTGGAAAACTATGACTTTTTTGCCAAACAGTTTAAGGGGTACTTCGTGCGCGGCGCCATCTTCCGCGCGGATATCTACAGCTTCGGCGCGTCGGCGGACTATGTGGCGAAGCACCTGCTGAAACCCATTCAGGGCGAATACCTTTGGGGTCCCGGCGAAATCACCCCGGCCATGTGCTCCATGGAGCGCTTAAGCGTCCTGCCCGATGTACTGCGCAAGGATATCGCCGTGATCAGCGTGGGCAACAGCGCGGAAATCAACCGCGCTTTCGACGGATGCGAGCATTTATTGATCAAAGAACGAGCCGAATATAAAGCGGACTACGCTTCCTTCGTAAAGCAGTTCAAAATGTGGTGCGGCCATATCGAGCTGGAACCGGATTTCACGGCCCTGGGCATCACGGAGGATGCCGGCAGCGTCACCGTAAAAACTTCCCCGGATAACAGAAACTTTAAAGATGAAAAGACCCACAAGGTGGGGTATTTCGCCTATTATAACAATGGTCTATTCGACGGCGGCCCTGTGCCCCTGGTGATCGGATTCCATGGGGGCGGCGATTCCTCCATGTACCTGACGTATGTGGCTGGGTGGTGGGAAATCGCGCACAAGTACGGCTTCCTGTTCGTTTCCATCGAAAACCACCAGTTTGTTACGGCCAGTGAAGCGGTTCAATTGGTGGAAGCCCTGAAAGAGCGCTACAATATCGACGTGCACCGGATTTACGCCACCGGCTTTTCCATGGGCAGCGGCAAAACCTGGGATCTGTTCCAGGAGTATCCCCAGATTTTCGCCGGGCTCATGCCCGCCAGCGCCTTGTTCCCCGTGTATACTTCCTTCTTTGGCGAACCGGTCAAAGAAAACCTGAACAAAACCGTACCCGTACCGGTCTTCTATTCCGGCGGCGAAGCGTCTCCCCTGCCGGAGCTTCCCTCCCAAGCCGCCACCGCCCTGGAGCGGATGCGGTACGTGGCGGAGGTGAACAGGCTGAAAAAGGACCTGCGCTGTCTTTCCTTTGACCAAAAGGACGCCTGGGAAGATCGATTCTACGGCATGCCCGGCGACCGGGTGGAAAAGGTGTTTGACCCTTCGCGCGGCAGCACCCTGACCATCCGCTATTATGACAGCGAGGACGGCGTCTGCCGCACAGCGTTTGCCAGCGTCAGCGGCCAGGTGCACGAATGCAGGCGCCACAGCATGGAAAACGCCTGGAAATTTATTTCACAGTTCAGGCGTTGACAGGCCGTCGCTGCGCGTTTCGGTTTCCATGATTGCTCCACCAATGAAGCGTTGGTGGAGCAAAAAAATGATATACATGAAATGCCGGAAGAGCGGATGTTCCTTTATTCATCTTTATACTTTCTTTATTCTTTCCCCGCGATCATTAACGCCAATCTTATAATTATTGTTGTATAATGTGTTCAAATCAGGAAGGAGACAAACCGTGACGATTTGGAAGAACTATCGGATCACGTCGTTTCAAGTCATTGCCCTTGGTTTTTTGGCCTTGATTCTGACAGGAACGCTGATTCTGATGCTGCCAGTATCCAGCCAGCAGCCGGGCGGCGCGCATTTTGCGGATTGCCTGTTTACCGCCACTTCCGCGGTGTGCGTGACCGGGTTGGTGGTCAAGGATACCGCCACCTATTGGTCGCCCTTTGGTCAGGCTGTGATCCTCTTGCTGATCCAGGTCGGCGGTATGGGCGTTGTAACGGCTGCTTTGTCCCTGTCCTTTATTTCCGGTCGAAAAATCGGCCTGATGCAGCGCAGCGTGATGCAGGAATCTATTTCCGCGCCGCAGGTGGGCGGGATCGTGCGTCTGACTCGGTTCATCATTTTCGCCGCTTTTGGGATCGAATTGACCGGCGCTGTGCTGCTGCTCCCGGCGTTCATTCCCGAATTCGGATGGGGCAAGGGCGTCTGGTACGCCGTGTTTCATTCCATTTCGGCCTTCTGCAACGCGGGCTTTGACCTGATGGGCATCCGGGGCGCCTTTTCTTCTCTGACAGGTTTTTCCGGCAATCCATTGGTCAACGCCGTGCTGATCCTTTTGATCACCGTCGGCGGCATCGGCTTCCTGGTGTGGAACGATATCAAGCTGCATGGTTTTCATTGGAAACAGTACCGGCTGCAAAGCAAGATCGTGATCATAACATCCTGCGCGCTGATCCTGCTGCCGTTTCTTTGGTTCTTCCTATTTGAAATGGAGGATCTATCCGCGGTCGAACGGCTCCTGCCCTCCCTGTTCCAATCGGTGACGCTGCGCACAGCCGGTTTCAACACGGTGGATTTGAGCCAGATGAGCGGCGGCGGACAGATGCTGATGATCCTGTGGATGCTGATCGGCGGTTCACCCGGTTCCACGGCAGGCGGCATGAAAACGACCACTGTGGCGGTGCTGCTGCTGACGGCCCTGTCGGTCTTCCGCAGGAAAGAAGATACGGCGTGCTTTGGCAGGCGGATCGGAGAAGACGCCGTGCGCAACGCCGCCGCCATCCTGATGATGTACTTCCTGCTGTTCCTTGTGAGCGGCATTATCATCAGCAAGCTGGAAAACCTGCCGCTTTTGACCTGCCTGTTTGAAACGGCGTCCGCCTTGGGCACGGTTGGCCTTACCCTCGGTATTACAAGCGGTTTAGGTCACGTCTCCCGGTGCATCCTGATGGTATTGATGTTTTTCGGCAGAGTGGGGGGCCTTACGCTGATCTACGCGGCGCAATCGGTGAAAAAATCTACCCTCAGCACGCTGCCCATTGAGAAAATAACGGTCGGTTAAGGAGGAAAACGCGATGAAATCTGTTCTTTTGATCGGACTGGGACGGTTCGGCCGCAACGTGGCGGAAAAACTGAATGAGCTGCACCACGAGGTCATGGCGATCGATAAAAATGAAGAGCGGGTCAACGAGGTGCTGCCCATCGTGACAGACGCGCAGATCGGCGACGCCACCAATGAAGCGTTTCTGAGATCATTAGGCGTGGACAACTACGACGTATGTTTTGTGGCCATTGGCGAAGATTTTCAAAGCTCCCTGGAAACCACGTCGCTTCTCAAGGAGTTGGGCGCCAAAAAAGTGGTTTCCCGCGCTTCCAGAGAGGTGCATAAAAAATTCCTGCTCCGGAACGGCGCGGATGAAGTGGTCTATCCCGAAGGACAGCTGGCGGCATGGACGGCGATCCGCCACACCACGGAACATGTGCTGGATTATATCTCTCTGGACAGTGAGTACGCCATCTATGATATTGCCGTGCCCGAGGAGTGGAGCGGAAAGACCGTGGGCGGCCTGGATATCCGCAAAAAGTATAATCTGAATGTGCTGGCTGTGCGGGAAAACGGAAAATCCAGCACGGCGGTAAACAGTGAAACCGTCCTACAACATAATCAAACCATTCTCGTATTGGGCAAATGGAAAGACGTTCAAAAGTGCTTCCGGATATAACAGGAGTCTCCCCTGCATGGGAGGGAAGAATAATGACAGACGTTTTCTTGATTCTTTCGTTCGTCATCACCGGTTTGTTTGGGGTTTGGCTGATGAACAGCTTGATCGTTTCCTGAATCGAATGGGCGAGACAAGGATATATCAGAGAGAGGAGGATCAAGGATCATGCGTAAAGCTCTACCACTTTTTCCTTCCCACACTAACTTCCACCCAAATTTCCACTGTGGAAGTTACTCTGGGAGTCTACTCATTTAAACTTGCAATTTTCACAACCCGCAAAAAAACTGTTGACAATGCCTTTATCATGCGTTATAATAGTCATGTTGCGTAGGGGAATGGTGTAATGGTAACACGTGGGTCTCCAAAACCTTTGTTGAGGGTTCGAATCCTTCTTCCCCTGCCAAACAAGGACTTGAGACGAGATCTCTGTACGAACAGGGGTCTCATCTTTTTTTGCAAGATTAATCCTGCCAAAGAGACTTTTCGCACGGAGGTTAAGTGATGAGATTACCTGCCGAAACTCTGATCCTGAAAAATGGAAAAACATGCGTGCTGCGCTCCGTAGAACCGGAAGACGCCGCCCGCATGATCGCCTATATGAAAATCATGCTGGGCGAAACGCCCTTTTTGCTGCGCACGCCCGAGGAATTCGACTACTCCGTGGAAGGGGAAGCGGAGGTGCTTAAGCGGAGACGGGATGATCCCCGCGCCTTGATGATCTTAGCGGAAGCAGACGGCGAGATCGTCGCCGCAAGCGACGTGACGCCCATGGGAACGAAAAGCCGCACGCTGCACCGCGCCACGCTGGGTATGTCTGTACGGAAGGATTACTGGCGGCTGGGCATCGGCTCCGCGATGATGGAGCGGCTGATTGCCCATGCTAAGCAGACCGGGTTTGAACAGATTGAACTGGAAGTGGTCAGCGCCAATCGCCGGGCCATCAGCCTGTATACCAAATATGGTTTCCAGGTATACGGTACAAGACCCCACGGCCTCAAATATGTGGACGGAAGCTACGCGGACGATTACATGATGCGGAAAGCGCTGATTTGACCCCGATAAAAGTCGAAAAAAGAAAACCGTTTTGACGCTTTGCGGAATCAAAACGGTTTTCTTCTTGTTTTATGGGTTATTTGATATACTTTTCACGCTTCTGATAGTGGGTATGCAGCAGCTTGTGGGCCTTGTGGCCGTTGGGCTCGCCCAGGTACTCGTCATACAGCTTCTTGATCTCGGCGTTCTCGTGGCTCTTGCGCTTGGGCTTGTTTTCGTCCTCGCCGTACAGGGCCTTGGCGCGTTCCACCCGAGGATCGCAGGTCATCTTCACCTGAGAAGGCACAATGGGCTGACCGCCGCCGGTAACGCAGCCGCCGGGGCAGGCCATGACTTCGATGAAGGTGTAGTTCTTTTCGCCGGAGCGCACCATATCAAGCAGCTTGCTTGCCGCGCCGGTGGAATGGGCCACAGCAACGCTGACGGGCAGGTCGCCCACCTGTACGGTGGCTTCCTTGATGCCCTCGATGCCGCGGACGGCGGTGAAGTTCACGTCCTCCAGGGTTTCGCCGGTGATGGTTTCATAAGCGGTACGCAGGGCCGCTTCCATCACGCCGCCGGTGGCGCCGAAGATGACGGCAGCGCCGGTGGATTCGCCGCACAGGGGATCAAAGTCCTCGTCAGGCAGGTTCACGAAGTCGATGCCCGCTTCCTTGATCATCCGGGCCAGCTCACGGGTGGTGATGACGGCGTCTACATCCGGATAGCCGGTGCCGGCCAGCTCTTCGCGGTCCGCCTCGAACTTCTTGGCGGTGCAGGGCATGACGGACACGGTGACGATATCCTTGGGATCGATGCCCGCTTTTTCAGCGTAGTAGCTCTTGATGATGGCGCCCAGCATTTCGTGGGGGGATTTGCAGGTGGACAGGTTGGGAATGAAGTCCGGATAGTAGGTTTCGCAGAACTTGATCCAGCCGGGAGAGCAGGAGGTGATCATGGGCAGAACGCCGTTGTTCTTCACCCGGTTCACCAGCTCGGTGGCTTCTTCCATGATGGTCAGGTCAGCGCCGAAATCGGTGTCGAACACCTTGTCAAAGCCCATGCGATGCAGGGCGGCGGCCAGCTTGCCGGTGACAGAGGTGCCCATAGGCAGGCCGAATTCCTCGCCCAGAGCGGCGCGGACGGCGGGAGCGGGCTGCACGACCACGTGCTTGGCGGGGTCGGCCAGATAGTCCCAAACCTTCTTGGTTTCGTCCTTTTCGTACAGCGCGCCAACGGGGCAGGCGGTGATGCACTGGCCGCAGTTGATGCAGGGCATGTCCGCCAGATTCAGGTTCCAGGGGGATTCGATGGCGGTGGCAAAGCCGCGGTTCACCGCGCCGATGACGCCCACGTTCTGCACCTTGGAGCACACGGCCACGCAGCGGCGGCACAGGATGCACTTGTTGTTGTCGCGCACGATGGAGGGGCTCACATCGTCGATATCGTAATGGTTCTGCTTGCCAGCGTATTTGTCGCCGTTTTCCACGCCCAGCTCGCGGCAGAGCTGCTGCAATTCGCAGTTGGTGGACCGGATACAGGACAGGCACTTCTGCTCGTGGGCGGACAGCACCAGCTCCAGTAGGTTCTTGCGGTACTCGCGAATTTCAGGGGTATTGGTCTTTACGTTCATGCCTTCGCTCACGGGCAGCACGCAGGCGGCCTGCAGGGCACGGCCCCCGGCGTTCACCACGCACATGCGGCACGCGCCGATGGCGTTGACGTCCTTGAGGTAGCACAAAGTGGGGATGTTGATACCAGCCTGCTTGGCGGCCTCCAGAACGGTGGTGCCGGCAGGGACGGAAACCTTCACATTATCAATGGTAAGGTTGATCATCTGTTCCATTTCTCTTTCCTCCTTGCCAGAATCACTGTTTGGAGATGGCGCCGAAGCGGCACTTCTCCATGCAAGCGCCGCACTTGAGGCACTTGGCGGGATCGATGCTGTGGGGCTGCTTCACGGTGCCAGTGATGGCGCCGCCGGGGCAGACGCGCGCGCAGGCGGTGCAGCCGCGGCACTTTTCGGGATCGATCACATAGCTGAGCAAAGCCTGGCAGTGATGCGCGGGGCACTTCTTGTCCCGGATATGGGCTTCATACTCGTGACGGAAGAACTTGATGGTGGACAGCACGGGGTTGGGCGCGGTCTGGCCCAGGCCGCACAGAGCGGTGGCCTTGATGGTTTTGGCCAGGTTTTCCAGCTTCTCGATGTCGCCTTCCTCGCCCTTGCCATTGACGATGCGTTCCAGGATTTCCAGCATGCGCCGGGTGCCGATGCGGCAGGGCGCACACTTGCCGCAGCTCTCGTCCACGGTGAAGTCTAAGAAGAAGCGGGCGATGTCCACCATGCAGTTGTCTTCGTCCATGACGATCATACCGCCGGAACCCATCATGGAGCCTGCGGCGATCAGGTTGTCATAGTCCACAGGGGTATCCAGCAGTTCAGCGGGCAGACAGCCACCGGAAGGACCGCCGGTCTGCACGGCCTTGAACTTCTTGCCATTGGGAATGCCGCCGCCGATATCATAGATGATGGTGCGGAGCGGGGTGCCCATGGGCACTTCCACGAGGCCGGTGTTGTTGATCTTGCCGCCCAGAGCGAACACCTTGGTGCCCTTGCTCTTTTCAGTACCCATGGCGGCGAACCAATCCGCGCCGTTCAGGATGATCTGCGCAACGTTGGCGTAGGTTTCCACGTTGTTCAGCATGGTGGGCTTGGCGAACAGGCCCTTGACAGCGGGGAACGGAGGACGGGGGGTGGGCTCGCCGCGCTTGCCTTCAATAGAGCGCATGAGGGCCGTTTCTTCGCCGCAGACGAAAGCGCCGGCGCCCAAGCGGATCTTGATATCGAAGTTGAAGCCGGTTTCAAAGATGTTTTCGCCCAGCAATCCGTATTCACGGGCCTGGCCGATGGCGATTTCCAGACGCTTCACAGCGATAGGATACTCAGCACGGACGTAAATATACCCTTCGGAAGCGCCGATGGCATAGCCAGCGATGGCCATGGCTTCCAGCACGGCGTGGGGGTCGCCTTCCAGCACGGAACGATCCATGAACGCGCCGGGGTCGCCCTCGTCAGCGTTGCAGGCCACGTACTTCTGATCCGCCACGGAGGCCGCCGCGAATTTCCACTTGAGGCCCGTGGGGAAACCGCCGCCGCCGCGGCCGCGCAGACCGGACTTGAGGATTTCATCGATGACCTGTTCACGGGTCATGCTGGTGAGCACCTTTTCCAGGGCCTTGTAGCCGTCGAAGGCCAGGTATTCGTCGATGTTTTCGGGGTCGATCACGCCGCAGTTGCGCAGGGCGATGCGCTTCTGATGCTTATAGAAGTTGATGTCGGCCAGGGCCTTGTTGGCGTTCTGCTCGTGGGTGGCGTGGTCGCTGTACACCAGATGCTGCACCTTGCGGCCCTTGAGCAGGTGTTCGGTGACGATTTCGTCCACGTCTTCCACCTTGACCCGGGAATAGAAGGTGCCTTCGGGGTACACAATGACCACGGGGCCCGCTTCGCACAGACCGAAGCAGCCGGTGCGGATGACCTTGACTTCCTTGTCCAGGCCGTTTTCCTTGATCTTCTGTTCAAAACGCTCGATCAGCTGAGCGGAGCCGGACGAAGAACAGCCGGTGCCGCCGCAGCAGAGCACGTGAGCGCGATAGATATCCATGAGCTTCTCCTCCCTATTACTGCATCATGTGCTTATTTTTCGGCGGCGCCGATGGTGTATTCTTCCACGGGACGCCCGTTGACGATGTGTTCCGCCACCACGCGGCCCACCTTTTCGGGGGTCATGTGCACGTAGGTGACTTTTTCCTGTCCGGGCACGATCACGTCCACCATGGGTTCCAGTCGGCACATGCCGATGCAGCCGGTCTGGGACACGGTGACGTGATTCAGGCCCCGCTTGCTGATCTCGTCCATGAAGGACAGCATCACGGGACGGGCGCCGGCGGCGATGCCGCAGGTGGCCATGCCGATCACCACGCGGGTGGCTTCGGCTTCATCTTCCTTGCGCAGGTTGATGCGGTTCAGGGTCTTTTCGCGGATGGCCTGCAGTTCAGCCAAAGATTTCATAGGATGACACCTCCAAAGATCGGTTCTATTTCTTCCCGCAGGGATTCCTGCATCCATGCGGCGACTTCCGGTTCATTGAGCGGTACGCCCTGCAGGGCTTCCCGAACCTCCCGAGTATCAAACTGCATTTCGCCTTTTGGAGAGCGGCAATGCAGGGTGAATTCGGGCTTGTCCGGGTTCATGGTAACCAAAGTGGTCACAGTGCCCGGCAGATCCCCTAAGGGCAGGCAGTCGATGGACGACGTGTTCAGCGTGGCAGTGAGCTTCGTTCCCACGCCGATGGTGCTTTCGATGGAAAGGTCTCCCCCAGTCAGGCGGCAGTTTTCCGCCATCATGGGGATGCCCAGCCCCACCTTTCTTGTGGTGCGCGTGGTGGCGAAAGGCGATGTGACCCGGGAAAGCAGTTCCTCGCTCATGCCGCATCCGTCATCCTCGATGATCACGGAAAGCATGCCGTCATCCTTAAGCACCACGGACAGGGAAACCACCTTAGCCTGGGCGCGGATGCTGTTCTGCATCAGGTCCAGGATATGCAGGGACAGATCGCGCATGGTTTACGCCTGCTCCTTCTCCCTGTACTTGGCCAGGATGCCGGGGATATCATCGGGCACCAGACGGCCGTACACTTCGTCGTTGATGGTCATAACGGGGGCCAGACCGCAGGCGCCGAGGCACCGGGTGGCGTTCAGGGTGAAAAGGCCGTCCGGAGAAGTTTTGCCCACGGGGGTCTGCAGTTCTTCGCTCAGGCGGTCCAGCACCTTCTGGCTGCCCTTCACGTAGCAGGCGGTCCCTAAGCATACGCTGATGGTATACTTACCGTTGGGTTCCAGGCGGAATTGGGAATAGAACGTGGCGACGCCGTAAACCTCGCTCAGCGTGACGCCCAAGCCCTCTGCGATGATTTTCTGCACATCCATGGGCACGCAGCCGAAAATCCCCTGCGCCTTTTGCAGTACGGGCATCAGCGCGCCGGGCTGATCCTTCAGTTCGGCGATCACCTGGTTCAGTTGCTCATACTTGTCTTTCATGTCCGGCATGACAGTCTAAGACCTCCTTCATTCTTGCTTCGGATCGATTCCGAAATGGCGGCATATATCCGACACATACGCCGTCTTATATCATAACATACTTTTTTCAGGATTGCACGCCCATTTTGAAAAAAACCGGAGAAATTCCTCACGAATTTACGGATTTTTCATGGATTTATCGAAAAATCATGAATGGCAAATACAGGGATATACCTGCTGACAAATTATTTCATATGAAGAAACGCAAATCTTCCACCCGCGTGAAAAATTAATTTTTTGTGTTGACAGCCAAGAAAAAATGTGGTAATATTCTCAACGGCTTTAAAAGAGCCTGTGCCAAAGACAGCCGGTGCGCGAAAGCGCGTAAAGGGCATTGCCCGCCAGCCGAGGCGCAACGGAAAGTATTTTGTATGCTCTCCCTTGCGTTGGCGCAAGGGTTTTCTTTTATTCCAAGCCATTGAGGAGGTGTAATAGAAAAATGAGCAAGAATCGTGACTTGAAGGTTGAAAAGGTAGCCCAGATCGTGGAAAAGCTGAAAAATGCCGAATCCGTGACCGTCGTCAACTACACCGGCCTGACCGTGGAACAGGATACCAACCTGCGCCGTTCCTGCCGCGAAAACGATGTGGATTACTGCGTTCTCAAGAACCGGCTGGTGAAGCTGGCCCTGGAGCAGGTAGGCATCGAAGGCTTGGACGATCTGCTGAACGGCCCCAACGCGTTCGTATTCAGCAAGAAGGATCCTGTGTCCGGTCCCAAGGCTGTGGCCCAGTTCATCGAAAAGAACAAGCTGGAAGCCCTGAAGATCACCGGCGGTATCTTTGAAAACAAGGCCGCGGACGAAAAGACCATGGTCAAGCTGTCCAAGATGCCCGGCAAGGACGAACTCATGGCGACCCTGGTTGGCTGCCTGATGAGCCCCATGTCCGCTCTGGTGGCCGTTCTGGGCGAAATCGCCGAGAAGAAGGAAGCCGCCTAAAACGCATTGCGGCCTGAACGCCGCGTAAGCAAACACTCAAACGACCGCATAAAAAATGGAGGAAAATAAAATGTCCGTTCAGGAAATCATCGAAGCCATTGAGAAAATGTCTCTCATGGAAGTAAACGAACTGGTTGAAGCGCTGAAAGAAAAATTCGGCGTGACCGGCGCTATCGCCGTTGCCGGTGGCGCTGCCGCTGGCGCTGCTGCTGCTCCCGCTGAAGAACAGACCGAATTCGACGCCGTCCTGGTGGATGCCGGTTCCGAAAAGATCAAGGTCATCAAGGCTGTGCGCGAAGTCGTTTCTGGCCTGGGCCTGAAGGAAGCCAAGGATTTCGTGGAAAGCCTGCCCAAGGCTCTGAAGGAAGGCGTTTCCAAGGAAGAAGCCGAAAAGGTGAAGGCT
>JAFXSH010000042.1 GCA_017525805.1 Clostridia bacterium | reverse complement strand
TTTTTTGGTGATCCATCCGCGACTCGAACGCGGGACACCCTGATTAAAAGTCAGGTGCTCTGCCAACTGAGCTAATGGACCATTAAAATTTGGCTGGGGTGGCAGGGCTCGAACCTACGCATACAGGAGTCAAAGTCCTGTGCCTTACCGACTTGGCTACACCCCAAAATGAAAAATTGGGGTGGGTAACAGGATTTGAACCTGCGCGTAACGGAGCCACAATCCGCCGTGTTAACCGCTTCACCATACCCACCATGTAAGCGCCGCTTAATGACGGAAATTATTATAACACAGGCTTTTCAAACTGTCAACTATGAATCTTTTTAAAATATTCTTCCGTCCAGGCTTTTGCCGTCGGCGTCACGGCCAGTCCGCCTTCCGCGGTTTCCCGCAGCCCGTACGGAAGCGCTCTTCCCACTTTGTCCATGGCATCGATCGCTTCATCCGCCGGAATGAAACTGCCCACACCGGCCAGCGCCAGTTCCGCAGCCAAAAGGCACTGCACTACGCTGCCGGCGTTGCGTTTGATGCAGGGGACTTCCACCAGTCCGGCAACCGGGTCGCAGACCAGTCCCAGCATATTTTTGAAAACAATGGAAACCGCATCGCCAATCTGTTTCCCGTTGCCGCCAAAAATATAGACGACCGCGCCAGCAGCCATCGCTGCGCCGCTGCCGCATTCCGCCTGGCAGCCTCCGGTTGCGCCGGCAATGGAAGCCCGGCTGGCGATCACTTCGCCGATCACACCGGCAATAACCAGCCCTTCTACCAGTTTCTCCCGGGACACGCCGCAATGTTCTTTCAGGGACATCAGCACACCCGGCAGTATGCCGCTGGCTCCTGCCGTAGGCGCCGCCACGATGCGCCCCATGGCTGCATTGGCTTCCGCCGCGGCCAGGGCATACGTCACGGCCGAGCCGGCCACCGGGCCTAACAAAGCCGGCCGGCTGTTCCCGTCCGCCTGTATCGTTTCCATGTATTCTTTCAGTTTTTTAGCGGAGCCTCCGGTCAGCCCGCTGTTGGACGTAACGCCTGTCATACCGAAAGCGACCGCTTCCTCCATGACCTGCAGCATGGTATCCATCTTTGCCAGAATGGCAGCCTGATCGGTTTCCAACTGGGCCGCGCTTCTCTCCAGCAAATACTCCAGCAACGGAAGCTGCTTTGCTTCCGACTCGCTGACCAGCCGGGCCCATGACAATTTATCCTGCTTCATAGAAACCCTTTCCGTAAATCCTGTTACATACCTATTATGCCTGCAACGGAGTGAAACACGCCGTTGTCTTTCTTTTTACGAAACCTTATCCACGAACCGTACCAGTTTCACCGGCCCCAGTTCTTCCAGATGCCGAATCACTGCCGGAGGGACCGCCTGGTCGCACTCGATGACCATGGCAGCCGTTTCCCCCTTGCCTTCGCGGAACACCCGCATGGAGGCAATGTTGATCCGTTTTTTCGCCAGGATGGTGCTCACCAGCGCAATCACGCCGGGTTCATCCCGGTGAGGCACAAACAGCGCCGGCAGCACCCCGGTCAGTTCTACCGGGAAGCCGTCCACTTTGGTGACCATGATCTGGCCGCCTCCCACGGACGCCCCGATGACTTCACAGGCATTCCC
>JAFXSH010000041.1 GCA_017525805.1 Clostridia bacterium | reverse complement strand
GTAGGCCAAAGCTCTGATCCGGCGTTTGCTTGGCGGCAAAATGGTATTGCTCTGGCACATCGTTCCGGTATATAATACCGGCAGGAATATGAAGGAGGAGAATACCATGCGCGAACAAGAGCCGAGCATCCTGAAAGCAAAAGAACTTGCAGCGCAGGAGATGCAGAAACACTTTATGCTGGAAAAAGAAATGAAACGCAGGAACTATCGACAGCAAAACATGTGCGTTCAGCCAGGCCAGACGCTGTTTACAGGCTCCTCACTTATGGAGCAATTCCCAATCGCGGAGTTTTGCGCCAGCGAAGGGCTGCCCATCGTCTATAATCGGGGCATCGGCGGATATAATACAGACGAATTTCTTGCGGCTATCGATGACGTGCTGCTGAATGTGAAACCCTCCAAAGTGTTCATCAATATCGGCACCAACGATATTTGCACCCGGTCAGACGGGGAAGATTGGTTTGACCATCTGTCTGCGAATGAACGCAAAATCTGCGAAATCATACGGGACCGGCTGCCCGGCGCAGAAGTTTACCTGATGGCCTATTATCCGGTGAATGGGAACGTGCCCGCAGCAAAGGCGAATCCGGGCATGATGGTGCGCACAAACAGCAATATCGTCCTCGCCAACGAGATGCTTCGGCAAATGGCGGAGGAGTACGGCTTTCATTATATTGATGTGAACGATGGCTTGAAGGACGCGGCGGGCAATCTGAAGGAAGAACATACGCGCGACGGCATTCATTTTGACGCTGCCGCCTACCGCACGGTCTTTGAAAGACTGAAGCAGTATCTATAAACGCGGAATATTCTGTGCGGAGCTTATTGGGTGGGATAGATGCGGGCAGACAGCCACGTGCCGTTGACCATGACTTCAACGGTTGAAACATCCACGGCGATCCATACTTCATTTATTTCTTTGACTGGCACTTGCCGCCGAACGGACGCATGGGAAGCCGACGCAAGCGCGGTGGAACGGCTGCGATCAAGCACCAAGGTCCCCCCCGGCGACAGCGTCAGGACCGTTTCTTCCGCGCCGTCCGCCGAACGGTGCACTGTCCAGGCAAAGGGAAGCTGTTCCCGTAAAACGCTTAGCCTTTTCACACCGGGCAGCCGGTCAACGCCCGGCACGGGATCAGCCCGCACGCCGTCCCGGTCAAGCGTCAGCACGCAGGGCAGGCTCATCACGCCCGCCCATCCCTTATGCGCGATACCGTCGCATTCCGGCATCCAGCCGATCATTACTGTGCGGCCCAAATCGTCCTTTGTCACCTGCGGCGCGTAGAAACCGTCCCACGCACCGGGGTCGAGCACCTCATCCTGTTCCTCATGGAAATGGAGCCCGTCATCCAGGCTTCCGAGCTTGATCCGCACCGCGGAACAGGGGGAATAGATGAGCGCGCACTTTCCGTCCAGAAAAAACAGATTGGGGCACTCCCAGGACACGCCATCCGCCCGTTCGCTCCTTGCCAGGATATGGCGGTAGGTCCATTTAAGCAAATCGAGCGATGTGTAGAGCAGCGCGCATCCATGCCCCTCCACGAGCCCGCCCAACACCATTAGGTACTGCCCCCGCCAGGGCACCACACAGGGATCGCGCCATTCAAGCACCTTCATGCCATGATGGATTTCCTGCGTCAGGGCAAAAGCGTCATCCTGCACGAGCTTTGTAAGGCTTTCATCAACTGGAAGCGCTAAGCGCTGATATGCGCCATGACGGGCGTCCAGACCGTCTTCTAAGTCCCCCACGCTGGTATAGAAAAAATGCGGCACACCAAAAGCGTCCTTGCAGCAGCCCCCGGAGTAACAGTGCTTTTCCTTTCTCTCCTTTTGCGGATACAATGCGAGGGGAAGGGTTTCCCAGTGCAGTAAGTCCCGCGAACGGGCATGGCCCCAGTGAATATCCCCCCATTGATCCCCATTCGGATTGTACTGATAAAAGAGATGATACCATCCCTGGAAATACACAAAACCGTTGGGATCATTGATCCAGTTTCTTTCAGGACGGTAATGCCACTTCGGACGCATACGCATATCCCCAATATCTTTATTCATCCGCCTGCTTGACTGAAATCCTGTCAAAACCGATCCCGTCTCCTGAGGCGTCGATTCCCACGCGGCCACAGATCAGGCCCATAGGATCGGTGAACGCGATCAGCTGAATTCGGTTTCCATTGATCATTTCCCATACGGTGATCGTGTTTCCCGATACGCGGCAAATCAGATGGAGGGTTCCGGGCAGCGGCATTTGCAGCGTGGCGGCGGCCAGAGGCTTTTCACTGTACGCCTGCTTGCTCAGCTCGATCCTGCCGGGCAGCACGCGAACACAGTAGGCGTGACGGCCACAGCGCACCTGATGGGGATGCCAGGATTCTTTGCTGCTGCGCAGATAGACGCATGCCCCGGCGTCCGGTGAACAGGGGTCCATGCGGATATCCGCTTCCGCCTCATAATCCCGCCACATGCCGCCGAAATAAGCTTCTCCATAGCCTTCGGCACAGGTATAGCCGCTGAACTTGCGGTTCATGCTGTTCTGCGCCTTATGGCCGATTACCCGCAGCGCGCCGCCCGTCACGTCGTTTCCGTTCATGATGATTTCGGCAGGGACAAATTCATCCGCTTCCAGCGCATAAAACCGATCAATCACCGCGCCGCGGTCCGCCTGCACGGTCAGGACGCTTTCACCGGCTGGGAGTGTCATCACGCCTATATACCGCCTCTCCATGCCCTGGCCGTCGGATACGCCGCAGGATGGCGCGGAAAAAGAAACGCCGTTGATCCGCAGGTTCAGCGGCTCTTTTGATGCCTTGACCGTGCAGGCGACGTGGTATTTCCCTGCCTTCCATACGTTGATGGGCCAGGAAAGGGTCTGGCCCGGATGGATGACCGCCGATACGCAGTTTTTCTCGCCTTCCGCTTCTTCAGCGCTTTCCAGGCAGTGATAGGCGTCGAACGCGCCGGGGATATTCTTTGCGGCCCTTCCGTCCTCGCTTCCCTGGGCCACGTCGGAAAAGCCCATGAAGCCAGGCGCGAAATCATTGGAAAGGCCCATCCGGCCCCCGCCTAAGCAGGTGTCCGCCCGCAGAATCTCCAGGCCGTTCACATACAGGAACAGTTTTCCATCCCGCAGGGACGCTTTTACGCACAGCAAGGCACAGGGATCGCAGGCTACTGGAAGTTCTCCGTCAAATTCTCGCTTGCCTTTCGCATCGGAGATCATGCAGCGCCATAAACCGCCCCGGCTGATTTGCAGTTCAATGCCATCTTCCCCGCTTTGAGAAAACACGGCCTTTCCGCTCTCAACCTTCAGCGTGCCGCACAGTTCGGCGGTATAAATATCTTCCGCCGCTTTGGGCAGCCAGCGGACGCCGTTTTCCGAAACCAGCCCTTCCCCGTCATAGCTTGCGCACACCGGCAGCCGGGGCGCATTCTGGTTCCACCAGCAGGCATTGGTATACATCCGGTCACCGTTGAAAAACAGCCGATCCATGCACAGGGAACGGTGATGGGGCCGGTTCCAGGCGTCCAAAATATTTTTGTGGTACACGATATACATCGTATCCATATCCGGTCCCACGCAGGTGGAGGAATGGCCCAGGGCGTGGTATTCATCCCGGGTTTCCAGCAGAAGCTGCTGTTCTTTCAGGGCGTAATACCCCCCGTCCGGTCTTTCATGGGACACGAAGTAATCCACATGGTATCCCTTGCTGAGCACATGATTGCCCGTATCGGTGAGAAAATACCGTCCGTTCCGCTTGATCACCATGGGGCCTTCCGTCCAGTGAGCCAGGAAGCTGGCTTCGATCACCCGGCTGTGCACGTCGATAACGTCCGGCGTTGGCATATCGTGCACCCGAATGCCCTGGGCGCTGGCCCGGTAAAAGTATTCCTTCCCGTCGTCGTCCACGAACAGGCTGCCGTCGATGCCTAATCCATAGTTTTCACTGATCACCTCAAAGGGCCCCAGGGGGCTTTCCGCCCGCAGCAGATAATGGCCGCTGCCCTTGGGGGATGTGACCATATAGAATGTACCCTTCACATAGCAGACCTCCGGCGCGTAAGCCCCTTCGATCCGGGGGTCCTCACACACGTAGCCCGCGTAAGTGAATTCCATCATATCCCTGCTGATCCAGCACTTGATTCCCGGACCGTTTCCGTGGCTGGAACAGTAGAGATAATACTTTCCGTTGAACCGCGTAAGAAATGGGTCGCCGATTTCATGGCCGTCCCACAGATCGGTCAGGGGCCGGGGATTGCTGTATGTGCCGCTCATATCCGTCACCTTTTCAGATTGATTTCCCGGATCTTATCGACGCTTGCTTTGGGATTGCGGTCCATGTCCAGCAGGCCGTTCACTTCCTGGAACACGTCCGTCAACTGGGTGTAGCAGTAACCCCGGAATCCGGGCATATGCTTGAAAGCCTGGGTGATGGCCTCAAAGCGCTGGAGGAAGCTTTCCTCATCCCGTACAGCGCCGTTGTAGCCCCAGTTTTCTCCGCCGGCGTCCTTCTGCATGGCGATGCCGCCGTATTCG
>JAFXSH010000040.1 GCA_017525805.1 Clostridia bacterium | reverse complement strand
TCACCCTCCGTAGTTTTTTCAGTTATATTATACCATATTACTTAATATTACGCAATAATATATTTTAAAAACTTGACAAAAAAATAAAGCCCTGCTTGGCTTCCTGGGCTTTGAGCTTCCTCTTTGCTGTCAAACTCCCGGAAAGCCAAGAAGCGTGGTGGCGGATTTTTCCAAAATCCCCGAAGCCTTGGCCGCCGCCCTGGCGGGCGCGCAGACGCAGCCCATCCTGCTGGCCCCCTTGAAAAACGACGGGAAATAGGGTATACTGTATATTGTGGAGGTATGGCCATGAAATACAATGTGAACGCTTTCACCGCACTGACGCTCGCGTTTCTTTTGTTTTGTTTTCCTGTTTTCTCCGGTTTAGTCGAATCAACGGCTGACGTTCTGGAAGATTGTTACTGGTACGGAGAAGCGGAAGACGGCCCCGCTGGCAGCTTTGTCTCCTATCCGGTGCTGCGCGGCGGGGATCGTCCCGAGGCCCAGGCGTTAGCCGAAAAGATCAACGGGTATATTCAGGAAACGGCGCAAATTCCCGCCTATCTGCAACTGCTTTCCACCCTCCAGCCGGGCGGCACGGGGCTTCTCATGGATTATGACACTTCCTGCCTCCATATATTGGATGAAAGGGGAGAGCTTGCAGGCTGCACCCCCTTTGCGTCCCTTCTGTTCAGCGCGAAGGGGAAAATGCTGGTTGGCCGTCTGTCCCAGGTGTATTATCCCATGACCCTGAACCTGAAAACCGGCGAACCCGTGGCGTTTGAAGAACTGTTCACCGACCCGGAGGGGGCCAAGGCGTACATCGAAGCCTATCTGGAAGAAGAAGTGGAACCCACGCTCTCCACCTACTTAGAAAACAATCAGCTTTTCCCCGTGCCTTACGACCGTTTTTTCCTGGATGGCAGCGGAAACCTGATCCTGTATTATGAAAACAGCCAGCTTTCCTTCCTGTCCGGCGATTCCGGGGCCGTAGCCTTCCGGTACAGCGAACTGTGGGATTGGCTGGACACTTCGCCTGAGGGCGTCCCCCTGTCCGTGCTGGATATCCCGGAAGAATACACGGACGGCATGACCATGGCGGAACAGATGAACCAAATCCGCATGGACCTTTATCCGCTGTGGGGCTTTAACCTGGAAGGGGAGCTGGGCATGTTCGTGGAGGCGCTGACGGATTTATATCCCCAGGCCGCCGATTCGGAATTTTATCCCGGCGGCGCGTGCTTTGAAGTGGAAACCGCCGCCCTGCGGGGTACGCTGATCTTGACGGACGAAAATGAAGAAGTTGTCACCGGCATCCTGTCCCGTCGGGTGGATTACTTCGGGATCTTTACCGGGAAAGCCACCCTGACCGAGGCCGAAACCCTGATCGGCGAGGAACCGATCATGCGCCTTGACCTGGATGAAGCGGCGGCGGAAATCTACCGCGTATGTCCCGGCACGGCAGTGATCTACAAACTGAACGGAAATATGTTTACCTTGTACGCCGATGAAAACGGCGTGGTGCAGTATATCAAGCTGGCGCTTGAATAATCATTTTTCACCCTTAGAAAAGGAGAAACCATGAGCGCGACCGCCGCGAAAAATAAACCGCAAAACCAGCCCGCCCCCGTCCATACCACAGGCCGGGGCGCGGCTTTGTGCGTTACTTTGGGCATGTTCATGCTCACCCTGGGCTTTGCTTCCGTGCTCTCTATGACGGGCATTCAGGAAAGCTATGTGCTGTATCAGCTGTATTGGGCGCTGCTGGGCCTGTGCGGCCCGCTGTGCCCCGGGCTGGTGTTCCTTTTGATTTGGGGCGGAGCCAAGCTGCTGGTGTCCAGCCGCCATCGGGTGTCCGCAAGGAACTTCTTTCTCGTCACCGCCCTGTATCTGCTGGTGCTGGCGGGCTATACCCTCATCGCCCGGGTGCCCCAGGGGGGCGGCAATTTCCTGCCTTATATGGATTTCGTGACCCGTCAGGCGGAATACGCGGGCTTTAGCGTACAGAACGAGTTTGCCGCCTGCCTGAACCAGGCGTATCTCCAGCGCTCCACCGGCGCGGGAGGCATGCTTGGCATGCTGATCGCCTGGCCCTTAAAGAACATGCTCACCCGCGTGGGGGCTTCCATCCTGGTGGGCGGCCTGATCGCGGCGCTGCTGATGATCTTGCTGCGGCTGCATCCGGGCAATTGGTTCCAGGCCGCGTCGGATTGGGGAGAAAAAATGCGGGAAAAGCGCGGCCAGAGCCAGGAAGAACAGCCCGCCCCGGCCCAGGAAAACAGGCCTGTGGAGCAAGCCCCGCTTTATTCTGACGCGGATGCGCAAACGGAACAAATCACGCCTCCCGACTATTACCGCGCCGCGCCGATCTATAACGCGAAGCCAGCGTCCCCATCGCCTAAGCCGGACGAGCAGGGCTTTTATCCCGTGCAGCCCGACCTGTACGAGGAACGCTTCCCCGCGGAAGAAAAGCGGCCCGTGATGGAAGAGCCCGACTGGCGCAAGCCCGCCGGGCCCGTACAGGAGAAAAAAGGAGCCACCGCCGAAAAAGAAGATAAACCCGGCATTTTATCCGGCCTGCTGAACCGGTTTATGGACGCCGTGCCTGTCCCCACCCAGGAAACGCCGGTGGAAAAGCCCCAGCCCGCCGAAAAAGAGCAGCCCGCGGAACGGCGACGGCGCGCGGAAAAAACCGCCGCGCCTATTCCCCCGCCCCAGCCCGCCTCCTCCGGACAGGCGCTGGATGAAGATGAAGACGATCTGCCCTGGGAAGTGCCGGACGGCGTGGTGGTGAAAGCCGTCCGGCCTCCAGTCAAAGCCCCGGCAAACGTTCCGGCTTTCAAGCCCACTCCCGCGCCACGTCACGCCGCAAAGGAAGAAGCGCCCCCGCCCGCCGTGCCCGCGCCCCAGGCCGCCGCCGCATCCTGGGCCGCCCAGGTGAGCCAGAAAAAGGCGGCGCTGGAAATGCCCGAGCATACCACGGCCAAGGAAGAACCCAAGCAGGTGTTCACCGATCCGGTGATGCCCATTACCGGCGAAAAAATCCCCATCTCCCCCCGCCAGGAAAAGAAGGACGCCCCCGGCAAACGGCTGGACGGCACCTCCGCGCCCAAGGTAAAGCAGATCACCATGGAGGATGTGTTCCCCTACGAAGCCCCGCCCCTGCGCCTGCTCAAGGAAGCGAGGCACGTGGCCCAGGAGGACGCTGCCCAGGAGGACGAACGCCGGGCCCAGATCATCGAAGGCACCCTGCGCTCCTTCGGCGTGGAATCGGAAGTCAAGCAGATCATGCATGGCCCCTCCATCACCCGCTTCGCCATTCAGATCGCCCCCGGCGTGAAGGTGAGCAAGGTGGCCAACACCTCGGACAATCTTGCCCTTGAGCTGAAAACCCAGCACGTGCGCGTGGAAGCGCCCATCCAAGGCACCAATTACATCGGCATCGAGGTGCCCAACAAACTAGTGAGCACCGTTTCCCTCAAGGAAGTGCTGGACAGCCCGGAAATGAAAGCCAATCCCTCTCCCCTGCTGGTGGCCTTGGGCAAGGACATTGCCGGTTCGCCGGTGCTGTGCGATTTGAGCAAAATGCCCCATCTGCTCATCGCGGGCGCCACCGGCAGCGGTAAATCCGTGTGTATCAACTCCATCGTGTGCAGCCTGCTGTACCGCACCACCCCCGAGCAAGTGCGCCTGATCATGGTGGACCCCAAGCAGGTGGAATTGAGCGTATACAATACCATCCCCCATCTGCTGGTGCCGGTGGTATCCGATCCTAAAAAGGCCGCCGGGGCCCTTTCCTGGGTGGTGCAGGAAATGCTGGAGCGATACGGCAAATTCTCCGCCCAGGGCGTGCGCAACTTAGCGGGCTACAACAAAGCCAACCAGGGCACCGAAAAGGTGCTGCCCAATATCGTGGTGATCATCGACGAAATGGCGGACCTGATGGAGGTATGCCGCAAGGACGTGGAAGAATCCATCCGCCGCCTGGCCGCCCTGGCCCGAGCCGCGGGCATTTACATGGTGCTGGCCACCCAGCGCCCCTCCGTGGACGTTATTACCGGCGTGATCAAGAACAACATTCCCAGCCGCATCGCCTTCGCCGTGTCCTCCGGTACGGACAGCCGCACCATCATCGATATCAACGGCGCGGAAAAGCTGATGGGCAAGGGCGATATGCTGTATAAACCCACGGGAGTTCCCCCCACCCGCGTGCAGGGCTGCTTCGTCAGCGACGAAGAAGTGAACGCCATCGCCGAATACATCGGCAGCCGGTATCAAACGGATTACGACCCCAACATCGTGGATCATCTGGAGAATGCCACAGAAGAGAGAAGCGCTGACGAGATCACCAGCCGGGACGAGGATAACGGCGCTTCCGGCGGTGAGGGCAGCTTCTCCGATCTGCTGCAGCAGGCCATCGAAATGGCCGTGGAGGACGGACAGACCTCCACCAGCATGCTCCAGCGCCGCCTGCGGGTGGGCTACGCCCGGGCGGGACGCTTGATCGACGAAATGGAAAAACGGAACATCATCAGCCAATCCGAAGGCAGCAAACCCCGCAAAACTCTGATCACCCGGGAACAGTACGTGGAAATGATGGGGGACAATTGACCCACAAAAAAAACGCACCCGATTGGATGCGTTTTTTGTGTGGGTTTGCCGCGATCAGGCTTCCCGCCGAATGCCGGTGCGGTCCCGCATCCAGCGGCCGGTAAACACGAACCAGGCGGTCAGGATCACGCTCGCCAGGGTAGCGGCGGGGGCCGCGAGCCCCACGCCCATGAGTCCCCAGCCCAGCGCGGAGCCAAACAGGATCGCTACCGGGATGCGAAGCAGCAGGGAGGACAGGGCGGAAGAAAGCAGGGTGAATCTGGTGTGCCCCGCGCCCATGATCAGACCGTTCAGGCAGAACTGAATGGGCACCAGCAAATAATCAAAGCTGAACGTGCGCATGTATTCCACGCCAGCCAGATTCAATTCTTTGTCCGGGCTGAATATGCCGATGATCGGTTCGGGGAACAGCTGCACCGCCGCGAACACAGCGGCTGAAATTGTCATGGCGATGATAATGCCGACGGTCAGGCTCTTTTTTGCCCGGTCATGCAGCCCCGCGCCGATGTTCTGGGCAGCGAACGCGCTGACAGCCGAGCTCATTGCTACGGCGGGCAGAATGGCGAAGGAATTGAATTTGCCCACGATGCCCACGGCGGCGGAAGCCGTATATCCGCCGATGCCGTTGACCAGCCTGGTCATGACAAGGAAGGAAACGTTCACGATGATGCTCTGCACGGAGGAAGGGATGCCCAGCTTCACCATCAGCTTCATTTTTTCCTTCTGGATGCGGAAGGAACGGGGCTTGAAATCGAAAATGAACTTATTCCTGCCCAAATACAGGGCGGCTAAAATCAGGCTGATGGCCTGCGCAATCACCGTGGCCCAGGCCGCGCCTGCCGCGCCCATGCCAAGGCCCTTCACCAGCCACAGGTCCAGCCCCACGTTCACAAGACACGCGACGCCCACGAAGATCAGCGGGCGGATGGAATCCCCCAAGCCCCGCTGGATGGAGGAAATGGCGTTGTAGCCAAAAATGAACAGGGTGCCGCTGAGGCATATGATCAAATATTCCTTGGCGTGGACGAAAGCTTCCGGCGGCGTGTCCAGCAAGCGCAGGATGGCGTCGGAAAACAGCATCATCACCGCCATCAGCGCAATACCCACGATGGCCATCAGGGTGAACATGGTGCCCACGGTTTCGGAAGCGTCCTTCTGCTTCCGCGCGCCGATATACTGGCCCACCATCACCGTGCCGGAAACCGTCAGGCCGCTGACCATCATGGCTACCAGATGGGTGATCTGGCTGCCGATGTTCACGCCTGACAGGATCTGCGCGCTGATCACCGGGTCAGGGTCGGAATAATTGCCCACCACCAGCATATCCACCGCGCCGTACAGCGCCTGGAGGATATTGGACAGCAGAAACGGCATGGAAAAGGCGATCATGCCCTTGGCGATGGGGCCCTGAGTGAAATCCCGCTGTGTCTTGCTCATGGAAAAACCTCGCTTTAAGTATCGGTACACCCTTTCATCATAAGACACGAATCGGGAAAATGCAAGCCATTTTTCCGGCGGAATTATGGCCAGTTTATGAAACCGCTTCTTTTGCCATCATGGCCGCGCCGTGAGCGGGAGAAAAACGGGGCGAAATGATGCTCACCTTTGGCAGCGCGGCGCGGATGCGCTCCTCCGTCCGGGTGCGGATGGGCGCGTACCGGTTCAGGATGCTGCCCGTCATGGCGATTTCGCCGTCTTCCATGCCGGTTTTCCGCCAGCCGGTGATCACCAGCTCCGCCAAGTCGTTTGCCGCTTGACCAGCGATTTCCAAGGCTGCTTCGTCCTTTGCGTCCAGAGCGGGAAGCAGCAGCGGGGCCAGGGAAGCGATTTCCTTTTTCCCGGTGCCGGGGTCGTACAGCCAGGTGATCACGCCCCGGATATCTTTCACGTTTAGGGCTTCAAAAACCTTTTGTTTCAAGCAGGTATCTTTTCCCCTGCCGTCCTCCGCCCGAACTGTAGCCATGAGGATATCCCGGCCAATGGCGTAGCCGCTGCCCCCGTCGTCGATCAGGTAGCCCCAGCCGCCCACGCGGAAGCTGTTCCCGGCGGAATCGCGGCCATAGCAAATGGCCCCGGTACCGGCGATGAGCACGGCCCCATGGCCCCGGATGGCCCCGGCCAGAGCGATTTCCTGATCGCCCACCAAACGCAGGGGGCCTGTGTACCCGGCATCGCGCGCCGCTTGGGTGACCAGTTCGGCGGCGTCCCGGTTGCTGGCCCCCGCCATGCCGATCACCAGCATGGAGCACCCTTCAAGCCCTTCTTGCTGGGAGCGCATATATTCCACGGAATCCCGCACTGTTTTTTCCACCGTTTCCCGGGAAGCGCCGTTTGCGTTCAAAGGTCCGAAGGATTGCGATACCGTTTCCCTGTTCTCATACAGGATGCAGACCTCCGTTTTGGTTCCGCCCCCGTCCCATCCGCAGTAATACATAGATTTACAACACTCCTTCATACGAAACGGCAGACCGCCCGACGGACGGCCTGCCACTCGGTTCATGTTTTTCAGCCTTTGATTACCTTTTCCGTTTCCCCGTCGAAGAGGTACACGTTTTCATAGGGGATGGAGAAAGTGATTTCCTTATCGGTTTCCGGGGTATCGTGACTGTCCACCTTTAAGATGGCCTGATCCTGGCCTGCCGTGACGTACACGTTGGTGTTGTCGCCGAGCATTTCGGTCAGTTCCACGTTGCAGGTGATCTCATAGGCGTTTTCGTGGCTGCCCAGCTTGATATGCTCGGGCCGGAAACCAAACACCAGGTCCTTGCCCTCATATTTCCCGATGTCCTTGAGCTTTTTGCTTAAATCCAGTTTCATATCGCCGAAGCGCATGGCCCCGTTCTGCGCCTTGCCCCGCAGGAAGTTCATGGGCGGTTCGCCAATGAAGCCCGCCACGAACACGTTTTCCGGCTCAAAATACAGCTGATAGGGCGTGCCGGTCTGCTGCACGTAGCCGTCCTTCATGACAACGATCCGATCCGCCAGAGTCATGGCCTCGGTCTGGTCGTGGGTGACGTAAATGGTGGTGGCCCCGGTTTCCCGGTGGATCTGGGCAATTTCATAGCGCATGGTCACGCGTTGCTTGGCGTCTAAGTTGGACAAGGGCTCGTCCATCAGGAACACGCCGACTTTGCGGATGATAGCCCGGCCAATGGCCACGCGCTGGCGCTGGCCGCCGGACAGGGCCCTGGGCAGCCGGTCCAAATAATCGGTCAGGCCCAAAATGCGGGCGATGTTGTTGACCCGCTCCTCGATGATATCCTCGTCCACGCCCTGGAGGGTCAGGCCAAAAGCGATATTATCATATACCGTCATCTGCGGATACAGGGCATAGCTCTGGAACACCATGGCGATCTCCCGCTCCCGGGGGCCCATTTCATTGGCCCGCTTGCCGTTGATCAAAAACTCGCCGTTGGAGATATCCTCCAGGCCCGCGATCATCCGCAGGGTGGTGGATTTTCCGCAGCCGGAGGGACCGACGAAAACAACAAATTCCCCTTTCTCAATTTCCAAATTGAAATTGTGCACGGCATGGAAGCCATTGGGGTAGATTTTGTTGATGTTTTTCAGCGTCAGGTACGCCATGGTATTACCTCCTCAAGAAAGATCGCGCATGGACAAAACGGATATACTTTGGTATAATACAGATAAATTCCACCTCATAGGGGGATCACGCCATGAATGACATCGTTTACGCGGCCCAGATCACAGCCTCTCACGACGGCCAAACGCGGCTTCACGATCAATGGGAATTCGTTTTCTGCCTGTCGGGCGGCGGGGAATACGCGCTGGGCGGCCATCATCTGTGCTTCACAAGGGGCGATATGGTGGCGGTGCCGCCACAGACGCCGCATTGCAGCGCAGCCGATAATAGCTTCAAAATCATCCAGCTCCACATTGAGCGGCCCACCCTGCTTTTGAAAGAGCCCCGCGTGATCCATGGCGACGGCAGCCCCCATCTGCAGGCCGCCTTTGAAGCCGCCCTGTACCACTTCCGGTCCGAGCTTCCCGCCAAAGCGCATCTGCTGACCGCTTACGGCAGGCTGATCGTCTGCTATGCAGCGGCCTATCAGACGGAGCGTGGCCCCTCCCCCGTGGTGGCGGATATCGAAATGGCGATCCGCAGCCGGTTCACCGATCCGGCCTATGAGCTGGAAGCGTACCTGCGCTCCCTGCCCTTCAACTACGATTACCTGCGCAAGCTGTTTCAGCGGGAAATGGGGGTGACGCCCCTGCAATACCTGAACAGCCTCAGACTGCATTTCGCGGCGGAAGCGCTGCTCAGCGCGGAAGCTTCCCCCGGCAGCGTGACGGACATCGCCCGCATGTGCGGATTTCGGGAACCGCTGTATTTTTCCCGGATGTTCAAAAAGAAGTACGGGCTTTCCCCTACCCACTATGCCGCGGTCGCTGGGAACGATGCGGCTTTTCCCGGGAAAAGCAAGCCTACTTCTGATTCGGGAGAAGCATGATTTCCGTGTAGCACATCAGGAAGGGGGCCACGCCCTTGGCGTCGTTCTTTACCACCGGCTCGGAAATGTAATAGGCGTAAGTGCCGTCCCGGCGGCGGTTGTCTTCCGGTCCCAGGCCGGCCACCAGGCAGATATTGTTCAGGCTCAGCTGGCTTTCCGTGATTTCCAGGCAGGAAGAAACGATGCCGTTAAAGGTCTTTTTCCCAAGGACCGCGTACTCGCTGTCCAGCACGCCTAACCGCGCGCCTTTCAGCATGGCGTAGGCGATCATGGAACTGCCGCTGCTCTCCTGATAATTGCCCTCCCGGCCGCCCTGGTCCACTACCTGGTAATACATGCCCGTGTCCGGCGCGGCGAAGGGGGCCACATCTGCCATGAGCTGGGAGAAAATGCCCGCGATACTGTCCCATTCGCGCCCTTTGGGGATGATTTCCAGCAGATCGGCCAGCGCCACGGAGAACCAGCCCAGAGCCCGCAGCCAGAAACTGCCGCTCAAGCCCGTTTCCTGATCGCACCAGAAAGCGGTTTTGCTGGCGTCGTACCCGTGGAAGTACAGGCCGGTCTTTTCATCCCGCATGCGGGCGCGCACGGTTTCCACCTGACGCGCGATATCGGAATAATCGCTCGCGCCAAAATGCTTTTCATACAAAGCGGCGAAGGGCTGGGCCATGTAGACGCCGTCCAGCCAGACCTGGTTGGGATAAATCTGCTTGTGCCAGAAGCTGCCCTCCCAGGTGCGGGGTTGCTCCCCAAGGCGCTGCTTCAAAAACTCGGCGGCTTTTTTGTACTTTTCCTTGCCGGTTTTTTCATACAGTTCAAACAGCACCCGGCCCTCGTTGATATCGTCCAGGCTGTGAGCGTCCAGCTTGAACGTGCGGATGGAGCCGTCCTCCAGCACGAAAGAATCCATGAAGCTTTCCACGAAGGAGAAATAGCGGCTGTCGCCGGTGATGCGCGCCATGGAAAGCAGGGCGGTCATCATGCACCCGTCGATATAGTTCCAGTTGGCGGGGATGCCGGCCCGCAGCCGTTCCACATTCCATACGGTGTGCTCCGGGGAGGATTGCTCGATCAGGCTGATCACATAGCGGTCAATATCTTGATAGCGTCCCATGATTTCCCCTTTTTCCCCTCTGATTTTATGATGCGCGGGCGCTGTTTTTCGCGTCCGCGAGGATCCGTTTGAACAATCGTTTCGCGCCCAAGAACAGCATATCCCATCCCATGGTAAAGACGCCGAACAAGATCGGTTCCACGCCTAAGGGCACGGTGTCCGCCGCCGTGTCCCCCGCCAGAATCAGCCCGTTGATCACGTTGTAAGTGGTCACCACGCAGAAAAGCAGCAAAAACGCGTAGAGCACATTCAGCGGCAGGGAGATGTAGCGCTTCTGGGGAAACATCATCCAGCGGTCATTGCCGCCGGGGGTTGTGGCATAAAAGCGGAAGATGGGATTCACCAGCAGGTCCGTCACAAAGCCCAACGCCAGCCCCAAGATCACCAGCATATCCAATTGGTCGCTGACGTAAGTGCCAAGGCCCCACAGGAAGAAGAAGCATACCATCCCCGCAAACCAGGTTTTCAGCAGCACGGCCTTGACCCAGTCCGCCATTTTGATCCGGGGGCCGGACTGGTATTTTCGCAGCTCCTGTTTGCTCACCGGGGGCGCGTTTTCCTTGCTGGCGGAAACCAGGTCGTCCACCGCCTTGGTGTTCAGCCGGTAGTATTCGGCGGCGGATTTTTCTTCTTCCCGTTTTTCCTGCCGTTTATCTTGCTTGGATGCCACTGTTTATGCGTCCTCGCCGCTGATATCGATCTGGCCCATATCGCTGTTGCCTTCCACCTCGATATTGGTGTTGATCTTCCTGAGCATCTTGCTGTATACCGGCAGCAGCGCCACCAGGATCATACCGATCACTAAGATCACGCTGTGTACGGTCAGCACCGTGGAAGCCCGGCCGATAAAGGCGTTATTGCCGGTAGGATCGATGGGGTTGTCCGCCCGGTTAATGGCCGCTGTGATGCGCCCGCCATAATAGAAATCGCAGTAAATCACCACGCCCACCATCAGCAGCATCAGCACCAGCATGGGGATATTGACCTTTTTGCGGTGCGGGAAAGCGTTCAGGAAGCAGACCAGGGAAAGGATGGAAAACAGCATGGTGGCAAAGCCCGCCAGGCCCATGCCGGGGCCCTGGATGCGGGCGGTGGTGTTGGAAATCTGGGTCAGGTTCAGGGAATAATACAGGAACCCGATGGCCAGCACCACCAAGGCGATGGTCTGGGGCTTTCTTTTCAGATCCACCAGCCGCTTGCGGCAGAATTCCTTCATGCCTCCCGGATTCTTTGCCATATTCACTTTCCCCCCTTCCGGATCGCGTTGGTGGTTTCTTTATCGAAGAAGTGCATTTTGCCGAGCTGAACGGACACCTCGTCGCCGTTTTTGTAATTGGTCCAGCCCCGCAGCTTGGCGGTGAGGCGGTTGCCCTCGCCCATATAACCCTGCACCAGGGTGTTCATGCCCAGGTTCTCGTTGGTCGTCACCTTCAAGCGGATTCCCTGGCCCTCGTACACGTCCTCGGGCCGCACGCCCAAGGTAATGGTTTTGCGGTTGTAACCAGCTAAAAGATTCTTTTGTTCATCATTCAGGCTCACTTCAAAGCCTTTGCCCTTGAGCACGCCGTCCTCGAATACCACATCGAACAGGTTCATGGGCGGCAGGCCGATAAAGCTGGCGACGAACACATTGTTGGGCGTATCGTACAGTTCAAGGGGCGTGCCCACCTGCTGCACGTGGCCCATGGACATGCACACGATGCGGTCCGCCAGGGTGAGGGCTTCGGTCTGGTCGTGGGTCACATACAGCATGGTGGCCTTCAAGCGCTTATGCAGCAGCAGAATTTCCCGCCGGGTGGCCCCGCGCAGCTTGGCGTCCAGATTGGAAAGGGGCTCGTCGAACAGGAACACCTTGGGATTGCGCACAATGGAACGGCCCATGGCCACGCGCTGGCGCTGGCCGCCGGAAAGCTGGGCGGGCTTTTTATTGAGCTGGGTGGTCAAACCGAGGATCTCCGCCGCCGCCAGCACCTTTTTGTGGATCACGTTGGGGTCTTCCTTGCGCAGGGTCAGGGAGAAAGCCATATTTTCGTAAATGGTCATGTGGCCGTATAAGGCGTAGTTCTGGAACACCATGGCCATATCCCGGTCCTTGGCGGGGGTTTGGGTAATGTCCCGCCCATCCAGGAACAGCTTGCCCCGGGAAATATCCTCCAGGCCCGCCACCATGCGCAGGGTGGTGGATTTGCCGCATCCGGAGGGACCCACCAGCACGATCAGCTCGCCGTCCTTCACGTCCAAATTGAAATCGAACACGGCCTGCACGTTGTTATCGTATATTTTATCGATATGCTGTAAGCTTAATTCTGCCATGGTGCCCTCCTTACGCGTTCTGGCCGCTCATGGCGGTGTGGGCCTCTAAGGCGCGGCTCTTGTTCCAGTTGATCACGGCGGCGGCAATGAGGCTTAAGGCGGAAAGCGTCAAATAGATCACCACGCGGATGAACTGGGGATCCTGCATCACGATGGTTTCCGCGCCGCTGATCTTCACCACAGCCTGATGGGCCTGCAAGGGCAGGATGAAAACGCGGGCGATCTGCCCCGCGCCTAAGGCGCACAGCAGGATGGAATAATTTTTCTGATAGTTCTTGACTCCCTCGGAAGCTAGGAACACCATCAGCATGAACAGCAGGTTGTATACGATGGAGCCGCCTACGAGAATTTGATAATACCAGGAGGCCACGTCGGATTTATATATGGAAACGAAATACAGAACGTTCAAAAGGATGCCTAAGTAGCACAGCCGGGAGGAACTGGTGTTTTTCACATACCGCATCCGGTCCAGCCGGAGTTCGCGGTCTTCCAAAGCCTGGGTCATGCTACCGCCTCCTTTCCCTTTTGGATCAGGGCCTGTTCGTCTTTCATCAGTTTCATCTTCCAAATCATGTTGGCCAGCAGCAGCAGGATGCCCAGCAGCAGCAGGCCGAAGATCACATAGTGGATATCGAACCAGAAGGTGGAATCGGTGTAGAGGCTTTTTTTCTTGGCAGCGTGTTCCGCCAGCTCCTCAAAGTTGATTTGCAGGAACTGGGCCTTGAACGCTTCGATTTCCTGGTGGGCCCAGGCGGTAAAGGCGATACCGCCAGCTGTAAACAGCCCGATGGCAGCGTAATTGTCGATGTAGTATTTCCGGCGGCTGTGGGTGTTGGTCAGGAACAGCAGCACGCACAGCAGGATCATGCCGATGGCGGCATGCAGGAAGTTCCGGTTGAAGGGCTGCATGTCGTAATAGATCCGGGAGCCGGTCACGGTGGTTTTATCCAGCTTTTCCGGGTTGCGGATCGTGTTGTACAGCGCGTCATAGAGGTCCGTCATAATGCCTAAGGAATAGAGAAAGATCAGCGCGCAGATGATCAAAAGACCTGCGCACAGCACTTTCTGCAGGGCCACTTGCTTCTTATACATAAACGACCAACCTCCAAAGCTTCGTTTTCCGATTGCCCGGGGTTTCCCCCGGGCAATCGGACAGACAACCTATTATTCAGTGATTTCCGCGTAGTAGTCCAGAAGGGCTTCCCAAGCGCCTTCCTTGATATCCAGGTACTGTTCGCCCATCCAGCTGTCGGCAACGGTTTCAGCCGCTTCCTCGGGATCGCTCATGCCTTCGGCGGTGAAGCCCAAAGCGATGATATCCACCAGCGCGTTTTCCTGGCCCTTGCCAGCCTGGAACTTGCTGTTCAGATCAGTGTACTGTCCCAGCTCCTGGTTTTCGTTCTTGGTGGTGGGCAGCACGGTGGGAACGGAGGTGTACCAGGGATTCTCGGCGATGGCCAGCAGAGGATGCTTGATGGTGCCCAGGCCGATGGCGGTGGAGATCTTGCCCGCGCCTTCGCGGCCCACATCATGAGTGCACTGATACTCGAAAGCCTGGCTCTTCATGAAGCTCAGGGTAGAGCCTAAGAACTGACGGGCGTAGTTGGTGTAGTTGCCGGAAGCCTTTTCCCACAGTTCAGCGCGGGTGGCGTCGGCGATTTCGGGCATTTCCTTGCCGTTGAACAGGAAGGTGACGTAGGAGCCGTCCTCGTTGGTCTTGATGAAAGCGTCGGGGCCGTAGCTCATCAGGATGGTGCCTTCCTCGGAGTAAGCGTAGTCGATCAGCGCCAGGGCGGCGTACAGCTTGTTGTCGTCCCCGGCCACACCGGCCTTGGAGATGCCCCAGCCATCGGTCTTGACGGAGCGCCAGGATTCGGTAAAGCGCATGTACACGCCATCTTCATTGGTGCCGTCATACCAGCGGGCCACGGGCACCATAACGGCCATGTACTTTTCACCGGCGGCGTTGTCCAGAACGGTGGCATTGTACAGGGTCTGGGTCTGGTTGTAGTCGTAGTGCATGAAGCCCAGGTCCTGCTCCAAGTAGTTCTGGGTCTTCACGTCTTCGCTGTTGACGAAAGCGGAGGAGATCAGCCCTTCTTCGGCCAGGGTGTGCATCTTGGCCATGGCTTCGTAGGTGGCCACTTCCTGACGGGCGTCATGCAGTTCGCCGTCTTCGCACACATACAGGTAATCCTGACGGGATTCCAGGCCGCGCACGCCGAACAGGTGACCGGCCAGGCGCATCATATCCACGCGGCGCTGGTTGTTGCCGTCTTCACGGGAGAAGATGCCCTGCACATTGTCAGTGCCGTTCAGGGTCTGGGGATTGGCCACCACGCAGCGCAGCAGGGCCACCAGCTCGTCCACGTCCCAGGCGGCGTTCTGGCCGATGAACAGGTTGCTGCGGGCAGTGCCGTAGTAGCCGTTATACGCCTTGTCGATGTATTCGCGCAGCATGTTCACGGCTTCCACGCCGGAGATGCTGCCCTTTTCATTCATGAGGGCCACGATGTTGCCCGCCGCGTCGTAATCCTTGGTCACGATCTCGGTGGCGGTGCCTTCCAGGTTGGGAGTTTCGATTTCGATCTTGCCAGCCAGAGGCATATAGGGGGTATAGGCGGGTTCTGCGGTGTTGTTGCAGGCGTCGGCAGTGAATTCACCTTCGCCGTCCAGCAGCTTAACCACCCAGTCCACACGCATCAGGGGCATGCGCTCGATATCGTCCACGCCGTCAAAGTAGGGGCTGAAATAGATGGCGCCGGTATCGGTGTTGCCGGTGATGGACAGCTTGACGATGGGATTGGCGTCTAAGTACGCCTTGAAGTTGGGCATATCGTCCAAATATTCAGCGATGTTCACGATCAGCCCGGCTTCACCGGCTTCGGTCAGCTTGGCGGCGGTGCCGGAGAGCACGTCCACCTGATCCAGCTGCTCTTTCCAGTAATCGAATTCAGCGCCAGCGCCGTTGCCCTGGTACTTGTTTTCGATGGCAAAGCCTAACTTGTCCATAATCGCGACCCAGGTGGGCTTGAAATCACCGGAGTTGTAGGTCTTGCCGTCGGCCAGGGTGATGCCTTCGCCCGCGATGGACGGATCGAAGGTCAGGCCGGTTTTGGCGTTGTTGTAGCCGGTAGCCATGCGCAGCACCGTGCCGGGCGCATAGGACAGTTCAGCGCTGGCGCTCACCGCCGCCACAGACAGCAGCATGATGCACGCCAGAACCAGGGACAGGATACGTTTCATAATAGTTTCCTCCTTTTTTTATTCCTTCACACCGCCGGCGTTGGCGCCTTTGGCGAAGTACTTCTGAATGAAGGGGTAAATGATCAGGATGGGCACGATGGAACAGACGATCAAGGCGTAGATCATGGAGTCGGAAGCGTAAATTTCGTTCCAGCCGGTCATCTGGTCCGGGTCGGTATACATTTCCAGCTGCAGGCGGATGAACACCTGCAAGGGATGTTCGTTCTGGTTGGAAATCATCTGCCGGGCCCAGAAGTAACCGTTCCAGCGGGAAATGGCGAAGAACAGGGCCACGGTGGCGATGGTGGATTTGCTCATGGGGATGTAGACTTTATTCAGCACCTGGAATTCGGTGGCGCCGTCCACGATGGCGGCTTCCTCGATTTCGCTGGGCACGTTTTCAAAGGCGTTGCGCAAAAGGATGATGTTCATGGCCGCCATACCCATGGCGATGACCACAAGCCATTTATCGTCCATGATGCCCACTGCCTGGAACACCTTCTGGGTCTGCAAATAGTTCAGGTACTGAGGTACGATGCCGGCGGAAAACCACATGGTGAACACCAGGAAGAAATTGAAGGTCTTGCGGAACAGGAGCCGCTTCTTGCTCAGGGCGTAAGCGCCGAGGATGGAAACGCCCAAGGCCCAGATGGTGCCGTACAGGGTGAGGAACAGGGTGTTGGAATAGGCGTTCCAGAACATGTTGTCGCTGAACATACGGCTGAAGGCGGCGAACTGCACTTCCTTGGGAAACAGCACCACTTCGCCGTACTCCACCGCGTGCCGTCCGCTGAGAGAGGCGGATACGGCGTACACAAAAGGATACAGGCAGGCCAGGGCGAACACGGTGAGCAATGTGTAGCTGATGATTTTAAAGATCAGCTCGGAGATTTCAAGCTTTCTTTTCATGCCGAGCCCTCCTTTAGTACAGCGAGGTGTTGGCGGCTTTTCGGGCGATGGTGTTGGCGCCGATCACCAGCAGCATGCCCACCACGTTGTTCATCATTTCCGCCGCGCTGGCGATGCCAGTGCCCGCGCCGCCGGAAAGGCCGGTGCGGTAAGCCAGGGTGGAAATCACGTCCGCCGTCACATAAGTCTTGGTATTGTACAGCAGCAGCACCTTTTCATAGCCGATGTTCAAAAGGGAGCCGATACGGGTGATGAGCATGATCACGATGGTGGAAAGGATGCTGGGCAGCACCACGTAGCGCATCTGGGCCCACTTGTTGGCCCCGTCGATCTGGGCGGCCTCGTAGCTAGTGGGCGAAATGGCGATGATGGCGGCAAAGTACACGATGCTGTCGTAGCCCGCGCCCTCCCAAATGCCGCTGATCTGATAAATGGCCCTAAAGAAATTGGCGTTGTTCAGCAGGCCCGCGTTGCCCACTTCCTTGCTGATGACGCCCAAATTCACCAGCGCCTGGCTCACGATGCCCATCTGGCCGATGAGCGACCCTTGCTTGACAAGCATGGTCACCAGGGAGGTCATAACGACGGTGGACATGAATTTGGGCAGGTAGGTGAGCACCTGGTACACGCTGCGGGCCGCGTTGGAGCGGATTTCATTGAAGAACAGGGCTAAGATGATGGGCATGGGGAAACCGAAGCACAGGCCGTAGAAGCTGAGCAGGAAGGTGTTCCGCATGGACATCCAGAAATTGGAGCTTAAGCTGTCGCCGCCGATCAGCAGGCGCTTAAAGTAGCTGAAGCCGGAAAAGAGCTGCTCACTCACCGGCAGCACGGTATCGGATACCTTAAAGCAGCCCAGCAGCTCGTACATGGGAAAATACCGCCAGAACAGGAACACCAGCAGCATGGGCACCAGCATCAGATACAGCCGCCAGTCCTTCATGACGGTGCGGCCAACGTGGAGCCAGTAATGCTTTTCCACGTCGTCCCGGACGGCCTGCTCCGGGTTTTCCCGATAGACGCCCGTGGCTTTGTCGAGGATCAGATAATCCCCCGCCCGATTCTTCATCAGTATCCTCCTCTTTCCCTCTCCTGCTCTTCCCGAAGGCGGAGCAGATAATGATGTTGATCCTCCCATACGCCGTCCAGCCTGCGCACGATCCAAACGATCACCAGGGTGAACAGCAGCGTCACCGCGTCGGTGGTAAAAAAGCCCAAGGCGGCGGGCAGCGCCGTTCCCATCAGCAAAGAAAGCAGGGCCCGGCCCGTTTCCATCGGCGCCCATACGCAAAGCCCAAACAGCAGGGTTTTCAGCGCGTCCGTGCGGATGGCTTCCTCTCCCATGCGCCTTTTCAGCAGCAGCGCCGCTAAGGAAAACAGATTGCCGCCGCAGTAAATCAGGTACTGCCATGGCGCGGCCCCGGACGCATAGCAGAACGCGATCCCGCCCAGCAGCGCGTGGAGAACCGCCCAGGGCCCCCACCGCATCATCACAATGGCTGTGATGGCGGCGGTGACGGAAACCGTGTAAGGCTCGTTGGGAAACCAGCGGGTGGACGCCGTGACCAGGACGCTTTCAAATACGCACAGCATCACCGCAAACAGCGTCAGATCGATCATCCGGTACTTGCTTAATCCCCTGGAGCCCTTCACGCCTTCACCTCCCGGCGAAATCCACGAACGAAATGCCCATATTTATATTACATTATACAATTATCGCGCTGTTCCGTACATAGCAAAAACATCTCGGCTTATGCACAAAACGGATATCATGCCTTGGGCTATCCGTTTCTTTATTGAGGCGTTTCCGCTGCCGGAGCGAACCGGAAGCCGTAAAAATCAAAGCTGCTGCCCGGCAGGAACACGAAGCTGACCTCGCTTAGGCCCTTTGGCACATCCACATCGAAGCGCTGCTCTCCCCTTTCGCTCTTTTGGAAAGCGCAGGTAATAACAGCCGTTTCGCCCTGCCCGTTTGTGACGCGCAGAGATACGGTATTCACGGGAAGCC
>JAFXSH010000039.1 GCA_017525805.1 Clostridia bacterium | reverse complement strand
GGGGTTCCACCTGTTCCCATACCGAACACAGAAGTTAAGACCTTCAGCGCCGATGGTACTTGGCTGGACACGGCCCGGGAGAGTAGGTCGCCGCCGGATTCCATTTGAAGCAATCCATAAAAGGATTGCTTCTTTTTTTGCAACAATAAGGTACAGAGATCAAAGCTGTTTTTCTTTCAGCGCATAGTATTCCACAATTCCGTCCCGAATGGCCTGGGCTACTTTCTCCCGGTATTCCGGGGTGAGCAGCAGGGCTTCTTCGGCGGCGTTGGAAAGAAAGCCACATTCCACCAGCACAGAGGGGATATCGAGAGACAGAATAAAATAATCGCCCGCCATGGCGGCGCGTTTTTTCGCGGGGTTCAGAACCCTGATCAAGGCCTCCTGGACGCAGCCCGCCAGCAGGCGGCTGTCCTCCTGACCCGCACGGTAGAACACCTGCGGGCCGGATACCCTGCGGGTGCGATATTCGTTCATGTGGATGCTGATTACCATATCCGCGCCGTTCTCCCGCGCCAGGTCCAGGCGGGCCGTTAAATCGGCCCGTTTGTTTTCGCTGTACTGCGTATCTGTTTCCCGGGTCATGATAACTTTCGCTCCGTCCGCTTCCAGCAGGCTTTTCAAAGCAAGGGCCGTTCGTAGGTTTAATTCCTTTTCCCATGTTCCGGAGTCCTTTGCCCGGGCCCCGCCGTCTGTGCCCCCGTGCCCGGCGTCTACCAGGATCACTTTGCCGGTAAGCACCCCGGTTTCCGCATTCTGGGCCGGGCGTGCCGGAACGGCTGGCCGCGCGGGACGGGGACCGGCGGCTACCAGGATCACGCAGCAAAAAAATATCCCCAAAAGGCATAACCGACTGGCCAATTTTCTGTTCATAACCTCTCCTCCCCGTCCAGCATATGGAAGGAACAGGACGGATATGATGTCAAATCAAAAAAGTTTGAACTTTTCCCGGCAGTTATCCCCAGGGGTTATCCACAGGCAATTTGATTTACGAATGAATAAATATACAGTAATATTTCTTAGCTTTTGAAATAAAGGCTGTATTTGCTGGGGTGGACAGGGGCGGATCATGTAGAGGAGGATGTTTTTATACGGCATCGTGGGAAAAAACGGATTTTCCACATTATCCACAGAGTTATCCACAGAAAAGGAGGCTGAAACCCCGATTCTGCCGGGTTTTCGGCAGGCGATTGTGGATAACTTTTGCAGAATTTCAAGTTATCCACAGGGGTTTGCGCAGGATTTGCGGGTTTGTCCACACATTTTTCAGTCTTTTATCCACGAAAAATGTGAAAAACGTGTGTTGAAAATATTACAGAAACGTAATAAATACTTTTTTCTCAAGTATGAAAATACAAACCAAATACCACATCCGATTCTACAAGGGGAAGAATGAGCGTAGGCAGTCCGTTACATTTACGGGAGCCCCGTTATTCCTGGCACAGTCAACCATGGGGATGACAAAGAAGTGCCGGATATGGTATAATAACGAGGAAAGCGAAGCTTTCCGTCTCGGCGGGCTCCGAATGGGAGCACGCCGAGCGTTGCGGAACAGAGCATTTTTTTCGGAGGCGGCAGTGAAGTATTTGCGGCGATTGATCTGGTACGTGACCACCCGGCTGCTGATCGCGGTGTGCGTGCTGGGGCTGATGACCATGGCGTTTTATTTTTCCATGAACGCCACCAACAGCTATATTATTTTAAAGGACGGCATGGCCAAGCGCGCCCAGGTGATCATGATGGGGGCGGACGAGAATTTGGCCCCCTATTTTTCCTCCGCCTATTTGGAGCGGGACGCCCAGCTGGCCGAGGCCCGCAACGGGCAGTCCGCATACCAGAATTATTATAATATCACCGGCTTTGATCACCGCATCAACTTGGACTGGTTCTGGTGCTGGCCCTGGGAGGACACGGCCACTGCCACCATCACCGAGCGCATCCCAGCCATCGACGGCAAGCTGAAAGCCTCCGCCAAGGAGGCGGCGGCCGCCGCTGGGATCAGCATGTCTTCCCCCAAATGGCAGACCACCCAATATTCCGTGCTCCTCAGCAGGGAAAACAACCAATGGCGCATCCGCAACCTGACGGTGCTGCGGGTGATCAACGAGGAGTAGGGGGATCATCATGACAACTTTATCGCTGGCGCCCATGGCGGGGATCACGGATCAGGTGTTCCGCCGCCTTTGTTTTGAACAGGGCTGCGACTGCGCCACTACGGAAATGGTGAGCGCACAGGGGTTTCTGACCGCGCCGAAAGATCGAAACGCCTACCGGTTCCTGCTGGCCCGGTTCCCGGAGGAAGGATTGCTTTCCGTGCAGCTTTTCGGCAGCGAACCGGTATATTTCGCCCAGGCGGCGGAACGGCTGACGGACCTGGGCCTGTTTTCCGGCATCGATCTCAACATGGGCTGTCCCGCCCAGAAGGTGGTAGGGGGCCAGAGCGGCAGCGCTTTGATGAAGGACCCGGACCTGGCATTTCGCATCGTGGAAAGTACGGTCAAATCCACCTGCCTGCCGGTGACGGTGAAAATGCGCTTAGGCTGGGACGAGGAGCACAAAAACGCCGTTGAATTTGCTAAAATGCTGGAAAGCGCCGGGGCGGCGGCCCTCACCGTCCACGGCCGCACCCGCATGCAGCAGTACAGCGGGAAAGCGGACTGGGAAGCCATCGGGGAAGTGAAAAGGGCTGTTTCCATTCCTGTCATTGCCAACGGCGATATTGTGGACGGGAAAACGGCTCTGGAAGCCCTGCGCGTTACTGGCTGCGATGGCTTGGCTATCGGACGCGGCACCTTGGGCAATCCCTCGGTGTTCGCGGAAATCCGCGCCGCCATCGAGAACCGGCCCTATACGCCTCCGACCTTTTCCCAGGTGATCGACACCGCCATGCGCCAGGCCCGGGAAATGACCGAATGGAAGGGTGAGCGCAGCGCCTTATTGGAAATGCGCAAGCATTTTTCCTGGTACACCGCGGGCCGCCGCAATTCCGCCCAGGTGCGCACCAAGGTGAACTTAGCGAGTTCTTTTGAAGAAGTGGAAGGGCTGCTGCGGTCGCTGCTGGCGGAGTGAAGAAAAAAACTGAAAAAGGAAAAAAGATGTAACAAATCACGGTTTCCATTCGTTATATTGTTTGGAAACCGTTTTTATACCGCAACAGCAAAAGGGGAAATATACCATGCTGAAAAGAATCTTTTGCATCCTGGCCGCGCTGCTGCTGATCGTGACTTCCGCCTTGGCGGAGGAAAGCAAACCCCTGTACGCCGTGAAGGATGAAAACGGATTGTGGGGGTATATCGACTGTAAGGGAAACCTGGTGATCCCCGGTACGTTCACTTATGCCGAGGATTTCCGGGGCGGGTACGCCCTGGCCCGTCAGGAGTGGGGTGGGCTGTACGGTATCATCGACGCCAAAGGAGAATGGGTCCTGCCGCCGGAGTATGAAGATATCCTGTCCGTATCCGATTCCGGGGATTGGGCGAACGGCCGGGATAACGGCGTTTATCTGGTGGTACAGGGATGGAAGAAGGGAGAAAAGCAGGGCTTTTTCGATATCCCCTCCGGCTTTTTTTCCGGCCTGATTTATGATGACGTACATATTGTTTGGACTGGTCATACCGACAGGGAATACATTCGCGTCACCGTGGATGGGAAATTGGGCTTCGTCCGCCGGAGCACCGGGGAAATCGTGATCCCCTGCCAATATTCCCCCGATGACAGCCGGGACTTTTCCGGGGATTACTGCATGGTGATGCCCTATGACGCGAAGGCAGCAGACGGGTGGATTTTGATCGACCGGCCGGGAAACGAAGTGCCGCTGCCCGAAAACTGCTATGCCGTCAGCACGTTTTATGACGGCCTGGCGGTCGTTTGGGATAGCACAAAAGACTTATGCGGCTATATCGACACAGCCGGAAACGTGGTCATTGAACCGCAGTATTTGTGGGCTTACGCATTCAGCGAGGGACTGGCCTGCGTAAAGCTGCAAACGGGCGAATGGGCCATGATCGCGCCGGACGGCAGCACCGCGTTTGTCCGCTGGGACGAAGCCAACGCCCATCACAGCGATATGTATTGTTCTCACGGCCTGATCCGCTGCGGCACGCCGGACAACGGCCCCGTCGTGTTCCTGAATCAATCGGGCGAAGAAATGTTCCGGCTTGAAATAGAGGGCCTGGAGGGTGTGGGCGATTTCAAAGAAAACGGCGTGGCGTTTTATGAGGTTCATTCCGATCGATTGACGGGCAACGGCGGCTATGGTATCGGCCTGTTCAACGACAAGGGCGAAATCCTGACTCCGCCCGTCTTTTGGGTGGAGGATCACCAGCGGCGTCAGGAATTCTCAGAAGGGCTGTTTCATGTGTTGGAAATCGCCACCGGAAAAGAAGGCTATATCGACGAGCGCGGCGAGTGGGCTTTCCCGCCGGTGGATGGATACTGTCGGGAATTCCGGGACGGCCTGGCCCGGATCGACCTGTACCCCGACGTGATTTTTGTGGATCGGGAAGGAAATGAACTGTATCGTTATTGAATGAAGCGGAGGAATCATTGATGAAAAGCAAATGCTTTTCTGTTATTATCATGATCGTGATGCTGGCCCTCTTGTGCGCGTCGGCGGCATTGGCGGATGAAAAATCGCTGGTGCTTTCCCACGTAGCGAAGGATTACCCGGAGTGGAAGGTGAGCTTCACTTCACATTACGGTTCCGGCAGATGGAACGACGAACTTGCGTGGCATGTGCGCGTGGGCCTTTACCGGGTGGAGGACGGCATGCTGGTGCAAAAAATGCTGCATGTGCTGACCAATCCCTTGTGGGAGGGGAAAGAAATCAGCTATGACGAAATCGATCTGGCTCCGGTGCCCCTGTCACCGCTGGCCGCCGAAAGAATCGAAGCGCTGACCCCGGGGGAAGCCGCCTATGCCTTGGCGGATTGGATCGATGTGGAAAAAAACTCCTGGCTGGCGGAATTCATGCTGGAGGACGACGAACACTGGAAAAATTTGGGCGCATTTTCGGATAAGCTCATCGGCGTCGCCGTGAACGGGGAGGGGAAACAGAGCATCCGCGCCGCTTCCTGGAACGGACAGGCGTATGACGCCGTGCTTTCGTCCCCCGTTCAGGAAAAGCACTTTTATCTCAATGAGATCCATTCCTACAGGAACGAGCTTGAACTGATGATCGAAAATGGATTGGTTTATATGGATTGCGGCGGGGACGCCCCGGGCATCAGCGGGATCAATACGGGAACAGGTATCTGGGATTTTGACGGCAGCTGTGTCTGGGACGCGGGAGACGGCGTTTCCTATGAAAACAGCAACCAGCTTTATCCCGGCGTGCCTGCATTTCCCCTGTCCCTGACGGAAATGGATTTGTCCGTTGTGCCCCTGACGAATGCCGGTGTGCTGGCCGCCATCGACGCCGCGGGCTGGGCCTGCGTCGCTCTGAACGGCGCGGAAATGCGGGACGAACCGGAGGGAACCGTGATCGCCTCCTGCTATGCCCGGCTGTTCGGACGCGTCAAAGAAGAACAAGGCGATTGGGTGCTGCTGCAGATCGGCGGCGGGGAACACGGCGGGACGGGCTGGTTTCGCCGGGAGGATTTAGCGTTCGGCCGGGACGGGTATTCCGTCCCCTGCGGCTTCCCTTCCTATGCGTTTGAGGACAGTTGCCCGGACCGCCTGAACGAAGCGCTGCAAGGGCTGCCCGCGCCCCTTTCGGACGGTTATCACCTGGCGTGGCTCATCGGCGTACAGTCAAACGGGGACTGGCTTGTGCTGGTGGACGCGGATATTCTGTGCACCGCCGCCCCGGACGCTTTTTCCGACATCGGGGAGCCGGATGAATACTACGATCCCCGGTATTCCTATGATTGGGACGACGACGGTTTTCGGACGCTGGAATACATCGAGGAAAAAGGAGGGCTTTCCTTCCTACGCATCTATATGGAAGACGCGGAATTTATCCGGGAAGCGTTCCCTCAGCATTGCTATTTGGAAACGTACCATGACGGCCCCGCCATTTTGATGGATTATTATATGAAAATGCCCGACGGCCCGCTTTCCTGGGATGAAGTGCCCATGGAAAACCATATTTGGATGACCTTTGAATTTCTGGATGGGAAATGGGTGCTGACGCTCTGCTCCGACGCGCAGACCTGGATGGCGGAGGTGGAAAACGGGCGCTTCACCTTTACTGATTATTCCCGTCCCAGCCCGGAATGGGAATGGCAGGCTTTCCTTGATAACGATTTAATGACCTTCGATTTTCTCCAATTGGAAACCCTGATCGACCAGTATAACGAAATCATGCCCGAAAGGCCCTCCATTGCGGGAGATGAGGGATGAAACCGCTTGACAATCCCGATCAAATTCGCTATGCTTTTCCCGACATCGTTCGTTTCGCGGTACAAAAGCAGAGAAAGGAGCTTTTGCCATGTCTTCCTATCAGGTCCGTTCCACGCCCGGCAACACCGCCTGGTTCCGCGCCGCCCGCTTCGGCATGTTCATTCACTGGGGGCTGTACGCCCTGCCTGCCCGTCACGAGTGGGTGAAGTGCTATGAAAAGACGCCCGAAGCGGAGTACGACCGCTATTTCAAGTATTTCGATCCTGACCTGTATGACGCGCGGGAGTGGGCGCGGACGGCCAAGGCCGCCGGGATGAAGTACGCGGTGTTCACCACCAAGCACCACGAAGGCTTCTGCATGTTCGACAGCCAGTTCACCGATTACAAATGCACTAACACCCCCGCCGGGCGCGATTTGGTGAAGGAGTACGTGGAGGCGTTCCGGGCGGAGGGCCTGCGGGTGGGCTTTTACTATTCCCTGATCGATTGGCATCATCCCCATTTCCCCATCGATATTTACCACCCCCGCCGGGACGATCCCGACGCGTTCCAGCAGAACCAGGGCCGGGACATGAAGATTTACGCCCAGTACATGCGGGATCAGGTGCGGGAGCTGCTGACCAATTACGGGAAAATCGATATTTTATGGTTCGACTGGTCTTATCCCGAACGCCCTGGCGAAGGGGACAAAGCCTGGATGCGGGGCAAAGGCCGGGACGATTGGGAGAGCGACAAGCTTATCGCCCTGGCCCGGGAACTGCAGCCCGGCATCATCATCGACAACCGGGCGGACATCGAACAGGACCTGTGGACGCCGGAGCAGTACCAGGTCACCGAATGGGTGCGCCACAAGGAAACCGGCGAACTGGTCACCTGGGAAGCCTGCCAGACCTTTTCCGGCTCCTGGGGCTATCACCGGGACGAAAGCTCCTGGAAATCCCCGGAAATGCTGATCCGCATGCTGGTGAACACCGTTTCCTTGGGCGGGAACCTGCTCATGAACGTGGGCCCCACCGCCCGGGGCGAATTTGACAGCCGGGCCAAGAACGCCCTTCATGTATTCGAACGCTGGATGCACTATAACAGCCGTTCCATTTACAATTGCACCATGGCGGAGCCGGACATCCTGCCCGCCCTGCCGCCGGACTGCCGCTTCACCCAGAGCGTGGACGGAAAACGCCTGTACCTGCACCTCTTCGCCTATCCCTTCGCCCATGTGTCTCTCAAGGGCTTGGCCGGAAAAGTGGCCTACGCCCAATTCCTCCACGATGGCAGCGAAATTCGCATGACGGAAGGGGAAGACGACCATTATTCCGATGGCGCGGCCCGGGGCGACGATCTGCTGGCCCTGCACTTGCCCATCGTGAAGCCGGATATGGAAGTGCCCGTGATCGAACTGTTTCTGAAATAAATGGAGGAACGCCCATGGATTGGCTCAGTGTGGTTTTGATTTCGGGCATTATCCTGCTGTACAGCTTTCAAACGCTGTTCTGCACCCTGTATAACCACCGGTATCCCGGAAAAGCGGAATGCGCCGCCCCGGCGTTCTGCGCCATGGAAGGGGTATTCATCACCCTGATCACCTGGGCGCTGAACGGTTTCCGGTTCCAGCCCAGCCCGCCCACGCTGCTGTTCGGGTGCCTGAACGCCCTGGTGCTGCTGGGGTACAACAGCAGTTTAATGGCGGCGGGCAAGCGTGGGTCCTACGCCTTTTTCAATATGTCCCTGCTGTACGGGGCCATCCTGGTGCCCATGGCGTACAGCGCGGTTTTTCTTCGGGAAGGGACCACCCCCGTGCAGTGGGTGGGCGTGGGAATGATGCTGATCGCCTTCCTGCTCATGAACTGGGAAGGAAAAATGGAAAAAACGGCTAAGAAAGGATTCTATCTTTTCTGCGCCCTGCTGTTTCTGTGCAACGGGCTGTACAGCGTGTTTTTGAAAATGCAGTCCGTGGCCTGCGAAAACGAAAGCGCCGAAATGATCATGCTTACCTTCGGCCTGATGGGATTAACCTCTCTGATCCAGCTGATGATTGCGGAAAAAGGAAACACCCCGCAAGCCTTCCGCCAAAATAAACGCAGTCTGCCGCCCCTGATCGCCTGCCTGCTCAGCGCCGGGCTGGCCATCAACGGCCTGGTGGCGGTACTGCCTCGGGTCAATTCCGTGGTGCTCTATACGGTGGAAAACGGCGGGGTGCTGCTGCTTTCCTGCCTGTACGCCGTGCTGCTGTTCCACGAAAAACCCGCCCCCAAAAAGGTGGCTGGCGTGGTGATCGCGGTGGTCAGCATTACCTTGCTGAGTATTTGAGGGATAGCGCTAAACAGAAAGAGAAAGTTCTCTTCGCTCCAAATAGAAAAGAATGAAGCGATACATAAAACATAGAACCGTCCCCTGCGTATTTCCTGATCGACATTGCGGCAAACGATAAACGACTGTGTAGGTTGATGGAGCGGAAGTAAGGATTCGACTGAAAAAAAGTGCGGATTTGCCCAATGGCGCTTCTGTGCCAACGGTCAGAATGGTAGCGGAGAATTGCCGGGCGATGCATATCAGTGAATTTGGATTTGACTGATAATCCTATCGGAACGATGGGACGCTAAGCCCCAAACTTGTAAAGGAGGGAGAGCATGGATGAGGAAATCGTAAGATTTGAATTCTCGAAGAGTCGATCTTCAAAATTCAATAGGGTTTTGTCAGCAGCAAAAACCATCCCTCATTTCCATGACAATCAGGGAACATACACCGCATACGTGGATTCAGTGCATGACTTCTGTTTACATGAGGACGAGATCATGTTTTTGCTCCAACATATATTCGGCTGGAAAATGGCGAACATTCTGTTCTATGGGAAGCCTTACAGAACCGCTGATGACTACCATGATTTCTTTCAACGACTTAAGCGTGAAGCAGGAAAATATGCACCGATCATTGATGGAGGAAGCAAAGTTGCGCTGGACACGGTAACAATTGAACGGCTCCCATTTCCTGTTGTGTACTATCCAGGTTTATATGGTACATTTTTGGGATTCGCAGAAGATGTTGGGACTCCTGTATACTTCTGTGAATGTGAAAGAAAGGCAATCGAAAACTTCTTCAAATTGGAAGATATGACGATGGAACGACCGATTTCAAGCGATATGGCCGGCCTTGCTATGGAACTTGATTTCCCAAAGACGCTTATAGATGAGATTAAGGAAAGCCGATATGTCGTTGTTGGAGAGCATCTTCGTTTCAAAGAACGGTTATGTTTCCATTGCAACAAAACAATTCCAAAGAAAAAATATTGCCTGCCGATGTATGGGGAACAGTTTGCGCAAACATATGGATGGTATAAGAATCAGGAGTTCTATCATCTCGGATTAAGCCGTCGGTCACCTTGGAATAGCAAAATGATTGAGGAAGATTGTCCGCCACCAATTCAGGAAGCCCTAAAACAAATCATTGAGTTATCGATGAATGGAAACAATGGCAATGAGACACAACAACTGATTGCTGAACTTCGCAATGAGATAAACCGGACTGTAGAGAACTCGGCAAGAGAGAAGCTGGGCTTTAAGAAGATCGGTGAAGCATGGGTTTGCGAAACGATTATGTTTCATGTTTTAGAGGGCATATATGGCGAAAAAGCTGTTATAAGGCATTATAGGCCGGAATGGCTTGATGGTCTTGAGTTGGACGCATTTGTCCCTTCATCCAATATCGGGTTTGAATACCAGGGTATACAGCATTTTAAACCGGTAGAACACTGGGGAGGAAGCTGTAAGCTTGCTGTTCAACAACAGCATGACGCAAAGAAAAAGAAGCTCTGCAGTGAAAAAAGTGTTCACTTGGTTTGTATCAACTATGATGAGCCATTGACCAAAGAACATATTACACAAAGAATCTTTGAAGACGCAGGCGAATGGCATCCGGATCAAAGTATTCCGTACATGATGGAATGTATGGATGATCCTACGTTCTTCCTACATGAAACAGTGTTGATCTGGCCGACACTGGAAGAAGATAATGAAGGGAAACGGTTCAAGTACATGTTGAACCGTGGACATGATATTCATGGGGAAATACTGGAATTAACAGAAAACGAAATCACGATGAAAGCTGCTGATGGCAGCATTCATGATGGACACACTTTTCATATACGACCGATGAATGAAACGGATTTAGCACGTTACAGGTTCAAGCATCGAAGAAGAGACGGATGGCCACACAGCTTGCAGGAGCTGTTTGATGCGTATGTTGAGGAAACGAAATGGGTGTAGATAACTTGGAAAAGAATGAAGCAATTGTCCTGAATTGATCCCGGCAATGGCGGAAGCTTTCCAAAAAGCCGCGAGAATCCGTGATACGCGAAAAAACAACGCGAGTTGAACGAGTATAAAAAGGACAGCAAAGAGCGCCGGAAGCAATTTCCGGCGCTCTGATCATATCGGATAGGTTTTTTATGCCTGCTTCGCGCCGCATTCGGGGCAGAATTTGGCGGTGCGGGGGATGCGGCTGCCGCATTCGGAGCAGAACTTGGTTTCGCCCGCGGGAGCGGCGGCTTCGGCCCGCTGGGGAGCGGCCTGCTGGGCGGGAGCGGCGGCGGCCTGGGGATTGAACGCGCCCTGCATGGTCTGGGCCATCACGGCGCCCATACCCATGGTAGCGCCTAAGCCCGCCATGCCGTTGGGGTTGTTGGCGGCGTCGCGGATGGCTTCCGCGGCCTGGAACTGGGTGTACTGGTTCAGATCGCCCACCACGCCCATGGAGGTGCGCCGGTCCATGGCTTTTTCTACCTCATCGGGCAGGGAGATGTTTTCGATCACGAAGGTTTCCAGCTTAAGGCCCAAATTGGCGATGCGGGGGGACAGGCTCTGCAGGGCGAACTGGCCCAGTTCGTCGTAGTTGGCGGCCAGGTCCAGGGCGGGGATTTTGCTCTGGGCGATGGCGTCGGAAAGGCCGGAAACCAGGGTGCGCTTGATCTGCCCGGTCACGCCCTCCACGCTCATGTAGGCGTTGGTGCCGAAGGCTTCCTTCAGGAAAGCCACAGGATCGGCCACCCGGAAGGAATAGATGCCGTGGGCGCGCAGGCGCACCATGCCGAATTCGGCGTCCCGCATCATGACGGGATTGCTGGTGCCCCACTTCTGATCCAGGAACTGCTTGGTGTTGACGAAGTACACTTCGGCCTTGAAGGGGGAATTGAAGCCGTACTTCCAGGATTTGAGGGCGGTGAGGATGGGCATGTTCTGGGTTTTCAGCTCGTACCGGCCGGGGCCGAATACGTCGGCCAGTTCGCCCTCGTTCACCATAATGGCGACCTGGCTTTCGCGCACGGTCAACTGCGCGCCGTTCATGATTTCCTTGCCGTTGCGGTCATAGCGGAAAACCATGGTATCGCTGGAATCGTCCTTCCACTCGATCACGTCCACAAGTTGGCTGGTAAACACATCAAAAAGTCCCATGTTGATTCCTCCTTATCATGCTTCCTGCGCCTCGCGCAGCAAATCTTTCACGCTGGTCAGCCAAGCGGACTCGGTGACCATCATATCCAGGTCCAGATAATCCTTGATTTTCTGGATACTGTCCTGAATGTGGGCGTCGGTGCGGCGGCCAAGCTCTTCCGCCGTTTCGGGCTTCTGGCCGTGCATGGGCATGCATACGATGCGGATATGCCGGGGCGTGAGCACCGCCACGGCGTAATAAATCCCTTCCACATAGCGGCCAAAGAAATTATTGCGCAGGGCGCTTTCCAGCCGCTTCTGGGCGTGGCCCCGATGCTCGGCAAGGTAAACGTCGCCTTGGGGCATGTCGATTTCGTACAGGACACAGGGCTCGTCTAAGCTCACATGGGAGCGGACCAGCTTCAATTCCCGCTGCAGGCCGTCCCAATCCTGGATTTTTTCCGCCAGCAGATCATGGATCAGTTCGTCCCGCTGGATGGTGAGCATGGCTTCTTCGTCATAATATTCGTCGGCGTAGTCGGCATGCAGCCGGTCCAGCACGGATACGGTCTGCTTGAGCACGGTCCGCTGCTGTTCGCAATCGGTGCAGATTTGGAAAATGGGCAGGCTGGGCCGCCCGTAACGCAGGAATTTGGTCAGGGCCATGCCGTCCATGTTAAAAAATCGATAACCCACAGCGTCGATGGCCTTGGTGTTGAGCAGATCGATGGCTTCCTGGGGAGAGGACGCCATGTAAGGTACGCGGCAGTTCAGGTTGCCCCATGGGATCTGATCCCGGAACAGCGTGCGCAGGTCATCCCGGTCTGTTACCAGCAGCAGTTTGTACATAGTGCCTCCATCCTTCAGCAGAATCTGTGTCACCTTTCCGATTATAGCATAAAGCCCCCCCTGTGACAATTATTTTTTTGCGGAAAGGGGCGGTTTTTCGTGGAAAAATGACAGGATTTGACGGGCGGCTTACGGATGATAGAGCTTCTGCGTCTGATAACTGGGATCGCAGGTCAGGTTGATTTTCAGGCGGCGGAAAATGTTTTCATCCACGGGAGAGAGGATCACGGTGGAGTGGGCTTCGCAGCCTTCCAACTTTTTCAGCTGGCTCATCGCGTTCGCGGCGGCGGGGTCCTCGGCGGCGCAGATGGAAAGGGCCAGCAGAATTTCATCGGAGTGCAGGCGGGGATTGTGGTTGCCTAAGTATTCGCATTTCAGGGTTTGGATGGGCTCGATCACCGAGGGCGAAATCAGGTGCGCTTTTTTCTCGATGCCGCCCAAGGCTTTGGCCGCGTTCAGCACCACGGCGGCGGAGGGGCCCATCAGATCGCTGGTTTTGCCGGTGATGATCTGCCCGTCCGCCAACTGGATGGCCAGGGCGGGCGCGCCGGTCTCGCCCGCCCGGCGGCGGGCGGCGGCGATGACGGGGCGTTCGTCGTCGGTCAGGTTCATTTTCTGCATCAGCGATTCCAGCTTCTTCACCTCGGCGGGTTCCACCCTGCCCTGGCGCAGGCCGCAGCGCGCGCCGTAATACCGGCGGATGATTTCCTGGCGCGCGGCGGCGCGGCAGGCGTCGTCGTCGATGATGCATTTGCCCACCATGTTCACGCCCATGTCCGTGGGGGATTTATAGGGCGATTGGCCGTAAATGTATTCAAACAGGGCGTTGAGCACCGGGAAGATCTCCACATCCCGGTTGTAATTCACCGTGGTGATCCCATAGGCTTCCATGTGGAAGGGGTCGATCATGTTCACGTCGTCCAGGTCGGCGGTGGCGGCCTCATAGGCCACGTTCACCGGGTGGGTGAGGGGCAGGTTCCAGATGGGGAAAGTTTCAAACTTGGCGTAGCCCGCGTTGACGCCGCGCTGGTGTTCCTGGTACAATTGGCTTAAACACGTGGCCATTTTGCCGCTGCCGGGGCCGGGGGCCGTCACCAGCACCAGGGGCCTGGTGGTTTCGATATATTCATTGCGGCCAAAGCCCTCGTCGCTGACGATGTGCTTTACGTTATAGGGGTAGCCCTCGATGGGAAAATGGCGGTACACCTTCATGCCGAGGCTTTCCAAAAGCTGCTTGAAATGTACCGCGGCCCGCTGCTCCTGCCAGCGGGTCATCACCACGCTGCCCACGTACAGGCCGATGCCCCGGAAGGAATCGATCAGGCGCAGCACGTCGTTATCGTAAGTAATGCCAAGGTCGCCCCGCACCTTGCTTTTTTCGATATCGTCGGCGTTGATGGCGATCACCAGCTCCGCCTGATCCTTCAAATTCAGCAGCATGGACATTTTGCTGTCAGGCCGAAAGCCCGGCAGCACCCTGGAAGCGTGATAATCGTCAAACAGCTTGCCGCCTAACTCTAAGTACAGCTTGCCCCCAAAGGCGTCGATCCTTTCCCGGATATGCTGAGACTGCAAGGCCGTGTACTTGTCATGATCAAAACCGATGCGCATGGCTGGTCGCCCCCCTCTTTCGTTTTTGCCCACACCTGCGCATTATACCATGAGCGGGAGGGGGAAACAAGCGGGGAATGCATGTTTTTTGGTATACACTTGAAACCATTGCTTTCTTCTCCCAATTATGGTATACTACGGATAATGAAACTACAGCTTCACGATACGCAGGAAAGGGGTTTTTATCATGCGGATTCTGTCTGGTCAGTCTTTGCCCAATATGCCCTGGCAAGATAAGCCCGCCGGGTGCAAGGAAGCCATCTGGCGCTATTCCGGCAATCCCATCATCGGCCGGGACGGCAACAAGCGATCCAACAGCGTGTTCAACAGCGCGGTGGTACCCTTCGGGGACGGGTACGCGGGCGTGTTCCGGTGCGACAGCCGTTCCATCAGCATGGACCTGTTCGCCGGATTCTCCAAGGACGGCTATCATTGGCGGATCAACGACGAGCCCATCCAGTTCACCGGCGCGGACGCGGAAATCGCCCCCAGGGAATACCGCTACGACGCCCGCATCACCATGATGGACGGCAAATACTATGTGACTTGGTGCAACGGCTACCACGGCCCCACCATCGGCGTGGCCTGGACGGAGGATTTCAAAACCTTCCACCAGCTGGAAAACGCGTTCCTGCCCTTTAACCGCAACGGCGTGCTGTTCCCCCGGAAGGTGAACGGCATGTACATGATGCTTTCCCGCCCCTCGGACAACGGCCATACCCCCTTCGGCGATATTTATTTGAGCCAGTCCAAGGATTTGGAATTCTGGGGCCGCCATCGGTTCGTGTTCAGCACCGTCAAGAGCGACGCGTCCGCCTGGCAGTCCACCAAGGTAGGCCCCGGCCCCGCGCCCATTGAAACGGACGAGGGCTGGCTGCTGATCTACCACGGCGTCATCACCACCTGCAACGGCTTTGTGTACCGCATGGGCGCGGCCCTGCTGGACATCGAAAAGCCCTGGAAGGTAAAGTACCGCAGCAAGGATTATCTGATGGCCCCCTGGGAGCTGTACGAGTGCGTGGGCGACGTGCCCAACGTGGTGTTCCCCTGCGCCGCCCTGACCGATAAGGACACCGGCCGCATCGCCATTTATTACGGCTGCGCCGATACCGTCACCGGGCTTGCGTTCACCACGGTGGACGAGCTGGTCGGGTTTGCAAAGGAACACGCGCTCTGATGAGAGTTTGGAGTGTGGAGTTTTATATTGACGTTCAACTTCTCGAGTTTCATTCAGTGACCATAAAACCCGCTCAAATCATAACTCCACACTCCACTCTCCACACTCCGCACTGAAAAAGAGCTTTCAAGATAAAGGGGGAAATGTCTCAATGCCCATGTTTTTTCTGGATAAGCGGGCCCAGGTGATCTGCGACGAATTGAAGAAGGAATCCGTGCGCCAGAAGGTGCTGATCGAAAACTGGGAAGTGAAGGAAGGCAACTTCATCCGGCCCGAGGACGCCGCCGCGGCGGAAGCGCCCTTTGAACCCTTTGACTGCCGCACCATGCACTGGTACGGCCCGGATAAGCATTACTGGTTCCGCACCCAAATCACCGTGCCTGAATCCTTTGACGGCAAGCCCCTGTGGCTGAACGTGCGCACCCAGATCGAGGAATGGGACGACGCCAAGAACCCCCAGTTCCTTTTGTTCGTGGGCGAGGACGTGGCTCAGGGAATCGATATGAACCACCGGGACGTGCTGATTACCAAGAACGCTCAGGCAGGTCAAAAGTATTGGCTGAACCTGCAAAGCTACACAGGCACCCTCCACGGCGAATTCCGCCTGATGGTGGAAATGCGGGAAATCGATCCCGAGATCCGGGGCCTGTACTGGGATATCCAGGTGCCGCTGCAAGCTTTCTCCCGCATGAAGGAGGAAAGCCAGAGCCGGTTGGATATAACGCGGGTGATCAACGATACCGTGAACCTGTTGGACCTGCGCCATCCCTGTTCCGAGGAATACTATGCCAGCGTCCGTCAGGCTCGGGCGTACATCCAGAAGCACCTGTACGAAGAATTGGGCGGCCATGACGACGTGATCGCCACCTGCATCGGCCATACCCATATCGACGTGGCCTGGTGGTGGACCGTGGCCCAGACGAGGGAAAAGGTATGCCGGTCCTTTGCTACGGTCTTAAAGCTCATGGACGAATACCCCGATTACCGCTTCATGTCCAGCCAGCCCCAGCTGTACGCTTTCCTCAAGGAACGCCATCCCGAGCTGTTCGCCCAAATCAAGCAGCAGGTGCAGGCCGGGCGCTGGGAGCCGGAAGGCGGCATGTGGGTGGAGGCCGACACCAATCTGACCTCCGGCGAAAGCCTGATCCGCCAGTTCCTCCACGGAAAGAAGTTCTTTAAGGACGAATTCGGGGTGGACAACAAGATTTTGTGGCTGCCCGACGTGTTCGGCTATTCCGGCGCCCTGCCCCAGATCATGAAAATCTGCGGCATTGAATACTTCATGACCACCAAGCTGGCCTGGAACCAGTTCAATAAAATGCCCTACGATACCTTTATGTGGCGGGGCATCGACGGAACGGAAATCCTTTCCCACCTGATCACCACCTTGGGCGTGGGCCAGCCCGTCAGCAATTTCTTTACCACCTACAACGGCATGCTGCATCCCGATGCTATCATGGGCGGCTGGGAACGCTACCAGCAGAAGGACATCAACAACGATATCCTGATCTCCTACGGCTACGGCGACGGCGGCGGCGGCCCCACCCGTGAAATGCTGGAAACCTCCCGGCGCATGGAAAAGGGCGTCACCGGCATTCCCAAGGTGCGCCAGACCTTTGCCCGCACGTTCTTTGACGAGCTCAAGGATCGGGTGAAGGATAACAAGCGCCTGCCCACCTGGGAAGGAGAGCTGTACTTCGAGTACCACCGGGGCACCCTCACCTCCATCGGCCAGAACAAGCGGGGCAACCGCAAAGCGGAAATCGCCCTGATGGATCTGGAAACCATCGCCGCTTTGACCGGGGACTTGAAGGCGTACCCCACCGAGGCCCTGGACAGCCTTTGGAAAACCGTGCTCATCAATCAGTTCCACGACATTCTGCCCGGTTCCTCCATCCGGGAGGTGTACGAGGTCAGCAAGCTGGAATACGCCCAGGTGCAATCCGAAATCGCCAAGCTGGAAAAGGAGCGCCTGGCCCTGTTGGCCCCCGCCTCCGAAAACGTGACCGTGGTGAACACCAAGGGCTTCGCCGCCGACGAGGTGGTGAACTTGGGCGCGGTGGACGCCGCTTCCCTGGTGGACGGGGAAGGCCGGGTATGGCCCGTGCAGCAGACGGAAGACGGCGCGGTGGCGTACTTGGAAAGCCTGCCCGCTAAGGGATACAGAATCTATGCGGTTTCCCAGGAACCCGCCGAGGAAAGCAATCCCTTCACCATCCAGGGAAGCAGCATCGAAACGCCTTTCTATTCTGTGGACTTCGACGGCCAGGGCATGATCGTCCGGCTGTACGACAAGGAAGAGGAACGGGACGCCCTGGTGCCCGGTCAGCGCGGCAACCTCATGCGCATGTACGAGGACAAGCCCATTTACTTTGACGATTGGGACATTGATATCTACTATTCCGAAAAGGGCTGGGATGCCGACGATGTACGGCGCATGGAATGGACGGAGAAAGGCCCCGTCCGCGCCACCCTCCTGATCGAACGGGAAATCAGCGGCTGCGCCATCAAGCAGAATATTCACTTCTACGCCGATACCCGCCGCATCGACTTTGAAACCGTGCTGGACTGGCACGTGCACCAGCACATCCTGAAAGTCTACTTCCCCACCGCCGTGCACTCCGACGAAGCTACCTTCGACATCCAGTTCGGCAACGTGAAGCGCAAGATCCACACCAACACCAGCTGGGACTGGGCGCGGTTTGAAAGCTGCGGCCAGAAATGGGCGGACATTTCCGAGGGCCATTACGGCGTCAGCCTGCTCAATGACTGTAAATATGGCCATTCCGCCAAGGATGGCGTCCTATGCCTGACGCTGGTCAAGAGCGGCATCGAGCCCAACCCGGAATGCGACCAGGGCGAGCACCGCTTCACCTATTCTCTTTACCCCCACGCCGGGGACTGGCGCTGCGGCACCATCCCGGAGGCTTACTGCCTGAACCAGCCCGCCCACATTGTGCGCGGCGGACAGGCGGGAAACAGCTTCTCCTTAGCCGATACCGCCGACCAGAACGTGATGCTGGAAACCATCAAGCGCGCCGAGGACGGCGACGGCTGGATCGCCCGCGTCTACGAAACCGATAACGCCCGCACCAAGTCCGCCCTCTATTGGAACCGCCCCGTGGCCTCCGTGGAGGAATGCAACGGCCTGGAGGAAAAACAAGAGGAAGTTTCCTTCAATACGCTTGAAAAGGTTGGCGTGGAAATCCCCTTCGTCATTAAACCCTATGAGATTAAGTCCTTCCGGATTCGGGAGAAGTAATACGAGGCAGGGGGCTTCTTCAGCCCCGGTAGCCCTTACTTAGCGATAAAAATGTGATCTTAGTCCAGTTTACCGACAAAGCGGTAAAAAATCTCGATTTCCTGATCTTTGAAGCCCGGTGAGCTTTTCACCGGCTCATGGATCAGGATTTTTTCAATCAGGGTGTTCAGCAGTTCAGCGGTCAGTTCGGTGGGATATTCGTACTGTTTGACCAGATTGATCCACTTTTCCGCATCCTCGGCATTCTGGTGTTCTTTCTCCAACGACGCCCGAAGCTGGCTGATCTTGTCGTCGATCTCCTGCTGTTCTGCCTGATACTTCTGCGACAGCATCTTGAAGTTGTATTCCGTGATGCGCTCGTCAGCCCAATCGTCATACAGCTTCTTAAACCGGCGATCCACATCCTCTTTTCGCTTTTCCGCCTTTTTCAGTTCAGCAGCCTGCTTTTTGAGGATAGCCTGCCTTTCCTGATCTGTTGTGCTGAGCAGCTTCTGCAAAAGTTCCTGTTCATCGGTATGGGCTTGTACCACCCAATACTGAATGCGGGATAGAATGTGGTAATACAGCACGTCATAGCGGATGGAATGAGAGGAGCATGTATCCGTGATCCGGCTGAACCTGCGGTATCTGCTGCAGTTGTAATAGCGATAGGTGGCGTGCGCCGTGATGGATGAAATTGCCATGGCCCTTCCACAATCAGCGCATTTCAGCAGACCGGCGAAGATTTGCGGTTCCGCATCCTTCATGGCCCTGCGGCGATTAGTGATCTGCTCCTGCACCTGCCAGAACACGTCCGCGTCGATGATCGGTTCGTGGGTGCCTTCCACCCGAAACCAATCATCAGCCGCTTTTTTCAACCGTTTTTTGTTCTTGTAGGAGACAGTGCTTTGCTTGTTGTGGATGCTGTTGCCGATGTAGGTTTCATCCTTCAGAATGTCGCTGACCACTGAGATCGACCATGCATAGGCTTTCTCCGGCGGAGCATCCCGATAGATGTTGGCGTATAGGCCGGATCGCTGATAGGCTGTATAGCCGGGCGTCGGAATTTTCTCCTTTGCCAATGCCTGGGCGATTCGCTTTGTGCCCGCGCCATGCGCCGCCATATCAAACATCTTCTCAATGACCCAGCGGTTTTCCTCATCCACGATGATGTGATTTTTATGCTCTGGGTCTTTGATATACCCAAAGGGCGGTTTGGTGGCGGTACACTCTCCTGCCGCGTGCTTGGCATGGATAGCGGCCTTGACCTTGCGGCTTGTGTCCTTTGCCCAAAACTCATTAGAGAGTTTTCCTTTAAGAAGGGATATTGTCTTTATCCAATGTACCCTACGAATTTGTAATGAATCCTGATATCCCGTTCTTTCTGTCCATCCACGATGCGAACCGCGCCAATTTCGATTTTGTCGATCAGGCGAAGAATGGTTTCCCGATCAAGGCTTTCCACACTTTGATACTGCCGGATCAGATCAGCCCATGCCTTGGCGTCATTCTCAACAGCCCGAGTATCTTCCATTTGCTGCTCCAAAGCGCTCAACTGATTCGCCTTTTCGGTGCGCTCTGCCTGATACTTGTTCAGCAGTTCCACACAGACGGCCTCCGGGATCGCCCCTTTCACCTTATCTTCATAGGTGGCGGAAATCAGCTTCTCCAACTCTGCCAAGCGCTTTGCCAGTGCCTTGGCAGTTTTTTTGACGGCTGCTGTTTCCTGGGAAGAAAGGCTCTGCATCTTTTCCGTGATCTTTTCTACCACGGCTTTTTCGTCGATGCTTACCAGCTCTGCTTTCATACGGATATCCGCAAGCACAACCTTCATCAAAGCGGTTTCATAGATGTTGTGCGTTGAACAGGCGGTTCGTCCGCTCATGGAGTATTTGCCGCACACATACGAACTGTAGGCTGCGACAGTGCCATTCTTCCGTTTGTGATGTTCCGACTGATGGCGCAGTGCATAGCCGCAATCCATACAGAACAGCAAGCCGCCGAATGTGCTGACTCCTTCTCCTGACCTGTCCCTGGGATGGGTATGCATCTGGTCGATCTGCACCGCCAGATTCCAAGTGTCCTGATCAATGATCGGTTCATGCGTATTCTCGACCCGAATCCACTGATCTTTCGGCTTGTCGATCTGTTTGTGATCCTTATAGGATACCGTACCGCGTTTGTTCTGCACCATATGGCCCAAGTATACCTCGTTGCGAACGATCTTTTTCACCGTTTCCGTGTTCCAGAATCCGTTTTTGCGGCGTGGATTAGATCGCCCCAGCAACTGATACCAGTAATCCCTTGGGGGAACGATCCCTTCCTCGTTCAACTTCTGGGCAATTGCCCGATATCCGATCCCTGTAAGACGCAGGGAAAAGACTTTTCGTACAATCGCGGCTGCCGGTTCGTCGATGATGAAATGATGCGTGTCCGCAGGGTCCTTGATGTAACCGTATGGCGCGTAACAACCGATGTATTTCCCGGTCTTGCACGTGGACTGTCGAACCGCCTTGATCTTGCTGCTGGTATCGCGAGCGTAAAAATCGTTCATCACATTCTTGAAAATGGCCAGCATTTCGTTGTTGTGCTGAAGCGTATCCACGCCGTCGTTCAGCGCAATAAACCGGCAGTTCAGAGAAGGAAAAATCACGTCGATGAATTTTCCCGTCTCGATGTAATCCCTTCCGAAGCGGCTTAGGTCCTTTACGATCACCAGATTGATCTTTCCGGCCCGAACGTCGGAAATCATGGCGTTCAGGCCGGGCCGGTCAAATGTAGTTCCGCTGACGCCGTCGTCCACGTAGGTTTGGACGAGCCGCCAGCCTTGTTCCTGTACATAGCGGGTCAGCAGTACCCGCTGATTCTCGATGGACACGCTCTCCCCGATTCGTTCATCGTCACGGGAAAGTCTGCAATAGATGCCTGCGTTATACGTTTGCGTCATCTTTCTTTATCCTCCCGATGCGCAGCATAACGGCAGATCGCTTTAGGATGCTTATATTATACCGCAATTTCGTTCCCCTCGCAATCTTGATTATGGACGTTTTCAGCTTTTTTCGGCTGCGTCTTCTGTTGGGATGCTTTCGTAACGATCAAATCTTCCATCAGGTTTTGAAAACTCTTTTCGCCGTCAAAAATGCTGTGGATTTTGTATTTGGTTCCCTTAATTGTTATCTCACTGTACGTGTTCAGCGGGCGGATAATGGTGGGTGTGCCGCACATAACGCTCCTTCCTGAAAGATGTAACAACATAAGTGTTTTTCATAACATTCTGTCTCCATTTCTTTCTGCGCTTACCGCGCTTTTTATCGAACCGTGATATTATGGTTCTGTTTATTTTGTACTTCCGTTTCTCTGACCCTCTGCTGCGTAACCTGACGCAGTTGTTCCTCGATGGTCATTCGATGTTCTGGTACTTCTTCGGTTTCCATGACCGTTTTGATGCAATACTGAATGCGGCCAATCAGATCAGGATCAATATCCTGGTTTTCCAGTACGTCGGACAGTTTTGTCCGTTGTGCTTCCAAACCTTTCAATTCGCAGATGAGCTTATCCTTGTCGGTGGCCTGTATCCCATTGGCTTTCAAATACTTCACCGCTTTGACGTAAGCCGCGATTTCGTCCTTGTTGGCTTCCGCATATTTCTTTTTGACAAAATCAAACCCGCGCTTACTCTGCAAGTAGATCGGCTGGTTCTTTTCAAAGGCGGAGATATGCTTGAGCGCCGTTTGGATTTTCCTGATTTCCCGGTTCACGGTGTTCAGTTCTGAAAAGATCGCTTTCTTTTCCTCAATGAACCGCTGAAAATCGTCCAGGGTGCGGATATTGTGTTCCGTCATCCAGCAGAACACGGACGACATGAATTTCAGGTCGTTGACGCCAGCCGTTTCTTTTGATTTCCGGCTCCAATCAGCACGGCCTTGCTTACGCAATTCTACAAAGCGAATCACAAAATCATAGATCGTAGGCTGAGGTTTTTCCGGTTCTGTCAGTTTTTGCAATACTGCTTTCTTTTCCTTGAGCCATTTCCCAACGGAATAGAGCAGTTCCTTCAGGCGTTTCAGAATCCGATTGTGCTCTTTGATTGCTCGGTTGTAGCTTCCGATTTCCGTTTGGATCCCTTTCTGCTCCAGGTGGGAAACAGCGGGGCCGAGGTGAATCGTCGGCGCTTCTTCTTTTCCCTGTCGGGCATAGGAACGAAGGTCGATTCGCTCCGGTCTTTCTGCTCGTTCCAGATATAAATTCACAAGATCAGCCCACGCCGTCCGCCAGATTTCCGCTTTGCTGGGATCGTTCCAGTCCACGGTGTTTTCCTTGTGGCTTTTGTAATTGCCGGAAGGCAATCGGATGCGTTCTCCGTTTGCGTCCAGATC
>JAFXSH010000038.1 GCA_017525805.1 Clostridia bacterium | reverse complement strand
TATTGCGCTCAAATTTTTCCTTTGCCATGGGGATTCTCCCTCCAATTCAATTCAGTGATTGAAAAACAGGAAATCCTGTTTAACGCTTGCCAACGACCTTTTCGGCCACGCTCTTGGGCACTTCCTCGTAGTGGTCGAACTGCATGGTGTACATGCCGCGGCCCTGGGTACGGGAACGCAGGTCGGTGGCATAGCCGAACATTTCACTCAGGGGAACGAAGCAATGCACGCTCTGTTCACCCAAACGGGATTCGATGTTGTCGATGCGTCCGCGGCGGGAATTGATATCGCCCACCACGTCGCCCAAATACTGATCGGGCACGATGGCTTCTACCTTCATCATGGGCTCCAGCAGGCGTTCGTCCGCTTTGGCCAGCGCTTCCTTAAAAGCCATGGAACCGGCGATCTTGAAAGCCATTTCGGAAGAGTCTACCTCGTGGTAGCTGCCGTCGATGACGGTGGCCTTGAAATCGACCACCTCGAAGCCGCCCAGCAGGCCGGAGCCTGCCGCTTCCTGGATGCCCGCGTCGATGGGCGCGATGAATTCCTTGGGGATCACGCCGCCCACGATCTTGTTTTCAAAGGTGTATCCGGCTCCGGGTTCCTGGGGCGTCAGCTCGATCACGCAGTGGCCGTACTGACCGTGGCCGCCCGTCTGACGGACGAACCGGCCCTCGGCTGTAACCGGCTTGGTGATGGTTTCCCTGTAGGCCACCTGGGGCTTGCCCACGACGGCTTCCACCTTGAATTCGCGGAGCATGCGGTCCACGATGATTTCCAGATGAAGCTCGCCCATACCGGCGATAATGGTCTGGCCCGTTTCCTGATCAGTGTACGTTTTGAAGGTGGGGTCTTCTTCCGCCAGGCGCTGCAGCGCCAGCGCCATCTTGTCCTGACCGGCTTTGGTCTTGGGTTCGATGGCCACCTGAATGACGGGATCGGGGAATTCCATGGATTCCAGCACGATGGGCCGGCCTTCCGTGCACAGGGTGTCGCCTGTGGTGGTTTCCTTCAGGCCCACGGCGGCGGCGATTTCGCCGGAATACACCGTTTCCACGTCCTCGCGGTGGTTGGCGTGCATCATCACGATGCGGCTGAAGCGCTCCCGCTTCTTCTTGGTGGAGTTATATACGTAGCTGCCGCTGCTGATGGTGCCGGAGTACACGCGGAAGAACGCCAGCTTGCCCACGAAGGGGTCGGCGGCGATCTTGAAAGCCAGGGCGGAGAAGGGTTCTTCGTCGCTCGCGTGACGGATTTCTTCCTTTTCGCCGTCCTTGGTCACGCCGTGTACGGGGGGCACGTCCAGCGGGGAGGGCAGATACGCCAGTACGGCGTCCAGCAGGGGCTGTACGCCCTTGTTGCGGTAAGAGGTGCCGCACAGAACGGGGGTGAGAGCGCAGGACAGGGTGCCTTTGCGCAGGGCGGACACGATTTCTTCCTCGGTCAGTTCTTCACCCACCAGGAATTTTTCCATCAGTTCGTCGTCCTGCTCGGCAGCCGCTTCCACCATTTCGTCCCGCAGGGCTTTTGCTTCATCCAGGAGATCGGCGGGGATTTCTTCCTCGCGGATATCCTTGCCTTCATCGTCGTAATAGACCTCGGCCTTCATGCGCACCAGATCGATGATGCCCTTAAAGGTGGCTTCTTTGCCAATGGGCAGCTGGATCGGTACGGCCTTTGTGCCGAGCCGGGTGCGCATCATATCCACCACGCGGTGGAAGTTCGCGCCGGTAATGTCCATTTTGTTGATGTAGGCGATGCGGGGCACGTGGTACTTGCTGGCCTGACGCCATACGGTTTCGCTCTGGGGCTCTACGCCGCCTTTGGCGCAGAAAACGGCCACAGCGCCGTCCAATACGCGCAGGGAACGCTCCACTTCTACCGTGAAGTCCACGTGACCGGGCGTATCGATCAGGTTGATGCGGTAGCCCTTCCATTGACAGGTGGTGGCGGCGGAGGTGATGGTGATCCCGCGCTCCTGCTCTTCCTCCATCCAGTCCATGGTTGCCGCGCCTTCGTGCACCTCGCCTAAGCGGTGCGTCCTGCCGGTATAGAACAGGATGCGTTCGCTCGTGGTGGTTTTTCCGGCGTCAATGTGCGCCATGATGCCGATGTTGCGGACCTTATCCAAGGGGTGACTTCTGGGCATGTTTTTGCGTTCTCCTCTTCATTATACGGGTTATTTCCCGCCTGCCGCGGATGCGGCTTACCAGCGGTAATGGGCGAAGGCCTTGTTGGCTTCGGCCATACGGTGCATTTCTTCCTTGCGCTTCACAGCGTTGCCGCCATTGTTGGCAGCTTCCATCAGCTCGTTGGCCAGGCGTTCAGCCATGGTCTTTTCGCCGCGCTTGCGGGAGAAATCAACGATCCAGCGCAGGGCCAGGGTCTGGCGGCGTTCGGGCCGGATCTCCACAGGCACCTGATAGGTGGCGCCGCCCACGCGGCGGGCCTTAACTTCCAGCTGAGGCATCACGTTGTTCAGCGCCTGCTGGAACACGTCGTTGGCCTCTTTGCCGGTCTTATCCTTGATCGTCTCGAAAGCCTGGTAGCAGACCTGCTGGGCCACGCCGCGCTTGCCGTCGAGCATGATCTGGTTGATGAGCTTGGTGACTACGACCGTCCCATACACGGGATCGGGGAGCACTTCGCGCTTGGGGATAAATCCACGACGGGGCATGTAGTTCCCTCCTCAAATTTTCACCGTTTCCCATCGGGCCGACCACAGCATGTCAGCATCATGCCGTTCCGTTTGTCGGTGCGGGGCGCGTTCTGCGGGCGGCCTGCGAATGGATGTTCCAACCACTTCGCGGTTCCGTCCCATGAAAGCGCCGGGGCAGCGGCCCACGGTCAGGGGAGCGGTTCTTACTTCTTGGGACGCTTAGCGCCGTAGAGCGAACGGCCCTGCATGCGCTTGGCAACGCCGGCCGTGTCCAGCGCGCCGCGAATGATGTGGTAACGGACGCCGGGCAGATCGCGCACACGGCCGCCGCGGATCAGCACGACGGAGTGCTCCTGCAGGTTATGGCCGATTCCGGGAATGTAGCAAGTACCTTCGATGGAATTGGTCAGACGGATTCTCGCGATCTTGCGCAGAGCCGAATTGGGCTTCTTGGGCGTGGTGGTTTTCACGCTCAGGCAGACGCCGCGCTTTTGCGGGCAACCCTGCAGGATGGGCGCGGTTGACTTGTTGACAACCTTTTCTCTTCCCTTGCGGATCAACTGATTGATCGTTGGCATGGAAGCACCTCCTGATAATTTATCGGAGCCGGATTTACGGTCTCCTCCTATAACATCCCCGCAACCCTCGGGAATATATAGTCAGTATTGCGCGGACGGGTATTGCATACCTTCCGCATCGTTCCTGCACACGGCGGCGGCTGCCGAGGGCACGTCCACCCGGCACAGGGCGGCCAGTTCCTCCATGGTAGCTACCATTTGAAGGGGTACGTTCCCTTCCTTGGCGGCCTGTTCCACCGCGCCGCGCAATTGCGGCCCGGCGTCCATGGCCAGGAAGACCGTTTCCGCCCGATTCTGCTTGACGCACCGCAGCACCTGCCGCACGCCGACCACGCGCATAACGCGCTTTTTCAGCCTTTCGGGCATCCCTGATCCCTCCGTCCTGCCGCACAGGAACACTGTTGACTGCGCATTGCAGGCAACTATACCATGATACCATTGTCAATCCCGCTTGTCAACAGGTTTTTCGGGAAAAATAGCTGATTTCTCATTACATTTTCACGTCTTTTTCGCGTCTCCCCGCTTTTGGGAAAAAACGCGCCCAGACAAGACAGGCTTGAATTTCGCCTTTCAAATGTATTGCCGGGAGTTTGACACCTGAGCGTCAAACTCCCGGATCATTATGTTGTGCTGTATATCCCCCATGAGAAGAAAGCGACGGTAACAGTCATTCGCGTCATGTACGGAGGCAGGGATATAGAAAAGCAGCTGAACAAGTATACAGCATTCAAATAACCATAGAACCGGGAGACCAGCTCTTTTTTTGCAGTTAACGGCAGGGCTTTCTTCCGCATTTTCCTTGCATTGCCAGAAAAGATGGCGTATAATGGGAAAGGTGGAAAGGGAACACTCTTTCCGCCGTCAATGATTTTTCGGAGGCAGGATATGAGCCGAATCTCCTATGTTATCAAGCGCGTGGGCAAAATGGATTTCACCCGCATGCAGGATACCGCGCGCATGCTGCACAAAAAAACGGGCAAGCCCACGGCATGGCTGCTGGCGGATATGGGGAAATGTGCCCTCAAATACAACGCCGGCTATATGGATTACAAAATCGCCGAAATGTACCGGCTGAACGACGCCCAGCGCCGCACCGTGATCACCCGGGGCATCTCCAATGAGATCGTGCGCCGGATGAACGATAAAGCTTACTGGCACTTTTTCGACGATAAGACCCAGTTCAACACCACCTTCGCCAAATGGGTGCAGCGGGACTGGATCAAGTGCGACGAAAGCATGACCCAGGACGCCCTGAACAAATTCTTAGCCGATAAGGACCAGGTGATCTATAAGCCCCTGGAGGGGTCCAGCGGCCAGGGCATCGTGAAATACCAGAAAAAGGACTGGGAATCAAGTCCCGGCCTGTTCCGGGATCAGCTGCTGGAAAACGGCGCGGGTATATTAGAGGAAGTGGTGATCCAGCACCGGGAAATGTCCCGCATGTGCCCCACGTCAGTGAACACCGTGCGCATCGCCACCCTGTTAGGCGATAAAAAAGAGGGCATTGTGTACGCTTTCCTGCGCATCGGCAACGGTCGCGTGATGGATAACGTGGACTGCGGCGGCATGGCCGCCCGGGTGGACCTGGAAACCGGCACGCTGCTCACCGTGGGCGCGGACAAATTGGGCAACACTTACGAAAAGCATCCCATCACCGGCACGCCCATCATCGGGTTCCAAATCCCTTTCTTTGAGGAAGCCAAGGCCATGTGCCTGGACGCCATGCGGGTGGTGCCCCAGGTGCGGTTCGTGGCCTGGGACGTGGCCATCACCGAGGACGGGCCCCGCTTTATCGAGGGCAATTCCTTCCCCAGCCACGCGGTGCCCCAGTTCGCCGCCCATTATCCGGACGGTATCGGCATCCTGCCTGAATTCAAAAAATTCCTTGATTTATAATTTTTCCGATTTTTTAACAATTGGCAGGATAAAAAAATCCTTTTCATTCGTCTGTATGAATGGAAACGACGCCGCCGGGCTCCCCTCGGGCGGTTTCAGGCATAAGGAGTGATACCATGGATTTAATGAAAACCCTGCTTGTATACATGATGCTGGTAGTGGGGTCGGCCACCGAAACCGCCCCCGCTGTAACGCCGCCGCCCGCGCAGCCCTCCGCTACGGCGTATTCCTATGTGACCGCCGTGCCCACCGCTGTGCCCACCAGGGTGCCTACCGCCGTACCCACCAGAGTGCCCACCCCTGCGCCGACCGCCGTGCCGACCGCCGTACCTACCGCCTACACCACCCTGTACGTGGGCGACCGGGGCGAGGACGTGCGCAAGCTGCAGCGCAGGCTGGCCGAATTGGGCTATCTGAATGACAAAATCGACGGCATCTACGGCCAGAATACCAAGAAAGCGGTGGAACGCTTCCAGTATTATAACAACCTGACGGTGGACGGCATCGCGGGCAAAGCCACCCAGCGGCTGCTGTTTGAAAGCCCCTATGTGGTCACCGCCCCGCCGGACATTACCGCCGGGCCCACCCCCTCCCCCACGCCCATGACCGGCGTTACCGTGCCCGTGTACTATGTGGACCAGAACGGCATGCTGCTCAGGCGGGTGGATATGGTCTGCTACGGCACCAGCACCATCTATGCCAACGGCACCTATGCGGGATCGGGCTACACGCTGATTTCCTCCTCCTCTGTGTTGGTGACCATCCGCAACGGCGTCGCCTCTCCCGCTTCCGTGACCTTCCGCTATCAGAAGAAGACCACGCCTACGGAAGCGCCCGCCACCGTGGTGGTGCCCGTTTACTACATGACCGATACCGGCGCGATCCTGTACCAGACCACCGCCACCCTGTCCCGCAACGCGGTTTCCTATGTGTCGGTGAATACCAGTTTAGTGCCGGATCAGTACCAGCTGACCAGCGCCGCCACCGTCACCGTGGCGGTGAACGCCGCCGGTACGCCCAGCCCCGCCAGCGTGATTTTCGCCTTCCGCAACGCCACGCCCACCCCCGTGCCGGAAACCAAGCAGGCCCAGATTCCCGTGCGTTACGTGAATCAAAACGGTTTCCTGCTCAATGAGGCCATGATCACCGTGGCCTACGGTACCTCCGTGCCCGTTTACGCTTCCTCCGCCATGGTGGACAGCAGCTACAAGCTGGTGAGCCAGAATCCCGTCACCGTGAGCGTCAGCGCCCAGGGCACGCCCAATCCCGCCGTGGTGATCTTCACTTATTCTTATCAGACGCCCACCCCCGCGCCCACGGCGACCCCCACTCCCGCGCCCAAGCAGGCGCAGATCCCCGTTCGCTATGTGAATGAAAACGGCTTCCTGCTCAACGAAGCCACGATCACCGTGAACTGGGGCGACACCGTGCAGGTTTACGCCCAGTCTTCCATGGTGGACAGCGGCTACAAACTGGTGAGCCGGAATCCCGTGGACGTGACCGTGAACGCCTGGGGTACGCCCAATCCCGCCGTGGTGATCTTTACTTATTCCTACCAGACGCCCACCCCCGCGCCCACGGCCGTACCTACGCCCACGCCTGTTCCCACCATGATCCCCACCGCCGTGCCCACGGCTGAACCCACGCCCGTGCCTACGCCGGTTCCCACACCGGAACCCACGGCAGTGCCCACCATGATCCCCACGCCGGTGCCCACCGAGGTTCCTACTCCGATTCCCACCGAAGTGCCTACGCCGGAACCCACCGCGGAACCGACGGCCAAACCCGCCGAAGATTTGGTCCGGGGCGGCAGCGTCGTGGGCTATAACGGTCTCCCCTATTCTGTGGATTGGTATCGGGATGGGAACGGAAGCGTCATGGTCAGCCTGCAAAAGCTGGCGAAGGAATTGGTCTGGTCCTACAGCAACTATGGCAGCAGCACCATCTTAGGCCATCAGGTGGAAGTTGCCTGGTCCGGCACCGACATCTTTACCCTCACCGTGGACGGCGCGTCTTACAGCGGCAGCGCCATAATCTGGCAGGACGACCTGTATGTCGGCGCTCGCTTCCTGGACGCCCTTGGCCTGCGGGCAACCGCCCAAAGCGAGTGGCTGTTCCTGGAAACCAACTGATCCTTCCCGATCATCTGTTCAGTCTGGACGGATTGAAACAAACCCATATAACGAAGCAAGGGACCGATGCACATACCAACATGCACCGGTCCCCGTTTTTGTTTTGTTGTTTCCCAATCGTTTACGGTTACTCCGCTGTGCGCATAGCCCGCATGGCGTTCAGGATGGCGATAAAGCACACACCCACGTCGGCGAACACCGCCGCCCAGAGGGGGGCCAGGTGCAGCACGCCCAGCACCATCACCAGCAGCTTCACCGCTAAGGAGAAAGCCACGTTCTGCCGCACGATGCCAAGGGTGCGCCGGGCCATGCGGACGGCGGCGGGAAGTTTGGCCGGGTCGTCGTCCATGAGCACCACGTCCGCCGCCTCGATGGCCGCGTCGGAGCCCAGCGCGCCCATGGCCACGCCGATGTCCGCCCGGGCCAGCACCGGCGCGTCGTTGATGCCGTCGCCCACGAAGATCAGCGCGCCATGATCGGATTTTTCCCGAAGCAGGTCTTCCACCTTTTCCATTTTGCCGTCGGGCAGTAATTCGGCGTATATTTCATCCATGCCCAAGGCGCGGCCCACGGTTTCGGCGGCGTGCTCCCGGTCGCCGGTGAGCATCACCGCTTTTTCCACGCCCAACTCCCGCAAGGCGGAAACTGCTTCTTTGGCGCCTTGCTTAATTTCGTCCGCGATCACGATATAACCGGCGTACTGGCCGTCCACCGCCACGTGGGCCACGGTGCCCGCCGCCTGGACCGGTTCGCGGGAAACGCCCTCCAGGGCCATCAGTTTTTCATTGCCCACGGCAACGCGCTTTCCGTTCACCTGGGCGCGCACCCCGTGGCCGGAGATTTCCTCCACGTTCTCCGCTTTCCATTGCGTTTCCTGTTCGCAGGCTTCCAGCAGGGATTGGGCGATGGGATGGGTGCTGAACGCTTCCGCCGCCGCGGCCAGGGAAAGCAGTGCCTTCTGATCCCCGTTTTGCGCGTGGATTTCCGTCACGGTAAAGCTGCCCTGGGTCATGGTGCCGGTCTTATCAAACACGGCAATTTCCGTTTTCGCCAAGGTTTCCAGGTAGCCCGCGCCTTTGATCAGGATGCCCCGCCGGCTCGCCCCGCCGATGCCGCTGAAAAAGGTGAGCGGCACGGAAATCACCAGAGCGCAGGGGCAGGAAATCACCAGGAAAGTGAGGGCGGCGGTGATCCACTGGTTCCAGTCGCCCCCGAAGAACAGGGGCGGCACCAGGGCGGCCAGCACGGCCAGCCCTACCACCACTGGCGTATAGACCCGGGCGAAGCGGGTGATGAACCGGTCGGCCTTGGACTTGGTTTCCCCGGCGTGCTCCACCAGCTCTAAAATGCGGGCCACGGTGGAATCCTCGTAAGCGCGGGTCACCCGCACCCGCAGCATTCCCTGGATGTTGACGCAGCCGCTGAGCACCTGGTCCCCTTCCTTGACGGGCCTCGGCGCGCTTTCCCCGGTGAGCGCCACGGTGTTCAGGGAGGACGCGCCTTGCAGCACCGTGCCGTCCAGCGGCACCTTTTCGCCGGGGCGGATCACGATGGTTTCCCCCACCTGCACAAAGCCCGGCAGGATGGTTTCCACCTTGCCTTCCCGTTCCACGTTGGCGGAATCGGGGCGGATGTCCATGAGCCCGGCGATGGATTCCCGGCTCCGGTCCACGGCGTAATCCTGGAAAAACTCTCCAATTTGGTACAGCAGCATCACCGCCACCGCCTCGGCATATTCCCCGATGCAGAACGCGCCCACAGACGCCACAGTCATCAGGAACATTTCGTCCAGCGCCTGTCCGTGCAGGATGCTTTTCAGCGCTTCCAGCGCCACCGAATACCCCACCGCCAGCCAGGATGCCACGTACAGGGCGATTTTGACCCCTTCCGGCACGGGCAGCAGCAGCCCCAAGGCCAGCAGCACCGCGCTGATCCCCATGCGGATCAGCATGATTTTCCGCTCGCCCTCTTCCCCGTGGCCATGCTCATGGCCGTGTTCGTGGCCGTGTTCATGCTCATGGTGTTCATGGCCGTGTTCATGCTCATGGTGTTTGTGTTCTTCCTCATGCTCATGATGGCAGTGCTCACAATGCTTGCTCATCGCGTTTTCCCTCCGTTCACTCGCAAAGATGCTCCATGCCCATGCCGATGATGGTGCGCACGTGGTCGTCCGCCAGAGAGTAAAAAATCGTTTTGCCCTCCCGCCGGAATTTCACCAGCTTGCTCTGTTTCAGCACCCGCAGCTGGTGAGAAATGGCCGACTGGGTCATGTGCAGCAATTCGGCAATGTCGCACACGCACATTTCCGCCTCGAACAGCACGTACAGAATTTTGATCCGGGTGCTGTCTCCAAAGATGCGGAACAGCTCCGCCAGATCGCAGAGCGTTTCCTCATCCGGCATATCGTCGTTCACGCTGGAAATCAAATCGGGATGCAGGGATTCTCCCCCGCCCTGCGTTTTCCGTTCCATTTCGCTCATGAGGATCATCCTTTCACTTGAACATCTGTTCATATATTATAATATGCCATCCCCAGGGATTTGTCAAGAGAGCAATGAAAAAAATGTGCTTCCTCAATTCGCGGCGCAAACACTGTATGAAAGCCGCTTGCTTCCAGCGGCGTTTTCTGGTATAATAGCATCAGCGATCCTGTTCGCGGGATTTTTTGCCGTTGTATTAAACAGAAAACGCGTTTTTTTCGTTGACAAAAGAATGCAGGCAGGAAATAATTGCAAAAAAGCCGAACAAGTAACAATGGCCCACCGGGCAAGAGAAAAGGCGCAACGCCGTAAGGTGGAAAAAGCATGGAAAAATATCAGTTTTCGGACGATCAGCAAGCCTTGATGGAAAGCATGCAGATACCCTTCGCCGTTTATCAGCTGATTGATAAACGGGTGGTTGCCCTTGTGCTTTCCGACGGCTTCTGCCAATTGTTTGGCTACGCGGATCGGGCACAGGCGTATCACGACATGGATTTCGATATGTACCGGGAGGTGCACCCGGACGACGCGGCGCGGCTGGCCAACATCGCGTTCCGCTTCGTGTCCGAGGACGACAAACTGGATGTGATCTACCGCGGCAGGGCCAAGGACCGTAAGGAATACCATATTATTCACGCCTTCGGCAGGCATGTGCTCACCGAATCGGGGGTGCGCTTAAGCTATCTCTGGTATGCCGACGAGGGTCCGTATCTTGAAGGAAGCGTGACGGAAAGGGCGGGGTTCAACCGATCCCTGAGCAACGCGCTGCATGAGGAAAGCATCCTGAAAGCCAGCCATTACGATGTGCTGACCGGGCTGCCCAGCATGACCTATTTCTTTGATCTGGCGCAAGCCGGGCGGGACAGGATCCAAAGCGATGGCGGCAAAGCCGCGATGCTGTACATGGACCTGAACGGCATGAAATTTTTTAACAACGCCCACAGTTTTTCCGAGGGCGATAAGCTGCTCAAGGCTTTCGCCCTGCTGTTGATCCGCACTTTCGGCAAGGAATGCTGCTGCCATATAGGGGCCGACCATTTCGCCGCCTATACCCGGGAGAAAGGGCTGGAAGACACCCTGCGCCAGTTCTTCCTGGATTGCCGGAAGATCAATAACGGCGATTCCCTGCCCGTGAAGGTGGGCATTTATTCCGAACGTATGGGGAATGTCACCGTCAGCACGGCCTGTGACAGGGCAAAGCTGGCCTGCGACCTGCTGAAGGGCGTCTATGAATCCGAGTTTTCCTATTACAGCCCCGAGCGGAGAGATCAGGCGGTAAATAAGCGCTACATCGTGGAAAATATCGACCGGGCCGTGCGGGAAAAGTGGATCCAGGTCTACTATCAGCCCATCGTGCGGGCGGTGAGCGGCAGGGTGTGCGACGAGGAAGCGCTGGCCCGCTGGATCGATCCGGTGAAGGGCTTTCTGTCGCCCGCCCAGTTCATTCCGTATTTGGAGGACGCGGGCCTGATTTATAAGCTGGACCTGTGTGTGCTGGAACAGGTGCTGGAAAAAATCATATGGCAGCAGAAAGCAGGCTTGCAGGTCGTGCCCCAGTCCGTCAACCTGTCCCGGTCCGATTTCGACGTGTGCGATATTGTGGAGGAAATCAGGCGGCGGGTGGACGCGGCGGGGGTGAGCCGGGATAAAATCACCGTGGAGATCACGGAAAGCGTGATCGGAAGCGATTTTGAGTTCATGAAGAAGCAGGTGGAGCGGTTCCAAAGCTTAGGCTTCCCCGTGTGGATGGACGATTTCGGCAGCGGCTATTCCTCTCTGGACGTGCTGCAAAGCATCAAATTCAACCTGCTCAAATTTGACATGAGCTTCATGCAGAAGCTGGACCAGGGCGACAGCGGCAAAATCATCCTGACCGAGCTGATGAAGATGGCCAGCGCCCTGGGTGTGGATACGGTATGCGAAGGCGTGGAAACGGAAGCGCAGGTCCGCTTCCTGCGGGAAATCGGCTGCTCCAAGCTGCAGGGGTACTATTTCTGCAAGCCTATTCCCTATGCCCAGATCTTACAGCGATATGAAACAGGCGTGCAGATCGGCTTTGAAAACGCGGAGGAATCCGAATACTATGAAGCCATCGGCCGCGTGAACCTGTACGACCTGGCGGTGATCGCCAATGAGGATGAAAACGCTTTCCAGAATTTCTTCAACACCCTGCCCATGGGCATCATGGAAATCAAAGGCGATGAAGTCCGGTTCATGCGCACCAATCAATCCTACCGGGATTTCATCAAACGCTTTTTCAGCGTGGACCTGTCGGACCGCCCTTCGGATTATCAGGCCGCCTCTCTCAACGTGGGCGCAACCTTTATGAAAATCGTGCGGCAGTGCTGCGCCCAGGGCAGCCGTGCGTTCTTTGACGAGCAGATGGCGGACGGCTCCATCGTGCATTCCTTCGCCCGCCGGATCGCCTATAATCCGGTCACTGGTTCTGCGGCGGCGGCCATCGCCGTGCTGTCCATCTCCCATCCGGACGAGGGCGCCACCTACGCCAGCATCGCCCGGGCCCTGGCGGCGGACTATTACAATATTTACTACGTGGACCTGGAAACAGACCAGTTCATCGAATACTCTTCCCCGGTGGGCGTGGAAGACCTTGCCATGGAACGGCACGGGGAGCATTTCTTCGAGTCCAGCATGCGGGATTCCCTTACCCGCATTTACGATGAGGACCGGGCCGTGTTCCTGGCCAGCTTCAACAAGGAGAATATCATCCGGGAGTTGGACAAGCAGGGTGTGTTTACCATCACCTACCGGCTGATCGATACCGGCAAACCCATGTACGTGAACATGAAAATCACGCGCATGCAGCCCGGCAGGAGGCATATCATCATCGGCATCAGCATCATCGATTCCCAGATGCGGCAGAAGGAAGAAATGGAGCGCATCCAAAAGGAGCGGGACACCCTGGCCCGGGTCATGGCTCTTTCGGAGGATTATCTCACCCTGTACATGGTGAACCTGGAAACGGACCGCTACGTGGAGTATAACGCCACCGACGAGTATAAGAGCTTGGGCCTGACCGTGGAGGGCGAGGACTTCTTCCATCAGTGCATCATCAACGCCGAAAAGGTCATCTGTCCCGACGATCGGGAGCAGTTCAGGGCACGCTTTACCAAGGAAAACATCCTGAAAGGCATTCAGGAAGACGGCGTGTTCAAGATGAATTACAAGCTCATCATCAAGGGTGAGGAACGGCCCGTCACCCTGAAAATCGCCCCCATCAAGGACGACAAGGGAGAAAAGCTGGTCATGGGCGTGCGGGCGTGGAAGCTCAGGAAATGAGGGGAAATACGGTGAAGCAATACGATTATCTGATCGTCGGCGCGGGCCTGTACGGGGCGGTATTCGCCCGGCAGGCGGCGGACCGGGGCAAGCGGGTGATGGTGATCGAAAAGCGCCCGCATATTGCCGGGAACATTTACACCGAAACGATGGAAGGCATTCATGTGCACGTCTACGGCGCGCACATTTTCCATACCAACGATCGCCGCGCCTGGGATTGGGTGAACCGGTTCGCTTCTTTCAACCGCTACACCAATTCCCCGGTAGCCAATTACCACGGGGAATTGTACAGCCTGCCCTTCAACATGTATACCTTCAACAAAATGTGGGGCGTGGTCACCCCGGCGGAGGCCAAAGCCAAAATCGAGGAACAGCGGCGGGAGGCCGGCATCGCCGAGCCAAAAAACCTGGAGGATCAGGCCGTCAGCCTGGTGGGCCGGGACATCTTTGAAAAACTGGTGAAGGGCTACACGGAAAAGCAGTGGGGGCGGGACTGCAAGGACCTGCCCGCCTTTATCATCCGCCGCCTGCCCGTGCGCTTCACCTTCGACAACAACTACTTCAACGCCCTGTACCAGGGCATTCCCATGGGCGGCTACACCGCCATGGTGAAACGCATGCTGGAAGGCATCGAAGTGCGGCTGAACGAGGACTATTTCAAGGACCGGGCGGCGTGGAATGCCCTGGCGGACAAGGTGGTGTTCACCGGCCCCATCGACGCTTACTTCGGTTTCCGCTTAGGCGCGCTGGAATACCGCTCCATTCGCTTTGAAACGGAATTGCTGGATATGCCCAATTATCAGGGCAACGCCGTGGTCAACTATACGGACCGGGAAACGCCCTACACCCGCGTGATCGAGCACAAGTGGTTTGAGTTCGGCAAGGATGATCAGGGGAACGATTTGCCCAAAACCGTGGTGAGCCGCGAGTATTCCAGCGAGTGGCAGCCCGGCAGCGAACCCTATTACCCGGTGAACGACGAAAAAAACGCCGCTCTCCACGGCGCGTACAAGGCGTTGGCCGAACAGGAAACGAACGTCATTTTCGGCGGCCGCTTGGGCGAATACAAGTATTACGATATGGACCAGGTGATCATCGCCGCCTTGAATCAGGCGGAACGGGAACTTTAGCTCGCGGCCTGGTAACGCGCGGGGCTGCCTCAACGCACCGAACGGTGTGTCAGACAGCCCCGCTGTTGTTATGTTGGATTTCCTGTTTTTCAGTCGTCCGCTTCCCGGGATTCCGCGCCGTTGGCCAGGGCCTTGGCGTATTTCTCGGTCATGAGGTCGATGGAGTACAGGTAGGGTTCGCCGTTGATGGCGGCTTCGCATTCCCGGATATCCTGATAGGCCGGATCGGTTTTCATCTGGGCGATGATGGCGCGCATGCGCTCTTTGTCCAGATAGAAGGGCTGGCGGGCGAAGTAGTAAACGGGGGTTGGGGTAGGGAACGCCTTGCAGTTGAAGCGCACCATTTCCGCCACAGTGCGGGCATCGTCCTTTTCCAGGGTGAGCACGGCGATTTTTGCGTAATTGTTCGCCATCAGTTCATCGGAATAGAAGTATTCGTCCTTTTTGGCCTTTTACGGACTGGATATCCTTGCAGGTTTCGTCCGCTTTCAATTCTGCCAGCAGTTTTTCAACATCTTCCTCATCCTTGGCGATGAGTGCTTTGGGCGTGATCAAGGCCGATTTGCAGCGCTCCCGGATGAAAGCCGCCAGCAGCTGGGCCTTGGTTTTTTCCGGCATCGGGGGCTGTTCAGGCTCGGGCGCGGATGGCGGGAAGGGGTCCTCCACGTCGGGCAATGACTACATGTAATCGAAGATATCCGGCTTTTCCGCCGGGGCTTCGGGCTGGGCATCCCCCATGGCGTCCATGGCCTGCTGCTGCATCTCCCGTTTTTCCAGCTTGGGGTTATCCAATTCCTTGTTCACGGCGGGGTCCAGCGCGTCGCTGAACTCGCCGGGGATTTCGCTGGGCTTGAGCTCCACTTCCTTGGAGAAGCCCGGTTTGCGCCGTCCGAATAATGCCATATGCGTGACCTCCTTACACTAATGCGTTATCAAAGGTGATTATTTGCCGTCCCGCGTCCACCGTGGCATGTACCCCGAAGGGCAGGATGCACCGGGGCCGGGCGTGGCCGATATTCAGGTTGCACAGGATGGGCAAATCCGGCTTTCCGATCACTTCCACCAGCAGCTTTTTGTATTCCGCGTGATAGGTTTCATCCATGGGCTTGCCTGCCAGCACGCCGCTGATCACGTCAAAAACGCCGGTGCTTTTCAGTTTCAGCAGCGCCTGTTCGTATTTTTCCGGCGGCATCTTTTCCTCGCTGGATTCCAGCAGCAGGATGCGGCCCCGCCAATCATTCAAGGACGGGAACAAGCCATATTGTTTGCACAGAACGGGCATGTCCGCGTAGCGTTCGCCGTCGAAAAAATCAAAAAGGGAATCAATGCAGCCGCCGAGGATTTTTCCCGAAAAGCGTTCCGGCCCCTGCAGCAGCTCAAAGCCCAGGTTGGGGTGGGCCGGGGTGGGCGTGCCAACCTGATCCGGGCCAAAACTGTTCCTCTCTTCGTACCAAATATCGCTGGGCGTCACCTCCCGGATGCTCCCGGTGGTGATCAGTTCCTCAAAATACTTTTTGGTATACGGCAGCATTTCTTTGTCCAGCTCGCACACGTCCGCTAAAAAGGACTGGCCGTAAAAGGTTTTCGCGCCCACCTTATGCAGCATCAAATGATTGATGGTGGTATCGGAAAAGCCCAAAAACACCTTGTCCGTCACGGCTTTTTCCAATTCACCATGATCAAACAGGTACGGCAGCAGGCGGTAGGTATCATCCCCGCCGTTGGCACACAGGATCATATCCACTTCCGGATCCCCATAGGCCGCCAGCAGGTCCTCCGCCCGCTTTTCCGGGTGTTCCTTCACGTACTCGATCCCTTTCAGCGCGTGGGGCATGAAACGCACCGACAGGCCGTATGCTTCCAGCCGCCTGACCCCGATCTCCACTTCATGCCGGACGAAAGGTTCTCCGATGACGCCGCTGGACAGGCTGACGATGGCGGCGGTTTTGATCTTTTGCATGCGTTCATCCCCTTTCCGGGAAAAAGTTCTTCAAAACGGAAAAAACTCCTGCACAGAGACTTGCACAGGAGCCATTTTTTACAATCTGTTTGTTTTGCCTGCCGGATTTTCATCCAAATATCAATGCTGCCCTTTATCGCTTTCTCGGAAAGGGCCCTGGGGGAACGCCCACACCCGCACCTTGTCCTCGGCCACCGCTTCCTTTGTCACGCCCAGCACGCTGAGCATGGAAGTGGAAATGGCCAGCCCGGCCAGGCTCTTGCCCGACAGCTTCAAAAACTGGCGGCGGGTGTAGTCCTTGTCCAGGAAGCTCTTGCGATCCTTGGATTCAGTCATGATCGATCTCCTCCTCACGATATGGATAGGCTAAGGGATGCCGGAGGGCCCCTCCCTCCGGCGCAAACAAATACCCGCCGGACGCAAATCACGCCAATCGTGCGCCAAAATAAGCGCACCTTCGCGCGTTTCGTTCGACGGGCTCCTTCGCAAAAGGCAAGCGCCCCCGTTGCCGGAAACACTCATCGGTTTGGGCGGCCCGGAGGGTCATCCCAAACTCGGAGCATGTTTGAACTGGTTTTATTATAGCAGATCAATGCAAAATTGAAAAGAGTTTTTTCAAATTTCGTCTCGATATCCGTTACTACTCAGCCTTCGGCTTCGCAGTAACGCGGGGGGGGGCGGGGATTTCATCCCCCCGCGTGCCCCCCCAACGTTTCCTTGTCTCTTATCCCTGGCAGTAGTACTTATCCGCCGCGCGCATAAGCAGCCAGTGGGTCAGGACGCAGCCGCCGGAGAGCAGCGCGGCCATGATGAGGAAGTAGGGCACCAGGCCGACTTCCCAGGTGAACAGCAGGTAGGTGAGGCCCGCCAGGGCGATGAGGATGCCCCAGCCCATGAACATGCCAATGGCCGCGCCGAAATTCTGCTTCATAGCTTCCTGCTCGGTGACCCAGTCCAGCTTGGGGTGCTTCACGTCCCGGGCAAGCACCAGGCAGGCGGTCATGTAGGTATACAGGGCGCAGAGCACGAAGGCCAAACCAGCGTACAGGGCGAACTTGGGCAGCAGCACCGCCAAGGCGGCGGAGGCCAGCGCCACGCCCGCCAGGGACATCGCATAGCCAACCGTCAGCTTGGACAGCACCATGGTGCGGGAGGAAACGGGCAGGGCGGTGAGGAAATCGTGGCCCTTGCCCTCACGGGAAACGGAGGTGGAAAGCGCGGGGTTCATGCCGGACATGTAGGCCATCACGGCGGTGAGGATGGGCAGGATCAGATCAGCGTTGATGGTGCCCAGCACCATATCCAGGGATTCTCCGTCCGCGCCGGAGCGGCTGAAGGCGAAATACATCATGCCTACCATGAACGCGGGCATCAGGCACGTGGGCAGGCTGTTGGTGGCGTAGGAGGGCACCCGCAGGATCTGCCTGATCTCCCGCATGCACAGGGCCTTGAAGGCGCTGCCGCCAGTAAAGGAGCCGCTGCGGACGCCGCCCTTTTTCCGGGCTGTGGCAGGGGTTTCACCCTGGAGCATGCTCAGGTTCCTGTACCAGAAGCCGATGACCCAAACAGCGAAGGCCGCGGCAATGGCGCATACCGCAAGGAACAGCAGGAGCTGTCCCCAGTCGCCAAGCGCCCCTTTCGCCGCCCAGGCAGCGGGGGGGAAGGCGCGGGTCAGGGCGTCCACCCGGGCCATGTTGCTTCCTAAGAAGGAGGCCACGAAGTCTTCCATCTCGCCGCCGCCGGAGAGGCTGCCCATGTTGAAAGCCAGGAACATATACGCGCCGATAAATACGATGCCGCTGACGGTGGCGATCATGTCCCGGTGCTTCCACAGGGAAGAAAGGCGGATCAGCAGGGTGGACACAAAGGAAACCAGCACGATGGGCAGGATGGGCGCGCCCAAAGCGGCCAGCAGGGCCCGCAGGTACAGCAGGGGATCGGCCCCCACCCGGATGCCGTACAGTATGGCGGCGGGCAGGATGAACACCACGCTGTAACCCACTTCGCTGATCCACACCTGGGTCAGCTTGGCGGCAAGCACCGTGCGGGATTTCACAGGCAGGGAAGCGATGTGGGCCGCGTCCCGGCCGAAATACAGGGAGCTCATGATAAAGAAGAAAGAAATGATCAGCGTGCCCAGCATGGACATGGTGATGGCCATGCTCAAAAGCAGGTCCGGCATGCCCATCTTCATCAGGTAGCTCAGGATGCCGTTTTCCAGGAAGATCAGGAAGCCGCCCAAGTAAACCACCGCAAACAGGATGCCGATGATCATACCGATGGTGCGGCCTTTCTTTTCCCGAAACTGGGTTTTCAGGTTCCGGGGCTTCAAATCAGCGTACCGGGACAGCAGCTGCAGCCGCAGCAGCGGGAAAAAGCCTGTCATGCCGTTTCGCCTCCATCGTCGGTCAGCTCAAGGAACAGCTCTTCCAGGGACGCGCCCACTTCGCCGGAGCGCAGTTCTTCCAGCGTGCCCTGCTCGATCAGCTTGCCGTGATTGATCAGGCCAATGCGGGTGCACAGCTTTTCAGCCACTTCCAGCACGTGGGTGGAGAAGAACACCGTATTGCCCGCCGCGCAGTGGCGCTGCATTTCTTCCTTGAGCAGATGCGCCGCCCGGGGGTCCAGGCCGCCTAAGGGTTCGTCCAAAATCCACACCGGGGGATTGTGGATCAGCGCGCCGATCACCACTAACTTCTGCTTCATGCCCTTGGAATAGGAGCGCACCTGGTTGTTGATGGCGTCCTCCAGGGAGAAGATGTCCAGGTACTTTTCAATGTGCGCCTTGCGCTGCGCCGCGCTCACCTGGTACACGTCCGCCATGAAGTTCAGGTATTCCATGCCGCTCAGGCGGTCGTACAGGTCGTTGCCGTCCGGCACGAAACCGATCAGCCGCTGGGCCTCCAGCCGGTTTTCGTCCAGGCGGTGGCCCGCCATGGTGATGGTTCCGGCATCAGGCCGCAGGATGCCGGTCATCAGCTTGATGGTGGTGGTTTTGCCCGCGCCGTTGGGGCCGATGAAGCCGAACAGCTCGCCGCCCTTCACCTGGAGCGTCAAATCATCCACGGCCTTGAAGCCGTTCTTGGCATAGGTTTTGGTAACGTTTTGCAAATCGATCATATTTTCAGCCATACGAAATTCCCTCCTTGCCGTATGTGTGCCTATCATAGCAGGGCGGGAATGGAAACGCAAGGGGAATCGCTCCAAAGATACAGTTTTGCGTCTGAAATGACAAGGAGTGCGAAGGGACTTTCGATTCTGTTCTCTCAAGTAAAGAAACTCCCGGCACAGGCCGGGAGAGATTGATGGACATGCGTTGTTATTTCACGGTATCGTTCAGGATCACCGTGATCATTTCCCCGGCCTGCTGGCCGCTTTGGGCGTGTACGGGGCAGAGGCCCAGTACCGTGGTTCCCGCGGGCAGCGCGGCGGACAGGGTAAATTCCGTGCGCCAGGCCGCGGCGGTCAGGTCCCGGGTGGCGCTGCAAAGAGCGTTCAGGCGCACGTTGTTGGCGTATGCCTGATAGCCAGTCACCGGGTCGGCCTCCGTCTGGTTCCAGGCGGCGGGGCCGTTCACCGTCACGCTGATTTCCGCCGTGACGCCCCGCAGCACATGCACGTCGGCCTGGACGGAATACGTGCCGTACGCGAAGGAAGCGGAAAAGGATTGATCGGCCTGTGCCTGCCGGATAACGCTGGCGGGCACGAAGCCCCGGATGGGCCGGCCGCTGCCTGTGACCTCCACATACACCCAAGCGCCCATGGTGGACAGCCATTTTACCTGCTGCCCGGCGGTCAGGGTGCGGACGCGGGTCTGGCTGTTCAGGGGATCGTCGGTCAGGAAGGTGGAAGCGGTGATTTCCGCGTCCGTCCAGTCGAACCGCAAGGCGCTTATATGGGCGTTCCTGGGCAGGGAGCTTTGGTCGATATACCCGATGCGCATCTGGTTGGCGGAAATGGCGTACTGAATCATGATGTAACCGCTTTCGCTGCCGAACACCTGGATCCAGTCGTTGGTGCTCACGCTGGCCTTACCGTTTGCTCCCCGTTCGTATTCCGCGCCGGGGCCGGAGTAAACCGGAAATTTCTGCCCGCCGGTGAACTTGATTTTCTGGGCGGAAAGCTCCCCGGAGGGAATGGCCGGGGCCTGGGTCAGCTTGTTTTTGGCTTCCTTGATGGTGCGGGGAAAAGCGGACAGGCTGAAATACCGCAGGTTCCGCTCCACCGTACCGTACGCCGTGCCCAGATATTCCCCTTCGTGGTAATAGGCGATGGAATCGTCGGTAAACAGCGCTTCGCGCCAGCAGAAATCATAGCACAGCAGCTTCAAAGAGAACTGGCCGTTCTTGCTGACGGAAAAGAACAGCTCCGTGTCGCCCTGCTCCTCGTAATCCGCGCGGGTGAACAGGATGTCCAGGCAATCGCCCATATCCAGCGTCCGATCGCTGAGCAGATGCAGCATACCGCTGTAAAACCGCACGCGGAAGAAACCCTCCTCCTGGGGCAGGCAGTTGTCCGTTTTCATCCAGTAATCGTACTTGCCGTTCTTTTCCTCGAAGCCGTAGAGCACATTATGGCCGTCCTTCTGGGCCACGGCGAAGAAGAAGGTGCCGCCCACCGTGTTTTCGATGAGGTAGGAGGCGGATTCGCCGATCGTCCAGCCGTTGAACTGGGAGGAAGAAAAAAACTGCGTCACTTCATAGGGCATCCATTGGGCCTTGATGTCCGCACCTTCCGCCAAAGCGGGGGCGCAGCGCAGCAGCAGGGGCAGGGCGATAAGCGCAAGGCACAGCAGCGCGGATAAAAAGCGTTTCATGAGATCCAATCTCCTTTCGGTGGTCCCGCCGCCGTTTTTTTCCAGCGTCAGGCGGCGTTCATTCATTATAACGAGGCAGCAGCTCGGATTGTTTCATTCTGCGGAAATTTTTTTGACGGTTTTTGCCATCTCTTCCGCGTCCCCCAAGGCTGTGAACAGGCGCATGCTGCGGCCGTCCTCACTGCCGGTCTTTGGCAACCGGGTGTCAGTATTCACAGTATAGGAAAGAAGAAAAAAGCCAATTTGCGCCGGAAAGTGTTACGCCGCCGCCTTTTTCCTGTTGCATGTGCAGGCTTTTTGTGCAATAATGGAAGCGAAATAAACGTTCCGCCGGGTGAAAACCCGAAGGACGAAAAGAAAGGAAGTACCCTATGATTTCCTGGAAAAATCTCGATATGCTGCCCGCCTACGGCAAACTGAAAGAACTCAAAAACCATGTGAACCTGCAAACTGCCATGGCCGGTGAAAACGGGGCGAAGCGCGTAAAGGAATATGCCGCCCCTATGGCCGCGGGCCTTACCTATCATTACGCCGCCAAGCAGGTGGACGAGGACGTGCTCTCCGCTTTGCAGGCACTGGCCGACGAAGCCCAGCTTACCCAGAAATATGAAGCGCTGTACGACGGCGCGGTGATCAACACCGGCGAAAAGCGCCTTGTGCTGCATCAGCTGACCCGCGGACAATTGGGCAGCGATGTGACTGCCGACAATGTAAACAAGCGGGATTTCTACGTGGCCCAGCAGGAAAAGGCGGCGGCGTTCGCCAAGAAAGTGCACGCGGGGGAGATCGCCAACGCGGCCGGTGAAAAGTTCACCACCGTGGTGCAGATCGGCATCGGCGGCAGCGATTTGGGACCCCGGGCCATGTACCTGGCCCTGGAAAACTGGGCCAGGCAGAACGGGTGCTTCAAGATGGAAGCGCGCTTCATCAGCAACGTGGACCCGGACGACGCCGCCAGCGTGTTAAAGTCCATCGATCTGCCCCATTCCCTGTTCGTGCTGGTGAGCAAATCCGGCACCACCTTAGAAACCCTCACCAACGAAGCCTTTGTGAAGGACGCCCTGAAAAACGCCGGGCTGGACCCCGCTAAGCACATGGTGGCCGTCACCAGCGAAACCAGCCCCTTAGCCAGCAGCAGCGATTACTTAGCCGCTTTCTTCATGGACGATTACATCGGCGGCCGCTATTCCTCCACCTCCTGCGTGGGCGGGGCGGTGCTGTCCTTAGCCTTTGGGCCGGAGGTGTTCGCCCGTTTCCTGAACGGTGCGGCGGAAGAGGACGCTTTGGCGAAGAATACCGACATCAAGCAGAATCCCGCCATGCTCGACGCCCTCATCGGCGTGTACGAGCGCAACGTGCAGGGCTATCCCGCCACCGCTGTGCTGCCCTACTCCCAAGCCCTTTCCCGCTTCCCCGCCCATTTGCAGCAGCTGGACATGGAGAGCAACGGCAAGAGCGTGAACCGCTTCGGCGAGCCTGTGTCCTACGTCACCGGCCCCATCATCTTCGGTGAGCCTGGCACCAATGGCCAGCATTCCTTCTATCAGCTGCTCCACCAGGGCACCGATATCGTGCCGCTCCAGTTTGTGGGCTTCAGCCAGAATCAGGCGTGCATGGACGTGGATATCCAGGGCAGCACCAGCCAGCAGAAGCTGTGCGCCAACGTGGCCGCCCAGATCATGGCCTTTGCCTGCGGCAAGACCGATACCAACCCCAACAAGAACTTCGCGGGCGGGCGGCCCTCCAGCATCATCATCGGCAAACAGCTCACCCCGGAGGCCCTCGGCGCGCTGCTCAGCCACTTTGAAAACAAGGTCATGTTCCAGGGCTTTGCCTGGAACCTGAACAGCTTCGACCAGGAGGGCGTGCAGCTGGGCAAAGTGCTGGCCAAGCGCGTCCTGGCCCACGATACCGACGGCGCGCTGAAAGCGTTCAGCGACTTGCTGGAGATTTGAACGAGGCAGGGGGCTTCGTCCCCTGGATCCCACTAAGAAACAGCGGGAGATTGTCATCTGGCTGTGTCATGCTGTTTTCGTGCTTGCGGGTCCAGGGGCGTCACGTCCCTGGTGGGGTGCGGGGCAAAGCCCCGCCGTTCTTCATTCGGAAAGGAGGCGGCTTTTTGCAGTCCTTCATGTACACCATCAAAGCGCCTGTGGGGCTGCACGCCCGCCACGCGGGGATTTTGGTGAAGGAAGCGCGGCAGTACGCCTGCGCCGTTTCTGTTGCCAAGGATGAAAAAACAGCCGACGCCAAGAATATCTTAGGCCTCATGGGTTTGGGCATCCGGCAGGGGGACACGGTGAAGGTGATCCTGGAGGGCCAAGACGAATACGCCGCCGCCGTGAAGCTGAAAGCCTTTTTCTGGACGAATTTTTAGCTTCGTGCCGCATGATCGGCCAATTGAAATCTGATAAAGAAAGAGAACGCCATGAAGTTCCATGTTACGCTGACGGAACAAGACTATATTGCTTTTAATCTGGACGCCATGCGCCATTATCCGGATGCAAAAAAGAACATGCTGATCGGCAGACTGACAGGGCTGTTCCTTTCCGCGTTTGTCATGCTGGCGCTGCTGGCGCTTCGAGCATCGGATATTGTTTTGCTGATCGGCGGGATCATTTTGGCGTACTTTTCGGTGGTTTCCTTTTTCCGGTTCCCCAGCATACGGGAAAGGAGTGTCCGCAGGACGATCCAGCGTATCAGCAAGGAAGGCAAACTGCCCTATGAACCGGAGGCTGATATAGAATTCACCGATACGGAAATGATTCAAACAACGGAAAAATCCATGCGGCGGGTCGCCTATGGCGACATCATCCGCATCGTGGAAACGCCCTGCCGCCTGTACCTGTACGACTGCCCTTCTCGGGCGTACATCCTGCCGCTGCAATATTTAGGCGATGAAAAGGACGTGCTGCTCGCGTTTTTGAAAGAAAAATGCCCTCCGGCGAAATAAACGGCCTTCCGCCAATGAAACGATAATGAAAAGGAGCTTTATCCATGCTTTATTACGTCAGCGCCGCCGCGCCCAAAGAGGGCAACGGCAGCAAGGCAACCCCCTTCCGCCGCATCAACGACGCGGCAAAGATCGCTCGGCCCGGCGATGAAATCATCGTGGCCCCCGGCGTTTACCGGGAATATGTGAACCCTCAGAACGCGGGCACGGAAGAAAACCGCATCGTGTACCGTTCGGAAACACCCTTAGGCGCGGTGATCACCGGCGCGGAAACGCTCACCGGCTGGAAGCCCTATCAGGGCAGCGTATGGGTGAACCGGGTGGATAACGGCGTGTTCGCTTCTTACAACCCCTACACCACCATGGTCTGCGGCGACTGGTACTTCGCCCCCACCGTGCGGCATACCGGCGCGGTGTTCCTGAACGACCGGATGCTGTATGAAACCGTTTCCCTGGAAGAATGCATCGCCGGAAAGCCCGATCCCTGCGCCTGGAACCAGGAGGAAGCCAGGTACCTGTGGTACACCGAGCAGGACGGAAACGAAACCGTGCTGTACGCCAATTTCCAGGGCAAGGACCCCAACGCCGAAAAGGTGGAAATCACGGCGCGGCGCAACTGCTTCATGCCGGATAAAAACGGCGTGGGTTATATTACCGTCAGCGGCTTCAAGATCGACAAGGCCGCTACCACCTGGGCCCCGCCCGCCGCGTACCAGGACGGCATGATCGGCCCCCACTGGTCCAAGGGCTGGATCATCGAGGACTGCGAAATCAGCAACAGCAAGTGCTGCGGCATTTCCTTAGGCAAGTACCGCGACCCGGAAAACGATATGTACTTCTATACGAAGCATGTCAAATCCCCCACCCAGATGGAGCGGGACGCCGTGTGCCGGGGGCAGTATCACGGCTGGCTCAAGGAAAAGGTGGGCGGCCACATCATCCGCCGCTGCGAGGTGCACCACTGCGAGCAGACCGGCATCGTGGGCCGCATGGGCGGCGTGTTCTCCACCATCGAGGACTGCCACATTCACCACGTCTGCAACTCCCAGCAATTGGGCGGCGCGGAAACCGCCGGCATCAAGCTGCACGCCGCCATCGACGTGACCATCCGCCGCAACCATATCCACCATTGCATCATGGGCGTGTGGTGCGACTGGCAGGCCCAGGGCGCGCGCATTTCCCAGAACCTGATGCACGACAACATGATGCCCGAGGGCAGGAGCAAGGCCCAGGGCGCTATGTTCAACTGCGACGTATTCATCGAGGTGGGCCACGGTCCCACTTTGATCGACAACAACGTGCTGTTGTCCAAGGTGTCCGTGGTCATGCCCAGCGAGGGCCTGGCCTGCGTGCATAACCTGATGCTGGGCGGCTTCGGCCTGGTGAACTCCGGCGTGGACAGCGTGGTCAACGGCCAGCGGGAGCCCCGGTATACCCCCTACCACATCTGCCACCGCACGGAAGTGGCCGGGTTCATGACCATCCTGCATGGAGACGACCGGATTTACAACAACATTTTCGTGCAGCACTATCCCATCACCGACCCGGACCGCCAGCCTACGGCCAGTGATTACGAGCGGGTGGGCACCGCGCCCATGGATATTTTCCCATCCTACGATGAGTGGATTTCCCATTTCATGATGGACCGGGAGCCGGATATGGGCGCGCTGGCGCAGTACCACTTCGGCCACCTGCCCGTGTGGGTCCACGGCAACGCCTACTTGGCCGGGGCCACCGTCAGCAAGCATGAGGATCAGGGCTTCACAGCGCAGGCCCCCGTCACCGTAGAACTAGTGGAAAAGGACGGAAAGCCCTGCCTGAATACCAATATCTATGATTTGATCAAAGATTTCCGGGTGGGTCTGGTGAGCAGCGATACCTTGGGCAAAGCTTTCGAGCCCGAACAGCGCTTCGAGAACCCCGACGGCACCGATATCCTGTTCGACCGGGATTATTTCGGCAATCACCGGGGCCTTGACGCCCTGCCCGGCCCCTTCGCCGATGGCAAGGACGCTGAAAAGGCATTGTTCTAAAAGCTGCAACCAGCCGACCGAACAGTTACGTTTCACTAAAAAAGCCGCGGGATTCCGACCAATAAACGGAATCCCGCAGCGATTTTTTACCGGTAATAACGGCTGGTGGGCTTGAAGGCCTTGACCTTCTTGCGTTTTTTGACCAGGCGGAACAGCGCTTTCAGCAGCCGCGCGGCGACGATCACGGAAAGAACGGGCAGGATCAGGTACACGAGCACCAATTCCACCGTGATCCGGGGGAAGGGGTTGGGATCGTTTTCCGCTTCGGCGATGATCTGATCCACCGAGGGGAAAAGCCGTTCCCGGGCGGCGATGGACCGGGAAGCCACCAGATCGTACACCACCGGCACGCCGCTTTCTCCGTAATAGGTGAGGGTGCCCATGACTTCGCCCTTGGTGACGGGGGCTTGCAGCTCCCGGGTGAATTCGGTCACGGTAAAGCTGGAAAAATTCTGCACCCAGTATTCCAGTTCTTCCCGGTTGGTTACGATCACGTCGGATACGCTGGTGGACTGGAGACGGATCTCCAGCGTCAGCCGCCCCACTTCGGGGTCGTTCAGGTCAAAGCCCCGGATATCGATCACCCGGGGGTTCAGCAGGTATATTTCCGCGATGCTGGTGCTCAGGAATTGGGAAAAGCCGTAATCCATCAGCTTGATGGTGTCCTCGTACCGGCTGGTGTCCGAGGTGGCGCCCAGCACCACGGAGATCAGGTTCACCCCGTCCCGGCTGGCGGAGGCCACCAGGCAGTTGCCCGCCGCCGAGGTGGTGCCCGTTTTGATGCCGGTTGCGCCGTCGTAGTAGCGGCTTTTTTTGTTTTCGTCCGCGGATTCGGCCACAAAATTGTTGCCGTTGTTGATGGACCGGGCGCGGTAAATGTTATCCTTGGGCAAAGTATAGCTGGGGGTGCTCACGATCTTGCGGAAGGTTTCGTCCTGCATGGCGATGCGGGCCAGGGTGGCCAGGTCCCGGGCGGTGGTATAGTGGTTTTCGTCGTGCAGGCCGTTGGCGTTGACGAAATGGGTGTTATAACAGCCCAGCGACCAGGCGGCCTCGTTCATCATCCCGGCGAAGGATTCCACCGTGCCGCCCAGCCCTTCGGCGATGGCGGTGGCTGCGTCGTTGCCCGATACCAGCATGGCGGCGTAGCAAAGATCGATCAATTGCACCTGCTCGCCTGCCGCGAACTTGGCCGAGGATTCGTCCGGGGCCAGGTTCACCGCGTTTTCGCTCACGGGCAGCTTCGTATCCATGCCGTTTTCCAGGGAATCCCCTAACATCAGGGCCAGCCACACGGTCAAAATTTTGGTGGTGGAGGCGGGGTACATGCGCTCGTCCGCGTTCTTTTCAAAAATCACCCGGCCCGAGTCCGCCTCGATCAGAATGCACGCGGTAGCGGTCAAATGCCCTTCGGATAACAGCTCCGGGTAGTTTTTATCATATTCGTCGGCAAGGGAGGCAGGGCACAGCGCGGCCAGCGTCAACACCGCCGCCGCCAAAAACCCCATCAGCCGGATGATCCATCCCCGCTTCATGTGCCCCTCCCGCGTTCGTAAAAGATTTGAAACATATTGATGATAACGCTCGCCGCTTTTCCATTGGGAAGCGGCGAGACGATGGACCGCGCTTTGCGTCGGTCGCCTCGTTATTTTATCATAATATTTGGGGTTTGTACAGCCTGCGCGCCGGATAACCAGTTATATGCTTTATTGACAAATAAGTGGATTTCATATTATAATGAACGCATCAAACATCCCCCATATCGCGTCCGCCCTGTTTCGCCGCAGCGGCATCTTTGCAGACTATATTGGACTTTTCGCTTCCGCGTCGCGCATCACCAAGAGGAGGAATATCATTATGAGTAAAATCGTTACCATCAGCCGCGAATTTGGCAGCGGCGGGCGGACCATCGGCCGCATGGCGGCGGAAAAGTTAGGCGTCCCCTGCTACGATCAGGAGCTGATCGACAAAATCGCCGAGGAAAGCGGCCTGATCCGGGCCTATGTGGAGGAAAACTCCGAAAACGTGACGGGGGGCTGGCTGTCCTTCACCGCCGGACGGGATTTCTACGGCCACTCCCTCCAGGACGATTTGACCCGCGCCCAGACCAAGGTGATCCGGGAAATCGCGGAGAAAGGCCCCTGCGTGCTCATTGGCCGCTGCGCCGATTATATCCTTGACGACCGGGACGACCTGCTCAAGGTGTTCATTCACGCCTCCATGGAAAAGCGGGCGGAGCGCATCGTGCACCAGTACGGCGAACGCGCCGAGGACCCCTTCCAGCGCCTCAAGGACAAGGATAAAAAACGCAAAGCCTATTACCAACTCTATACCGACCGCAAATGGGGCGACCTGAATAATTACCACCTGGCCCTGGACAGCGGTGCCCTGGGCATGGAAACCTGCGCGGACATCATCGCCCACTTGGCAAAATAACGAATGGTTTTCTGCCTTTATCCTGCATTCTCACCCGGACAAATGAGGAACGTTGAGCGCTCTACGCCCCCTTGCATTGCCCGGCGCTTTGGCGTATAATAAACCCGCTGTGATCCTACAGACTTAAACGAGCAAAGGGGAACAAACACCATGAAGTTAGGCGTGGTCGGACTGCCGAACGTTGGAAAAAGCACTTTATTTAACGCCATTACGGGCGCGGGGGCCCAGGCGGCCAATTATCCTTTCTGCACTATCGAGCCCAACGCGGGCGTGGTGGCGGTGCCGGACAATCGCCTCACCGTGCTGGCGGACATGTATCACCCCAAGAAGGTGACCCCCGCCACGGTGGAATTCGTGGACATCGCGGGCCTGGTGAAAGGGGCCAGCAAGGGCGAGGGCCTTGGCAACAAATTTTTGAGTCATATCCGGGAATGCGAAGCCATCGTGCATGTGGTGCGCTGCTTCGAGGATGAAAACATCATCCATGTGGACGGCAGCGTGAACCCCGCCCGGGACATTGAAACCATCAACCTGGAACTGATTTTCGCCGACATGGAAACGGTGGCCCGGCGGGAGGACAAGGCCCGCAAGCTCATCAAGACCGGCGAAAAGAAATACGGCGAGGAAGCCGATTTAGCCGCGCGAGTGTTAAAGCATCTGGAAAGCGGCAAGCCCGCCCGCACCTGCCCCCTGAACGAGGAGGAAAAGGAAATCGTGAAGGGCTGGTTCCTGCTCACCACCAAGCCGGTGATCTACGCCGCCAACATCGCGGAGGACCTGGTGGCCGAGGACGAGGACAGCATCGATTTCGTCAGGCAGGTCAAGGCCATCGCCCAGGAGGAGCAGGCCGAAGTGCTGGTGATCTCCGCCCAGATCGAGGAAGAAATCGCCCAGATGGAGCCGGAAGAAAAGGAAGAATTTTTGCAGGAAATGGGCATCGGCCAAAGCGGCCTGGACCGGCTGATCCAGAAGTGCTACCACCTGCTGGGCCTGATCTCCTTCCTGACGGCGGGCGAGGACGAGTGCCGCGCCTGGACCATCACCCGGGGCACCAAAGCGCCCCAGGCGGCGGGCAAAATCCACACCGACTTCGAGCGCGGCTTCATCCGCGCCGAGATCGTGCCCTTTGAAACCCTGCGTGATTTGGGCAGTATGAACGCCTGCAAGGAAAAGGGCCTGGTGCGCTCCGAAGGCAAGGATTACGTGATGCAGGACGGGGATGTGACCCTGTTCCGGTTCAACGTATAAGCGGCGCGTGGGAAATAATAGTTTTTTATCAGCATGATTGCCAATATTCCTTTTGTTCCGTATCAATCAGTGAAACGAATAGGGGAGGAAAGATCATGGAAAATAACAAAAAGCAGCTGATCGACGAAGAAGTGGAGAAGGTGGCGGGCGGTCATAACCCTTCGCCGAACCAGAACAAACCTAACGGGGTCAAAACCGGTGCGCCAAACGGCGCGGGCGGGATCAAAAACGGCGTGGACAATGCGTCGAACAGTGTCAAGGACGCTGTGGATAAAATCGTTCCCAGGAACGTTAGAAGATAACGTTCTTTTCCTGTGTCCGCGGGCTTGGCAGCAAACGCGTAAACGGACAGCCTGCTGGGCATCCTGCGCGGGCACGATGACATCGGCCCAGTGCCTTCACGCCGACGCCATCATAACCCGCAATGTACGGGATTTCAAAGAAAGCAGGGTGCCCGCTTTCACACCCGATGAATTTCTGAACAGGCTGTGACCAAAGGGTCATGAAAGGGGGAGCGCAAGCCAGCGCTCCCCCTTTTATCATGTGCCCATCAACGGCGATTCAGTCAAAGTGAATATGGCAATAGCCGTCCGGATGCTTTTCCAGGTATTTCTGGTGGTATTCCTCCGCGGACCAGAAGCCCTGCAGGGGCATGTTTTCTACGGCCAGGGGCCGGTCATAGCGGCGGGAAAGGTCGCGGAGGGCGTTGGCGACGGTGGGGGCGTCGGCGGGGTCGGTGTAATAAATGCCGGTGCGGTACTGAACGCCGAAATCTTCTCCCTGGTGGTTCACGGCGGTGGGGTCGATGACCTGGAAATACCTTTCCAGCAGCTCCCGCAGGGGCAGCTTTGCGGGATCGTACACCACCCGCACCGTTTCCGCGTGGCCCGCGCCGTGCTTTACCTGTTCGTAGGTGGGGTTTTCGATTTTGCCGTTGGCGTAGCCCACTTCCGTTTCGATCACGCCGTCCATGAGATCGAAATATTTCTGGCAGCCCCAGAAGCAGCCGCCCGCTAAGTAAATGGTTTTTTCCATGGGCGTCAGTCCTTTCATGGCTTTTTCCAAGATATGGGCAAAGGTTTCCAATCCCTGCCGGTCCTGATCGGAAAACCGGTTCAAAAGAGGGCTGTCGATATCCAGCACGGCGGCCACTTTTCCCCGTTGATCCCGCAGGGGGATCACGATTTCAGCGTTGGAGGCGCTGTCGCAGGCGATATGGCCGGGGAAAGCGTGCACGTCCGGCACCAGCATGGTGCGGTTTTCCCGCAGTGCCGCGCCGCAAACGCCTTTCTCCTTGGGGATGCGGATGCAGGCGATCTTTCCCTGGAAGGGGCCCAGCACCAAGTTAGGGCCGTCAACCACATAAAACCCGGCCCAGTTGATATCCGGCAGCGTTTCCCACAGCAGGGCGGAGGCGTTGGCGAACAGTGGCACATACCAGCCCTCCGCCTGGGAAAGGGCTTCCATTTGCTCATTCAGCAGCGCGTAATCCACGGTCAATCCTCCATTCCCGCTTTTTGGGCGAACAATCTGCCCGTCCGGGCAATCAGCCGCAGCACCTCGGGGGCCAGTTCCGGGTGGAAAGCGTTGATGGCCCCATGGGTCTCAAAGCAAAGCGCGCCCTGATAACCCGTGGCCCGCAAACCCTCCATGAACCGATCCCAGTCCAGGACGCCCATGTAGGGGGCCACGTGCTGGTCATCAGCGCCGTTGTTATCGTGAATGTGGAAAGCCTGGACGCGGCTGCCGAGCATGGCCATCACGTCCCGGATATCCTTGCTCACCAGCAGGGCGTGGCCCGTGTCCAAGCAGAAGCCGAACAGCTCCTCCCCCGCCAGCTTGTTCAGCTCGTCCACATAGCGGCAGGCCGTTTCAAAATCCGAGCAGCAGGCGGCGTAGACCTTGCTCCGGCGCCGGGTGAACATGTTTTCCAGCAGGATGCGCACCCCGTACTTCTTGGCGGCGGGGATCAGGCGGGCGTAGCGGTCCATATTCAGGGCCCATTCCTCTTCCGGGGTCAGGGCCTTGTCGTAAACGCCGAAAAAGGGATGGATCACCAGCCGGGAGCAGCCGATATACGCGCACCCCGCCAATGTTTTTTCCAGGACCCGCATCAAATATTCGTTGTATTCGTCCTCCCCGGCCAGCCAGGAGGGGAACGGGGCGTGGGCCTGATAATTGCAAACGCCGTATTTTTCCGCCGCGTCCTTAAAAGGCCGGAAATACCTAAGCAATTCTTCCCCTTCCGCCTCGAATACGGGCGAACGCTGTTTCTTCCGGACGTCCTGGCTGATCAGCATTTCGTCCAAGTTCGCGTCCGCCGCCTGGAAGCCCGCTTCCTTGATGGCCTTGTACGCGCCGTCCACGCCGTAAAGCTGCGTGAGGCCGCCGGTCTGCACGCCGATCATGGTCATCGCGCTTTTCCTCCGATCTTTTCAATCGCCGTGATGCGCTGGCTCAAGGTGGGATGGGAATACTGCAATTTTACCAGCAGCGGAGAGGGCGCCAGCTCCCCAAAGTTTTCCCTCGTCAGCTTTTTCAGGGCTGAGATCAGGGCTTCGCCGTAGCCCTCCTGCACGGCCTGGGCATCCGCCCGGTATTCCGCCCGGCGGGAAAACCAATTGACCAGCAGGCCGAACAGCGGGGCGATCAGGGCAAACTCCACGCTCATGATCAGGATCAGGGCAAAGCCGTAATTCACGCCCTCAAAGCCGAACGCCGTAAAGATTTCCGGCGTCCGCAGGGTCAGCCAGGCCAGCGCGCCCAAGATCAGCATCTGAACAAAGGACATGATTTGGTTTTTCAGCGTGTCCTTATGCAGGCCGTGGCCCATTTCATGGGAGAACACGGCGCAGATTTCGTCCGTGGTCATGGCCTTCACCATGGTATCGAACAGCACGATGGTTTTCATTTTGCCAAAGCCCGTGAAATGGGCGTTGGACTTGGTGGAGCGCCGGGAAGCATCCATCACCTGGATAGCCCGCACCTTGAAGCCGTGCTTTTCCAGCAGGGCGGTCAGCTTCTCTTTCAGCTCCCCGTCCTCCAGCGGTGTGAATTTATTGAAGATTTTGCTGAAGAAGGGGTACAGGAAGGAAATGCCAAGAGTCAAAAGCGTCATGGCCCCGGCGAACACTACGATCAGCCAATCGCCCAGCCATTGGTGCGCGCCCATGAGCAGGGACCCCACCGCCGTCATCAGCACCAGGCTGATCAGCAGGCTCTTCAATTGATCCAGCCAGAAGGTTTTCTTGGTGGACCGGTTGAAGCCGTACTTTTCTTCGATGCCCATGGTATCGTAATACTCAAAGGGCAGATTGGCCAGCCCCGCCGCGGCGGACAGCAGCAGCACCGCCAGCATCTGCATAAACGGCGTATCGGGGAACAGCCGGGCAAAGGCGGCGTACAGGTTGGGCAGGATCAGCACCAAATCCATGATGAATCCCGCCGCGGCGCTGAACGCCCCCAAGCGGCATTTTTCCCCGTGATAGGCCCGCCACTTTTTGTAGGTGTCCGGGTCGTACACGTCCACCACGTTCAGGGGAATGGGATTGCTGGCAGACCGCCATTCGATCAGCTTGAGCAGCATGTGGTACAGGAATACGATGAACAGGATCATGATGGTCAGCGTTTTATACTGCATGCGCGTCTCCTTTCCAGCCGCGTGAAAGCGGACAGTTCCTTCTTTTTGGGAAAAACTGTGATAATGGATGCGTTTTGAAAAAGATTATTACTTCGGCAATTCATTGTTACAAAAGGTGCGCAGGATGACGCTCCAGACAAGCAGATTTTGGAATGATTTAGTTGCCGAAGTAATAAGATGTTTGAACAGATTTGCCGCTGAACGTCAGGCTGTTGCCAGAAACTTTTTTGCTGGAATACATCGCGCTGTCCGCCAGGGCGTAGAGTGCATCAAAGGAGGACGCTTGATCGCCTGTATACAGTGCCGCGCCCACGCTGACGGCGACCTTTTTCCCGCGCAATTCCGGTATGTCCGTTTTGTCCAGCCGCTCAAAAAACCGGTGCATAATGGCCTCGGTCATTTCCTGTGTGACAATGCCCACCGCGAAGACGCCGAACTCGTCGCCGCCCAGCCGCATGCATATATCGTTGGAGCGGAAGGTGCCGCGCAGGGAGTCGGCAACGGAGCGGATGACGGAATCGCCCGTCTGGTGCCCATAGGTATCATTGATGGTCTTGAAATGGTCAATGTCCAGCTCCAGCAGCATGCCGCTGCTGCCCGAAGACAGCAATTCATCCACCTTGCGCTGGCCGCTGACGCGGTCATACAGGCCGGTCATGCGATCTGTTTCAGAGAGCGCCTGCAGGGCCTCTCCCCGTTTCTCCTCCTGATCGATGCGCGTATGAAGCTTCTGGAGAGCCAGGTTCTTGGCAGTGAGACGAAGAAAAACGATGATCAGGAAGATGACTACCAGAAGCACAATCATGGAAAAGGCGATAATGGTGTTTCGCAATGGGCGATACCAAATGTCAGCGTTGATCAGGCTGACGCTGTACCAACCGCCTTCCAGCTGGTCAACATAAACAGAGTAACTGCCATCGCCTGTTTTGAGATCAAATTGCTTTTTCCCGTCCACAAGGATATTGCGCGCCACAGCGCCTCCGAGGCTCTCCGGTTCATCCAGATAGTTCCGGCCCAGCTGTTCCTTATCGGAATGGGCGACGACGATTCCGCTGTAATCAAGCACAAGGGCCTGACTTCCTTCCGTGGCGGAAGCGACCCGTTCAACAATTTCCTGCAATGGGTCGAGACTGACGTCCATGGCAATCACGCTTTTTCCGTCGCTCATGAGGTCGGACACGGTCATCATCACAGTGTTTGTCTGCATATCCAGATAGGGTTCCACAAATGTGATTTCCTGGTCGGATTCCATTGTCTGTGTGTACCATGGCCGCTCAGTGGGCACATAATCGCCGTCGGGGACCCAGCCCGCGCCGTCGAGATACGCGCCGCCCACCCATCCGTACAAGCCGGTGGTCGTCGGATCCAGTGTGGCAGCGATGTTGTTCGTCTGATCGATCAGGTACTTTTCGATCTTTTCGCTGCTTGTGCCGGAGGCGAGCATGTTATCCACAGTGCATCCCACCAGCGTTACGATGTTGACCCGCGTCAAAAGAATATGATCGTATTCGCTGGCTGCCTCTTTTGCGTTCAATTCGCCTTGCTGCTGCAGAACCTTTTTCTCCATCGCATAGAAACTGTTTCCAATAAAAGCGGCGGCGATATTGGTGACCAGTATCACGATGATTGCCGCGGCAATCGATTTGACGCTGACATAACGCAGAATATCTCTGATCTTCATTTTGTCGTTCATGGTTTTTTATGCCTCAATCATCACCGTGTCGATCCATGCCCATACGGCTTTTCAAGCGCATGGACATGGATATGGACGAGATATTTGATACGCTCACTGATAAGCCTTATTTCTTAATCTCTGTTCAAAATCTTCCTTCGGGAGGGGTTTGTCAAACAGGAAGCCCTGCACCATGTCGATATTGACGCTCTTCAAAAAGGCTACCTGCTCCCAATTTTCAACGCCCTCGGTGATCACGCTCATGTTCAGCTCGTTTGCCATTTTGGCCACGTTGGATACCACCACGCTGTCGCGCTTTGTGCCCGTGTGCCCGTCAAGGAAGGATTTATCGAGCTTAAGAACGTCGGCTGAGAAATCCCGAAGGATATTCAGCGAGGAATAGCCTGTTCCGAAGTCGTCGATTGCCATGGCGATGGACGAATCGTGCATATCGCTGATGAACCTTCTGAGCCGGTCATTGTCTTCTTCGTTCATGGTCTCGGTGATTTCCACTTCGATCAGCTGCTTCGGGATGTTATAAGCGGCAAGGATCTTCTTGATGCTTTCGGAAAACCCGGGATTGGCTAAGTTCTTGCGGGAAAAATTCGTCGATACGCGCACAGGCTCGATGCCTTCGTCGATCCACCTGCGGATATCCTTGCACACCTGCTCAAAAATATAGAAATCGAGCAAGCAAATGCTGTCGCCGGTTTCAAGAACGGAAATGAATTCGCCCGGGGCGATCGTTTTTCCGTCTCTTACCCAGCGCACCAATGCTTCCGCCCCGGCCAGGGTTTTGGTCTTTGTGTTGACTTTGGGCTGATAGAAGGGCCGGAACTCTCCATTTTTCAAGGCGTCGGCGAACACGGACAGGATCTGCTTTTGGCGGATGGCCTTTTTGTGCATTTCATGCGTCGAGAATAAATAGGGCACGTGCTTGTCGTATCTTGCCACGTTCAGCGCTGTGGAGCACCTGCCAATGATGCCCTCGCTGTCCATATCGTCGTCGTAAATATCAAGGCAGCCCGCGATGGCTTGCAGCGTCGCAATCTCTTCCTGGCCGTTCAGAGAGGCGCGGATATCGACGCCCGAGGTCAGTTTCAGCACAGCCTCGGTCTTTTCTTTATGCACCATGAGGATGAAGGTATCTCCGGACAGGCGGGCCGCGCACTCGTCATCGTCTATATACGACAGGAGAAGCTCCGCGAAGCGGACGATGATATGGTCCGCCTCCTGCTTTCCGTACTTCTTATTGATCAGGCCGAAGCTTTTCACATTCAGATAAAACGCGTTATAGGATGTCAGCCTGCCCCCTGCCCACATCCTGTTGATGAACGTTCTGAATCCGGCGGCGTTGGGAAGCCCGGTCATCAGATCGGTTTCCGCGGCTTTCTTCACATACATATCCTTCAAATAGTGGATGCAGTTGTCCTTATGGTTGAAGCCGTTATGAATCGCCGTAGCCATTTCCACGCAGGTATCATACCCGCAGCAGGAGCAGTTGATGTGCCGGGAAGCTTCGTCGGTCTTATTCATTTCAAGGAAGATGGCTTCCAGCTCTTCGGGATCGGGGATGCGCAGGGAGCACTGCTCCGACCGGTCCGTATAGGAGCGAAGATAATCCTCCAGCTTCAGGTGTTCAAACTGCCTGTTGAGGCAGGCAAGCCTTTCTTCCGGCGTGGCGTACTTGGACCACGCGCTGCCAGCGGCATCCTTTTCCACGGCTTCTTTGATGTCGTGCAGATGATACAGCGAATCATCGGTAGCGGACAGGGCCATATCGGTGCCCGTGCCGCAAATGCAGCCCTTTTCGCAGTTGAGCGCGTCCACAAACAGGAACGGCGTCTTTCCGTCGCGCAAAAGTTCTTTGTTCTTTTCCAGGTAATGGAACAATCTCTTTTCGCCCTCCACCTGGCGAATGAACGCGTCGCGGCCCAGGAGCCACAGCACGTTTTCTTTCAACCCGCCCGGCATGGGATAGATGGAGCCTAAGCCATATTCGATTTCATCCTTGCAGGGTTCTCCGTACAAATTGTGTTTTTCCACATAATCCATCAGGTGCTTAAAGGTCACGTTATAGCTGACGTACCCGTGATTGTTCGGGTCGTCTATCTCTAACTTTTTGGCGATGCATGGGCTGATGAAAGCGAGCTTATCCGTAACGCCAAGCTCTTTTTTCGCGTATATGGCCGCGCACATCAAAGGGCTTTGAACGGGGAACAGTTTGGGGAGCAGCTCCGGCAAATATCGTTCGATATATCCCACCACCGCCGGGCAGGGCTGGGAAATACCGCCCAAAAAATCGTGCTTTTGGATGTAATTGATATATCCCCAGGTGGTGATGTCCGCGCCGAAGGAAACGCTGATAATGCGGTGCACACCCAGCTCTTTCAGTTTGCCGAAAACCTTGGCGTAGGTATCCGGATAATTGGCGGGGAAAGCGGGAGCAACCAGCAGGGAGATGTTTTCGCCCTTTTTGAGATCCTCAAAGAACCGCTCGGTATCATCGATAAAAACGCGGGCGTTATGCTCGCAGATATCAAAGCAGGCGCCGCAGGCCACGCAGAGACTGGCGTCAACCATGATCCTCGAATTCCCGTTTTCATCCGGTTCTGTGGATACGCAGGCACCGATGCAACTGCACGCGCGGATGCATTTGTTGCAGCCGATACACTGATCGTTGGTGTAGACGAGCCCTTTTTCGATGTTCCTCAAACTGATCGCTCCTCATCCGGCTAAGATTCATGGAGAAACAGAGAATGTGTGGCAACATGGACAGTATACCACATTCATCCTCTCCTGCCCAGTCCCCAAATAAAGAATGGGTAAAAGGCCCTATCAAAGGAAAGGCCCATACGCTTTGGATTCTTTGGCCGATCCGAAGCGTATGAGCATATTCCGTGCGCAAGTATCGAACAGTTACTCCGGGTCGGCCAAGGCTTCGCTCTGCTTCACCAGCACCTTCTGATCATAGCAGGAGAAAGCGTCGTTTACCAGGGCCTTGTCCGGGGCCGGGGTGATAAAGCTCACCAGCGGCACGATCACCAGTCCAGCCAGCATGCAGAAGGCGCCGGCATTGATGGGGGACTGGAGCAGGGCCGGGAAAGAGGAACGGACGAACATATTCGCCAGCATGACCACGGTGGAAAACACGAAGCTGACCCAGCAGGCGATCTTGGTGGTGCGCTTCCAGTAGAGGCCATAGAGGAAGGGAGCTAAGAAAGCGCCCGCCAGCGCGCCCCAGGAAACGCCCATGAGCTGCGCGATGAAGGTGACATTGGACTTGTACTGCACGATGGCGATCACCACGGAGATGGCGATGAACACCACGATCAGGCCCCGCATGACCTTCACCTGCTTCTTTTCGTCCATGTCCTTGACGATGTTGTCTTTGAGGAAATCCAGGGTGAGGGTGGAGGAGGAAGCCAGCACCAGGGAGGAAAGGGTGCTCATGGAGGCGGACAGCACCAGGATCACCACCACGGCGATCAGGATATCCGGCAGGCCGCTGAGCATAGCGGGCACCACGGCGTCAAACCCGCCCACGGGAGTACCTCCTTCGGTGACGCCCACCACGTCGGAGAACAGGCGTCCAAAGCCGCCCAAGAAGTAGCAGCCGCCCGCCACAATGAAGGCGAACACGGTGGAAATGATCATGCCCTTGTTAATGGAACCCTCGCTCTTGATGGCGTAGAATTTCTGCACCATCTGGGGCAGGCCCCAGGTGCCCAGGGAGGTCAAAATGACCACGCCCAGCAGGTTCAGGGAATCGGGCCCGAAGAAGGAATTGAATATGCCGGGGGAAGAGGAAACGGCGGGGTCGCTGATCTGGCTCAAGCCGTCCAGGGAAGCCAGGAAGCCGCCTTTGCTGTTGAGCACCGCCGCCACCACGGCGATGATGCCGCCCAGCATGATGATGCCCTGAATGAAATCGTTGATGGCGGTGGCCATGTAGCCGCCCGCGATGACGTATACGCCGGTCAAAATCGCCATGACGATGACGCACACGGAATAGTCGATATTGAAAGCCATGCCGAACAGGCGGCTCAAGCCGTTATACAGGCTGGCGGTGTAGGGGATCAGGAAAATAAAGATAATGGCGGAGGCGCAGATTTTCAGGCTCTTGCTGCCGAAGCGCTTGCCGAAAAACTCCGGCATGGTGGCGCTGGACAAATGCTGGGTCATGATGCGGGTGCGGCGTCCCAGCACGCCCCAGGCCATCAGCGACCCGATCAGCGCGTTGCCGATGCCCACCCAGGTGGCGGCGATGCCGTACTTCCAGCCGAACTGGCCCGCGTAGCCCACGAAAATAACGGCGGAAAAATAAGAGGTGCCGAAGGCGAAGGCCGTCAGCCAGGGCCCCACGGCCCGGCCGCCTAACACGAAGCCGCTGACATCCGTGGAATTTTTGCGGCAGTACAGGCCGATGCCCACCATCAGCCCAAAAAACACGATCAGCATGAGGATTTTGAGAACCATCTTTGCCCTTCCTTCTCCGCCTAAAGGCGGCTTTTGCTTTAACAGTTTAAACTTTAACGCATAAAAGCATTAAAGTCAAGAGGGAAACAAAAAAAATACAGTGAAGCTTTACGCGACACCGTATGCCGCACCGATTTTGATCACACGGGCGGCGCAGGTTGCGCAGGTTAAAAATCTATGGTAGAATAGGGTAAGATGCGGCGACGGCAAATTCCCGGCTGGCAACTGGATGCGGCAGCCGGGCCGCGAATGCGTGCACGGCCGGCATCGATCGATAGGAGATAAAAAACAATGGATGAAGTCAACGCGCCCAGCGTTGTATGTTTGGGTTTTTTTGACGGCGTGCACAAGGGGCATCTGTCGCTGCTGCGGGCGGCGGCGGAGATCGCCCGGAACCAGGAATTGATCGTTTGCGCCCACACCTTTGACCGGGCGCCGGGAGAAAAGGATTTCGCGCTGACCTCCCTGGAAGAGCGCCAAGCGCTGCTCAGGGCGGCGGGGGCGGACCGGGTGGCGGTGAGCGCCTTCAATGATGAAATGCGGCGCATGTCCGGCGACGAATTTTTCCGCCGCATCGTGCTGGGCAGCCTGAACGCCCGCCACGTTGTCTGCGGCGACGACCACCGCTTCGGCTATCGGGGCGGCTGGGGCGTAAATGAATTGGACGCCCTGTGCCGGGAAAACGGGGTGGGGCTCACGGTGTGCCCGCCGGTTTCCTTGCCGGACGGCACGCGGGTGTCCAGCACTGCCATCCGCAAAGCCATTTTAGCGGGGAACGCCGCCTTAGCGGAGGAAATGTTAGGACGGCCTTTGTCCCCCGCGCTCACGCAAATTTGCGCCCAGGCAAAAAACGGCAAGGAAACGCTTGCTTAATCAGGGAAAACAGAGTAAAATAGAATCAGCAAATCAATTGAACAGGAGGCAAGGGTATGTACAAGAAGGTTATCGACACCGCCAAGGAAAAAATGATCAAGACCAAGGAATTCTATCAAAAGGATATGCTGTCCCTGCGTGCGGGCCGCGCCAATCCCCAGATCCTGGACCGCATCGTGGTGGATTATTACGGCACCGCCACCCCCTTAAAGCAGATGGGCAACATCAACAGCCCCGAACCCCGGCTGCTCACCATTGCCCTGTGGGACCCCAAGGCTATCCCGTTGGTTGAAAAGGCCATCCAGAAGAGCGATTTGGGCATGAATCCCTCCAACGACGGAAAATTGATCCGCCTGGTGGTGCCGGAACTGAACGAGGAACGCCGCAAGGAACTGACCAAAGTGGTGCGCAAGGGCGCGGAAGAAGCCAAGGTGGCCATGCGCAACACCCGGCGCGACGCCATGGAGCAGATCAAGAAGCTCAAGAAGGATTCCCAGATCACCGAAGACGATCAGCGCAAGGCCGAGGATGAACTGCAAAAGCTGACCGACGCCCAGATCAAGGACGTGGATAAGATCGCGGCGGAAAAAGAAAAGGAGATCATGGAGGTCTGATGACGAACATTCTGGGCCGCCCGCTGCGGGAGGCCCTTACTTCCCTTCCCCCGGACGAAGCGCCCCCTTGCGTGAAGGAAACCGCCGCCCCTCGCCGGGACGGTCAAACCCGGCAGGAGGGCACGCTGCGGGTGGTAGCCTGCCGGGAAGGGGTATGGATCGCTGCCCGGTTTCTTGACGCTGCTCCAGAAAGGAAAGACGAAGCATGAATACATCCGCTCTTCCCCGGCATGTGGCCATCATCATGGATGGAAACGGCCGCTGGGCCAAACAGCATGCCCTGCGGGTGGCCCTTGGCCATCGGCAAGGCGTGGAAACGCTGCGCGCCATCATCCGCGAAAGCAGCGATTTGGGCATTGAGGTCTTGTCCCTGTACGCCTTTTCCACAGAAAACTGGCGGCGGGCTCCGGAAGAAGTGGAAGCGCTCATGGGGCTGATGGTGGAGTACTTCGCCAAAGTCATCGACGAGCTGATTGAAAACCGCGTATGCATCCGCATCTTGGGCGATAAGGACGGCATGCCCGAAAAGCAGCGCCAGGTGCTGATCGAGGCTGAGGAACGGACGAAAGGCAACACGGGGTTAAAGCTGAACTTCGCCATTAACTACGGCGGACGGGCGGAATTGGCGCGGGCGGCGCGCATCCTGGCGAAAAAGGCCGTCCGGGGCGAGATCAGGCCCGAGGATATTACCGAACAAACCCTGGCTGACGAACTGTACACCAGGGGCCAGCCGGATGTGGATCTGCTGATCCGCACCAGCGGGGAAATGCGGCTGAGCAATTTCCTGCTGTATCAGTGCGCCTACGCGGAATTTGAATTCCCCACGGTGCTGTGGCCGGATTTCGATCTGGCCGCCTATCATGAAGCGCTGGCCGCTTTCAGCAGCCGGGACCGGCGCTTTGGAGGAAGAAACGCATGATCAAGCGAACGATCACCGGCCTTGCTTTGACCGCCGTTCTGTTTCTCGCCCTGTGGGGCGGGGGGCTTTGGTTTGCCGTGCCCTGCATGATCACCACCTGCCTTTCCTTCTATGAAATGATCCGGGCCACCGTGCAGGCGGGGCACAACCCCGTACAGTGGCCCTGCTGGCTTTGCTTCGTCCTGTCCATTCCCCTGTATTATTACTACGGCAGCGTGGCGCTGATGATGCCGCTGGTTGGCGGCGCGTTCATGCTCATTTCCATGACGGTGATTTTCCGCAAGGAACCCAAATTAGAGGATATCATGATATCCTGCCTGCCGCTGGTGAGCGTGATGCTGCCGGGCCTGTGCATGTTGGGCTTGCAGAAAGCGCCGGGACAGATGAATCAAACCATGCTGCTGCTGTTGGTGTTCGGCGTGCCCCTGATTGGGGATACCATGGCCTACTTTATCGGCAGCCGGTTCGGCAAGCGGAAGCTGTGCCCCGCCGTGAGCCCCAATAAGTCCATCGAAGGCGCGGCGGCGGGCCTCATGGGCAGCGTGATTTGGTCGCTGGTGACGGCGGGCGTTTTCTCCGCTTTCATTCAAATCCCGCCCCTGTGGCATTTCCTCGTGCTGGGATTGCTGGGCGGCGTTGCCGGGCAAATGGGCGACCTGTTCGCGTCCCTCGTCAAGCGCCATTGCGGCATCAAGGATTACAGCAACATTATTCCCGGCCACGGCGGCATGATGGACCGGCTGGACAGCGTATACTGGACGGCAATCATTATCTACGTATACTATAATTTGGCCGCGGGCGTGTTCACGGCGGCGTAGAATGGAGCATAAGTCATGAAACGCGGAATCGCCATTTTAGGCAGCACCGGTTCCATCGGCAAACAGGCCATTGAAGTGATCGGGCTGCACCCCGACCGCTTTTTTGTAACGGCGCTTTCCGCCCACAAAAACGCGGCGCTGCTGTTTGAGCAGGTGCGGGCGCTTCGGCCAAGGCTGGCGGCGCTGACGGGCGTTTCGGAGCCGGTGGAAATCCCCGATGATTTGGGCTTCTGTGAATTCCGCTTCGGCCAACGGGCATTAGAGGACGTGGCGCGGGAAGCGGAGGGGCAGGACGTGCTGGCCGCCGTAGTAGGCATGGTGGGCTTAAAATCCGTCATGACGGCGCGGCAGGCGGGCAAGCGGGTGCTGCTGGCCAACAAGGAAACCTTGGTGGCGGGGGGCGAAATGGTGATGAACGCCTGTCCCGAGGGCACACTATTGCCTGTGGACAGCGAACACAGCGCTATTTTCCAGTGCTTGCAGGGAGCGGGGCCCAATCCATATGAAAAAATCCTGCTGACGGCCTCTGGCGGTCCCTTCCGCACATGGGAAAAAGAACGCATCCGCACCGCCACGGTGGAGCAGGCGCTGGGCCATCCCACCTGGAGCATGGGCGCGAAAATCACCATTGATTCCGCCTCCATGTTCAATAAGGCGCTGGAAATCATCGAGGCCAAATGGCTGTTCGGCGCGCGGCCCGAGCAGATTCATGTGGTGGTGCATCCCCAGAGCATCGTCCATTCCGCTGTGGAATTTAAGGACGGGGCGGTGATCGCGCAGATGGGCGTGCCGGATATGCGCTTGCCCATCCTGTACGCCATGACCTACCCGGAGCGGCTGGAAACGGGCAGCAAACCTCTTGATCTGTTTGCCCTGGGGCAGCTGACCTTTGAGCGGCCCGATCCGGAAAAGTTCCCGGCCATTCGCATGGCGTATGAGGCGCTGAAAGCGGGAGGCGCTGCCTGCTGCGTGCTGAACGCCGCCAACGAGGAAGCCTGCTATGCTTTCCTGCGGGGAGAAATTCCCTTTGGCCGCATTCCCGAAATCGTGGAAAGCGCGCTGCAAAAGTACGGCGGCCTGCCCGCCCGGGATTTGGAGGATATCGACCGGGCCGACGCCCTGGCGAGGGAAACGGCAGGGAAACTGCTGCATGGCTGAGATATCCATTTCATATAATATTTTTCGTTGCACGGGGATGCAAGCCGGTTTTAGATAATATGGACCATTCCCGGGGAGTTTTTCAGGAAGGGGGCCTGGGGGAAACCCGCTTTTTCAAAAAGCGGGTTTCCCCCAGATAAATCATCCAATGACAGTCCTTTATGTTTTGGC
>JAFXSH010000037.1 GCA_017525805.1 Clostridia bacterium | reverse complement strand
TCCATGGCCATCAGGCCGATTTCGCCGTTGGCGATGAAATTGCCGCGATGCGCCGCGCCCTTCATCCGGCCGCGGAACTGCTTGCGGTGCTTGACTCTTTTCGGCATCAGCATAGGATTACTTGCCTCCTTCGGTCGCGGGAGCGGGCTGCGCGGGCTTCTTGGCCTTAGGCAGGATCTGTCCCTTGTATACCCAAACCTTCACGCCCAGACGGCCATAAGTGGTCTTGGCTTCGGCAAAGCCGTAGTCGATGTTGGCGCGCAGGGTCTGCAGGGGGATGGAGCCCTCATGATAGTGCTCGGTGCGGGCGATATCCGCGCCGCCCAGGCGGCCGGAGATAGCGACCTTCACGCCCTTGGCGGGTTCGGAGCCCTTTCCGTTGGGCTTCATGGCGCGCTGGATGCTCTGCTTCATGGCGCGGCGGAAAGCGATGCGGTTCTGCAGCTGCTGCGCGATATTTTCGGCGATCAGCTGAGCGTCGGTTTCCGGGTTGCGCACGTCCATCACGCGCACGTTCACAGCATGGCCCACCATCTTTTCCACGTTGGCGCGGAGCTTGTCGATGGTCATGGTGCTGTTGCCGGCTTCGGGGCCCTTGCCGCGGGTGCCGATGATCATGCCGGGACGGCTGACGAACATGGTAACGGTCATGCGGGAAGCGCTGCGCTCGATGTCGATGCGGCTGATCCCGGCGGAATAATACTGCTCTTTGAGCATTTTGCGAAGACGGAAGTCTTCGTTCAGGTTATCGGCAAATTCTTTTTTCCCGGCGTACCAGCGGGTGCTCCAATCATAGATCACGCCTACACGGGCGCCATGGGGATTAACTTTCTGACCCATTGTGATCCTCCCTTTACTTCTTCTGGTCGAGCACCACGCTGATGTGGCAGGTGCGCTTGAGCATGGGGGAAGCGCTGCCGCGGCTGCGGGCTACGTAGCGCTTGAGGGTCGGGCCGGGGTTGGCGTAGCACTCGGCAACATACAGGGTGCTGCGGTCCAGATCCTGGTTGTTCACCGCGTTGGCGATGGCGGAAGAAAGCACCTTCGCGATCACGGGAGAAGCAGCCTTGGGGGTAAACTGCAGAATGGCGAGCGCCTGATCCACATCCTTGCCGCGAATCAGATCGAGAACGATCTTGGCCTTGCGGGAGGACAGGCGGATGTGCTTGGCGTGCGCCTGGGGCCGCTTGTCGCGGGTTTGAGCCCGCAGCGCGCCCTTTTCACGGGTACGAGTAGCCATCTTTTTTTCTCTCCTTCCCTTACTTACGGCCAGTGGCCTTTTCGCCCGCGTGGCCGCGGAACGTGCGGGTGGGGGCAAACTCGCCCAGCTTATGACCCACCATGTCCTCGGTGATGTACACCGGCACATGCTTGCGGCCATCGTGCACCGCGATGGTGTGGCCCACAAATTCGGGGAAGATGGTGGAGGCGCGGCTCCAGGTCTTGAGCACCTGCTTGGCGCCGGTTTTGTTCATATCTACAACGCGCTTATACAGCGCTTCCTGTACAAACGGGCCTTTCTTTACGGAACGGCTCATGAGGTTTCCTCCTTCCTGTCCGCGCCTGATTACTTACCGGCACGCTTTACGATGAGGTTATTGGAATACTTCTTGTGCTTGCGGGTCTTCAGGCCCAGAGCGGGCTTGCCCCAGGGGGTAACAGGGGCGGGCATGCCAACGGGGCTCTTGCCTTCGCCGCCGCCATGGGGATGGTCGCAGGGGTTCATGACCACGCCGCGGACGGTGGGACGGATGCCCATGTGGCGGGTACGACCGGCCTTGCCGATGCGCACGTTGCTGTGGTCGGTGTTGCCCACGGTGCCGATGGTGGCCATGGCGTTCATGGGGATCTTGCGGAATTCGCCGGAGGGCATACGCACCTGGGCGTAAGCGGTTTCCTTACCCATGAGCTGGGCGTAAGCGCCGGCGGACCGGACCAGCTGGCCGCCCTTGCCGGGCTTGATTTCGATGTTGTGGATCAGGGTACCAACGGGGATGTTGGCGAGGGGCAGGGCGTTGCCGGGCTTGATATCGGCGTTTTCGCCGCTCATCACGATGTCGCCCACCTTCAGATCCAGAGGAGCCAGGATGTAGCGCTTTTCGCCGTCCACATAGTGCAGCAGGGCGATGAAGGCGCTGCGGTTGGGATCGTATTCGATGGCGGCCACTTTGGCTGGCACATCTTTCTTATCCCGTTTGAAATCGATGATGCGGTACTTGATCTTGTTGCCGCCGCCCTGGTGGCGAACGGTGATCTTGCCCTGCTTATTGCGGCCCGCGTGCTTTTTCAGATACTCGGTCAGGCTCTTTTCAGGGGTCTTTTTGGTGATTTCCTCGAACGTCAGCACCGACATAAAGCGGCGGGCGGAGGAAGTGGGCTTATAAACTCGAATGGCCATTTGGCTTCTCCTCCCTTACACCATACCCTCGAAGAATTCGATGGGCTTGGAATCTTCCGTCAGGATCACATAGGCTTTCTTCACTTCGGGGGTGCGTCCCTGATGCACGCCCTGGCGCTTCATTTTGCCCAGGGTGCGCAGGGTGTTCACCCGCGCCACTTTAATGGAAGGAAATACTTTTTCCAGCGCCTTTTTGATTTCGATCTTGTTGGCGTCCATGGCCACTTCAAACACGTACCGCTTGTCCGCGATGCCGTCGTAGCCCTTTTCAGTCAGGACGGGGCGCAGGATGATGTCATGGGGATT
>JAFXSH010000004.1 GCA_017525805.1 Clostridia bacterium | reverse complement strand
TTATGGCTTTCTTATTCGGGCAGGTAATGGATATAGGTATCAGTTCCAATACATACTTCCGTATGACATCATTCAAAACGATATACCGACAGAAGCCATATCTATTCTATCAACTTTGGTCATAAGCCCATAAGGAGGAAAAACAAAATGAAAAAAATGATGGTTCTTCTGTGCGCTTTGCTTTTGACCTGCTTTGCAGTCGCCGCTTCCGCCGAAGTCCCTGTGTCCAACCTTTACAAGCCGAACACGTCCGAGACATTCAAGGCCCTGGTCGGGGGAAAGAGCTTTCAAGCCGGGATTACCGGATGGAAGTCGGTCGGTGAGGACGAAGATGCGAAATTCAAAATTTCGATCACCGTCTATGAAAGAGACCGGTTTGCCCCGGCGGTGATTGAGAATCTTGCGGAACACGATATCCTTTCCTTCGGAGACGGAACGGCCTTTATGGTCATGGAAGTGATTCGCGATGAATTCGGCGTGACCGTAAAGGACGGCTTCAATAACGGTTATTCCTTCTTCAAGGCGGAAGACGGGGACGCTTATCTCGCGGCAACGGACACCGAGCATCTCTTCTATACGGAAGTTTTCACGGTCAACGTACCGCTGGAGAAGGATATCAGCTTCCTGGACGGGAGTGATCCTGAAAACATGGACGCGCCTGTGAAATTAGGATTCGATGAACTGCTCAATCATCTGCTGGATGGAACAAACTTTGCTCCGGACAACACCAGGGTCACCTTTGATGAGAACGGAAAACTGGTTGAGTTCCTTTACACTTACTCTCCCTGGAACTGAGGTTTCCCCGGAATGCACGGGGGGGACGATTTGTGTTCTTCCAGGAACAAAAAACTCCGGCACAGCTTTGAAAGCCGTGCCGGAGATTTTTTTCGTTTCGCTATTTCGCGTATTCGGTGCTGCGGGTTTCGCGGATCACGTTCACGCGGATCTGGCCGGGGTATTCCATTTCCTTTTCGATGCGCTTGGCGATTTCCTTGGCCATTACCTTGGTGCCCTCGTCGGTCACATCCTCGGGCTTGACCATGATGCGCACCTCGCGGCCGCTCTGGATGGCGAAGCACTTTTCCACGCCGTTGAAGGAATTGGCGATTTCCTCCAGCTTGGTCAGGCGCTTGATGTAGTTTTCCAGGCTCTCGCGGCGCGCGCCGGGCCGCGCGGCGCTGATGGCGTCGGCAGCCTGCACCAGCACGGCTTCCACCGTCTGGGGCTCCACGTCGTTGTGGTGGGCCAGGATGGCGTGGATCACGTCGGGGCTTTCGTGATACTTCCGGGCCAGCTCGCCGCCTAAGCTCACGTGGGTGCCCTCCTGCTCGTGGTCCACAGCCTTGCCGATATCGTGCAGCAAGCCCGCGCGCTTGGCCAGGGCCACGTCGGCCCCCAGCTCCGCGGCCATGAGGCCAGCTAAGTGGCTCACCTCGATGGAGTGCTTCAGCACGTTCTGGCCGTAGCTGGTGCGGAACTTCATGCGGCCCAGCAGCTTCACCAGCTCGGGATGGATGCCGTGCTGGCCGGTTTCAAACACGGCCTGCTCCCCAGCCTCCCGAATCTGGTTTTCCACTTCTTTTTTGGCCTTTTCCACGCATTCCTCAATACGGGCGGGATGGATGCGGCCGTCCATGATCAGCTTTTCGATGGCCAGCCGGGCGATTTCACGCCGCACGGGGTCAAACGCTGACACGATCACCGCTTCGGGCGTGTCGTCGATGATCAGGTCAACGCCCGTGGCGGTTTCCAGGGCGCGGATGTTGCGGCCCTCGCGGCCAATGATACGGCCCTTCATATCGTCGTTGGGCAGGTTAATGACGGATACCGTGGTTTCCGCCACATGGTCGGCGGCGCATTTCTGGATCGCCAGGGCGATGATATTCCGGGCTTTCTTTTCGCCCTCCTCCTTGGCGCGGCTTTCGATATCCCGCACCGTGGCGGCCGCGTCGTGAAACGCTTCCTTCTGTACCCGGTCGATCACCATCTGCCGGGCCTCGTCCTGGGTCATGGTGGCGATGCGCTCCAGCTCCGCCACCTGCTTTTCCTTGATTTCCTTGGCCTCGTCTTCCAGCTTCTGCACGTCGGCGAATTTATCGTTCAGGCTTTCTTCGCGCTTGTCCAGATTGTCCTTGCGCTTATCCAGCTGGGCTTCCCGTTTGTCCAGGGTTTCTTCCCGCTGCTCGATGCGGTGTTCCCCGCGCTGCATCTCCGTGCGGCGGGCGCGGCTTTCCTTGTCCAGCTCGCTTTTCAGGTGCAGGATCTCTTCCTTGGCCGCTAAGATCATTTCTTTTTTATTGTCTTCCGCTTTCCTGGTTGCGTCGTCCAGCAGCTTTTTGGCGTATTCCTCGGTACGGCCAATTTTCTTTTCCGCAACGTTCTTGCGGTAAAGGAACCCGCCGTATCCGCCGATTGCCGCTGCCGCCAGGATCAGCAGAATCCATATGATCGGATGCATATGCTTGTTTTTCCTCCTTCCTTATTATTTTTTCAAGATGCGTATCAATCGCGGTGTTGTGGTTGTTACAAGCGAAAAACCGCACGAAACAAGACCGTTGTTTCGCACGGCAAAAGCTGAATCCCGATACCGCGTGCTTTTTTGCACGCAAGCATACACACACCCAAACACAACGGCGCGGCGCGAAAGACGCCATCACCCTATGGAAAAGCGGCAAACGCCTGCAAAAGAATCCGGAAAAGCAACCCTGTATCCGAAAACAGCTTCCCGGCACCGCAAAACAGCGCCTTTTTCAGCCGTACAAATATATTTTACACTTTTGTAATGATTATGTCAAGCGGAACGAGAAGCAAAATCCGAACATTTTTCTGTGAAAGGGTAACCATTCCAGTATCTGCTGTGACAGAAGGGGAACGCTGGACGCTCCGCGCGCCCAACCTGCGCCAAAGGACTTCGGCCTCTGATTAGGCGAATTGACATTGAATGAAGGAACAGACAACCTCCGCCAGCCGCTTTCAGCGGCCGGGCCAGAAGCACAGCGGCGTCAAGCTTGGCCGTTCTCTCCAAGTATTGCTCCACCAACTTAATCTTGAATTATCTGCGGGCGATAAATCGTCCCATACTGTGTCACTCAACCTTGAAATACTTAACAGCGGGATACTGCTTGTTCAACTCGTCAATGATATTCCGCAGGAGAAGGGGTCAGGGGATTCAATCCCCTGGTGGGGTGCGGGGCAAAGCCCCGCTGGTCCTTCTTCGTTGCAATTGGATATCAGGATTAGAGATGTGAAAGGTTGCGTTTTCTTCCGTTCTCCCTTATAATTTGTTTAGAAAACGAAGGAGTTGATCCTGCCATGCGCGTTTCTTATCGGAATCCCCAGGCGGACGCCTGGTTTCAAGGGGTGCTGGAGAACCCGGGGACGTTTCCATTCCGGTTTTCCTATAACGGCGCGTCCATCCAAGGCTTTTCCGGGAGCGTGTTCTCCCGCGTCAGCCAGAGCATGGAACGGAAGGGGGACAGGAGAGCCGCCGAAATCTGTTTTCGGAAGGATGAAAACCTGTACGTGACGCTGAAATGCGCCCATGATTACGATTTTGGCGTTTCCGAATGGACGGTATGGTTTGAAAACCGGGGATGGGAGGACACGGGCGTACTGTCCCAAATGGAAACTGTGCTGACCTTCCCCGGCAGGTATCCCGCCCTCAAGGGCATTTTGGGGGATCATGTGAACGCTTACCGGCCTTACGCCCTGGACGTGGGCGCGCAGCCGAGATACTTTGAATCCAACAGCGGCCGGGCCACCCACGTTTATTTCCCGTACTTCGATCTGGAATACGGGGACGGGGGTGTGATACTGGCCATCGGTTGGGCAGGCACGTGGCGGGCGGATTTTCGCTATGACGAAAAGCGGGACGAAACGGAATACCGCGCCCGGTCGGTGAACAATCTATGTACGAAGCTGAAGCCAGGGGAAAAGATCCGCACGGCGCTGTTCGTCCGCGCGCCGTATCAGGTGCGGAACGAGGATTACGCCGCCAATTTCTGGCGGGCCTGGTTCGTGGCCCGCAATCTGCCGCCCATGGAGCCATTTTCCACCTGCTGCCTGGCCAGCGATACGGGCCGCCCCAATTCCGACGGCAGTATTTCGGAAAGCTGGGATACCTGGCGGCCCTCCCTGGAAAAAATGATCGCGGAGGACGCGAAGGTGGATTACCGGTGGTTCGACGCCGGGTGGTACTTAGCGCCGGATTGTTCCAGCCCCCAAAAAGACTGGTGGGGCACGGTGGGCGCCTGGGCCCTGGACCCCGTCAAATGGCCGGGAAAAACTTTTTTGGAATCCACGGATTTCGCCCGCGTCCACGGCATGAAAACCCTCATGTGGTTCGAGCCGGAACGGGTCACCGACCCCGAAGCCCTGGAAAAGAATTGGGGATATAACGCGAAATGGGCCATCCGCATGCCCGGCGTCAAGCCCATTTCCAATAATATCGGGGACCCCAATTGCTTCCGCTGGACGGTGGACCGCATCAAAAAGACGTTGAGCGAAAACAAAGTGGAAATGTACCGGGAGGACAATAACAGCGACCAGGCCGCCCTGTGGCAGTATTTGGACGATTTGGAGGGCGAAGACCGCCGCGGGATCACCGAATGCAAGTTCATCGACGCCCACTACCGCATGTGGGATGAAATCATCGCGTGTACGAAATCCTATGGCGGATGCGCCTTTGTGGATTCCTGCGCCAGCGGGGGCGGCAGGAACGATTTGGAATCCCTGCGGCGGGGCGTGCCCCTGCTGCGGAGCGACGCGGACCGCACCACGGCGGCCCTGCGCCTGTCCATGACCACCGCGTTCAACCGATGGGTGCCCATGTGCGGCGCCAATAACAAAGAAAAACCGGATCAGCTTTCGCCGACCGGCCTGTTGGATGAATATGTGTGGCGGGCCTCCTATCTGCCCATCCTGAACGTGGATTCCCAGTTCGTGCAGGACCCGGATCAGGATTTTGACCTGCTCCGCCGGGGCCTTCGCGAATGGAAGCGGGTCAGCCCCTATTTACTGAAAGACTTTTATGTGCTCACGCCCTGGCACCCGGAAACGGAAACCACCGGCTTTACCGCCTACGCTTTTTTCGACCCGGAAACGCTTTACGGCGTACTGCTGGCCTTCCGGCAGGAAAAATGCCAGGAAGAAATGGTTGCCCTGCCCCTGCCCTTCGCGGGGGAGGGCGAGGCGTTTGTTTTGCAGGACGAGGACACCGGCGATACGCTGAACGCGGACCGAAGCGGGATCACCCTGCGGTTTGAAAAGCGGCGGCAGGCGAGGCTTTTGTGGATCAGCCCTTCTTCATCCACACTGTAACACGGTTTTTCGGCTGATTCCAGCGTCTGCCGCAGGAGGCGTAGTCCGTCAGCAGGATGGGCGGCAGGCCGGGCTTCTGCTGAAGCAGGAGACGGATCATTTCATCCGTTTCCGGCGGGAGCATGGAATAAGACAGTTTATCATCCGTTTCGGGGGCCTGACAGCCAAAGTCAGGCTCCTTTTGTTCGTCCCGGGCCAGCACGACGGGGCCGTAGCGGAACGCCGCGCTGTCCCCCACCGTTTCCTCGATCAGGGGGATATTTCCCCGAAGCTTCAACGTATCCCCGGCGGCAAAGGCGCGGCGCAGGCAAATGTATCCCTCTTCCGTCGTCGCTTGAATCTGCTGGCCGTTCACTGCGATATTGACATCCCTTAAATCGTCCGGGATGCGGAGATACAGGGGACATTCCGAGGGGCCGTCCTGCGCATCGAAGGTAAGTCGCATCCAGCCTTCCCGAGGATAGGCGGTTTCGGCGGATATTTTCACCCGCTTTCCTTCCGCCGTCTTAAAACTGAACGCGCCGGAAAACAGGCCGTTGATCCGGATGCCGTCCGGGGCCCGCATGACGGCAGTCAGGGGCAGCAGGGCGATGCCAGCCGAAGCGATGCAGGCGCAGCAGCCGTAAAACCCGCCGAAGGAAAAGCGCTTGAGGCCGCCCACGCCAACTCCCCGGCGGCTGTCCGTCAGGGGGCTGTAACTGTCAAAGGGCAGGGCGGGCAGATATTCTTTTTTCGACCGGTCATACTGCGGCAGGCCGTAGATATTCACCGCGCCAAAGAGGGCGTTGTAGCCCGTGCGTTCGATGAACCCGTAATACCTGCCATCCCCCGTCAGCAAAAGCAGCTTGGCGCACAGGCGCATCCAGGTAACGGACACGCAGGTTTCCTGCATGATGTTCTGGTTGGGCTCCGCCTGGCGGAGGGCGGAATGGTCGAAGAGCTCGTGGGTGCAGCCGCAGCAGCCGATGATGGTCAGATCGGTTTTTGCCACGGCGTCAAAAAAGCGCTGCACGGCACGGAGGTATTTTTCCTCTCCCGTGGCCTGGTAATAGGCCAGCACCCCTTCAAAGAAGGACATGGTTTCATACGCTTTCACTTCCGGGTACTGATAGGGCGGGATTTTGTTTTCCAGGGCGGTTTCGATCAGATTGCCGTCCCGGCACCCGCCGGTGGAAAGGATGTATTGGGCGAAGCGCAGATAGCGTTCTTCCTTCGTCAGTTCATACAGGGCCACGAAGGGCTCTAAGATGGAGCAGGAATTGACGCCGCCCCAGTAATCGGAGGTTTCCGTGATATTTGCTTTCCCCGGCCCCACCGTATCGAGGATCGCGTCGGCGTGGCGAATCAGCGCCGCAATGATTTTCCCCCGAAGCTCGCTTTCTTTGCAGAGTTCCAAGAAGTGCAAAAGGCCCGTCATCACATACTTCCGTCCCCACAGGTCCCAGCCCGAAAGCTGGCAGGCGGGGGAATAGGTGGAAATACGCCCGTCGGGCCGCTGGGTTTGAAGCAGTCCTTCCACCGTGTCCCGCAGCAGGGCATACAGCTCCTGATTGCCCGTGGCCCGATAGCACAGGCACGCGCCGCGCATCATTTTGCCCCAATATTCGTTTCGCCAGCCCCTGTCCGCGTCGTCCGAATCAGCGGTATACACCCGCGCGAAATCCGCCCACGTTTCCGGCGACAGCAATTGACGGTTCAGGGTAAAATCCAGATACTCCCGATAAACGCCGGAAAACGAAGCTTCGCCCGGCTCCAGGAATGAAAGACGGTTTTCCATGCGGCTTTCCCCCTCTTATTCCGCGTCCTGACTGGATAAGTTCCTGCGGCGGTATTCGTTCAGGGTAACGCCGTAGTATTCCTTGAATTTGGCGGAAAAATACTGCACGCGGCTGTAGCCCACGGCCTCGCAGATTTGCTCGTTGGTCAGTTCGCTTTCCCGGATCAGGCGGGCGGCGTGCTCCATGCGCACCTCCTGGAGGTAATCCACCAGCTTTTTGCCCGTTTCCTGGTGGAATACCCGGCTCAAATGCCCGGTGCTGATGCTCAGCGCGTCGGCGATGGACTGGATGGACAGCTCGGCGGGCGCGGCGTTGCGGATATGCAGAATGGCGTACTGCACCACGCTCCTGTTGCTTTCGCTGCTCTCCCGGGACAGGTAGGCGATCAGCGTCATGCTGTCCTCTTTGAGGCGGGAAGAAAACTGATTGATCCCCTCAATGTGGTAGTACGTGTTCATCAGATCATCGCCGAACACGTCCTCCGGCTTGCCTTTCATATCGTATACGATCTTGCACAGGAACATGGCGGCGGTCAGCATGATACCGCGCATCATATTCAGATAGGGCGGGTGCTCCTTGAGCTCCGAAACGATCTCGTCGATTTCCTCGTTGGCGCCCTCCGCGGACTGGCGCTGGATCATAGCCGTGAGGGAATACAGCCTGGAAATCAGATGGGACATGGCTTCTTTGCCTTGGACGGGGGGCTCTTTGGGTTCAAACACGCTGACCCGGCCGCTGTCGCCGAAATACCGGCTGGACAGCGCCCGGCGGGCGCAGCGGAAACTGACCGGAACGCGGCTTTCCGAATCCACAAAAACGCCCACGCCAAACACAAGGGGGATGTTCTTTTCATCCAGCATTTTTCCGGCCTGCCGGAGGATCTGGGGCACGGCGTCCTGCTCCCTGCCGTGGTTGATCAAAAACACCCGTTCCTTTTCCCGGCTGGTAAAGGCGGCGACTTCAAACCCCTCCGGGAAGCAGCCGAGAATGGCTTTCTCCGTTTCCGGGGACGGTACATTGGACAGCATCACCGCCTGGAAATACGGCCAGGGGAAATCAACGCCCAATTGGGGCATGGGGCCGGTATAATGCGCTTCGCCGCTTACCAGGCAGTTGAGCCAGGCGGAACGCAGCACCGGGCGGCTCTGCCGCAGAAACTGGTCCTGCTGGACTTTGATCTTGCTCATGTCCTGGAGTGCCGTTTCGATGCGGGAAAAATGCTCGCTGGGGGAGGACACTAAGCTGCCGCCGCCTCCGGTGCTTTCGGGGATGGCGTAATGACGCATGAGCCTGCGCATGGGCCGGGAATAATGGGTCATCAGCACCCACAGCACGGCGATCATCCCCGCGCCTAACAGCGCCACGCACAGCCACAGCCACATGGAAAACGTGCTGCTGTAATTGTTCAGCAAGCCGGTATCGGGGCGGGCCAGCACGTAAATGAATCCGCTGGAGGCGCTGGCGCTTTCAGCCAAAAGCACCTGTTGGCCGTCCTGCAAGCGGCAGGAGGGACTATTCAGGCCGGTGATGGGCAGGTCCGTGCCGACCAGCGACGTGTCCGCCGCGCTCCAGATCACGCCTTGAATGTCGGACAGGAAAATCATATCCCCTTCGCTTAAGGTGCGCAGGGAATCGCGAAGCAGGGCGTGCAGGTTTTCTTCCTTCACCGCCGATACGATCAAAGGCGCTTTGTCCTCCTGGAAAATGCCGGGCAGGGGGCGCACATAGACGATGTAAGGCACGTCCCCGCCGCTTTCCGAGAAAATTTTCCGCAGCCACAGCGTGCTTTCCGCCTCTACGTCGGTCAGGAAGGAATACCGGCTTTCGCGCACGGTGTATTTTTTATCCTCCAAAAAATGCACGCCGTCGGAACCCACGGCCATCCGCGTTTCAGGGAAATACAACTCCAGCTCATCGCAGGTTGGGATGGCGGCGCACACCGCGGCGCACCAATTGGACAGGGCCTGGATCTCCATGCTGTCCCCTTCGCCTTTGCGGCAGATGGACTGCGCCGTGTCCGAAAGCCCGCTTTTTGCCATCAGGCGGCGCGCGGGCTCGTTCCGGATGGGCTCCATGATCTGGTAATCGGCGTTATCCGAAAGCACCGTGACCTCCTCGCGCAGGGTGCTGTACATTTCCCGGTTCAGAATGGATGAATATACCAATACGAAAATCGCCACCAGCGTCACGGCGATGACGGTGAAAATCACAATGATCCAAATACTGGCCACGTTCACCATCCGCTTGCCACTCACGACTTCATTCCCCCGTATCCGAAATAGGAAAATTCCAATTGATCCCATTATACATGAATACCGGGTTTTCCGCAATAAAAAAAGGCGCGGTTTTATCCGCCGCCTTATCGGAGAGCATGCGTTCGTTTTACGCCAGGAAAAAGCCAAGAATCAGGCAAAGCTGGGCGGGAACGTAGGTGAGCCAAACGAGGAGAGAGGTGCGGTTTTCGTTCGAGGGAACGTATTTCCGGGCCATGAGGATGGCGTCGGACAGAAAAAACAGCACGGCGCCAATCACGTTCAGGATCAAAGCGCCCCCGGTCAGCGTATAAACGCAGACCGCCGTAGCCGCGTGGATGCCCACGCTGAGCAGATAGCACGTGGCGGCGGCGAAAAAGGCAAGCGGCGTTTGGGAAGCGGCCCGAAAATAATACAGGTATCCATGAATGGCGATGAGCAAAGCAAAAATCAGGAACGGGACACCAAAATGCGGCATCAGCGCTTCCATGCCCTGACCGGATACCCGGATCAGCGCCAAGATGTACAGGATATGGGCCGCGAAAAAGACGAGGCCGCCCTTGATCAGCCGGTTTTTGACCGGCCGGAAGCAGGCGGGGCATCCGGCCAGCAGACCGTCGCCAATGCTGCTCACCGCCATGGCCAGGGCCGCCAGCCAGCACCAGGGCCTGCGGGCCAGCAGCGCAAATACCACGGCAAGCACCGTTAAGCTGCCGGAAATCGCCATTTTTATCTGATCAGTCCGTTCCATAGGATCAACATCCTTCCCTTATGTCAGTTGCGCTTCCGCCGCGTCCGGTGTCATGGTGACAAGCAGTTCCCCGCCCTCCATCATGCCCCGCGCGGAGAGAGCGAGAGTTTTCAGCGGTGTTCCGTTCAGCGCGGCACTTTTCACATAGATGCCTTGGCCTTGCTTGTGGATGCGGAACAGTTTTCCGTTTCCCAAACGCAGCGTAGCTTCCCGGACCCGGGGAGAGCCTACGATCATCAAATCCTGGCCGCTGACGGGGAAAAGGCCCAGCGCGTTCCACAAATAGCAGGAGCACAGGCCGCCGCTGTCGTTATTGCCGGGCACACCCCCCCGTCCCTCGGTAAACATATAGGTGAGGCCCGCATGGATCACCTCGCTCAGCCGGTCGTGCCGTCCCGCGAAATGGTACACGTAGGGGGATTCCATGTCCGTTTCGTTGTTGAAGCCCTCAAAGCAGCAGGAGGAAGAATCCTCCGGGCGCGAAAAGCCGAAGAAACGGTCCGCCAGGGCGGCGAAGGCTTCCTTTCCGCCTGCCATTTCAATTCTCGCTGGCATATCGTGCATGAGCCGGAAAGAATAATTCCACTTGGTGCCCTCGTAGAAGCGTTCGCCGTCCCGCAGCAGCCCCGTTTCCGGGTCGATCACGTTCACCCACAGGGCGGCTGCCTGTTCAAAACGCTTCGCCGCTTCCGTTTCGCCCATCTCCCGGGCCAATTTGGCGCAGGCGGCGCAGGCGTCCGTGATGTCGATGATGAACGCCTTGTGCTGGACGTTTTCCGCGTTCAGGGCATACTGGTCAAACTTGTTCCAAACGAAGGTATCTTCCAGCATCAGGCGCAGGGCCCGTTCCCTGTCCATTTCCACGCCCCGGAAATAAGCGTCTGCCAGGGCGTGCTCCGCCAGCATCCGGGCCTGGGTGGTGCTGATGCCCTCGTAATCGCCGCACATCATCAGGGTGTGGGGCATTTTATGGGTGGCCTCGGCCACGTTCAGCAAGGTAGCCGCGATCCGGCGGGCCATGTCCGGGTACAGGGTATCGATCAGGGGCAGCTGGGTTTTGTACTGATCCCAGATGGTGGCAAATTCCAGCACGAATGCGTCCTGATCGTATAAGAAGCTCTCCCCGCTGAAATCGCAGGGCTTGACCAGGGAATGATAGAAATTGGAATAGAAAATCCGGTAATCCCTTTCCTCGTCAAATTGAACGTCGATGCGGGACAGCGCTTCGTTCCAGGCATCATATGCTTTTGCCCGCGCTTCGTCAAAGGAAAGCGGATTTTCGAGCACGTCCCGCCGGGCGATATCCATGCTTTTGGGGGACAGACCCAGCGTGACATTCACTTGCCGTTCCGCGTCGAACACCACGCCGAAGCGGCGGCCCGCCTCCAAGGTCAATTCCTTTTCGTCCCGTTCCGCATCGTCCGCCCACAGGCGCAGGGGCGATTTGTTCCCTTCCACGCGGATAGAAAAATAAATGGGCAGATGATGCAGCTCCGCGCACACCGCAGCCTCACATTCCGAAATCAGCGTCAGTTTCGCCTTTCCCGCCGGGGAGTGCAGGTGCCCCCCGTCCTCATACAGGCCGTCATTGGAGAAATCCACGCTGATCCGGCCTTGATCGTGGGGAAAAGTGACGCGGTGCAGCGCGGCCCGGCGTGTCACCGTTACTTCGCATTCCGCGCCGGAATAAGAGTCCCGGCAGGCATAATAGCCCGGCTCCCCGCGCTCCCCGTCAAAATCCCGGGGCTGGGCGCTGGACTTTAGCTCTCCCACAAACGGCGATAGCACGGCGTAATTGTAAAAGGTGTCGATGTCCCCCGTGCCGTCGTTCTGCAAATGCGCCATGCCCTTGAACTTGTTCCGGTCATACAGCTTGGGGATTTCGCCGTGGGTGTTGTACATGATTCTGCCGTACCCCGCCGAGTACCCGCCGCTGTAACATCCCGCCGTGATCCGCCCAAAGGGCAGCGCCGCGGCCGGCGTGTTGTTCCCGCACCGGCCCTTGATCAGCCGCCACGCCGCCGCAAGCCCCTCCGGCTTTGGCAGGTCGATTTCATCCACGCCCTGAAACACATCCACATACCGGCAATAATCCATCATTAGAATATTCCTTTCGTGCTGCAAGTCACACCTTGACTGTGGTTCGGCAAACTGGACTTTGTCCGGAAATAACAATCCTATGTGATTATAACAGAGAAGCTCTCTGCAGAATCCGCTCATCTATCCTGCGCACAACACTGTTGGTATAGGCGTGAAAAAACTTAAGCCAAAACCCGCTGCCTGACGGATTGATGCTTTCAAAATCCACGCCAAGTCTGGTATATCTCTCAGTTTTCAAGGCATTGATAACATAATTCAACAGGTTTTTGTATACACCCCTGCCCCTGTGTTCCGGCATACAATATGCCCCCATGATATGACGATAAAGATTCCCTGATGCAATGAAGGTTTCACCCTGATCTGACACTTCCAAATAAGCGCATAATTCTCCGCCTATCTTCGCCGCAAAGTAACGTTCCTTATTCCTTTCCGAAAAATCCAAAAACTCTTCCAGTGTGTCTGGTTTTCGGTTCATAAAAAAGGGGCTGGAGCAGTAATGCTCGTTCAGTGCCAAATGCAACGGATAAACATATGCGTAATCTTCCTTGGGCAATTCCAAAAACTCATATCCGCCGCATACAACGCAATCGATTGTTTCCATCGGACGAATGGCATCTACGCACCTCATGCCAAATCCATACCGAAAGAGCTGCTGTTTTGCTTCCTCATCATGTTCATATAGACAAATTGCATGTGACACCGCTCCGGCTTTTACCCACTTTTTTGCAGCCGCCTGATACAATGCCGCATAAATCTTGCCGTGATTTTCCATGACCGCGCCATTCGCACCCATGGGCGAAAAAACACCTCTCACATCAGTGGAACGAAAAACATTCTCAAACGGTTCCACACTGCAAAGAAATCCGACCATTTTTCCGCCTTCAAATGCTGCGACGCCGAAGCCATTTCCGGATAATTGCTTCAGTATTGGAATGCTTGATACTTCCGGAAGCTCCTGTGTAAATGCTCTCTCATAATTATATACG
>JAFXSH010000036.1 GCA_017525805.1 Clostridia bacterium | reverse complement strand
GCTGATTTCTGTATCCCTCCCAAGAACAATGAATCCGATCCCTGGTATGTGGATTGGTGGCTTTATAAGGAACGGCATTTGGTAGAGACCTTTTTCTTGAAACTGAAAGAATTTCGCCGCGTCGCTACCCGCTATGATAAGCTCGCTGACCGTTTTCTGGCCTTTGTTCATCTGGCCTGTATTCGCATACTTCTTGCATGATGCAGGCGGGTATACTTTTAGAAACGCACTCTAGTATCAAGATAAGCAAGAATATTTTTCCAAGAGAGTGAGAAATGGGCAATGGGAATGCTTGAATTGATTCAATTATCCCTATGGAATAACAATGCCGCAATTCAATCGGTAAGCCAGGAAGACTATATAGAAATGAAACGACAAGCGATTGCCGTTTTGCCTGCCTCCCTTTTGTCTTCTCTTGATTTGCCTCAGGAATTGGAAAAAGAATGGAGAAAATTCATTCTCCAGCAGATTTCCTTCTATACGCAGAGCTGTTACGAACAATCAAAGCTGCCGATCAGCGTACCCTATGTTATTCTGAAAGGAACATCCGCCGCAAAGTATTATCCCCATCCAAATTATCGAATGATGGGTGATATTGATATAATGACCCGAAGAGAGGATTATGATACTGCCTGCAAGCAGCTTGTGGACGGTGGATATCGAATTGATCGAGATATATATAAAGAAACAAGCCTGTCAAAAAACAAAATCCACATCGATCTTCATCGACAATTTGCCTCCCTGAATAATCCGGATTATGTGAAGCTTCTTGACGATCTGATCATTGAAAATATCAATCCTTCTCATGTGCTGCCGGATCCGATCAATGGTTTGGTGCTTCTGAATCATATCAATCAGCATCTGGAGGGCGGCCTTGGCCTTCGTCAGATCATCGACTGGATGATGTTTGCAGATAAGTGTCTGCCTGACGAAAAATGGCCTGAATTTAATGCATTAGCAAAAAAGATCGATCTTGAAAAACTGGCGATCGTGTGCACACGCATGTGTGAACTGTATCTGGGCCTTCCGAGCCGGAAATGGTGCGCCGATGCGGATACCGCGCTTTGCGAACAATTGATGGATTATGTGCTGGCATGTGGAAATTTTGGCAATAAGAAGAAATCTGTCGCTGATATGAGCGAGAATGTTTTTGCACTTGCAAGGACGCCTAAAGCTGCTTTCCAGCTTCTACAGAGAGAAGGCTTGCTTTACTGGAAAGCAGCCAAGGCACACAAAGCGCTCAGGCCTTTTGCTTGGATCTACCAATTCTTCCATTATGCGTCAAAGGGGCTGAACAGGGATCACGCGTTTTCCAAAATGGTGGCGGAATATGCCGCTGCCAAGAAAAAGACGGCTTTGCTTGATTCCCTTGGCGTGAAGACCATGGCAAAAGGACTTGTCATGTATAAAGACGGCAAATATGTGAAAGAGTAAATTAAAATGTATCCGTTTACAGCATCCCGATAGCTTACCTCAATTCTGACAGCTCGCGGCCAAACAGGCCAGTTTTCCCCCGCCCGCGCATATACTCTGGCGGAGGTGAAAACATGCTGACCTTTTTGTATTGGCTGTTCAAGGACGCGCTGTTTTTCTTCGGCATGGTGGCGGGCCGGGGCAGCTTTCCCCGGCCCTTGTCCCGGCAGGAGGAGCAGGAAGCCATCGCCGCCATGCGGGCGGGAGACGAGGACGCCCGTCGGAAGCTGATCGAACACAACCTGCGCCTGGTGAGCCACATCGCCCGCAAATATACCGTGCCCGGCTATACCTTGGAGGACCTGGTTTCCGTGGGCTCCCTGGGCCTGATCAAAGCCGTGAACACTTTCAAGCCCGACGCAGGGCCCCAGCTTTCCTCCTATGCCGCCCGATGCATTGAAAATGAAATCCTGATGCTGCTGCGGGCGTCGCGGAAGCGGCGGGGGGATGTGAGCCTGTCCGACCCCGTGGGAACGGACGGGGAAGGGAATGATATTTCCTTCGCGGATATCTTAGGCACGGAGGCCGGGTTCGTGGAGGACGAGGCTCTGCGGCGGGTGACGCTCAGGCAGGTGCGCGGGATCGTGAAAACGCTGCCAAAAAAAGAACGGCTGGTGATCGAAATGCGCTACGGCCTGCTGGACGGGGCGGCGCACGCCCAGCATGAGGTGGCTGCCGTGCTGGGCATTTCCAGAAGCTATGTATCGCGCATGGAAAAGCGGGCGCTGGAAATGCTGCGGGAAGGGCTGGAAACGGAAAACGGCTGACACCGTCAGTGCTCGATAGATTGCAAAAAGCAGGACATTCCGAAAGCTTTGCAGCCGGGAATGTCCTGCTTTTTTGTTAAGGGTTGCTTATTCCGCCGCGCGGATCAGGCGGAGAAGCGTTTCGTACAGGCGTTCCGGTTCCACGGGCTTGCTCAGGTGGGCGTTCATGCCCGCTTGCAGGGAGCGCTGCACATCCTCGTCAAAGGCGTTGGCGGTGAGGGCGATGATGGGAACGGTCTTGGCGTCGGGCCGGTCCAAGGCGCGCAGGGCGCGGGCAGCCTCCAGGCCGTCCATGACGGGCATGCGCACGTCCATGAGCACCGCGTCGTAATATTTTTCGGGATGACTCGCGAACAGATCCACCGCGATCTGGCCGTTCTCCGCGTGGTCCGCGGAAATGCCCTCCATATCCAGCAGGTCTATCATGATTTCGGCGTTGATTTCCATATCCTCGGCCAGCAGCACATGGCGGCCGCTCAGGCTGCTTTCCTCCGCTTCCGGCGCGGCTTCGGCGGGAGACGGCTCCTCCGTTTTCGCGTTCTCATGCTTCTTTTCCAGCACGCGTTCGATCTCAAACAGCAGGCTGTCCGTAAATAGGGGCTTGGACATGATGCCGTCCACGCCGATCTGTTTGCATTCCTCCTGGATATCCTCCCAGCTGTAGCCCGTTAAGATGATGATGGCGGTTTCTCCCTTGTCCAAAGCGCGGATGGCCCGGGTCAGCGACAGGCCGTCCATGCCGGGCATTTTGTAATCCGTCACCACCAGATGATAGGGCACGCCCTCCTCGCGCCGCTTGAGGACGCGGCCCAAGGCGTCCTCCCCCGTGGCGCACAGGTCGGCCCGGATGCCGATGGCGTTGGCCACCATTTCCGCGTGCTCGCAGGCCACTTCGTCGTCGTCCACGATCAGCACGCGCAGGTTTTCGGGCAGCACGTGGCCGTGCTCCTGGTGCACGGTGCGGTCGGAGGCTTTCAGCGTGACCGTCACCGTAAAGGTGGAGCCTTTGCCCTTTTCGCTTTCCACCTGGATTTCACCGTTCATCATGTTCACAATGTTTTTGGTGATGGCCATGCCAAGGCCCGTGCTGCCGTAGCGGTTGGAAACGCCGGAATTTTCCTGGGAAAAAGCGTCGAAAATTTTGGGGATGTATTCCTTGCTCATGCCGATGCCGGTATCCGCAACGGCAAAGCGCAATGTGCAGTAGCTTTCAAACTGCCGGGTCTGCTCCACCGTCAAGGTCACGCTGCCGGGCGCGGGGGTGAATTTCACCGCGTTGCCTAAGATGTTGATCAGCACCTGCTTGAGCTTCATATCGTCGCCGATGTAATAATCGTTCACATGGCCGACGATATGGCATTCAAAATTCAGCCCCTTTTCCATACACTGGCCGTTGACCATCACATTGATCTGATCCAGGAAATCCCGGAAGCCGAATTCTTCATTTTTCAGCACCATGCGGCCCGATTCGATGCGGCTCATATCCAGGATATCGTTGATCAGGCCCAGCAGGTGCCTGGCGCTGGAATTGATCTTTTCCAGCTGCTCCCGGGTATGGGGGGACAGGTTCGGATCCTTGAGGGCAATGTTGTCCAAGCCGATAATGGCGTTCATGGGCGTGCGGATCTCATGGCTCATGTTGGAAAGAAAGCTGGTTTTCGCCCGGCTGTTTTCCTCCGCCCGCACCTTTTCCCTTTCCATCTGCTTTTCCCTTTTCTGCATCAGGGAAAATATGTAGATCTGCATGGCCAGGGCCGCCACGATCAAGCCCGTCTGCACCAAGCTGCTGGCGTTAAGGGAACGGCTGATGGCTCCCAGCCGCTCTTCCAGGTAGCTGCGCACAGGCTTGGTGGCCGTTGCCTCGATATCCACGCCCTCTTCCTTCAGTTTTTCGGTGTAATAGGTCTGAATGGGGGTCACTGCCTGCTCGGCGGCGCTTTCGGTGGTCTGGCGCATCCAGATGGTGGAGGTGAAGATGATCATGGTCAGCAGCACGATCCAGGTGATGGTGGATCGGCCCAGCCGCCGGGAATGATCCTTATGGAAAGCATACAGAAAGAAAACGAAGCCTAAGATGCCCCACGCCGCCAGGATCAGGTAGGATTCAGTGGAAAGCACGGTCACGTCCAGCAGGTGGGGGATCAGGAAATACAGGATAAACGCCATGGATACCGCCAGCCCCGTCCCGCCGGTGAACATGAACAGCTTGTTCTTTTCCCTCCGCGCCGCCCGCAGGGCGGAGGCGGAGGTATAGACATAGGCGATGGTGGCGCCCACGGTGGTCACGTCCACGATCCAGGCCACGGCGGTCCGGCCTAAGAACGGCAGGAACACGGAAACGGCCAGCAGGAACAGCACGGCGTTTTTGGGCGCGCGGTGCTTATCCAATTTGGCGAACCAGCCGGGCAGCATGTGATCCTCCGCCAGGGCGTAAAGCAGGCGGCTGGATGCGATATAGTTGCCGATCAGGCCGGTCAGGATGCCCGCCAGGGCGGCCAGGCCCAGCAGCACCACGCCCAAGCCGCCCAGCGCGCTCTTGGCGCCAAAGAAGGTGGGAAGCCCTTCAATGCCCTGACGGCTGCCCAAATTGAAAATATAATCGGTCCAGGAAGCGCAGCCCTCGGGCAGCACCGCCACAGCCAGCAGCGCTAACATGGCGTAGGCGGCCCCGGCGGTGATCACGGCGATGGCTAAGACGCGGAAGGATTTCTTCGGGGAAAAATTGAACTCATCGGAGGAATGGCAGATGCTTTCAAAGCCCACGTAAGCCCAGGGCGCCAGGGCGATGATGGTGAAAACGCCGGACAGCGGCTCCTTGTCGGGGCTGTAGGCGGGCGTCAGGCCGCCGCCGAAACCGCCGTTCAGCAGCGCCGCCAGGACGCACGCGCATATCCCGCCCAGCAGCACCAAAGCCAGCACGATCTGCGTCCTGCCGGCCGCCCGGCCATAGAGGCACACCGCCGCCGCCAGCGCAAGCGCCGCAACAGCCAGCAGCACTTCGCCCATGTATACGTCAAAGTCCGCGATTTGGTAATGAAAGCCCACCTGGAAAACGGCGCCCAACAGATTCCGGCCAATCAGGGGCAGAGCGGTGGCGTTGGCCCAGATGATGGCCACGTAGGTGAGGATCAGGAACCAGGCGTTCAGGAATCCATGATCATAGCCGAAAATGTATTTGGTGTAGGCATACGCGCCGCCCGCTTCCGGATACTTGTTCATCAGGAAATGATAATTGGCGGCGATGATCAGCATGACTACCGCGCCGATCCCGATGCCCAATACCGTGCCCATAGGGCCCGCGATGGGCAGGAAGGTGTTTCCCGGCATAACAAAAGAACCCCAGCCTACGGCGCAGCCGAAGGCCAGCGCCCACGCGCCCAAAGGGGACAGGTGCTTTGACAGCCCATTTTTTTCAGCGTTCACAGACAAGAGTAAATCTCATCCCTTCCGGAAGTGGTCAAGTTTGGACAGCTATGAAGGAATTGCGTAAGTGTGGAGTGTGGAGTTTTGATTTGTTTCTCATTTTCGAACACAAACGTGCAGCCCAAACAATGAGTCACGAAATATAACTCCACACTGACAAGCAGCGTTTACACGCTCGCCGCGTACTCCTCGATCCCCTTGACCGCCCGTTGGTACATTTCGCCCAGGGCGTCCAGCTTTTTCCGCACTTCGGCGTCGGTCATTTTCCGGGCGGAGCCGGGGCGGAATTCCTCGGTGATTTCCGCGGCGGCGCGGGAGAGGGCGTCCAAGCCCAAATTGGCGCATACGCCCTTCATGGCGTGGGCGGCTTCAAAAAGCAGGGTGGCGTCCATGTCCTTGCCCGCCTCGGCCAGCTTTTCATAGGTGCCGCTGGCCGCCAGCTTGCGCACGTAGCGGTCGATGAGCTTATCCAATTTCATGATTTTTTGGGCTTGTTCGTAGTTCCCCCCGATTTTCGCGTACAGTTCCTGAACGGTCATGTCTGCGTCCCCCTTAAGACTTCTTTTTCATCAATGATGCGTTTCAAAGATTTTCAGCGGTGCGTTCCCTTATGTTCGGGAACCAAATGCCGCAAATTGTCGAACAAAACGTCCGGGTCCACGGGCTTTGCCATATGGGCGTTCATGCCCGCTTCCAGGGAATTGCGCACATCCTCGTCGAAGGCGTTGGCTGTCAGGGCCAGGATGGGCACGGTTTTGGCGTCGGGCCGATCCAGGGCGCGGATGGTGCGGGTGGCGTCCAGCCCGTCCATGACCGGCATGCGCAGATCCATCAAAATGGCGTCGTAGGTGTAGGGCTTGCTTCGGGAGAACATATCCACTGCCACCAGGCCGTTTTCCGCCCGGTCGGAGGAAATGCCCTCTAAGTCCAGCAGGTCGGCCACGATTTCGGCGTTCAGGTCGATATCCTCCACGATCAGCACCTTGAGGCCCTCCAGCCGCGTTTCCCCTCCGGCCGCATCCGGCGCCTGCGCGGGTTCCTTCTTCCTGGCGGAGGCCGTCAGCCGCACGGTGAGGGTGAAGGTGCTGCCCTCCCCCTTTTTGCTGGAAACGGCGATGCCGCCGCCCATCATTTCCGTCACCCGCTTGGACAGGGCCAGGCCCAGCCCGCTGCCGCCAAAGCGGTTGGTGCTGCTGGCGTCCCCGGTGGTAAAGGGCGTGAACAGATTGGGAAGCAATTTTTTGTCAATGCCTATACCCGTGTCGCTGATGATAAACCGCAGCGTCCGACAAGGATCCGCGGAAGCGTCCTGCTCCACGGTGAAAGTGACTGTGCCGGGGGCGGGGGTGAATTTCACCGCGTTGCTCAGCACGTTCAGCAGCGCGTGTTTGAGCATGGTTTCATCGCCCATGTAGTAATCGTCTAAACCGTCGGAAAAACGGCTTTCATAAACGAGCCCTTTTTCCTCGCAGCGGTTCCGGGTGACGGAGCTGGCCAGCTCCAAGGTTTCCCGGAGGGAAAATTCCTCCTCCTTGAGCACCATGCTGCCCGACTCGATGGAGTTCATATCCAGAACGTCGTTGATCATCCTCAGCAGATGCTTGGCGTTGACCCCCACTTTTTCCAGCTGCGCCCGGGTCTCCGGGGGCAGCGCGGGATTTTGCAGGGCCAGGGCGTCCAGGCCCATGATGGCGTTGAGCGGCGTGCGCATTTCATGGCTCATATTGGAAAGGAACGTGGTTTTAACCTTGTTGCTTTCCTCCGCGGCCTTCAATTCCGCCTCCAGCCGCTCGTTTTCCTGTACGTGGCTGGTGATGCTCTGGAGAATATGAAAAATAATGAAAACGAACACGCTGCCGCCGAACAGGATGCCGGAAACGATAAAATCCGGGTTGCCGAAAAAGCCGACGAACAAATAGCCGAACAGGAACATGACCAGCAGAAAAATGGGGATATACAGCACCCGGCGTTCATTGCCCCATTTTTTCTTTTCCTGCAGCTTCCGGGCAAAGCGGACATAGTGAAAAATATTATATATCATCAGGGCGCTGCCCGCGTATATCATGCCGTAAACGACCCAGTCTGGCAATGCGCAAGCCTCCCTTCATAGATAATAGAACAAAAAAACGCCTGTGGACGCGGCGCGCCTCCGTCCTTCCCCCAGGTTTATTCACTTGGCGGGGATCACCAGCAGAAGCGCATACGACTCCTTATCCATTATACTGGATTGCTTTGCAAATAGCAAGCGCATTTCGCTTTTTCCCACATTTTTGCCCTTTTCATTCCGCCCGGTTTCCACTATAATATGGGAAAACCCCGCCGCCCGGAACCGTCCCCCCCCTGATGACGGAAGACGGCGGCGCGGGATGAGAGAAAAGGATGAACGCCGTGCAGAAGAATTACCGCAAAACCCTGCTGGCCTGTTATCTGGGCTTTATCACCCAGGCCATCACCGCCAATTTCGCCCCCCTGCTGTTTTTGAAATTCCACACGGACTGGGGCATCCCCTTAGGGAAAATCGCCCTGATCCCCACTGTGTTTTTCCTCACCCAGCTGCTGATCGACCTGTTCTGCGCCCGCTTTGTGGACCGCATCGGCTACCGGCACGCCGTGGTGGCGTCGGAAATCGCCAGCGCCATAGGGCTGGCCGGTCTGGCCGTGCTGCCCGGGCTCATGGACGATCCCTTTGCGGGCATCATCATCTGCGTGGTGGTTTACGCCGTGGGCAGCGGGCTGATCGAGGTGGTGGGCAGCCCCATCGTGGAAGCCTGCCCCTTTGAGCACAAGGACGCGGTGATGAGCCTGCTGCATTCCTTTTACTGCTGGGGCTGCGTGGGCGTGATCCTGCTGTCCACCCTGTTTTTCGCCGCCTTCGGCATCGAAAACTGGCGGTGGCTGGCCATCGTATGGGCCCTGCTGCCCCTGTACAACATTTACAATTTCGCCACCTGCCCCATTGAGCGCCTGACCGAGGCGGGCAAGGGCATGACCTTGGGCCAGCTGTTCAAAACCCCGGTATTCTGGATCGCCATTGTGCTGATGGTGTGCGCCGGAGCCAGCGAATTGTCGATGGCTCAGTGGGCCTCCGCTTTTACCGAAGCGGCCTTGGGCTTTTCCAAAACCGTGGGCGATTTGATCGGGCCCTGCCTGTTTGCCGTCACCATGGGCTTAAGCCGGGTGATCTACGGCAAATACGGGCCCAAAATGAATTTGAGCCGGTACATGATCGGCTCCGGCCTCCTGTGTCTGTGCTGCTACCTGCTGGCCAGCCTGTCGAAAAATCCCATGCTGAGCCTGATCGGGTGCGTGTGCTGCGGCTTTTCCGTGGGCATCATGTGGCCCGGCACCATCAGCGTCATTTCTCCCCGCCTGCCCCGGGGCGGCACGGCCCTGTTCGCCATGCTGGCCATGGCGGGGGACTTGGGCGGCGCGTTCGGCCCCAGCCTGGTGGGCACGGTGACCCAACAGGCGGGAGATAATTTGCAGTCCGGCATGCTCATGGGCAGCGTGTTTCCCCTGGTGCTGATCGCGGCGCTGATTTTGCTGAACCGGAAAACGGAAAAAAATTGAAAGCAATTTGCATGCAAATAAAAGCAGGAAAATAATAGTTCAATTTATTTCTATTCAAACACGGCTTATTTCTATTCAAACACGGCGAAAGGGATCGTTGGTCAAGAAGGATCAACGAACGGGATTGATTATGAAGTGCTCCGCGGCGAACCGCTGCGCATGTGCGGGATATGATCAGCAATCAAAAGCGCACAAGGGACGGTTCCGTGCTTTTACCGTACTTCATTTTTGAAAAGATACGTCGAAATTAAGCGTTGTATACTTTCAAAATATAGGCATAATCAAAGAATTATCATAATTGGCGGAACACGAAGAACCGTCCCTTATGTAGACAAATACCTTTCATAAGCGTACATATACTGCTGCATGACCCCCGCGAAGGGGGAAAACCGCTCCGGCCGGAGGCCGCCGGGATAGCGCCTGTCCGCCACCCGCTGGATCCATACGTCCACGGGGAAAGCGTTGAGCCGGTGAAAGCCGAACAGCATCACGCATTGGGCGATTTTGGGCCCCACGCCGTAGAGGGCGCGCAGGGCCTGCAGCAGCGCTTCATCCGTAAGGCCGCGAAACCCGTTTAAATCCGTGTCGCTGAAAACCTCCGCCGCCCTAAGCACATAAGGCGCGCGGTAGCCTAAGCCGCAGGCCCGCAGTCCTTCTTCCCCTAAGCGCGTAAGAGACCCGGGAGAGGGAAAGGCATATATGAGCCCGTCCTCGTCTTCCCCGATCTCCCGGCCCGCCGTCTGGCACAGCTTTTCCACTGCCTGGCGGATGGCCGGGATGTTTTTTCGCTGGGAAATCAAGAAAGAAACGAGGGTTTCCCAAGGGTCCTGCTTGAGGATGCGGATGCCCTGGCCGTACTCCGCCGCCGCGCGCAGATAATCGTCCTCCTTGGGCAGGATGGCTGTCATGGCCCCGTAATCGGTGTCCAGGTCGAAATATCCGCGCCAAAGCAATTTATATTCTTCTTCCGCGCAGTTCATTTCCAGCGTTCCATCCGGCATGTTCCTGATCCGCAGCACCCTGCCGAGGGCAGGAATCACATATCCGTCTTCCCGCCGCCGCCAGCGGAAACACTGGCCGCTGTCCGCGATGGCGGCAAGGTCCAGGTGCTGATTCTTCGGTACGATCATGGTTTTCCTTCCTCACTTTTCTTTTCCGCCTGATCTTATCAAATGGACGTGAAAAAATCAATTCAAATATTTACTGGCAAAAACGGAAGAATTTGTGCCGGATAATTATCAATTGGGGCTTGCAATGGGGAAATTGATCTGCTATAATGAAAAGTGCCCAAGAAAAATGAATGGAAATATAAATAATCAACAATTTTTTACAACGCTAATAGCCAATCAAAGCACCCTAAATCAGGATCAAAGCCGGGCGCGGCTGTTTTCCAGCCACAGGCGGGAAAAATGGCGCGAGGGGGATTGTGGACTCCGCCCGGTTTTCTTCATCATTTGATGGTCATCCGTTACAATATCATCAGCAGTTGGGAGGCGGACTATGACGACGATCAACCCCAAAAAAGTGGAGCCGTTCACCGTAAAAGGCTCCCTGCGGAGGAAGCTGTTCAATTCAAAAACGCTGATACTGATGTGCGTTCCCGCCATCATCTACTTCATCGCGTTCAGCTACGCTCCGCTGCCCGGCATCTACGTGGCCTTCGTGAACTACAACTACCGCAAGGGCATCTTCGGCAGCCCCTTCGTGGGCCTGAAAAACTTCGATTTCGTGGCGAAATCGGGAAAATTGTGGACGCTGACCCAGAACACCATCCTGTTCAATTTGGCGTTCATCTTGCTGGATAACCTGCTGGCGGTGACAGTGGCCATTCTGCTGAAGGAAATTCAGAGCAAATCCTTCCGCAAGGTCAGCCAGACCATGATGTTCCTGCCCTACTTCATTTCCCAGGTGCTGGTGGGCCTGCTGGTGTTCAGCCTGCTGAACTCCGACACCGGCTTCCTGAACGTGGTGCTGAAGGGGTTAGGGGTGGAACCCCTGCGATTGTACAAGACAGGCGATCCCTGGCCGCTCATCATTATATTGGTGCATTTGTGGCAGAAAACGGGCTACAATTCGGTGGTGTATTTCGCCGCCATCATGGGCATTGACGATTCCATCATCGAAGCGTCCATGATCGACGGGGCCAACGGCTGGCAGAAGATCCGCTATATCATCCTGCCCAGCCTGAAGCCCACCGTGGTCATTCTGCTGCTGTTCGCTCTGGGCGGCATCGTGAAGGGCGACTTCGGCCTGTTCTGGAACCTGGTGGGCCGCAATCCCATCCTGTATAATAAGGTGGACATCATCGAAATGTTCGTATACCGCGCCACGGTGTCCGACTTTAACTTCTCCACCGCCTCGGCTGTGGGCCTGTATCAGTCCCTGATCGGATTTATCCTGGTGCTGACGGTCAACACCATCGTAAAAAAGATCGAGCCTGATTACTCTCTGTTCTGAGGAGGTGACAAGAATGGCAAAGAATAAAGACGGGATGCTGGAAAGCACCGGCAAAATCAAGCTGACGGGTTCGGACTATGTGATCCGCGGCATCGGCTACTTCTTCATCACCATTTTCGCCATCATGAGCATCTTCCCCTTCCTGGTGATCCTGGGCACCTCCTTTGAAACGGAGGATAACATCATCGCTAAGGGCGTCACCCTGATCCCCCGTGAATTTACCACCGCAGCCTATGAACTGGTGGTCAAGGGCGGCTCCATTTGGCAGTCCTACTGCCTGACCATCGTGCTGACGGCGGTGGGCACCTCCATCGGCCTGTTCATCTGCGCCATGACGGGCTACGCCCTCCAGCGCAAGGACTTCCCCTTCCGCAACGGCATTTCCTTCTTCGTCTACTTCACCAGCCTGTTCCAGGCCGGTCTGGCCCCGTACTACCTGCTCATGACCCAGACCTACCACCTGAACAACTCCTATTTCGCGGTGCTGCTGCCGCTGATGGTATCAAGCTGGCTGATCATTCTGATGAAGAACTTCGCCAAATCCATTCCCCATGAGCTCACCGAGTCCGGCAAGATCGACGGCGCGGGCGATTTCAAAATCTTCACGTCCATCATCCTGCCCATGTTAAAGCCCGGCCTGGCCACGGTTGGTCTGTTCCTGGCTTTGGGCTATTGGAACGAATGGTATCAGTCCTCCCTGTTCCTCCAGAACAAGACCGTGCTGCCCCTGCAGTACAGCCTGTATAAGATCATCAACGAGGCCCAGTCCCTTAAAAACTCCGTTGCCAGTCAGTACGTCACCCTGGACAGCCTGCCTTCCGAATCCCTCAAGATGGCCACCGCCATGATGGCCACCGGCCCCATCATCTTCCTGTATCCCTTCGTGCAGCGCTACTTCATCGGCGGCATCACCGTTGGCGCGGTGAAGGGATGAACCGCCGATTGTCGCCAGTGGCGACAATAAATCGGCGGTGAAATCAGCCGAAACAAGCGATCTGCCCATGAAGGGCAGTCGCGCCGATTGAGGCTGCGGGAGAACCGCCGATTGTCGCCAGTGGCGACAATAAATCGGCGGTGAAATCAGCCGAAACAAGCGATCTGCCCATGAAGG
>JAFXSH010000035.1 GCA_017525805.1 Clostridia bacterium | reverse complement strand
GTCAGGGCTGCCCCGCCCGCCTCCAGCGTGCTGATGGTCCGGGTGGGCCCCACGCTGAGGCTGGTGGTTGTCATCGCCGGACAGGAGTGCCTGCCCAGGAAGCCGTAACGTTTTCCGTCGACCTCGCAGAAGCCGTGCAGCGGCTTGGGCACGCCGGTCCAGTGTACGGCGTGCGCCTCCGTCAGGGTATCGCCCGGGAGCCAGATGGAAAAATAGGGATCGTTCGCGATCAGGGGGATGGCGGGAAGACGGTCGATGGTACGCATAAAGAACCTCCTTTGATTGTTTTATGAAGGGCGTGATGATGGGATCGGTCAAAGAATGATCACGGATTTTGCCATCGCGGCCAGCCGGATTGTTTGTCCGGCTGGCCGCTTCTTTAGCGCCCTGTTCATGGCGCCTGCCGGACGCCCGGATCAGCGCTCACATACGCGCCGTCCTTCCAGTAGCCCTTGGGATGGACCTTGACGCGGTACCGGCGGCGCGGGGCGGGCAGGGGGTCGCAGGCTTTCATCATGGCGGAAGCGAGCTCCGTGAGCATTTCGGCTTTTTTCGCCTGGCAGGCGGGATCGTCCGCCAGATTATGCAGTTCATAAGGATCGTCCGGCAGATGATACAGCCAAACCGACCCCATCATGTCGCCGATCAGTTTCCAGTCCCCTTTGCGCACCATCCGCGTCTGCCCGCACTGCGTCCAGGTATTTAGGCAGTCAAAGCGTGAAAGGTCTTTATCGCACGCGCCTTCGTCCCATAGGGTGAGGCCGTCCCTGTCGTTCCAGTACAGGCCGGAAAACCCGTTTTCCGAATAGCCTACGTCAAATTCGCCTTCGGGGACTGGCTTCCCCTGGAGCAGGGGCAGCAGGCTCCTGCCCTGAACGCCGAAGGGCGCGGGAACACCTATGATATCGCAGATAGTGGGGAACAGGTCGATAATGTTCACGCAGCCCTCCACCGTCTGCCCTTTCAGGACGCCGGGCCCCTGGATCGCCATGGGGATCCGCGCCAGCACTTCGGGAAGCTCCGCGCCCTTGCGCAAAAGGCCGTATTCGCCCACATAATCCCCATGGTCGGACAGGAAAACGACCCAGGTATCCTCCCGAAGGCCGCGGGCTTCCAGCCCTTCGATCAGTCGGCGGAACTGATCGTCGATCAACCGGAGCATGCCGAGATAATTGGACCGGGCGCGCAGGATGCGCCGCTGGATATCATCTCCCAAAACTCGCTCCCACACCTGCCGCAGCCATTCGTACCGCGGACCCTTTTCCGGCAGGCATTCTTTGTCCACGTGCACCGGCGGCAGGCTTTCCGGGGGGAACATGTCGAAATACGGCGAAGGCACCTGGTTGGGGTTATGTGGCTCCGCAAACGATACCCAGGCGAAGAAGGACTGGTCTTTCGGGCCGGAATCGATGAATTTCAGGAAGCTGGACACGTTGCGGTAGGGATGCTGCACCTCCAGGCCCCCCGGGGAGGGCTGGTGGGTTTCCATATGGCGCGTGGCGCAGAGGAAATCCGCAAACTGCTTCTGCGCTTCCTCCGGGTTTTCCTCCCCTTCATACCCCAGATGTCCGTTGGTCTCGTGGAAATCAAAGTCCGAGGGCTTGCGATGGGAATGGTTCTTGCCGCACAGCGCCGTCCGGTATCCCGCGCGCTTCAGCACGTCCAGCAGGTCCTCCGTGTAGTACGCGTCCGCCGCGTTGTGGTTTGTGCGCACGTGATGGCAGGACGGGTACCGTCCGGTGAACAAGCTCACACGCGCCGGCATGCAAGTGGGATTGGGCGTATACGCGCGTGTACAGTCCGCGCCTTCCCGGGCAAAGCTGTCCAGGAACGGCATGGTGTCCAGCGGATAGCCCCGACTTTTCCGTAGGTTATCCTGCTGCTGATCTGTCATGACGATCAGGATATTGGGCTGTTTCATTTCACTCATCCTTTCCTGACGCGATCGGAGAATGGGGTATTGCAACCTACATATGATTCATGATATAATTACACGTGTGTACATCGTCAGTATACCACAGTGCCCCCTTTTATGTCAAGAGACGGACCGCGTTCCGAAATCCACGGCAATGTACGTTGATCAAATAGGAGGATGATGGATATGAAACCCAATCTCATCTATGTTTTTGCGGATCAATTGCGCTGGTCGGCGCTGGGATGCCACGGGGAAAAGCATCGCCTGACGCCCCATATAGATCAGTTTTGCAGGGGGAGCCTGGATCTGAGCAACGCCGTTTCCGGTTCGCCTGTCTGCGCGCCTTACCGCGCCAGTCTGTTTACCGGCAAATATACGACCAGCACCGGGATGGTGATCAACGAGATCCGCCTCAATCCCGATCACCGCTGCCTCGCCCACGTCCTCAATGATGCGGGGTACGAAAATGCGTACATTGGGAAATGGCACATGTACGCCAATGAGTTGGGGAACCATTACGATCCCAAGAATTCCTTCATTCCCAAAGGGCCGGACCGTTTGGGGTTTGACGGCTTTTTTGCCGCTTACAATTTCCACCATGAATACTATTCACCCAAAGCCTATTACCATCTGGACAGCCCGGAAAAGATCTATTACGACGGTTATGAGCCCGACTGCCAGTTTGACATGACGATCCGCCAGCTGGAGCGTCTTTCGGCCCAAAACAAGCCTTTTTCCCTGTTCCTGTCTGTGGGCACGCCCCACGATCCGTGGGAAAAGTGGAACGTGCCTGAGGACTGCTTTGAGCGCGTGAAAGATATGACGTTTGAATTGCCCGAAAACTATCTGCCAGACAACGATCAGCACGCGGACGCCTGGGCTTCTTTTAAGCCTGGCGAGAGAGAATTGCTTCCGGAATGGATGCGCTGCTACTATGCCATGGTATGCAATCTGGACGACAACATCGGGCGGCTGATGAAAGCGATCCGGGACCTCCGGCTGGACGAAAACAGCATCATCGTGTTTACCTCCGATCACGGCGAATGCTTCGGGGCCCACGGCCGGCGCGCGAAAAATATCTTCTATGACGAAGCCGTGAGAGTTCCCTTTATGATCCGGTACAAGAACCGGATCCCGCAGGGCAAGGAAAACGGCACATGCCTGAATACCGTGGATATCATGCCCACGCTGCTGGATCTGCTGGGCCTGCCCATTCCGGAAACCTGCGAAGGACGCAGCATTGGGAAATACCTGCTTGCGGATCAGGAAGCGGAAGACAGCGGGTGTCTCATGATGTGCTGCGGTCCTACCGCCGCGTGGGGGGATGGCAATGAATGGCGCGGGTACCGCAACCGCAGATATACATACGCTGTTTATAAGGCCGACGGGCAGGAAATGCTCTTTGACAACCGGACGGACCCGCTGCAAATGCGGAATTTGGCGCATGAACCGGAATATCAGCCTTTGCGCGAAGAATTGAAAGATCAGATGTGGACAATGATGGACCGCATCCATGATACGTTTGAAAACAACTCCTATTATAAAGAGCACTGGGTGCGCGACCGCATCATTCTGAGAACCGCTACGCAGCATGCGGAAGGATAGAACGAATTACAGACGCTCCATTGGAAGCTCAGCGGCGCACGGACCTGCGTCGGGAAAGGATACGCAATGAACAAACCGAATATCGTCCTCATCATGACCGACGATCAAGGCTACGGGGATTTGAGCTGTATGGGGGCGGCGGATTTTCGCACCCCCCACCTGGATGCCCTGGCCCGGGAAGGCGCGCGTTTTTCCTGCATGTATGCCAATTCTCCGGTTTGCAGCCCTTCCCGGGCGTCCCTGCTCACGGGGCGCTATCCCGGCAATGCCGGGGTGCGCGCCATCCTGGTGGGCCACCGACGGGCCGCCGGACTGACGCCGGCTGTGCCCACCACCGCTACGGCGCTTGGCAAACTTGGATACCGCACGGGGCTGTCCGGAAAATGGCACCTTGGCTTAAAGCCCGAATGCCGTCCGGGCAGCAACGGCTTTGAAAGCTTCGACGGCTTTTTGGCCGGGTGCGTGGACTATTATTCCCATATCTTTTACTGGGGGATGGCCGACGGCCGCACCGATCCCACCCACGATCTGTGGCACAACGAAGAGGAAGTATACGCCAACGGCGAATACCTGACGGAGCGCATCACCCGAAAGGGCATAGAATTCATCCGGCGGCACAGGGACGAGCCGTTCCTTTTGTACCTGGCCTACAACGCGCCCCACTATCCCATGCACGCGCCGCAAAAATACCTGGACCGGTTCGCCTGCCTGCCCTGGGACCGCAGGATCATGGCCGCCATGATCAGCGCGGTGGACGACGGCGTGGGCGAGATCCGCGCGGAGCTCGAACGACAGGGCCTGATTGAAAACACCCTGATCTATTTCCAGAGCGATCACGGCCCCTCCCGGGAGACCCGCAATTGGCTGGACGGCACGGAAGATCCCTACTATGGCGGTACGTCCGGCATTTTTACGGGCCATAAGTACAGCTTGTTCGAGGGCGGCATCCGCGTTCCAGCCATCGCCTGCTGGCCCGGTCATATCCCCGGCGGCCGGGTCATTGATACCCCGCACGCGGCCATGGACGTGTTTCCCACGGTGCTGGAAGCCTGCGGCGGCGATCCCACCTCCTATGTCCTGGACGGCGAAAGCATGCTGGACATGCTGCTGGGCGGAGAGGAAAAGACCCATGAAGCGCTTTATTGGGAGATGGAAGGGCAAACGGCTATACGCCAGGGCGATTATAAGCTGGTGCTGAACGGCCGACTGGTGGAAGGCGAGGAACCCCGGGCGCCCCTCTTCCTTTCCGACCTGCGCACAGACCCCGGCGAGAGGCACAATCTGGCGGAGGAACAGCCCGAACGCGCCGAACAAATGCGCCGCGCCGCGCTCCAGTAGCGCGAAGGCATCGAACGCACGTGGAAAGAACAGTTCGCCGGGAATTATCAATGCCTGACCTTAAAACGCGGAGGATCAAATGAGGACCGTCGGGAGAAAAGGCGGTTTCCCTTATCCCTTCACGGCGCCGATCATCACGCCGCTGACAAAATAGCGCTGCGCCAAGGGGTAGAGCAGCAGGATCGGAACGCTGGAGACCACGATGACGGAATACTTGATGGCTTCCACCATTTTGATCTTTTCGCCCATCCCCACATCGTTGGAGCCCATCTGTTCCGTCTGCCCCAAGAGAAGGATATTCCGCAGGATCACCTGCAGCGGATGCTTCGTGGTGTCCCTGAGATAAATCAACGCGTTGAAATAGGCATTCCAATGCGCCACGCCGTAATACAGCACCAGCACCGCCAGGATCGCTTTGGACAGCGGCAGGACGATGGAAAAGAGCATGCGGACATTGCCGCAGCCGTCCAGCTTGGCCGACTCGTACAGCTCCTGGGGAATGCTCTGTTCAAAGAACGATTTGGCCACGATCAGGTTATAGGTGGAAATCGCCGCGGGAATGAGGATCGCCCAAACCGTGTTGTACATGCCCAGGTCCCGAACCAATAGATACGTGGGGATCAGGCCTCCGTTGAAATACATGGTGAACAGAATCACCAGCGTAAAGAACCGGCGGCCCGCCATTTCTTTCCGGGACAGGGGATACGCCGCCATCACGGTCAGCACGATGTTGATGGCGGTCCCTGCCACCGTATAAAAGATCGTGTTCCGGTAACCCTGCCAGATTTCCTGGTTCTCAAACACCATGGTGTACGCCTTGACCGTAAAACCTTTGGGGACCAAAAGCACTTTGCCGTGCAGCACCAGCTCGGGATCCGAGAAGGAAGCGGCCACTACAAAAATCAGCGGCACCAGCACGATCATCATGATCAGGATGCCGATCACGGTGACCACCCCGTCAAAGATCCGGTCATCCAGGCCCTGGCGTATGCGGTTGCTACGGTGAACGACTGTCATAGCGGCCTCCTTACCATAATCCTGTGTCGCCGATGCGGCGCGTCAGGCGGTTCGCGCCGAGCAGCAGGAACAGATTGATCAGCGAATTGAAGATGCCCACCGCCGCGCTGTAGCTCAGCTGCCCTTTCTGAATGCCGTTCCGGTAAATGAACGTGGAAATCACGTCGCTGACTTCCATGTTCACGTTGTTCTGCATCAAAAGCACCTTTTCAAAGCCCACATTCATCAGGCTGCCGATGCGCATGATGAACAGGATCACAATCGTAGGTGCGATCTGGGGAATGGAAACATGAATGATTTTCCGGATCCGGCTGGCTCCGTCGATGGACGCCGCTTCATACAGCTGCGGATCGATGGCGCTCAAAGCCGCGATATAGATGACCGAATTGAAGCCCATGTTCTGCCACACGCCGGAAAAAACATACAAAGGCCGGAACGCGCCTACTTTGGCAAAATAATCGACGGGCTGGCCGCCGAAGAAAGTCACGATTTTGTTGAACAGCCCGTATTCCGTGTTGGAAAAGAGCTTGAGCATACTGACGATGACCACGATGGACAGGAAGTACGGGATGTATGTGATGTTCTGAACGGCCTTCTGCAGCGGACGGATGCGGATCTCATTGATGATCAGCGCCAGCAGGATGGGCACCGGAAAACCCACCGCCATCTGGAACACGTTCAGCACCAGGGTGTTGACCAGCAGGTCCCGGAAATAATAGGAATCAAAGAACTGCTTAAAGTACTGCATGCCCACCCAAGGACTGCCCAGGATGCCCAGCCGGGCGTTATAGCGCTTGAAGGCGATCTGCAGCCCGTACATGGGCACATACATAAAGATTACGTACCAGACAAGAGGCACCAAAAAGATCAGGTACAGGCCGTATTCCCGGCGCACGGCGCGTAAAAAATTTTTCATGGGAACTTTTCCTCCCCGGAGAAAACTGCCGCAAGACGGCCGATGCAGGCACGTCGGCCGTCCTTTGGCTGGAACGCAGGATCAGTCCGCGTTGTTCAGCGCTTCCTGATACAGCGCTTCCAATTCGCGAATGCCAAGCTGTTCCATGGTCTTTACATATTCGTCCCACTTTTCTTCGATGCTCCATTCACCCAGGATGAATTTGGTGACGGAAGTATCGCGGTAGGTGTTCAGGTCCTGCTCAATGGCGTTGGCGCGGTCCGCCGCTTCCAGGGACAGGGTGGGCTTCATTAGGTTTTCCTTGGGCAGATAGGGAACGAATACCGCTGCCACTTCCTTGGTCAGGTCGCTGGCCACGATGGCGTCCGTCTGGTTGTCTATCATCAGAGGGAAGCCACCGCCGGGCACCAGATTGATCTTGCCCAGGGCCGTCATGAAGCCTTCCTCGGCATGCAGGATCTCATCGTTGATATGGGGCTTGCCTTCTTCGTCCAGAGAATAGGTCACGCCCTCCACGCCGTAGCGGAAGAACAGGGAGCCTTCCTTGGAGTAGAAGTAATCCACCCACTGGACGGCCAGTTCCGGATGCTCGCAGGTATAGCTGATGGCAAAGGAGCCGACGGTGTTCACCACGCTGGTGGTGGCGGACCAGATCTGGTCGCCGTGGGGGCCAACCACCGGAGGAAGCGCGGTAAACTGGCTTTCCACATTGATGAACACATCGGAGTACGGCATGCCGAAAGCGCCGAACAGGGCGTTGGCCAGGTTGCTGCGCCACGCGGGGCGGTCGTTCAGGTAGTACTCCTGCCACAGCAGTTTTTCGGTATACAGTTCGTTCAGGAAGGTGAGGTATTCCTTGAATTCATCGTCGCACAGCCAGTTGTGGATGGTGCCGTCCTCGTTCAGGTTGTAGGTGTCCCGCAGGTTGTGCTGCAGCCCGAAGGAACCGCCGAACTCATATACGGTGGAGGGCTCGCGGAAGCCCAGCGGGATCTCGTCCGCAAGGCCGTTGCCGTTGGGATCTCCGTCGCGGAAAGCGATGAGCACGGCCTTGAGCTCTTCCGTGGTCGTGGGCATTTCCAGGTTCAGGGCGGCCAGCCATTCTTTATTGATCCACTGCTTATAGCTGGTCAGGCCAGTGTCGGAAACATCGAGGGCCGGGAGGGTGTAGATGTTGCCGTCGGAGGCTGTGATCGCCTGCCGGATGGCAGGATACGCTTCCATCAGGGCGCTGAAGTTCGGGGCGTACTGTTCGATCAGGTCGTTCAGCGGGATCAGCTGCTGGCTGTTCACGCCATATTCCAGGATGCCGTTGCTGCCGATGAACGCCCGGATGAACAGATCGGGCAGTTCATTGCTGGCGAACAGCAGTGCTTTGTTCTCGTCGAAGCCCTGAGAGGGAACTTCCTGCCATTCCATGTGGACGCCGGTCATTTTTTCGTATTCATTGAGTACGTACACGTCTTTCCAGGCCGCCTGGTTCTGGTCCCGCTGGCCGAATACCGTGAAGGTGATATTTTCGGTGGTCAGCGGGAATTCCGCCAGCGCGGTCACCGGGATGAGCAGGGCGATGATCAAAAGCAGCGCCAGAAATCTTTTCATACTGGGAGACCTCCTTTTTCATTTGGATGAGTCTATTATATTCAGAGAAAAGATCGCGCAATTGGTCAAATTCTATCTGTTTTTGACAAATCACTATCTGATTTTGTTTTGATTCGCATACTGCCCCGGCGTCATGCCAACCCTCTGCTTGAATACGCGCAGGAAGTGGGTGTACTGCACATAACCGGTTTCCATGGAAACGGTCTTGATGGGGATTCCTTGGAGCATCAATTCTTTTGCCCGTTCCATGCGAAGGCCCGTCAGATACCCGGAAAAAGAACAGTGAAGCTCTTTATGAAACAAACGGCTCAGATATGCTTCGCTGACGCCGACGCGGCCCGCCACCCCGGCCAGGGTCAGCCCCTGCGCATACTCCCTTTTCAGAATGGAAAGCGCTTCCCGGATCGGTTCGGAATAGCCGGCGAGCGATTCTTCCCGATGCTTTTCCAGCGCTTCATCGAACAGCCTCAAGATTGTTTTCTCCAGTCCGTCCGGCGATTGGGCCTGGATCCACGCGGGCAGTCCACTTCCCTCGGGCGGCAGCTGAATATCCAGCCGCCATTCGGCAGCCGTTTCCCGCAGGATATCCGTCAAAGCCCTGATCGTGAGATAGCGGGAAGCAAATTGTTCTTCCCGGGCGCCGTCCAGCACGGTTTTCAGCGCGCCGTGCAGCTGATCCGGCTGATCCTGGATCAGCAGATTCATGATCTGCGTCCGCTGATCCAGAGTCAGCTGTTTTTTCCGGGCCGCGGCCGGTTCTTCATCCCTGCGGATCCGTTCCAGGATATAATCCGGCAGGGTGGTTTGGTCCGCCAGGATCGGCCCCACGCTCATGGTCAGATTGTCCTGAAACAGGCTGCGCACCGCGTCCTGGGCGTGAATGCAGATATACGCCGCACGCTTTTCCATGGCCGCCCGGGACAGCACATCATAAAACCTGAGGAGCAGCAGGAATTTCGTTCCGCCATACGCCGCCGCGCTGCGCCTCATATCCGGCTCATGGTTTTCCGTCAGGATATGTTCCACGCTCCGGCAGGCTCGTTTCCGCTGCTCTTGTGGCATCTCCCCCAAAGCGGGCATTACGCCGAAGCAGGGCACGGCGATCGCGCCGTCCCGGGCGAACGGCCAGGCGGCGTCTCCCTGCAAAAAACGTTCCAACTGCTGGCTGAGCCGCCCGATTTCGCCTTCATCCGGGTTCCTTCGCATCTCCGCCAGGCGATCCAGCACGACCAAAAGGCTTTCTTCCGTCAGGCGGTGCTTCAGCAGATAATCCTTCGCCCCGTTTTTCAGGATCTGTCTTACATAATCGTAATCGTCATAATTGCTGATCGCCACCACGTCGATCTGCGGATACAGTTCCTTCAGTTTCGCTGAAAGGCTGACGCCGTCTGTTTCCGGCATGGACACGTCCATCAGCAGGATATCCACCGCCGTCCCTTTCAGATACGCCATCAGCTCTTCGGCGCTTCCCGCGCAAAAAGCCAGGGCGTATTCTCCCATATGCCAGATGCGCATACTGTCAATGTAATCGCGCGCCGCTTTTTCGTCGTCCACCATCGCCACCTGTACGATCATTCCGCCGCCTCCTTCCCGAAGGGGATGGTAATTTCTATGCTGGTGAACTGCCCCGGCAGACTGACGATATGAAAGCCGCCCTCCTGTTGATAATACAGTCGCACCCGCTCCATCACGTTCCTGAGGCCGATATTGCGGAACATGCCGGGGGACATTGCTTCGCCTTCCATGAGCTGGGCGATTTTTTCCTGAGTCATGCCCAGCCCGTTGTCCGTCACGCACAGCAGGATCCTTTGATCGGTCTGCCGGTGGGCGGCCACGGTGACCGTGCCGTTTTCCTGCTCCCGGATGCCGTGGAGCAGCGCGTTTTCCACCAACGGCTGCAGCAGCAATTTGGGCAGGGTCATGCTCCACAGGTCTTCTTCCACGTCCCATTCCAGCCGGAAGTGGTTTTTCAGCTTGAAACGCTGGAGGACGGCGTAGCTTTCGATATAAGTATGTTCTTCCCACAGGGTGACGAAGGCGTCGTGATTGCCCAGCACGCTGCGCATCAGGGTGCCCAGCGCCTGCGCCGCCGCGCCGATCTCTTCCTCGCCCTTCATCTGCGCCGCATATTGCATGGCGCTGATGGAGTTATATACGAAATGGGGACGTATCTGCGTTTCCAGCACCTGCAATTCCGCCAGGCGCTTCTGTTCCTCCCGGAACCGGATATCTTCCGTAAGCCTCTCGATATGGGCCATGGTCCGGTTAAAGGAATCCGCGGCGTCGCTGATCTCATCCTGACTGGATACCTCCACCCGGCGGCCCAGATCGCCGTGGCGCACGGCGCGCATGCCGTCCATCAGGATATTCAGGTTTCTGAACAGCGCATGCCCGAAAATGCGGGAAGCGCCCACGGCCAGCGCCACCGCCAATACCACCAGCAGCAGAATGAATTGGAGCCAATGAATGGCGTCCCTGAAAAAGCTTTCCACCGGGATCATGCTCACCGTGCTGATGCCGGTTGCCTGGTTGGCGTACCGCATCGCGTACACAAGCCTGTTCCGGAAGCGGCTGAAGCCTACAGGCTGTTCGATCAGCGCCGTCTGTTCCGCCGGGGTGAGGTCCTGCCGGGAAGCATACATCAGTTGGAGATCGGGCGAAAAAACAAAAATCGCCGCGTCTTCCATTGGCAGGATGGCAAAGGCGCTGCACAGCTCCGTTTCATCCAGCAGGAGCAGCACGGACCCCTCAACCTGCCCATGGACAAGCAGCGGGCGGCTGATCACCACGCGATTTTGATCGGACAGATAGATCGTCCGCAGCGTTTCTTTGCCTTCGCTGAGCCAGCTTTCATGAATGCTGTGCCAGTACAGCGTATCCCCGGAGGAGAAGATGGTCCTGTTTTGAAGCACCAAGGCGATCCGGGAGATATAGCTTTTATCCACGATCAGCCCGTTCAGGTAGCTACGGACGCTCATTTGTTCCAGAAACCAGGGGTAGCTGGCCTCCGGGGCGGAGTTGCGGATCGCCTGCTGAATGATCCGCTCGTCCGAAGCGGCGGTATGCGCCAGCAGCGTGGCGTTGTTCAGCCTCTCCGTCAGGGCGTCATCGGCGTACCGGATGTAGCTGGTCAGGTATTCTTCAGTGGTGGCGGACATGGAGCGCAGAAAATAAGCGAAGGAGAAGCCCAGCGTCAGCACGATCAAAAGCAAAGAAATCAGCAGCGTAAAAATCAGAAAACGGTGCTGCAGCGTTTTATGCTTTTGCGAACCGGCGTTTTCCCGCATCGCTTTTCTGCCCCTTCCTCAGCCTTTGATGGCTCCGACCATGACGCCCTTCACAAAATGCTTCTGCACGAAGGGATACATGCAAATCACGGGCACGCTGGCGACGATGATGATGGCATATTTCATGGTTTCCGCCGCCATCATTTTTTCATAGAGGCCCGTGCCGTCGCCCTGGGCCAGTTCCTGGTTTTGTAGCAGGATCTCCCGAAGGATCACCTGCAGGGGCATCCGGGAACGGTCCTTTAAGTAGATCAGGGCGTTGAAATACTCGTTCCAGTGGGCCACGGCGTAAAACAGCACCATGACGGCGATGATGGAACCGGACAGGGGCAGCACCACGCGGAACAGCGTCTGCAAATCGGTGCAGCCGTCCAAGTAAGCCGCCTCTTTTAATTCGCCCGGAATACTGGACTGAAAGAAGTTTTTCATCACCAGCATGTTATAGGTGGTAATGCCCGTGGGCAGCAGCATGGCCCAGATGGTGTTGTACATGCCCAATTGCCGCACCAGCAGATAGGTGGGAATCAGGCCGCCGGAAAACAGCATGGTAAAGGAGGCTACGAAGGTGAGCACGCCCCGGCAAGGCGTTTCTTTGCAGCTCAGGGGATAAGCCATCATGGTTGTGAGCGCCAGGTTGACCAGGGTGCCCAGCACCGTATAAAGGATCGTGTTGCCATAGCCCATCCAGATGCTTTGCTCCGCAATCACCATTTTATAGCTTTCAACGGAAATATTCTTGGGCCAGAAAATCACCCGGCCCAGGAGCACGTCTTCCGGTTTGGAAAAGGACGCGATCACCGTAAAATACAACGGATATGCGACGATGAACATGAGCAGGACGCTGAAAACCAGGATCACCGCTTGGAAGATCCTGTCCCCCCTGGATTCGCGGATATGCGTGCCGCGGCGCGCGGTCAATTGTGTCATCTTTATCACCTCACCATAAGCTCTGATCCAGCGTTTTGCGGCATACGGTGTTGGCGGTCACGATCAGGACGAGATTCACTACGGAATTCATCAGCCCCACGGCTGTGGCGTAGCTGTAATCGCCTTTCTGAATGCCGTTTTTATAGACCAGGGTGGAAATGATCTCGCTGGTGCCGATGTTCAGGTCGTTCTGCATCAGCAGCGCTTTTTCAAAGCCAATGGTCATCAATTGCCCGATGCGCAGGATCAGCATGGTTACGATGGTGGGCAGGATACAGGGGATCGAAACATGAATGATTTTCTGCCAGCGGGAAGCTCCGTCCACCGTGGCGGCTTCGTACAGGGCGGTATCCACCCCTGCCAGAGCGGCGATATAAATGATAGCGTTCCAGCCCATGTTCTGCCACACGTTGCTGAGCACATACAGCGGACGGAAATAGTATTCCGACTCCATCAGCGGAATGGCTTTCATGCCCAGCGCCTGAATGAAGATATTGATGACCCCGTACCTTTGATCGGTGAAAAGTTTGAGCATGCTCACCACCACTACGATGGAAAGGAAATAAGGAATATACGTGATATTCTGTAATATTTTGCGGAACCGGAGGCTGTTGATTTCATTCAGCACCAGCGCCAGGATAATGGGCGCGGGAAAACCGATCAGCAGACAGCCCAAATTAATGGCCAGTGTATTCCAAATGGTGCTCCAGGCATAATACGAAGAAAAGTAACGGGTAAAATGACGCAGGAGAGGATCAGCCCAGGGGCTGCCTAAAATGCCCAGCCTTACCTTGTAGTTTTTGAATGCCAGCTGCACTCCGAACATGGGCACATAGCAGAAAATGATATACCACGCCGCAGGTATAACCAGCAGCGCCAGCAATTGCCAATGGGCCAATACCCGTTTCCTGAACCAGCGTCCCGGGGCGGGCCTGGCAGCGGGATGAGCAGACATGGGTCCTTTCCCTCCTTAAAGCGAAGAGGGAGAGGGCTTTCCCTCTCCCTCCGTGCGTCAGATTTCTGATACGAAAGTTTTTGCGTGATTACTGATAGCTGTCCAGACGTTCCTGATAAATGCCGACCCATTCGTCCAGGCCCATGCCTTCCAGGGTCTTGCAGTAGGTGTCCCATTCATCGAAGCTCATTTCGCCCCGGATGAATTTGGCGGCGCAGGAACGCATATAGGTGGTGATGTCCGTATCCAGGATCTGCAGGCGTTCGTTTACGTCGGCGTCAAACAGCGGTTCGGCGTACAGTACATAGTCCATATAGGGGTCCAGGGCAGCCTGGGCGGCCTGAGTGGTGGGAGAGCATACCGCGATGCAGTTGCGGTCGTTCAGGTACTGGGGAGAGCCGCCGCCGGGCCAGATGCAGAACTGTGCGATGGTGGGGCCGGAGCCGTTGGGATTGTTCAGGATGCCGTCCACGTAAACGGGATAGCCGTTTTCGTCCCGGGTCCAGGTCTTGCCCTCGATGCCGTAGCGCATCAGGTAGCTGCCTTCTTCGCTGAACAGATAGTCGATCCAGCGGATGGCGGCTTCGGGGTAGTCGCAGTCGCATGTGATGGCGAAGGTGCCCATATCGCGGGCCACGGGGCCGCTCTGCACATACAGCTTATCGCTCATGCCGGACATGGGAGCGATGCCGATGTAATTGGTGGAATCAAAGGCGTCGTCGGCCTGATTGAAGAAAATGCCCATCATCTGGCCGCTCATCTTGGCGTTGAACTTGGAATACTCCTGGGTGAAGAGGTCGGGGTCCATCAGGCCCTCTTCGTACATTTTGTTGCTCCACTGGAGCAAGGCCTTGAACTGGTCGCTGGTCAGCCAGGTGGTCAGGGTTTTTCCGTCCTCGCTCAGGTTCATTTCCTGGCCGAACTGGTATTGCAGGCCGAACATGCCGGCCATGGTGTCAAACCAGAAATTCAGGTCGGCGGCGGCGATGGGGATTTCGTCCGCTTCACCGTTGCCGTTGGCGTCGTATTCCTTGAAGGCGCGCAGCACGGTTTCCAGTTCCTCAAAGGTGGTGGGCACTTCCAGGCCGCAGGCGTCCAGCCAGGCCTTGTTGCACCAGATTTTTTCCGTGCGTGCGGCGTTCACGGCGATGATGGCGGCCAGGGCGTAGATGTGGCCGTCCGGCGCGGTGATGCGGCCTTCG